>NZ_JALKFX010000106.1 GCF_023243045.1 Frankia sp. AgB32
ACCGCCTCGTCGCCGCCGCCCACGCAATCACCACCGACCCTGCCACCCAACGCGACACCCGCCGCCTCACCCTCCGCACCGAACCCAACGGCATGCTCCGCCTCACCGCCGTCCTACCCTCCGACGACGCCGCCCTCATCCTCACCGCCCTCGACGCCGCCCACACCAGCCTGAACGACACCACCCCACCCGACCCCGACAGCGGCCCGCCACCCACCGACCCGCAGCCCAGGCCCGCGGCCCGCAACCGCACCAATGACGCCGACGCCCTCGTCGCCCTAGCCGACGCCTTCCTCCACCACCGCGCCCCCACCCTCCACAGCAACCCCCACACCCTCAACATCCACATCACCCATCCCGACCCCGCCCACACCGACAGCACCGGTCCCGACGACAGCGACGATCATGGTGTTCCGCCGCGCACCACCCCCACCAGGACCCCGCCCGCCGGAACCACCACCATCCGCGGCCGCACCCTCGGCCTACCCGCCGCCGTCCTACGCCGCCTCGGCTGCGACGCACACTTCCGCGCCCTCCACACCGACACCCACCACAACCCCCTCCACCTCGGCCGTCGCCACCGCCACCCCACCCCCCGCCTCCGCGACGCCGTCTACACCCGCGACCACGGCCGCTGCCAGTACCCCACCTGCCACCACACCCGATGGCTGCATATCCACCACCTCATCCCCTGGGAACAAGGCGGGCTCACCAACATCGACAATCTTGTCGTCGTCTGTGGCACCCACCACCGCGCTCTGCACGACCACCACCACACCCTGCACCGCAGACCCGACGGCACCATCACCGTCACCGATCCCCACGACACGACCATCCTCACCACCAACCCGCCAGCGCACCCCGCCACCCACACCACCGCCGAAACCGCCTTCACCACCACCACCAGCCACATCACCCCCTCCACCATCCACACCCGCAGCGGCGGACCCCTCAGCCTCGACGACTCGCTCTTCGTCCTCTTCCAACGACGAAAGCCGCTTTAGTCGGCTGGGGAGCCCTAGACGCGCAGGTGCCGGCGCAACGCGATCGATGCCATCGCGGCGGCGGCGAGCACCCCGGCAGCGACCACGGCGGCCGCCGACTGCCACACCGCCGGCCAGCCGAACAACGGGAACGCCGTCTGCCGAGAGAACTCGCCGTCCACCAGGAACACCTTCGCCGCGACCAACGCGCCGCCCGCGAGAAGGCCGCCGACCAGGCCGGCAACCGCGCTCTCCAGCATGAACGGCGCCCGGATCGTCCCGTTGGACGCGCCGACCAGTTTCATGATCGCGGTCTCCCGCCGGCGGCCGTGCGCGGAGATCCGGATCATCGTGTAGATCAGCGCGAAGGAGGCGAGCGCCTGCACAGCGGCGAGGGTGAAGGCGCCGATGGTGAACGCGTCGAGGAAGCGGTACAGCGGATCCAGCAGGGCACGCTGGTCGCGGACGGCCTCCACACCGTCAAGGCCGGTGTAGCCCACGACGACGTCACGCGACTGCCGCGGGTCGGCGAGGGTCAGTCGCAGCGCGGCGGGCAGGTCATCGGGGCCAACCCCCGCGAGGACGTCCGGCGAGCCGCGGAAGTCATGCCGAAACCGGTCGAAGACGTGCTGCTTGCTCTCGTAGCGGACGCTGACGACGGCCGGGTCGCGGCGCATCTCGTCCTCCAGCGCTGAGCGCTGAGCAGGGGTGATGTCGTCGGTGAGGTCGACGACCACCTCCAGTTGGCCGAGCAGGTACTGGTCGATGGTGTGTACCTGGGCCCGCAGCAAGAGGCCCGCGCCGAGCATCGCGAGGCTGAGCGTGACCGTCACGATCACCGCCGCGGTCATCGCCAGGTTGCGCCGCAGCCCCGTCCAGAGCAACGACGCGAGTGGACCCGGGCGCATCAGGCGGCCGGTCCGCGCGAGGGCGCCGCCCACGGGCTGCGTTCCCGTGCCGGTGGCGTCGCCTGGACAGGGACGGCCGACGGCGGGGCGGTGAGGGGCACCAGCTGCGGCTGGGTCTGGTCGTAGCGACCCTCCGGCTCGTCGCGGACCAGAATTCCCTCCCGCAGTTCCAGCACGCGGTGTCGCATCGCGTCGACCAGAGCGGCGTTGTGGGTGGCCATGACGACGGTGGTGCCGGCGCGGTGCACCGTGTCCAGCAGGCCCATGATCTCGAGGCTGGTGGCCGGGTCGAGGTTGCCGGTCGGTTCGTCGGCGAGCAGTACCCGCGGGCGCCCCACGAACGCGCGGGCGATGGCGACCCGCTGTTGTTCGCCGCCGGAGAGTTCGTCGGGATAGCTGGCCGCCCGGTCGCCGAGGCCGACCAGGTTGAGTGCCTCAGGGACGACGCTGCGCACGACATGCCGGGGACGGCCCACGACGTCGAGGGCGAAGGCCACGTTGGCCGCCACGGTCCGGTTGGGGAGCAGCCGGAAGTCCTGGAACACGCAGCCAACGGCCCGGCGCAGCCGTGGAACCCGCCGGTCCGGAATCCTGGCGACGTCCAGGCCAGCGACGACGACCCGCCCGCCGCTCGGCCGCTCCTCGCGCAGCAGCAGCCGGAGCAGGGTCGACTTGCCGGAACCGGACGGTCCGACGAGGAACACGAACTCCCCCGCGCCGACCGTGGCAGTGACGTTACTCAGGGCGGGTCGGGCGCCGTTCGGGTACCGCTTGCTCACCGAATTCAGAACGATCACCGAACCATCCTCACGTCAAGCATTGCTTCACATGCATTCCGTGACGGAGATGGTAGGGGGTGGCCGGAACCGGGCCACGCGGGCGCGCCCGGCAGGCGTCTGACAGGCATCAGGTGCCCGTGGTCGGGTAAGTGATGGTCGAGGGCGGGGCGCAGGGCCACGCGCGGGCGTAACGTGGGCTTGGTCGATCGTTCGATGCACGCGCCGACAGGGGCCCCCGGGCCTCGACCGAAGTCATGTGTCGCGGTGGGAAGGAGGCGGGCATGGGCAGCGAAGACCTGGTCTGCGCCAGCTGCTCGGGGCTCGTGATCGAGGGCCGGTGCCCCACCTGCCGCGCCTCCCGGGAGTACCTGCGACGCTCCTCGCCGCTGTCTCCGCAGCTTGTGTTCACGATCATCGCGATCGTCATGGTGCTGGCCGCGCTCGCGGTCCGGCACGCCAGCTGACCGGGTGGGCCGGCCCTTCGGGCGCCGACCCGAGGCGCGCCTGCGGATGGCCGCGGCACTCGCCCTGGCTACCGCGTTGACGCTCGCCGCCTGCGGCGGCTCGGATTCCGCATCGGCTGGAAAACCTTTGCCAAGTCCGCTCCGGGCCGGTGCGGGTGACGCCGGCACCGCGACTGCGAACGGGGCGGCGCCCCAGACGCGGACGGTCGCCGACGGCCTGGCCGCGCCGTGGGACATCGCCTTCTTACCGTCCGGCGAGGCGCTCGTCAGTGAGCGCGACAGCGGCCGGATCCTGCGGCTGCCGGTCGGCGGCGGCACGCCGAGCACGGTGACGACGCTGCCCGGGGTGGTGCACCAGGGCGAGTCGGGCCTGCTGGGGCTCGCGGTGTCCCCGACCTTTGCTCGTGACCAGCTTGTCTACGCCTACTACACGACGTCCAGCGACAACCGGATCGTTCGCTTTCGACTGGACGGCAACCACGCCGAGGCGCCGACCCCGGTCCTCACCGGTCTCGCTCACGGCGTGATCCACAACGGCGGCCGCATCCGTTTCGGCCCCGACGGCCTGCTGTACGCGGGCATTGGCGACACCGGGGTGCGCGCCAACGCGCAGATTCTCGCCAGCCGTAACGGCAAGATCCTGCGGATCCGACCCGACGGCACCATCCCGGCGGACAACCCGTTCCCCGGGTCGCCGGTGTACAGCCTCGGCCACCGCAACGTGCAGGGGCTGGCGTGGGACTCCGCCGGGCGGCTGTGGGCGTCGGAGTTCGGCCAGGACCGGTTCGACGAGATCAACCTGATCGTGCCGGGCGGGAACTACGGCTGGCCGGTCGTCGAGGGAGACGGGGACACCGACGGCGGCCGGTACCGCCGGCCGCTGGCGACCTGGCCGGTCGCGGACGCGTCACCGAGCGGCATCGCGATCCGCAGCACCACGATGTACGTCGCGGCGCTGCGCGGCCAGCGGCTGTGGGAACTCGACCTGGCCGGGGCGACGGTGCGAGGCACGCCACGGGCGGTACTCAACGGCGTGGACGGCCGGCTGCGGGCCGCGGTGTCCGCTCCCGACGGCTCGGTCTGGGTACTCACCAACAACACCGACGGACGGGGCGATCCCAAGCCGGGCGACGATCGCATCCTCGCACTGCGCTAGATCACGCCGATCCGATCTCGCAGGGTCACCACGTCGCCGATCACGATGACGGCGGGCGATGCGATGCCGGCCTCGTCGGCGAGCCGGGCGATGTCCGCCAGCGTGCCGGTGACGACGGTCTGCTCGGGTGTTCCGCCGGCCTGGATCACCGCGGTCGGGGTCTCGGGGCCGCGGCCGCGTTTCACCAGCTCGCCGCTGATCCCGGCGAGTGCGGCGACACCCATCAGCACGACGACGGTGCCCGGACCGGCAGCCAGCGCGTCCCAGTCGACGGTGGAACCCGGATGGGACGGGTCGACGTGCCCGCTGACGATGGTGACGTCCTGCGTCAGCCCGCGGTGCGTGACGGGAATGCCGGCCAGTGCTGGAACCGCGACCGCGCTGGTCACCCCGGGCACGATCTCGCAGGGCAGGCCGGCGGCGGCACAGGCCAACGCCTCCTCGCCGCCGCGGCCGAAGACGAACGGGTCGCCGCCCTTGAGCCGCACGACCCCGAGGCCACGCCGGCCGCGATCGACCAGGACGGCGTTGATCTCGTCCTGGGTCAGGTTGTGCCCGTGCGGGGCCTTGCCGGCGTCGACGATCTCAGCTCCGGGCCTGGCCTCTGCCAGCAGGTCGCGGGGAGCCAACCGGTCGACGACGACCACGTCCGCGATCCGCAGCAGGTTCAACCCGCGGACGGTGATGAGGTCGGCGCGTCCCGGGCCGCCACCGACGAGTGCCACCCAACCGCCCGGCGATCTGTCCACGTCGGTCACCTCCGCCTGCCCGCCACACCCATCACACCCGGGGGAACCCGTTCCCCCAGTGTGCGGCCTGACCAGCGCATCCGGGGGCGAACGTGAGCGAGCCGCACGTCCGCGGGCAACCGCGGGCCGCGCGGACCTGTCCTCGGTACCGCTCTCAGGCGCCGTGGCCGAGCCGCCGGCGGGCCGCGCGATAGGCGCGCCAGCCGGAGCGAAGCCCCCGCCGGGCGCTTGCCAGCGCGTCGCGGTGGCCGTGTTCCACCATCTGCAGGATCTCGTCGGAACCAGCCGTGCGATCCACCACCAGGCGGCTGATGGCGAAACGCGACTCGACCGGCTGATGCAGGCGATATCCGATCTCGCAGGCCGAGTCGAAACCGGCCGCGGCGACGACATGGCGAACTGACGCGCAGTGGTATCCGAAGGGATAGGAGAAACTGTCCGGGCTGCGGCCGGTCTTTTCCTCGATAGCGCGCCGGCTGGCCGTCACGTCATAGCGGGCAATGGCGGTCGGGACCACGTCTAGTTCGAGGTAGCGGTGTCCGTGCGAGCCGAGTTCCACGCCTTCGTCGGCGAGCGCGGCGAGATCAGACCAGTCGAGCAGCGGAAGATTGCGCTCGCTGTATCCGTCCAGCCAGGTGGCCCGCCGCCCGGCAAAGGCCGTCGGGATGTAAAGGGTGGCGTTCGCCCCGGCGGTCTGCAGCGCCGGCAGCGCCGTGCTGACGAAGTCGTCGAACCCGTCGTCGAAGGTGATGGCCACCTGCCGCCGGAGCGGATGCGCGAGCGCATCGGTGAGGCCGGTGAGGTGGTATCCGCTGGCGACGAGCGCGCCAAGCTGCTCGGCGAACGTACCGGGCGGGACCTCCCAGCGGCGGAAGTCGGCGCTCACCGAGTCACCCACGCTGTGGTACATGAGGACCGGCAGAGGGATCGTGAACGCTTCGCCGGGTACGCCCGACGTGGTGCCTGGAAGCACGGTCGCCATGGTGGTCACGCCGCACCCATGCCCACTGTGGCCGACACCATGCCCGGATCGGAGTAGTTATTTCCGTCCATACACCTGTATATATCGATTTGCGGGGACACGGGCCGATCTCCCTCCGCGACGACGCATCTTGGACGACCAGGTGACACGGACGAACATCCCATCAGGTGCAGCAGTGCGCAGATCGGGCAAGGAGACCGGAACTAAAACATCGAACGGTCCGCGAACTACCCGGGACTCTACACGCGCATACCGGGCGTGCCAATGGCTTCGACAGATCAACCGGGTACGCCGCGTGTGCACCGGCGGAACATCGCCGCCCACCTCCGACGCGACACCCGGTCAGGGCCGATAGGGCGCCGCGGTCCGCACGGTCGATAAAGCGGGGTAACACGGATGGGTGGCGCGCGGCCCGAACCCACCGACTCGCCGTAATATCGGGCCGCACGCCAATCGAAAGGCTTTCGTTTCCATCGGCGCGAATCAGCGCGATTCGGGGCAGACGTGGCCGCGGGTGCGGGGAGTTGTCACCCCTGGGTCTCGGCGGCCCGCCGCCACCGGATTTCGGCGTCGATGAAATCGTCGATATCACCGTCGAGCACGTTGCCGGTGTTCGAGGTCTCGGTCTCGGTCCGGAGATCCTTGACCAACTGATACGGGTGCAGCACGTAGTTGCGGATCTGCGAACCGAAGGACACGTCCTGCGGGCCGCCGGTAAGGCGCTGCTTCTCCGCGGCCTCCTCGGCCCGGCGACGCTCGAGCAGCTTCGCCTGCAGCACGATCATGGCCGCCGCCTTGTTCTGAAGCTGGCTGCGCTCGTTCTGACAGGTGACGACGATGTTCGTGGGCAGATGGGTGATGCGGACCGCCGAGTCGGTCGTGTTGACCCCCTGGCCGCCGGGGCCGGACGACCGGAAGATGTCGATCCGCAGGTCCTTGTCGTCGATGTCGACGTGGTCGGACAGCTCGACGGCCGGCGTCACCTCGACCCCGGCGAAGGAGGTCTGCCTACGGTTCTGGTTGTCGAACGGCGAAATCCGCACCAGGCGGTGCACGCCGTGCTCGCTGCGCAGCGTGCCGTACGCATAGGGCGCCTTGACCTGGAAGGTCGCCGACTTCAGGCCGGCCTCCTCCGCTTCTGAGGTGTCGAAGACCTCGGTGGGGTAGCCGTGCCGCTCGGCCCAGCGCAGGTACATCCGGAGCAGCATCGCCGTCCAGTCGGCGGCGTCGACGCCGCCGGCACCCGCGGAGAGCTGCACGATCGCGTCGCGCTCGTCGAACTCCCCGGACAGCAGCGTGCGCACCTCCAACGCGGCGATGTCCGCGGTGAGGGCGGGCAGGTCGAGGCTGGCCTCGGCGAGCAGCTCCTCGTCCTCGAGCAGGACGGCGGCATCGATGTTGTCGAGCCGGCGCCGCAGCCCCTCGAAGCGCGAGATGTCGCCGCGGACGGCGGACAGCCGCCGGGTCACCGCCTGCGCCCGATCCTGGTCCGACCAGAGGTCGGGATCGGCTGCCTCCCGCTCGAGGCCGTCGGCACGGCGGCGCAGCCCATCCAGGTCGAGCACGGACTCGATGCCGCTCAGCGTGGCATCAAGCTGTTTGATCTCCTCGGGCAGATCGGCGGCCATGTCGCTCACCTTACCGGGCACCTGACCCGATGACCGACCTAACCGATCTTGCCGCAGTTCGCGCCGCACCGTGCGAGCCCGCCAGGCGGCCGGACGGCGCCGCGCCAGGACCCGCGCGGCCCGTCTTCGGCGGGTCCCCGACCCGCACCCCCGCCGCCAGCCGATGATCTGAGTACCCCACGACGACGGTTTACCCACAGCAATGATCCGCACACGTAATGATTGGGGTCGTCGAGCCCGGAGCGTCCGCTCCGCCGGTATCCGGAACCCATCGCGCAGCCGCCGGGCGGCAGTCGTGAAAAATCACGTCGACGAAACATGCAATGACTTCTCGACACCACCTCGAAACATGACAGCGGGATAGATCGCCATTTCCACCGAGCAACTTCCGTACCGCCGACAATCCGGACGGTAGTCACCTCCGGGCCCATGCACACCAGTCACCGGACGAAGCTTTGGATGGATCGGAGACGAGACCTGTCCCACATCGCCCCGCGCGCGGATCGCGCGCCCCCGCGACGCGTGAAGGATATCTTTGGACCCGGCGATTCATCGGTGAATTCGCCGGCCGCCCGGTACTCCGCAGACATCACGATGTCGTCGGCCGACCAGGGCATCCGCGGCAACTCCGCCGAACACCGGCAGGCCGCGCCGCCGATAGGGATGAACAGCGCCGGAACGCAGCGTGGAAAGCGGAGGAAGGCCGCCGTGCGGACCCAGACCAGTCGCCCGACCAGCCCGATCGCGAGGTTGTCCCTGATGGTGCGCCATCCCGTCGCCGCCGGCCGCCGCCGGCCGGATCGCGGCGCGATCCATCCCGCTGGTCCCTGGAGGAAATCCTCGTGCCCGAGGTCTCTGACAGACGGTCAGTGCTGGTTGCCACCGGTCTCGCCGCGGTCGGCGTCATGACTCCGGCCACCGATGCCCTGAGCTCGGACGACCCCGAGGAGCTGCACGACGTCTGCGTCGCCGCGCTCGACGCCGTCGTGGGCGCGTACGAGAGCAGCGAACTGCGCGCCACCGCGGCGGTGCTTGCTCCCCTGGAGCAGGCCACCCGCGCGGTGCCGCGACAGCACCGGCTGCGCGGCCGGGTCGCCCTCGACTGGATGCGCCTGCACGCCGCCGTGACGACGGCCGCGGCCGCGGCCGCCTATGACCGCGGCCGGCACGCCGACGCCGCCGCCCGGGCCGACCGGGCTGCGGCGCTGGCCCGCGCCGCCGGCGACGGCCCGCTCGCCGCGCGGGCGCTGGCCCTGCGGGCCCGGATGGTGCGCCCGCACAGCCCGGCGGTGGCCCTGCAGATCGCCGGGGTGGCCGCGCGGATCGCCGGACACAGCCCGACCCGTGCGCTCATCGCCGGCAAGGTCGTCACCAGCGCGTGTGCGGCAACCGGGGACGCCGCGGGAGTGCGCAGCGCGGTGGCCCGGGCCTGGCAGACCATGGAGCGGCTCGACGACGCGCAGTTCGGGTCGCCCGGCTTCGCCCTGGACACCTACTCTCCCGCAGATCTCGCCCTCGCCTGCGCCGAAGCGCTGACGACGGTGGGAGCCGCAGACGAGGCCACGCCTCATCTGGAACGCGCCGAGACGCTCCTCGCCGGCTCCGGCCAGACGGGGATGGTGGTGTCGGTGCACATGGCGCAGGCTCGGGCGGCGCTGGCCCGGGAGTTTCCCGACCGGCACGAGGCGGCCAGCCACGCCGTCCGGGCGGTGGCGCTGTCCGCGGATCGCCCGGCGGAATGGCTGGCCCGGCTCGTGCGGGACGTGTCGGTCCTGGCGGAACAGCGCACCGGCCAGGGCCTGGACGATCTGGTCGACACCACCACCCCCTGGCTGCATCGCGAGCCGGAGGTCGACGTCCGCCCCACGGTGACGCTGCCGAAGGCCAGGTTCGGTCTCACCGGCCCGCGTGGCGTCATGGTGCAGCGGGCTGGCGGACCACCGACTGTGCCTGCGCCCCGGCCCGCACGGTGACCGGGCCGATGCCGAGGTAGCCGACGACCGGCAGGTCGACGGCCCGCGTTCCCTCCACCCGCACCGTCCCGGCGTCGACGAGGCTGGAACTGAGGGTCGTGTGCCCGCTGGGATCGGCCTGCCGCTGGTACTGGTCGACCGTGTCGGTGATGTCGGAGAGTGGAAGTTCGTGCAGTGCGCCGCGGGCGGAGTAGACGGCGTTCTCGTCGATGCGCTGCGCTGCGGCCAGCGCCGCGCCGTCCGCCGCCGAGGCCACCGAGCGCCGGGCGAGATACACCACCGACGCGTCGGTCACGACGATCACGAGCATCACCGCGACCATGAGATAGCCGAGGGTCAGTATCAGGATCGTTCCGCTGTCGGCCGCGTCGCCGGCCATCTCCGACGGCCCGGTTCCGCCTTTGCGGTTCGCTCTCAAGCCGCAGGTCAAAGGCATGAGCGACTCCCAGTCCGAGCCACCGAGCGCGACCGGGCGGCGTCTCGCGCCGAACGACCCTCCCGCGACGTTCACATCATACGAGAATCCCGTCCGCATCGATCATCGGGTCCGGACAGCGTGAACAGAAACGTCGGTGAATTCCGCCAGAATCCCGTCGGCCAGGCAGCGGAATCCAGGCTGCCGTCCCGCGGGTGAGAATGCGGGAGCAGCTAACCGCGTAGCGCCCGGTAGGTGGCGGCCGCGGCGGGGTGCAGTGGCAGGGGCTCGGTGTTGATGAGGTTGCCGACGTCGAGGTACTGGGTGCCCCGGGCCTGCGAGGGCACCAGTTGGCCGGCGTGCTCGACCAGCACGCGGACGGTCCGGCGAACCGCCGAGTCCGGCGTGCGCGATCCGGTGACCAGCAGGTTCGGCACACCGACGGTGCGCACGGCGCCGGCGGCGCGGTAGGTGCCGACCGGCAGGGCGATCTCGTTGTAGTAGCGGCCGTACCGGGCGCGCAGGTCCGGGACGTAGCCGCCGAGGTCGATGAGGCGGATGCCCCACTGCTGGTCCGCCTCGGCGAGAACCGGAGTGGGCACGCCGCCGGACCAGAGCATCGCGTCGATCTCGTTGTCCCGCAGGGCGGCGACGGCATCCTTGAGGGCCAGGTGCCGCGACTGGCCGAGGACCACCCCGGCGGTGGCGAACAGCCGCTCGCCGAACAACGCGGCGCCGGAGCCGCTCGCGCCGAGCGACACCACCCGACCGGCGAGATCCGGCAGCGACCACACCGGGCTGTCGGCGCGCACGACGAGCTGCATGTAGTTCTCGTAGACGCGGCCGAGGGCGGACAGTTTCACCGCGCTGCCGAAGTCGGGCGCGCCGATCCGGGCGGCGTCCAGCGCGTCGGCGAGGGCCAGCGCCAGGTCGGCCGTGCCGGCGTCGACCGCCCGGATGTTCTGGACGCTGCCCAGGGTCGGCACCACCCGGGCGTGCAGCAGCGGCTTGAGCAGGTTCGCGAACTCGATGTAGAAGCCGTCGGGTTCGCCGGCGGCGATCGAGATCTGCCGGTCACCGCTCGAGCAGGCCACGGTCGCCCCCGCCGTCGCGGTGGCCGCCGCGACCGCGCCGGCCGCGGTGCCGAGCAGCAGACGTCGCCGGGACAGGGTCACAGTGCCACCCCCCGGGCGGCCGTCTGGGCGGTGTCGCCGCCGCGGCGCCGGGACCGGCGGCGCAGCGCCCGTGGCAGCACGACCGTCGGCGAGGTGTCCGCCCGGGCCATGCTCGCCCCGGACCCGCCGCCGGTGGACCCGGTGGCGGACACGGGCGGCTTCGCACCGTCGGCGGTGGGCAGGTCGATCGCGACGGACAGCCCGCGGGGCACCAGCCGGGTCAGGATGAGACGCCCGCCGTGGTTGGTGGTCAACCGCTCCGCGATCGCGAGGCCCAGCCCGGAGCCGGCCACGTCCTGTTTGCCGCGGCGGAACCGCTCGGTCAGGTGTGGCAGCTCCGACTCGGGCACGCCCGGGCCGTCGTCGGCCACGGTGACCCGGCCACGCCGCGACGGCCAGCGAACAGCCGCCATGATCGTCACCGTGCCGCCGGGCGCGTACTTGATGGCGTTGTCGAGCAGGACGTCCACGATCTGCTCCAGATCCTGCTCGGTGCAGCGCAGCGGCACCGGGTCGGGCGAGGTCCGGTCGACGAGGGTGACGCCGTTGCGGGCCGCGGCCGGGGACCAGAACTCCACGCGTTCGCGGACCGTCTCGCCGGCGTCGCAGGATGCCGGCGCCGGCGGATGCGCGGCGAGTTCGGTGGCCGCCGCGTCGGCGACGGCCAGCGCCCGCATCCCGTCGAGCAGGACCTGCAGGCGGGCAGCCTCGTTGACCATGGAGCCGTAGGTGTTGCGGGCGCCCGCGGGCATCCAGCCGGCAAGCATGTCCATCCGCAGCCGCATCGCCATCAGCGGGTTGCGCAGCTGGTGGGAGGTGTCGTCGATGAGGGCGCGCTGGCGGCGGGCGGACTCGGTGACCGCGTCGGACATCCGGTTGAACGAGGCAAGCAGCGTGCGGACCTCCGACGGTCCCTGCGACGGCGGCACGTGCGCCGACTGAACGCCCTTGCCGACCGCCCGCAGACCGTGCTCCAGCTGGGTGATCGGCCGCAGCACCCAGCGGACCAGCAGAATGATCATCGTGGCGAACAGGACCGCGAAGGCCAGCAGGCCGAGCAGCACATGTCCCCAGATCCGGCCCACGTCGGCCGCGGCCCGGTCCCGGCTCGAGAGCAGCACCACCGCGCCGGAGACCTCGATGCCGTTGCCGACCGGGCGGGCGAACACCACCCGGCCCGACGACCACGGCCGGATGTCGGGCACGGCGGCCTGCCGCTGGTTGCGCAGCGCCGCGTCGATCGCCCGGGAGACGTCGCCGTCGCCGCCGAAGTCACCGCGGCGCACGATCGGCCGGCCGGTGGCGTCCACGACGGCGACAGCGTCGCCGAACAGGTCGGCGTGCGCGTCGATCTCCGGTTCGAGCTGGTCGGAGCCGGTCAACGCCAGTTCGGCGAACCGGTTGACGTCGGCGGTGCGGCGGCTGACAAACCGGTCGGTGCGTTCCGCCGAGGAGGTGTAGAGCAGCGGGACGGCGAAGGCGGCGAGCGCCGCGAGCCCCGCCGCGAACAGCACGATCAGCAGTCGCCGGCGCACCTCAGGTGCCCAACCGGTAGCCGAAGCCGCGGATGTTGTGCAGCGGGCTCGGCTGCCCGAGCTTCTTGCGCAGCTTCGACAGGTGCACGTCGAAGGTGCGCGACACCGCCACGTACGCGTCGCCCCAGACCTCGTCGAGCAGCTGCTCGCGGCTGACCGCCGCCCCCGCCTTGCGGGCGAGCACCGCGAGGATCTCGAACTCGATCTTGGTGAGCACCACCTCCTCGCCTGCGACGGTGACGAGATGGGTGTCCAGGTCGATCGCGATGTCGTTGACCTGCACCCGACCGGCCGGCGGCAGTCCCTCGTGCTGGGTCCGGCGCAGCACCGCCTCCATCCGGGCCAGCAACTCGTCCATCCGCACCGGCTTGAGCAGATAGTCGTCGGCACCGAGCCGCAGCCCGCGGACGATGTCCCGCTCGTGCGTGCCCTGCGCGGTCAGCACCAGCACCGGCGTCGACGCCAGCCGCCGCAGCCGGCGCAGCACCTCCAGTCCGCTCAGGTCCGGCAGCCCCAGGTCAAGCAGCACCAGATCGGCACCGCGGTGCCGCAGCAGCGCGTCCGCACCCCGGGTCACCCACTCCACCGGATGACCACGTGCGCCGAGCACATCCTTGATCGCCCCACCCACGCCGTGGTCGTCTTCGACCAGCAACACCCGCATTCACGCCTCGCTCCTTCAGCCGCGGCCAGGCCGCGGTAGCCCCTCCCATCTCGAATACGTAAAGAGCGGCGCCGACCAGCGAGCGGACGCCCGTAGGGGGACCGTGCCCCGCTCGGCGCGGGCACTTTACGGCTACCACAACGACGACGAAAACGGCCCGCGGCGCAACATCCGGCGGGCCGCCACCCCCACACTCCGCCCCCGCCCTGACGGGTGGACCGAGGTAGCCGAGCACGAAGAGCGATGACCGACACCGCACCCCGACTGTCACCCACAGCGAGCGACAAGGCTGTCACGAATTCGTCGACTCCCACTTGGGGGGCGAGGCAACGGAAGGCCCGAGCTAAGCATCGTCGGCCGGTCCGGGGGCGCCGCACGGTCAGTGCCCCGCGGCCGAGAGGCTCGGGACGTGCCACAGCGGGATCGGGTGATCCCAGCCGCCGGTGGCCAGGACACGACCGTCCGGCAAGGACGCCACCTGGAATGACCGGTCAACGGCGATCCGAGCGGACGTGGCGAGGCCAGGTCGGTCAGGTCCCACAGCTGGATCGTGGTGTCCTTCCCCGGCGGGCTTCGCCTGGCTGGCGCGGGCAGACAACGACCGCGGTGCCCGCGAGACGAGCCTGGTCGGAATGAACCACCAGACCGCGCAGGACACCCTCCAGGCCGGATCGGTTGTCACCACCGACAGTCAGATCCTGTTGCGATCCAAGAAACACACTGATCCGTGATTCCAGTGTTTCGCGTTCTCCACGGCGCTGAGCTGCGGAGGCGGTGATCCGGCGCAAGCGGAGGAACCGCGTCGGATCACCGCGCTGCTGTCGATCTCGCAGCAGCGTCGCGTGCACTGCCAGATCTGGTTGTTGGATCACCGTCCGAGTAGGTCTGGCGTTGAGGACGACCAAGGCGGTCCTTGACGCCGACGAGTGCGCTGCGGCGCACTGACCGTGCCACGCTGGCTCACGCTGGGTCGTCGTCGCTGCCGTCTCGGTGCGACTGGAGGGCCTGCGGTGGTCCTTCTGTAGAGACATCTGGTTTGCGGTCCGGGCCATGGACGTGACCAGGCCAGGTGACAGGGGCACCGAGGCCTTCCACGCTTCGAGGGCGCTGTGGCTGCGATCCGCGGCCATTTCACGAACCACACGAATCCATGCTATGGCTGGACATCCTGGCGGTTGGCGCGGAACCGGTCGATGACGACGGTGAACTGGCCGTTGACGGTGACGTCGGTGAGGCCGGCGAACAGGGCGCCGGTGCCGGGCAGGGCGGCGACTGTGCGGACGCAGACGACGAACGAGGCGCCTGGTTCGAGGGTTTCGGCGCCGTCGCCGGGGTTGCTGGCGCCGCAGTGGGCGCCCGCGGGGGCGAAGCGGACCTCTGGGGCGTCGGAGACGCCCTGGTCCTGAAGCGCCAGCGTCGCGGCCAGGCGGGCACGGTCGATGCCTTCGGACTCGCTGTCGGCGGTGGCGAAGGCGCGGCCGGCCTCGCGGGCGGCCTGCGTGACGCCGAACGCCGACCGCTGCACCGAGAACACCGACAGGAACAGATAGACGAACGGGATGAGCAGCACGATCGAAAGGCCGACGAACTCGATGATCGCCGAGCCCTCGTCCGTCCCTGGTGCGTCGCTGCCGCACCTGAACCGCCCCCAGACCAACGCGGACCAACGCCGGCGAACGGTCCGCAGGGCGGTCCGGGCTGCGGCGGCGTGGCCGTCTGCCGAGGTGGCCGGCGCGGAACTCACGGTTCCTCCTTCACCGCGTGGCCGGTGACGGTCAGGGTCACGCCGTCGCCGAGGGGGACGAGCACGAGCGGGACGACCACGCGGCAGGTGACCTTGACCAACGGCGTGCCCTCGCCGCCGGTCTCGTCCGTGCCCGTGCAGGTCGTGTCGGACCGGCCGGGGATCGTCCGGGCGATGAGCGCCTGCGCGTACGGGCCGCCGTCGCCCGCGGCAACCCCGAGGTTGGCGGCGTGGCGGGCGCCCTCCGCCGCGTCGGCCGCGAGGGTGTTGCGGACGTAGAGGAGCAGCCCGACCTGCAGGATCCCGAGGATGACGAACAGCAGCAGGGTGCTGACCAGGATGAATTCGACGACCGAGGAGCCCTCGTCCGCCGATGTCGGCGCGGGAGATGACAGCGTGGGCTGGGCCGCCCGCTCAGTTGCCGCCGCCACCACCGCCCCCGCCGACCCCGGACACCGAGTTGATCGCCGACGTGAACAGGTTCTGCAGCGCCGGCGTCGCCAGCGTGGCGATCGCGACGACCAGGGCCGCCGTCATCACGGTGATCATGACCCAGCCGGGGACGTCCCCGCGGTCCCGGTCGTGACCGGCCGCGTCGGCGGAGCGGGCGTCGACGCCCGCGCGCCACGCCAGCCATCTGGTCGTCAGCCACCTCGCCGTCATGGCCGGTGCGAATCGTCGTCCCATGTTCCCTCCTTCGGTCATTGCGCGATCACGGTGAAGCTCACCAGGGCCGGATAGAACGCGAAGATCACCGTGGTCGGCAGGACGAGGAAGACGACCGGGATCATCATGGCGATCTCCTTGCGGCCGCCGGCCTCCAGCAGCTGGCGCTTGCCGGCCTCGCGGGCGTCCATCGCCTGCGCCCGCAGGATGTCGGCCAGCGGGGTGCCGCGTTCGATCGCGACGGCCATGCCGTCGACGAAGCGGCCGAGCGGCGCGAGGGCGGTTCTCGCGGCGATGCCCTCGATGGCCTGCACGAGGGTCGCGCCGGCGCGGGCGTCGGCGAGGGCCAGGCGCAGCTCGCGGCCAAGTTCGCCCTGGGTGAGCCGGCCGACCCGCTCCAGCGCGCCGATCGCGGACTCGCCGGCGGTCACCGCGAGCGCCAGCAGCTCGGCGATGGTCGGGAACTCCAGCAGCATCTGGTCCTCGCGCTCGGAGATCGCGCGGGTCAGCCAGTAGTCCCGGCCCACCACACCGCCGGCGGCGCCCGCGACGATCAGCGCGACGCTGACCAGCGCCGGCGGGCCGATCCCGAGGAACGTGCGGACGGCCAGCAGGAAGGCGCCGATCAGCGCCCCGACGGCGGCGCAGATGACCTGCTGGACGCGGAACTCGTCGATGCCGGTGCGCCCGCCGGCCTGGGTGAGCCGGCGCTGCAGCGCCGCCCGGCCGCCGAGGAAGCGGTCGAGGCGGCCCGCGACATCGGACAGCAGCGGCCGGGCCAGCGCCTCGATGGCCGCGAAGCCGGGGTGGGCGGTCGCCCGCGGCCGGTCAGCGAGCAGCCGCGACGGGCGCGGGGTGTCCCGCAGGTACGGATCGATCCGGTCGGCGAGCTGGATGCGCCGCGCCCGCGGCGACCGGTAGATGACGATGACCAGGCCCAGGCCGACAAGCAGACCGAGCAGCGCCCCGGCGGCAACCATCGTCATGACCACTCTCCCTGACCGAGGCCCCACCCGTCGGTGCCCGGGCGGTCGAAGCCCGAGCCGGGTGACCCTGGGCTGTCGAAACCCGGAAGATCGAAACCTGGGTCGCCGGGGCCGAACGCGGAGCGGGCTCCGCCGGCGTCGGGACGAGGTGGGGCGCCGCCGCCGCCGGCCGCTGCCGGCTCGGGCGCCCCCACGGCCGGCGCTCCCCCGCGCAGCACCCGGCCCTCCTCGGGCAGCCGGCCGATCCGGCGCATCAGGACGTAGGCCAGCGCGGACACCCCGCCGCCGCCGGCGAGCACCAGCACGCCCGTCGGGCTGTCGTAGGCCTGCACGTTCTGGCCTCGGGTCGCCAGCAGCAGCAGGACGATCCAGGGCGCGGCGAGCGCGAGGCGGGCCGCGTTGACCGTCCACCCCTGGCGGGTCTCCAGCTCGGCGCGGGTGCGGGCGTCCTCCCGCAGGAACGTTGACAGCGTGCGCAACAGCCGGCCGAGGTCGGTGCCGCCGACCTCGCGGGCCATCCGGAGCGACTCGATGATCCGGTCGGCGACCGGATCGGCGAGCTCGTCGGCGAGCCGGTCCAGGCAGATCGAGAACGAGCCGGTGGCGCTGTAGTCCTCACCGAAGCGGGTGAATGCCGGGCGCAGCTGCACCGGGCCGCGCACCCCGACGGCGGCCAGCCCCTCGGGCAGCGACATGCCGGCCCGCACGGCGCTGGCCAGGTTGTCGACGACATCCGGCCACAGTTCCCGCAGGTCGTGCATGCGGGCGTTGCGCCGGCGCAGGACCAGCGCACGAGGCAGCAGGCTCGCGAAGACCGCGAAGGCGCCGGCCAACGCCACGGTTCCGGTCACCGCGAGCACGACCAGTCCGGTCAGCAGGCCGAACGCGGCGCTGATCGCGACGAACTGGCGGGGGTTCAGCCCGCGGATGCCGGCCTGGGCGAGCAGTTCGGCGGTGGTGTGCTCCCAGCGGGGCGTGGTGCGCGCGACGGCCTCGCGGCTGCGGCCGCTGCTGACGATGAGGAACAGGCCGAGGCCGAACAGCAGACCGAGGAAGATGCCCATCAGTGCTCCACGGCGATCTCGGGCCAGCCGCCGCCGTGCGGGCGGCGCGCCACGTCGTGCTCGCCCTGGCCGAGCAGGGCGGGCAGGTCGTAGCCGCTGCGGGCGAACCGGTCGGCGTGCGGTGGGTAGCCGTCGGCGCGGACCAGGCCCTCGGGGCGGCTGCGGTAGATCTGGGCGATCTCGACGATGTCGCCCTCGGCGCGGCCGGGCAGCGCGACGATCTCGGTGACGCGGCGGCGGCCGGAGGCGTCCTTGGACAGGTGGACGACGAGGTCGACGCTGGCGGCGACGGTCGGGACGACGAAGGCGTGGCTGACGTTCTCGCCGGCGAGCAGCGGCAGCGTGCACAGCTTCGTCACGGCCTCCCGGGCGGAGTTGGCGTGCAGGCTGCACATCCCGGGCAGCCCGGAGTTCAGCGCGATGAGCAGGTCCAGCGCCTCCTCCTGGCGAACCTCGCCGACCAGCAGCCGGTCCGGGCGCATCCGCAGCGCCTCCTTGACGAGGCGGCGCAGCCGGATCTCGCCGTTGCCCTCCAGGTTCACCTGCCGGGTCTGCATCGCGACCCAGTCGGGGTTGCGCAGCTTCAGCTCGAAGACCTCCTCGCAGGAGATCACCCGTTCCCGCGCGGGGATGGCCGAGCCGAGACAGTTCAGCAGCGTCGTCTTCCCCGCCTGGGTGCCGCCAGCGACGATGATGTTGAGACCGGCGACCACCGCTGCCTCCAGGAAGGCGGCCGCGGCGGCGGTGATCGTGCCCAGGCCGATCAGTTCGTCGAGGCTGGACGCGCTGAGCACGAACTTGCGGATGTTGATCGACCAGTGCACCCGGGTGACGTCCGGGATCACCACGTGCAGCCGGGAGCCGTCCGGGAGCATCGCGTCGACGAACGGCGTCGAGAGGTCGACCCGGCGCCCGGACGACTTGAGCATCCGTTCCACCAGGTCCTGCACCTGATCGGCGGTGAGAATCGTGGTGGTCAGCTCGCTGCGGCCGGCGCGGGCGACGAATACCCGACCCGGCTCATTGATCCAGATCTCCTCCACCGAGGGATCGTCGAGATGGCGTTGCAACGGCCCGAATCCGGCGACGGCGTCGTAGACAAGGCGGGCGGTGACATCCCGGTCGACGACCGGCGGCAGGTCACTGACGAGAACGCGTTCCTCATAGTCGCTGAGGACCTCGTGAACAAGCTGGCGGACCAGAGCGGGATCGCGCACGGGATCGAGGGAACGCCGCCGAACGAGCTCCCGAACCTCGTCCTCGACGAAGGATGTGGCGTCCATCCAGCCACCGCGTGCCACCGCCACGAAACCGCCGCTCCTCCGGCCACGCATCTTCCTTCGCCAGGACAATTACTACTAAGCGTAGAAAGAAGGTCACCGCTTATCAAGACCCAGACATCGGGACGGACCCAACAACGTTCGCACAACCCCCCACAGCCCGCTCGGTCGGGTAGGACACCGAGAGGTCACCGAGGGCACGGCGGCTCGCCCTGACCACCACTTACATCACTCTGCGTATCCACATTCCCGGTGCGGAACGGGGCAGCGTCCTCGCTGCGGGCACACATCCGGCGCGGCCGCGGGTGCACCGAGCGCCCCGGAAACGCCCGCGCGATTTCGGCCGCGAATCGGTCCGGAGGCGATAGCCTCTCGGCGGTCCCTAAAAACGTTCCCGTCATGCCACAACCGCCTGCTGGGTCGACCGGTGGAGCCTCCCCCACCCTGCCGATCTCACCCGACAGGCGACCAACACCTGTCTCGGGGGTCACTTACGTGTCCGGTCAGCCGTCGATATCTGGGCTCGTCCGCGGCCCGCGAGAAGCCCGTTCACCGAGTTCGGCGCCGCGCCCCAAGAGGCACCGCCGGCGCAGTGCGCCGCGCCCGAAAGGTGCGACCCGATGACCGGAGACCAGGATTCACGGTCGTCAGACATGTTCGACACGACCGCTTGGAAAATGTTCTGGCGAATTGTCGAAAACTGCCCGGTGGCAGTATTCGCGACAGACGTGGTGGGTCGCCATGTCTTTGTGAACCGGCCATGGTCCGAACTGACCGGACTCCCCCGCGACGAAGCCCTCGGGCAGGGCCTGGACCGGATCGTCCACCCCGAGGACGTCGCCACTGTCAGCCACCACTGGCGGCAGCTCATCACCCGCGGCGGCGGGTTCTCGCTCCAGATCCGGCTCGCCGGCTCCGGAGCCGGGCGGACGGCGACCCTCCAGACGGTCGAGACCTCCGCCGGCGACGGACTTCGGCGTTTCATCGGCACCCTCACCCCGGGTGGATCACCGCCTTCTCCGCGCGGTCCCGGCGCCGAACTGCTCGACGCCGAACTGCTCGGCCGGGGAATGCTGGATGACGACCCGCTCGACCAGGACTCCCTCGGCCTCGATCCCCTCGACTTCGACCCACTCGGCGAGGCGTCGCGGGATCTCTGGACCGGCGGACCGGGTGGCCTGCTGCCCGACGGGCCCGATCGGCACGGCATCTTCGACGGTCTCGGTGGCCGTGACCCGTTCGACGAGGCCGCCCGGGCGTTCGGCGGCTTCGAGGACGGGGCGTTCGGCCCCGGCGACCCCGGCGTGCCGCGATCCGGCTCGCGTCCGCCCGACCAACCCGATCTCGACTCGGCGGCGGCAGGTCGGCAGTGGACGGTGCCCCAGCCGCGCCGGCCGGTTCCGGGTGAGCCGACCCCCGGCCGGCCAGGGGTGTGGGAGGGCTCGGAGGACCGCGGGCCCAACTACCCGCGCGGCGCGCTGCCCCCCGGCGCCGAATGGCGCGCCGCCGTCGTGCTGCACCGGGACGAAGAGGCCGATCTCAATCCGGCCCGGGCCGTCGGCCCACCCCGTCCCCACGCGGACGGGGACTGCGGCTGCATGTTCGCCGAGATGCGGCGGATCGAGGACGCCTGTCGAGACCGGGAACGTTGGCTGACCACGCTGCTGGCCGAACTGACGACCGCCGTCCTCATCGCCGACCGGGACGGCGCCGTCGTCGCCGTCAACCAGCTCTACTGCGACCTGTTCGACCTGGCCGAGTCACCCGTCGACCTCGTCGGCACGGACTGCCGCCGGCACCTGCGCCCACGGGCCGGGCTGGTCGACGACCCGTCCGGTTTCGCGGCCCGGCTCGACACCCTGCTGCGGCGGCGCCGAACCCTGCGCCGCGAGGCGGTGATGTTCGCCGACGGAAGGGTCTTCGAACGCAGTCACGTCACGCTGACCGCGGCCGACGGATACCGCGGCCATCTGTGGCTCTACAGCGACGTCACCGACCGCCGGATCCTCGAAGCCGAGATCGAGGGGCTGATCTCGGGGCTGTGAACGGCCGACGGAGGGCGTGGCCGCCGGCCGGACCGGTGCCGGCGGCCCCCCCGGGGGGGGGGGGGAGGTGGCGGCGCCGTAGTGTCGGGCCTGAAGATCCTGGGCCTGACCGATCCAGTCGTCGGGAATGATGCGCTCGCCGAACCCGTCCAGGGCGGCCACCAGGCGCACCACGTCGGTGTCGCCCATCTGGGCGAGCTGACCGAAGGTCGTGATACCCAGGCCGCGCAGCCGGGTCTCGATCACCGGGCCCACCCCGACGATCTCCTTCAGGTTGTCCCCGCCGGCTCCGGCCGGATCGAGCAGTCCGTTCCAGCGCGGCGCGGACTCCATCACGACCCGGCCGCCGCCGGCCTGCTCGCCGGTCGCCCCGGCCGGGACCCGCGGGGTCGTTGCCGGGCCGGCGAGTGTCCTGGCCGGCGTGCCGGCAACCGCCGGCGGCCGCGCCTTCGTGGCCGCACCCGACGGCCGGGGCCCCGCAACCGCGACCTCGACGTCGACAAGCTCCGCGGCCACGCTCTGCGCCCCGGGCGCGCCCGAGGTGTCGGCCGGCGCATCGATGTCGGTGATGTCGGTGGGGGCGTCGAGCGGCGGGACCGGGCGGGTCGGTCGGCCCGCTCGGGCGGCGGCGACCCGGGCGGACGCGACCGCCCGGGTCGTGCCGACGAGCTCGGCGTAGTCGATGGCGGCCGCGTGCTGGACGCCGAACTCCGACTGTCGCGGGTGCGCGGCTGCCTCGGCTGCCGACTCGGCGGCGGCCGTGTCGCGCGGGTCGGCGATGCCGCTCTCCAAGGCGCCCTCGACCGCCGAGAGCCGGTTGAGCAGGCTGAGCCGCTCCGCGGCCCACTCGGCCTGGTGCCGGTCGAGCCGGGTGGTCATGGTGGCGACCTGGCACTGCGCGTCCTCGGCCTCCGTACGGGCCATGGCCAGCCGGGAGGAGAACTTGGCGGCCCGGCCCTCCGCCTCGGCGAGCTGCTGACGCAGCAGCTCCTTCTCGCGGGCGAGCTCGAGGACGATGGGCCCGGTCACCGGGTCCTGGGCCGGGTCCTGGGCCGGCGACGCCGCGCCGTCCGCGGAACCACTGGGACCATCGGCGGCCTCGACCCGGGACCGCAGCGCGGACTCGATCTCCTCGACGCGGGCGCTCGCGGTGGAGGCGTGCCGCTCCGCCGCGGCGATCCGCTGCTCGGCCTCGGCGGCCCGCTGTTCGGCGACGGCGAGGCGGGCGGCCAGGTCCGCCTTGTCCAACGCCGAGTCGTCCCGCTGCTGACGAAGAAGCTCGACCAGCTCGGCGACGGGTTCACCGGGACGCCCCACCCCGATGGGCAGCGCAATCGGCCCGGTGGTCGCCAGTTCGGCCCCGGGCATGCGGCCGGCGTCGGCCTCGGCGTCGTCGGCCGACGCGGGCGGCGGAGTCGGCGCGGGCGATGTCGCTGACGCGGGTGAGGACTCCGGGACGGACGCGGCCGCGCGCTCCAGCTCCAACACCGGGGTGTCCCCGGGCCATGCCTGTTCGGGCACTGCCCGCTCCCGCACCGCCCGCTGCTCGTAGGGCGCGGGTGGGCCACCGGCCGGGCGCTCGGCGGGCTGGCCGTCCTGGGCCTGACGCATCTGCCGGCGCAGCGGGGCGATCAGGAACACCCACGCCAGCGCGGCGCCAATGACCATCGCCACCAGCACATACGCCAGGATCTGCCCGACGAGGTACAGCATGGGCTGCCAGCCTCCTTACCGCGGGGGTCGGTCGAGAGAGCGCCCGCGCGTCCGGCCGGGGGCGGCATCTCGGTACGAAGGGTGTGGGGAGGGCTCCGTCGGCGTCTTCCGGACCTGGGCCCGGGCGACGCACGACGGCGTTCTACGCATTATTCGCAACGGCCGATGCGCCCCGTACTCCGGGGAGGCACAACCGTTGGCCACGCGGGCCCTCCTACGTGGAGAAAACGGGCAGCCGGCGCCGCACAGCGAACGCTCCCCTCCACCCGACGGTCCCGCACCGCCGCGGACGTCGCCCCATGCCACCATTTCACCCCGGATCAACACCACATCGGAGTGAATCACAACGAAAATCCAACCGGAGTGGTCCGTCTCGCGGCGGAGGGGGCGCTCCCCCTCTCCGCCGGGCCGACCGGCGCGACTACAGCAGGTCAGGCAGTTCCTGCGGGGCGAACCAGAGCAGCTCGAAGCCCTCGACGCTGTCGACGGTGAAGGCCGCGTCATCGCCACCGAGATCGGCCTCGACGATGTTGTCGGCCGCCTCGTGCACGGCGGCCAGCACCTCGGCGCCATCCTCGTCGACGTGGATCGCCTCCACCGCCGACCAGGGCAGCGCGAAGTCGATCTCGACGACGCCGCGCTCCAGATCGTCGCGGACCCGGGCATCGCCGTCGGGCACCTCGGCGACGAACACCAGGCGCCGCCGCGGCGCCGACGGGTCCATGTCCAGCAGCCGCAGACTGCCGCGCGCGGCGTCGTGCAGCACCGCGTACTCGAGTTCCTCCTCGGACTCCGACTGCGCGTACCACTCGCGCAGCGCGGGCGTCACCGCGAAACCGGTGCCGGCGGGTACCCGTTGGTCCGCCCAGACCGATCGCGCGGCGATGAGGGTCGACGGCAGGTAGATGCGCACGACGCCAGTCTCCCAACCCTGCGCGGCGTACCGGCGGCGAGGGTCAGCCGGCCAGGTCAAGACCGACCGGGTTGCCGGACTGGTCGGACCGCGACCCGTCGCTCCGCGCGCCGTGGGTGAGCGCCTTGTCCGCGGGCCCGGCCGTGGTCCGGGCAGCGCCCCGAGCCGCCCGGGAGGCGCGGTTCGGCGTCGCCGGACGCGAGCGGGCGTCCGCCCGAAGCGCCACGGCGGTGGTGCGCAGGCTGGTCTCGAACACCTCCGCCCGGCGGGTGAGGTCCATCAGGTTCCCGCCCATCGCGGCGAGGTCCTCCGGGCCGGGGCAGAGCACCGTGACCCGCATCCCGGCCCGCTCGACCTGTTCGACCTCGCGCAGCAGCCGCCGGGTCGCGGCCCGGCGCACCTGGCGCTCGACGAGCGCGACGGCACTCCGCGGCCGGTCGGTCGCCAGCGAGCACGCCGGCGCGACGACGACGATCTCGTCCAGACCGGCGTCGGCGAGCAGGTCCACGGACGTCGGGGAACGGGTCCCGCCGTCGACGAAACGTCGGCCACTCGCCCTGATCGGGGCATACCACCCGGGAATGGCGCAGGACGCCATGACCGCGTCGGGCAGTGACACGTCCGGTACGTCGGGCGAACCGAACAGCACCCGGTCCCCCGTGTCGAAGTCCATCGCCACCACGCGCAGCGCGGGTGGCGGCGATGCCCAGTCCGCGGGATCGAGGCCGCGGCGGTCCATCGCGGCGGCGACGAGATCGCCGACCGCTGAGATCTTGCCCCGGCCCTGCGGCAGGATGGCCGCGAGGGTGACCATGGGCGAAGCATGCCGGGGATGCAGAGCACTCGCGGTCAGCAGCCGCGGTGAGCCCATCCGCAGCCGCGGTCGCGGCGGCAGGGACGCGCCGAGGTCGCGGTAGTCGAGCACCGGGTCGCCGGCGTGATACACGCCGCGCTCGGAGTCCGCCATGGCCTCGACTCCGACCCCGAGGCTGAGGAGCGCGGCCACCACCGAGCCGGCGGAGGTGCCGACCAGTAGATCGCTGCTGGCGACCAGATCCCGGCCGGTCTCGGTCTCGACGGCTCGTAGGGCCCCGATCATCCACGCGGAGCCGAGGACCCCGCCGGCACCGAGGACGAGGCCGCGTCGCACGGCCCGCCTTCTGGTCATAGTCCACCTCCCGGCGCGGTGCCCGGTTGGTGGCGTGCCCCAGGTGGGCATCCGCCGCTCGGTGCGCCCGCTGCCATGTGGGCCGCCCGGTACCTGACCCGACCCGGTTCCGCGCGGAAACCGGCCGGGGATGGGCCAGTCGCAGTCCACGGTCCGCGTTGACCGTTCCTCGCCTGCGGTGCGTCAGTCCAGGTCCGCCGGTTCCTCGCTCTCCTCCTCGGCAAAGCTCGTTTCCAGGACGCCCCAGTTGCGCAGCCGCTCGGCGAAGTCCTGCGGTGTCGTGTCGTGGAGCAGGGCCAGCGCGCGCACGTCGCCATCGCGGATGGACAGCACCCGGCCGGCGTAGTCGTCCCGCTGGCGCTGGATCTGCGCCACCCAGCGCCGCACGAGGGCGGAGGAATCCGGCGGCGCCTCGCTGAGCTTCTCCAGGTTGAGCACCGTGCGGGGGCGGCGCTCCCGCGGAGGCAGCTGGTCCTCGCTGGGCAGCAGCGCCGAGACCGGCACGCCGTAGAAGCCCGCGAGCTCGGAGAGCTGGTGGACGCTGATCATGCGGTCGCCTCGCTCGTAGGAGCCGACCGCGGCGGTCTTCCACCGACCGCGCGATTTCTGCTCCACGCCCTGCAGCGACAGACCCTGCTGTATCCGTATCGCCCGCAGGCGGGCTCCCACCGCCTTCGCGTACTCCCGGCTCACCCGACACACCCCCAGCCGTCTCGCCCGAGCTATCCCCGTGCCACGCGGATCGGCGGCGCGGTTGCGCCACTAACCGGATGGCACGCTCCCGGGAAGCCCACACTAACGTAACGTTGCCAAAAGAAGACTTTCACGCAGCCACACTTCTCATCACTCTCCGAAGTACGACGGCGCTGCCAAGAGTCTTTCACTTCACAGCGCGCCAGGTCAGTCACATAACAAGAATGATCCCGACCCACCGGAAGCTTTAAGTAAGATCCCTTTCACTTCTTGACCGAATCCACTCCACACAGCGATGCCCAGGAATCGCTCGCCGTAACCGCAGTCACTACGTTGGGCGGATGACCCAAGTACCGTATGTCACGGTTATGCCAACGGCGTAACCGTGAGTTGCGAAAACTCCGGCGTGATCCCGGCGGAACGGCTGGCCACAACCGCCCGACACCAGGCCCTTTTCTGTGGATCTTGGCGGTTCTGTGGATCTTCATCTCGCCGGTCGACGATTCACGGAAGGTGCTAGCGGGCCTGGCGGCGGATACCGCCGCGACGGCGGCGCCCCGCGGTGGGCCGGCCGGCCAGGTGACCCGCCAGGTCCCGGATCGCCAGGCGGGCCGGCGACGTCGGTGCGATGTCCCGCAGCAACTGCCCGGTGACCTGCGCCGCGTCCAACCCGGCCAGGTCGAACGGCACGAGCGCGACCGGTTCGGTCCCGGTGTGCCGCAGGATCGACCTGCTCACCTCGCGCGACGGGTCCCCGCCGACGACCGAGGCACGCAGCCGGTTCACGACGACGAGCGGCTCCGCGCTCGGCACGGTCTCGCGCAGGTCCGCCAGGCCCCGCACGAACCGGACCAACCCGACCGGCTCGGCCGAGGTCACCGCGAGCACGATGTCCGCCGCCTCCAGCACGGCGAGCGTTGACCCGTTACGTCGCGGCGCCGCCGTGTCGAAGGACAGCTCCTCATCGGTCTCCAGACAGAAGCCGCAGTCCACCACGACGAACGAGGCCAACCGCCGCGACAGTGACAGCACCGTCTCGATCGACGCCGGACGCAGCTCCGGCCAGCGGGAGGGCCGGGCGATACCCGGTAGCACCCGCAGGCCGTCGCCGAGATCGCGGCACAGCATCGCCAGCCTGGGCACGTCCAGCAGGCCCTGGTTCGCCGACCGGGCCGCGGCGGCCAGGCCCGGTGCCTCCTCCAGCAGGCCGACGAGCTGGCCGACCGCCCCGCCGTAGGAGTCGGCGTCGACCAGCAGCGCGGACAGCCCGAGGGCGGCGATCTCGGCGGCGAGGCACAGCGCGATCGTCGTGCGCCCCGGGGCACCCGCCGGCCCCCAGACCGCGATCACCCGGCCGCCACCGGGCTCCGCCATCGACAGGGCGTCGGTGCCGACCCCGGCCGAGGCGAGCTGGCCGAACCCGGGCAGCGCCTCGCTGAACGACCCGCTCCCCCAGCCGGTCGGCGCTCCGGAGGTCGTCGCCAACGCGCGGGAGGCCTCGACGACGGCGCCGGCGACGGCCTCGGCCGTGGCGTCCGCGGGAATGACCGCGGCGACGCCGAGCTGGCGCAACCGCCGGTCGGCGTCCTCGTCACCAGGAGCTATCAGCCCGACCACCGCGACACCGGCCATCGCCAGCCGGGTCAGCGCGTCCCGGTCCAACCGGCGCAGGTCGGCGGACAGCAGCGCGGCCCGCGCCGCGCCGGTGGTCGCCGCCGCCAGCAGATCGGGAAGATCTACACAGCGACGGACGACGGTCACCCCGAGATCGCGACGATCGAAGGCCGAGACCAGACCGGCCTCGACATCCGAGTCGGTGACCGCGGTGAGGATCGGCAGGCTCACCGGCCGTACCCCGGGGCGAGAGTCGGTCCGGTCGTGCCGACCCCGCCGCGAGAGTCCTTCTCCAGCTTGACGACATCGACCCGCTCGCTCTGCGACGCCGCCACGGCCTGGATCGCGCTGTCGATGGGGACGCGCAGGGTCAACGACCGGTCGCCGCTCGCGAGCTTGTCCAGCTCGACGAACTCGACGTCATGGAGCACCTGCGCCTCGGCGCCCGCGCCAGCGGCCGGCGCAGGCGTGTTCTCGCCGGTCGTGGGCTGGTCGCCAACGCCTGCGGGGGCGGCGGCGCCGGCCTGGTAGACGTACACGTCCACATGATCGCCCGGTGTGAGGGCGGGTAGCCGGCCGGCCTTGACGATCACGGGGACCAGCCTGGTGGACTGCGCGTTGTCCCGGACGAAGTCGGCGCCGCTGACGAGTTCGCCGGTGTCGACAGGTCGGGCGAGCGTGCTACCCGTCAGTCTGCCCAGCTGGGCGCCCGGGTAGTAGCGGTTGGACGTCCGCGTGTCGAGCCGGGCCGGCACGGTCGTCAGGTCGCCGGCGACGATCACATGCCCGGCCGGCAGATCCTGGCGGGCCACGACCCACTGGCGGGTCGAGTCCGCGGAGGCGAACAGGCGCGCGCCGACGACCACCGAGACCAGCACCAGCAGCACCCCGATCAGCAGCCGGGAGTCCCGCCAACGCCGACGGGTCAGCCGGCGGGCGGGCGGGGAGTTCGGCGGCGGTGTCGCGTCGGGGCGGACCGGCGCCGCGGCAAGCTCGGTCACCGGGAGACCTCCCTTTTCTCCTGGCGGACCATCAGCGCGAATCCGCACCTTCCGGTCGCAGAGCGTACGCGGTCGAAGGGTTCGAACACAGTCATACCGTCAACTGCGGCCGTCTCGAAACCACGTCTAACGACTGCCATCCGTGACGATCATCGCGCACAGCGACAGTCCAGTTCCACTGGCCTCCCTGTTGGACGCGCAACCCCGCCGGCTCGATGTGTGCTTTGGGAAGAAATCCGTAATTCCGCCGGGTCCGGCTGTCCACGCGGATCCGACTGCCCGCCGCCGGCCGCGTGGGCCTGCGCTCCCGCCGCCGCGGATCGCGACGGGTCCAGGACGAACAGAACCGGTCGTCGGCGAGTGTGAGCTTCCGGTCGCGTTCGCGCGCAGTTATCCACAAGCTGACGCATCTGGAGGCGATGGAGGGTGGAAACTCTGATACACACGTGAGGCGAGACACCCAGCCTCAGTAGGAGGGCTTCATGAACGACCGCTTCCTTCAGCTGAGCGACGTCGCCGAGATCCTGAACATCTCCTCCAGCCAGACCTATGCCCTGGTGCGCTCGGGCGAGCTGCCCGCCATCAAGATCGGCGGGCGGGGGCAGTGGCGCGTCGAACGCGCCGAGCTGGAGGCCTACATCCAGCGCGCCTACGAGCAGACCAGGGCGTTCGTCGCGGCCAATCCGCTGGCGCGCAACGAGTCCGTCCCGGAGGACTGACCCGGTCGCCGCTCACATGGCGCGGCGGATGTAGGCGATCGCGTCGAGCGGAAGCGTCCAGCCGGAGCGGACCTGGCCGCGGCGGGCGAACTCCCCCACCGCGTGCTCGGCCACCTCCAGGAAGTCCGCTCCCACCCGCGCCGGGGTTCCGTGCAGCGCGCTCCCGTCCACGAGCCGCAGCGTGCACGCCGACCGGTCGCGCACCAGGCCCCGCAGGACATACCGCAGATCCAGCTTCGCAGCCAGCGGACCTTCGTGCCCAGGCTGCGCCGACACGGCCGCCAGGCTGTCGACCGCGAGCAGGGAGCGCATCGGCACGAGCGCCTCGGTCGCGCCTGGCTCGGCGAGGAGGAACCAGTCCGACCCGAGCGCGGCGAGCGTCCCGTGCAGGGTCTCCGGCGCCCGCTGTCCGCCCAGCACCCGGCAGCGCGTCGGATGCCCCACGACCGGGCGCATGCGGTCGACGAGCCGCAGGTAGGAGGCCTCGCGCCGGCTGCGGTCGGCGAGCTCCGCCGCGAGATCGGCCGCCTCGTTCGCCTCCCACTGCAACTCGAGATCGGCAAACAGGTCCTCCCACCGCATCGGATCTCCTCCACTCGGGTACTTCTGGGACGCTTCGTCCGTCTCGTGCCTACCTGCTCGCTCACGCACGACGCAAGCTGGATTGACAGCAGGACGCGAGAGGTTTACACAACCAAACATAGGCAAACGAAGCCGTTCGATGACATCTGACAGACAGGAGTACCGGCCATGAGCGCGGGATCGGCTCGGGGGACGCTGGCGCGGCTCGCCAGCGCCGTCGGCGCCATCGGCACGGCGATCATATTGATCGTTTTCGGGCCGGCGTTGGCCGACCTGCCCGCCAGCATCGGAGCAGTGCCGGACTGGTTCACCGCGGACCCCGAGCAGGCCCTCGTCACGGTCGTCGCCGCAGTCGCCTGGCTGTGCCTGCTCTGGCTGTGCCTGGGTGTCCTGCTCGGTGTCGCCGCCGCCATCCCCGGCGCCGCCGGTCGGCTCAGCGCGGCGCTGGCCCGGCTGATCCTCCCCCGCGCCATGCGCCGGCTGATCGAGGTGGGTCTCGGCGTCACCCTGGTCGCCGGCGTCGGGCCGGTCATGGCGGCGATGCCCGCCGTGGCCGCCACCCACGCGAACCCGGTGACCAGCGCCAGCCCAGCGACCCTGCCCGACCTCTCCCGGGCCGCGGGACTGGAGTTCACGATCGCGCCCGCCGCGCTGACCGCGGACGGTGCGACGCGCCCCGCCCAGCCCGCCCAGCCCGCCCAGCCCACTCAGCCCGCTCAGCCCGCCTCCCGAGCGCCGGATCTCGACCGCCCGTCCGCGGCGGGCGCCAGCCCGACCGTCTCCGTGCCCGGGTTGGGCCCGTCCGTCCCCGTCGTCGATCTTCAGCCGACCGCGTCGACCCCCCCCGCCCCGGCCCCCCCCCCCCCCCCCGCGACCGGCAGGTTCTCCGCGTCGCCGTCCTCGAACCGCACCTCGAGCCCTTCCACCGCCGCCCGGTCCCGGGCC
>NZ_JALKFX010000107.1 GCF_023243045.1 Frankia sp. AgB32
AGCTCGACCGCGAAGCCGTCGCCGTGCGACCGGGACAGCCCGCCGATCTCGACCACCGATCCGTCGCCGGTCGCGGCCGGCCCCGCCCCCCCCCCCCCCCCCCCCCGGCCCCCCCCGGGCCCCACCGAAGCTCAGCCAGGCGGTGTCCTCGACGGACCCGACCCCGGGAGCCGGCCTGGTCCGCCCGTCGGGCGCACGTCCGACGCGCAAGGCTCCGACGGGCGCAGGTCCGGCAGGCGTGGGCCCGACGGGCGTCGCCGGGCGCGCGGGTCCGCGAGGCGCGTCGGCCCACTTGGGACGGGCGCGCTGCGCCGGCTTCTCGATCCAACGGTTCGAGAAATAGGCGATGAACGTGCTCGTGGCCGCCGCGCAGACGACGGAGGGCCACAGCCCGATCCGGGGCACGAGCTGGCCGCTGGCCGCGGAGATCACGGGGTAGTGCCACAGGTAGATACTGAAGGTGATCTTGCCGAGAAACGCCATCCGCGGCCGGCCGAGCAGGCGCACCCAGGCCGCGTCGCGGCGCAGGTCGGCACCGAGGATGACGACCGCCGCCAGCAGGGAGCTCGGCAGGTAGCCGGCCCGGTCCAGCCAGTTGGCCGCGTAGCCGTCCTTGTCCGGGCCGAGGAAGGCGAAGAACACCAGCGCGATCGCCGCGACGAGGCCGAGGGCGGCGATCCGTCGGCCGGCCCCCCACCGCTGCACGACGTTCGCGGTGACCGAACCCCCTCCGGCGGACTGCCCTGCGCGGCGGCGCCGGTGGCCACGCGGGTCCGTCCCGGCCGGCTGCCGGTCCTCCGGACGGGCCAGCGCACGCAGCCTCCTGTCGCGCCAGACCGCCACCAGGCAGCCGACCAGCAGCGGGGCGACATGGGTGTCCGTCGCCAGGTACACCCGGGAGTGCGGCGTGCCCCGGCTGGCGACGAAGTAGGTCCAGCCGACCAGGATCGCGATCATCCCGACCAGGATTTTGATCATGTGTGGCCGCAGCCGCGCCGAGCGCATCAGCAGCAGGAACAGACCCGGCCACACCAGATAGAACTGCTCCTCCAGCGACAGCGACCAGACATGGGCGAGCCAGCGCCCCCCGGCGGCCGGATGCAGGACCTTGTACCAGTTGTTGACGTTGAGAAAGGCCGACAGCGCGCTGCCGATGTAGTCGTCGCGGAAGGCGATGTCATTCCATTTGAACGCCACCGTGACGGCCAGTCCGACCGCCAGATAAACCCACATCGCCGGCATGAGCCGGAAGGCGCGGCGGACCAGGAATCGGCCGATCGAGATCGTCCCGGTCCGGCTGTGCTCGGCAAGCAGCAACGCGGTGATCAGGAAGCCGCTGAGGACGAAGAAGACGTCCACCGCGACGTTGCTCGCGTGGATCGCCCCCATGTGACCGGCGAGGATGATGTAGATGCAGAGCACCCGAATGCCGTCCAGCGCGGGGCTGTAGGCGAACCTCGCCGCCGCGTCCGATATCGACGGGGAGCCCGCGGGGGCAGCGGACCCCCGCTCGGCAGAACGCGGCTCGGGGAGATCCGGGACGGCGACGCGGGCTGGCCGGGCGGCGCTGCGGCCGGTGTCGGGCCTGTCGTCCGGGACCGGATCATCCGGCCAGGAACCCTCGGACGGGACGTCCTCGTACCCGCCACGACCCGACCGCCCATAGCCTGGCCGCGCATGATCGGACCGTGGGTGGTCGGACCGTGCGTAATCGGACCGCGCATGATCGGGGCGTGGGTGGTCGGGGCGCGCGTAGTCGGGGCGCGCGTAGTCGGACCGTGGGTAGTCGGACCGTGGGTAGTCGGACCGTGGGTAGTCGGACCGTGGGTAGTCGGAGCGCGCATGTTCGGGGTGTGCGTAGTCGGACCGCGCGTAATCGGACTGGGTGAAATCCGACCGTGCGTAGCCATACTGGCCGCGGTCGGCGGGCGCGGCCCGGATGCCGGCGTGATCTGGCCACGAGTCGTCCGGCGGGCGGCGCGCGGCGATGGTGTCCGGCCAGTTGGCCGAGGCCGGCTCGGCAGCCAGCGCGCCGGGATTACCCCGCGGGTCCCGATCCGATGCGTGCCGCACGATGACCGTCGCCTCCTCTACCAGCGCGCCGGCCATCGGCGCCCAGTCGGGGGTGACGTGTGGGCCTGGCCCGCGTGGCCCCGCCCCGGCCATGCACCAGTTCCGCGACCTACGGCCGACAGGTGACGCGAGCCCCGTCGCGCAACGCCGACAAAGTATGACACCACCCCGCGAACGCGGCCAGACTAACTGATCGCTAAAACCAGCCTCAGCGCGGCACTCGGGCTTTGGTCGACATCCCGCGAATATTTACGCACAGTGCAAGGTTGCTCACATAGAATGTGCGCGTCGCAACGATGTGTCGCTGCCCGGCCCGGATTCAGGGGAGCATGGTCAATCACCCGCCGCAGCGGCGGGCGGCGGGCTGGAACCACTTCAGCCCGGGGGTACCCGGGCGATCACCAGCAGGGTGCGAAAGGGCTCGACCACGATGCCGTCGGGAAAAGCCCGCAGCACGGTTCGCCGCTCGGCGTCGAGAAAGTCCTCCAGGCGATCACCGATGGCCGCGACGTAGGACTTCGAACGCTGCCAGGTCAGGTAGTCGTCAATTCCGATGCGCCGCTGCCAGCGCCCGGTCAGGGTCACGACCTCGCTGAAGTGCCCCGTCCAGCGCAGCTCGTCCGCGAACGGCCGGCTGCGGTACTCCCGCCGATAGCCGGGACTCATCAGCTCCAGGCGCTCCTGCTGGCGCTGCCACCAGCGAAGGTCCGCGGCATCCACGTCGTTCCACCAGACGGCGAGCGCGCCGCCGGGGCGCAGAACCCGGGCGGCCTCGGCGGCGGCGACCGGCACGTCCACCCAGTGCCAGGACTGCGCGTAGCAGACAAGGTCCGCCACCCCGCCCCGGAAAGGAAGCGCCTCGCCGTCCGCGCGAACGACAGGCAGGCCCGGGGTCCGCTCGAGCAGCCGGGCGAGCATGCCCGGCCCCGGCTCCACCGGAACGACCCGGGCGCCCCGGTCGAGCAGCAGCCGGGTGGCGATGCCGGTCCCCGCGCCCACCTCGACGACGTCCGCACCCGCCAGAGATCGGTCGACGATCCGTTCGAGGTCGGTGAAGACCTGGACCGGATAGCTCGGCCGCGCGGCCGCGTAGGCGTCCGCCAACGGATCGAACAGCGAGCCGGTGGGGGTGCGACCTCGGGACACGACACCATGGTGACGACCCGCGGGTCGGGTGTCAGCCGTACGTGCGCCCGAGTCCCGCCGCGGTGGGGGCGGCGAAGTGCAGCCGGGTGAACGCCAGGGCCTCGGCGAGGTCGGCCTCCCGCTGCGCGCGGGACTCCGCCCGCCGGGTGTTGATCTCCACGACGATCGTCCCGTCGAAGCCGCCGGCGGCGAGCAGTTCGAGCAGGTCCGCGCAGGGCTGCGTACCCCGGCCGGGCACCAGGTGCTCGTCCTTGGCCGAGCCGAGCCCGTCGGCCATGTGCACGTGGACGAGCCGCTCGCCGAGGCTCTCGGCCATCGCCACCGGGTCGGAACGGGACACGCTGGTGTGCGAGAGGTCGAGGGTGACGTGGGCATAGTCGTCGTCGACGGGTGACCAGTCCGGCGCGTAGGCGGACACCTCGCGCCCACGGGCCCGCAGCGGGAACATGTTCTCGACCGCGAACCGGATGTCGGTCTCCCCGGCCATCCGCTCGATGCCGGTGATGAACTCCCGCGCGTAGTCCCGCTGCCAGCGGAACGGGGGGTGCACGACGACGGTCGCAGCGCCCAGGGTCTCGGCCACGGAGCGGGCGCGCACCAGCTTCGCCCACGGGTCGGTGCCCCAGACCCGCTGGGTGAGCAGCAGGCAGGGGGCATGGATCGCCAGGATCGGGATGCCGTGATAGTCGACCAGCCGGCGCAGGGCCTCCGGGTCCTGGCTGACCGGATCGGTCCAGACCATGATCTCGACGCCGTCGTACCCCAGCCGGGCGGCCATCTCGAAGGCGGACGCGGTGGACTCGGGATAGGTGGACGCGGTGGACAGCGCGACCCGCGCCGCCGGCATCCCCGGCACTCCGCCGGCGACGGAGCCGCGGGGCGCTGGCGCCGTCGAGGCCGGCGTCGTCAGGGCGGACGCCATCGAGGCCGGCGCTGCCGGCCGCGGATCCTCACGCCCTGCCCGCAAACCATCTCCCTGCCGTACGAGGCGGCGACCCGACCCGGCGGCCGGCTCCCGCACCCAGGCTAGGCCCTCTCGGCGCGTTCGCCCGGGCCGGGGGCCACCGGACGTGGCCGCATGGCCTCGCATCTCCCGTGACAATGGCCACATCCCGTCATCATCACCCCAATACCCCCGGTTCGCAAGCGTGTTTACACCTTTTGCCCCATTTAGGCATTGCTGTCGATCACGTCGCCGTCAGCCAGTCCAGCCGCCGCAGGATCACGCCCTCCCGCAGCGCCCACGGACAGATCTCCGCCTCCTCGACGCTGAACAGGTCGAGCGCCTCGGCGGCCACCACCGCGCCGGCGAGGAGCTGACCCGCCCTGGACGGCGACACACCCGGCAGTGTGACGCGCTCCGCCGCCGGCATCCGGGACAGCCGGGCCAGCACGTCGGCCAGGTCGTCGCGGCGCAGCACCCGGCGGGTGAACGGCCCTCGGCTGTACGGCTCGGCCCCGGCGATGCGGGCTAGCGAGCGAAACGTCTTCGAGGTCGCCACCGCCCGTGTCGGCTCGCCGAGATGGTAGATCGTCCCGACCACCGGCGCGATCTGCGCCCGGACGTAGCGCCGCAGCTCGGTCAGCTCCGAGCGCCGCGGCGGGTCGCTGTCCTCCAGCCAGTCGCGGGTGAGCCGGCTGGCACCCAGCGGCAGGGACGCGACCACCTCGGGATCCTCGTGCATGCCGGCGCCGATCTCCAGCGAGCCGCCGCCGATGTCGAGGGCCAGCAACCGCCCGGCACTCCAGCCGAACCAGCGGCGGACCGCGAGGAAGGTGAGGCGGGCCTCCTCCTCCCCCGACAGCGTGCCCACGGCGACACCGGTCGCGCCCTTGACTCGGCCCAGCACCTCCTCGCCGTTGGTCGCGTCGCGCAGCGCCGAGGTGGCAAAGGCCGCGAGGTCGTGCACCCCGAGCGCGTCCGCCTGCTGGCGCATGTCGAGCACGCAGGTGGTGAGCGCCTGCTCGCCCTCGGGGCCGAGCGAGCCGTCGGCCTCGAGCAGTTCCACCAGCCGCAACGGCACCCGCACGCTCGCCGCGGGCTGCGGCTGACCACCCCGGTGGGCGTCGACGACCAGCAGGTGCACCGTGTTCGACCCGATGTCGATCACGCCGAGGCGCATCGGGCCGGGATGCTGGCCGGCTGGCAGCGGACCGACGTCGACGGCCTCCCGCGGCGCCGGTTCCCCGGCGGCGGCCGGCGCGTCATCCGGCTCCCGGGCGCCACCGTCCGGCGGGTCGTCGGAGTCCTGTGCGGATTCGGCGGTCAGCCGCCCGCCCCGCGCACCGCGCCCCACCGGGATGCCCCCCGGCTGTGAGGTCGCGCGGTGAGTCCCGAGCGGGAACCATCCCGCCGGGCGCACGCCACCGAGCACCTGAACACCGCCCCCCTCCGGCCGGGACCTGTGGGGTCACGGCTCGAACTTGTACCCCAGGCCCCGCACCGTCACCAGGTGCCGCGGGTTGCCGGGCTCGCGCTCAATCTTCGTCCGAAGCCTCTTGACATGTACGTCCAGGGTCTTCGTATCTCCCACGTAGTCCGAACCCCACACGCGATCGATCAACTGGCCCCGCGTGAGTACCCGCCCGGCGTTGCGCAGGAACATCTCGAGCAGCTCGAACTCCTTGAGCGGCAGCGTCACCGCGCTCCCGGCGACCGTGACGACGTGGCGTTCCACGTCCATCCGGACCGGACCGGCCTCGAGCGTCGCCTCGGCGACCTCCTCCGTCTCCGACCTGCGCCGCAGCACGGCCCGGATGCGGGCCACCAGCTCACGGGCGGAGAACGGCTTGGTGACGTAGTCGTCCGCGCCGAGTTCCAGGCCGAGCACCTTGTCGATCTCGCTGTCGCGCGCCGTCAACATGATGATCGGCACGCTCGAGCGGGTGCGCAGAGTCCGACACACCTCCGTGCCGGACAGCCCGGGCAGCATGAGGTCGAGCAGGACGAGGTCGGCGCCACGGCGGTCGAACTCGGCGAGCGCACTGGGGCCGTCGGCGACGACCCCCACCTCGAAACCCTCGCGTTCCAGCATGAACGACAACGCGTCGGAGAACGATTCCTCATCTTCAACCACGAGCAGCCGGGTCACCGGTTCGCTCCCCCTCTGGCATCGGACGGACCGGTGGGCCCGGGCCGCTTTCTGCTCCGGTCGGGACGCGTCGCCCCGACCGCCCCGATCTCACCGGCGCCGGTACTTCCGGCCGACGCCCCGCCCGACCCCCTGTCCCGGCCAGCACTGTCCCGGCCAGCACTGTCCCGGCCGGCCCTGTCCCGGCCAGCACTGTCCCGGCCAGCCTCGACGCCGGCGCTGCGTCCGTCGGACGCCTCACGCCCCGACTGCGCGGCCCGCCCGGCGGCGGCCGGTGGACCTACCGGCCGGGTCGGGATGAACACCGGCAGCCGGAGTGTGAACGTCGAGCCCGCGCCCTCGGCACTCCAGACGGTGACGGCGCCGCCGTGGTTGGTGGCGATGTGTTTGACGATCGCCAGTCCCAGCCCGGTTCCGCCGGTCGCCCGCGACCGCGCCGGGTCCGCCCGGTAGAACCGTTCGAAGACCCGTTCGAGGTCCTTCTCGGCGATGCCGATGCCCTCGTCCGCGACGGAGATCTCCACCGTCGTCCCGCTGCGACGCACGCCGAGCACCACCCGGGTGCCGTGCGGCGAGTAGCTGATCGCGTTCTCCAGCAGGTTCGCCACCGCCGTGACGAGCTGGTTCTCGTCCCCGAGCACCCGCAGATCACCGTCCCCGATGACGGCCACGGAGATCGCCTGCGCCTGAGCGGCGAACCGGGCCCGGTCGACGGCCTCGGCGAGCAGGTCGGCGGTCCGCAGCGGTCGCAGGTCGGGGAGCGGTTCGGCGCCCTGCAGCCGGGACAGGTCGATGATCTCCTGCACGAGGCGGGCGAGCCGGGTGGACTCGTGGGTCATCCGGGAGGCGAACCGGCGCACCGCCACGGGGTCCTCGCTGGCCGCCGCGACCGCTTCGGCAAGCACGTGCAGGGCGCCGACCGGGGTTTTGAGCTCGTGGCTGACGTTGGCGACGAAGTCCCGCCGGACCGCCTCGACCCGCCGCGACTCCGTGATGTCATCCAGGATGACCGCGACATGACCGGTGGAGTCCAGCACCCGGGCGCGGGTGCGCACGGCCAGTGCCTCCTGGTCCGGTCGGGGGCGGGTCAGCGGCGGCTCGGGCACCGGCGGCAGGTCGATCTGGCGCTCCCGGTCGCTGCCGGCCAGGCGGGTGGCGCGCACCAGTTCGGCCAGCTCCGCGACCGCGATCTCGTCCTGGTAGACGACGCCCATCCGCCGGGCGACCGTGTTGACCAGGACGACCCGGTCCGCCGCGTCGACGACGACGAGCCCCGTCGGCAGACCGGAGATCACCCGCCTGATCAGCTTCGCGGGCAGGACCGTGCTGCTCTCCTCCGCGCTGCTTCCGTTCGGGCCGGTATACGGGGTTGGCCTACCGGGTACCAGCGTCATCGTGTGTCCAAAGTGGGTCCATCCGTAGCGTCACGCCAAAGGGCGCGAGCGGGCGACTCCACGCCGAGTGCACGGGTTGTCACGGCATCCACCGACCTGTCACCCACCCGCCGCATGCTAGGTGCCGCCATGCCATCCGGGCATCGCTCTGCAAGCCTTCATCGCCGATCGTCGCTCGTTGTTCATCGGACCTATCGTCGATGTTCACCGAACCGCGAGAGGTCCGCATCATCGTCAAGGTTCGGCGTGTTCCACAACTGCCGTATCTGTGATCACCTGGGTCCACCCATAGCGCCACACCGACCTCGCCCGGCGATCTCACCGCCGCCCCCACGAACCCACGAAGAGAAGGAGCCGTCCGTGCGGGACGCCTTCACCGACGAACTCGAGAGCATCGACCAGTCCCTGATCGAGATGACCAACCTGGTCGCCTCCGCCATGGCCCGGGCAACGACCGCGCTCCTCGACGCCGATCTGCAGCTCGCCGAGAACGTGATCAGCGGCGACGAGACCGTCGACCTGCTGCGCAACGAGATCGAGGAGCGCGCGTTCGACGTCATGGCCCGCCAGGCACCGGTCGCGACCGACCTGCGGATCATGGTGACCACGCTGCGGATCGTCGCCGACCTGGAACGGATGGGTGACCTCGCGCTGCACGTCGCGAAGGTGGCCCGCCGGCGCTACCCAGGCCGCGCGATCCCGCCGGAGCTGCGCTCCACCATGCTCGAAATGGGGCAGGTCGCCCAGCGGATCGTCGCCAAGGCCGGCTCGGTGATCGCCAGCCGCGACACCGACCTCGCCAAGCAGCTCGAGGCCGACGACGACACGATGGACAGCCTGCACCGCACGCTGTTCCACGTGCTGATCGAGAAGCCGTGGACGCACGGCATGGAGGCGGCGATCGACATCACCCTCTGCGGCCGCTACTACGAGCGTTACGCCGACCACGCCGTGTCCGTCGCCCGCCGGGTGATCTACCTCGTCACCGGAGAGATCGAGCGGCGGGGGGCCTGACCGGCACCGTGCGTGCCCAGGCCCGCGCCGTCGGCGGGCCTGGGGAAACAACGAACCAGAGCTACTTCTTCGCGCCCTGCGCGGCGACGGCTGCCGCCGCGCTCGCGGCGGCGTCGGGGTCAAGGTAGCCGGAGCTGACGACCTCGAGGTTGTCGTCCAGCTCATAGCGCAGTGGGATACCGGTCGGGATGTTCAGCCCGGCGATGTCACTGTCGCTGATCTGGTCGAGGTGCTTGACCAGGGCCCGCAGCGAGTTGCCGTGCGCGGTGACCAGGACGGTCCGGTCGGTGCGCAGGTCGGGCACGATCGCGTCATACCAGTAGGGCAGCATCCGGGCCACCACGTCAGCGAGGCACTCGGTGCGCGGAATCAGGTCCGGGGCGAGCTCGGCGTAACGCTCGTCCACCCCGCTGACCTGCTCGGGACCGATCTCCGGCGGCGGAGTGTCGTACGAGCGGCGCCAGAGCTGGAACTGCTCCTCGCCGAACTTCTCCAGCGTCTCCGACTTGTTCAGGCCCTGTAGGCCACCGTAGTGGCGCTCGTTGAGCCGCCAGCTGCGGCGGACCGGCACCCAGGTCCGCCCGGCGGCGTCCAACGCCAGCCAGGCGGTGCGTATCGCCCTGGTCAGCACGGACGTGTGCACCACGTCCGGCAGGACACCAGCCTCCAGCAACAGCTCGCCGCCGCGGCTGGCTTCCTTCAGGCCCTTGTCGGACAGGTCGACGTCCACCCAGCCGGTGAACAGGTTCTCGCGGTTCCAGTTGCTCTCACCGTGGCGGAGCAGGACGAGGGTCGGCATACCCGAGATCCTGCCCGTTCGTCGGGGCGCTCGGCCAGCATTGCCGGCTCCTGCCACCCGTCGGTCGGATCGCCGCCGGTCGCGGCCGGAAGCGGCCGACGCCGACGCCCACCGAAGGGGCCGTTGGGCGCCGGGCAGCTCGGGCGCGCCAGGACGCCGGGGCCTGGAACAGACGCGGGGGTCCGGAAAAGCAGCGACCCCCGGGCGCTCCGCCGCCGCCTGGGGCGGAAGCGGGCCGTCGGGACTTGCGACGGCGCCCGGGGGTCGGGTGATCTGCCTGGTACTCGCCGGTGCCGGTGCCCGTGGGGCCACCCGGCTAGAGGTGAGGACCACGAGACCGGCTAGCTGACAGTCACCTCACGAGTCCTATGAGCATACAAAGTCTGGACCACCTCCTCTCTCGTGTACCGAGGACGCTACGCGGCTCGCCCACCACCTCGCAACGGCTTTTTCCGGCCTGTCGATGGGACGCTCACGACACGCCCACCGGGAACAAGATCGAGGCAGCCACCCGGCCTCGCGACCCGCGGCCAGCCGGAAAGGACTCCGTCAGGTGATGTGTCCGGACGCAGGTGTGTCCGGAGGCCGGGTCAGGCACGGCCGTCGGCTCGGCCGGAGACCTAGACTCGGTCCATGACCGCCGGGCCCCCCACCTCCACGCCCGCCGAGCCCGCGAGGCTCTCCCCGCTGCTTCAGCTGCCCGGCGCGGTGGCCGCGACCGGCGTGGACGCCGCAGTCGCCGCGCACTACGGCGATCCGCTCCGCGAGCAACGAGCCCTGCTCACCGGCGCTGCCGTCGTCGACCGGTCCAACCGGGACGTGGTGCGCATCGCCGGTCCCGACCGACTGTCCTGGCTGCACAGCATCACCTCGCAGCACCTGTCCGCGCTCAGCCCGATGCGGGGCACCGAGGCGCTGGTGCTCTCCCCACACGGGCACGTCGAACATCACCTCACCCTCGCTGACGACGGCTCGGCCACCTGGGTCGACGTCGAGGCCGGCACCGGCCCCGACCTGCTGCGCTATCTGGAGATGATGCGGTTCCTGCTCCGGGTGGAGCCGATCGACGTCACCGCGGACGTCGCGGTCCTCAGCGTCGTCGGACCGCAGGCCGCGCAGGTCGTGAGCGCCGCGCTGGGCGGCTCCGGCGACCCGTCCGCGGCCTCGCCGCCGGCCGATCTCGACTTTGCGGCCCCCACGCCGCCGGCCCCGGACGCCGCGGGTGCGCCGGTCACCGGTCCCTACCCGAGTGGCCGGGCCGCCGATGGCACGCTCGTGCGCCGGATGCCCTATGGGGTCGACCTGCTGACTCCCCGGGCCTGCCTGGCCACCACCGTCGAGCGGCTGTGCGCCGCCGGGGCGGCCCTGGCCGGGCTGGCCGCGTTCGAGGCCGCCCGCATCGCCGATCGGCGGCCCCGGCTTGGCTGGGAGACCGACCACCGCACCATCCCGCACGAGGTCCACTGGCTGGCGAGCGCGGTCCACCTCGACAAGGGCTGCTACCGCGGCCAGGAGACCGTCGCCCGGGTGCACAATCTGGGCCGCCCGCCCCGCCGCCTCGTCCTGCTCCACCTCGATGGCTCGGTGGCGGCCCCGCGTTCACCCGTCACGGCCGACGGGCGGGAGGTCGGTTTCGTGGGTTCGTCCGAGATGCACGCGGAACTCGGCCCGATCGCGCTGGCCGTCGTCAAGCGGTCCGTCGCCACGGACGCCGTCCTCGTCGTCACCGACGCGGACGGCGCCCCCCTCGCGGCCGCGATCGACCCGGACGAGCCCGAGTCGGCCGCGGCGCCGAAGCGACCGGCGGGGCGTGTCCTGCGCTCCTCCTGAACCCGCCGCTGCCCCAGCGGGACACTGGCCGGCCGCCTTGTCAGGCGGTCCTGGACAGCACCTGGTCGAGATCGCGGGCGTCGGGGTCGGAGCTGTGCCGCCGCAGCCGACGGCGCAGCTCGTCGGCGCGGCGGGCGTTGCGCTTGGATCTGGTCGCCTCCAGCATCGGCATCGCCTCCCGGGTCAGCTCGCAGCCGTGGTCGACGTTGCCCAGGTCGATCTGCAGGGCGGCGCGGCGCAGAAGGTAGGTCGCCCGGTCGCGGGCCCGTGAGGTCGGCAGTACCGCCAGGGAGCGTTCCAGCCAACGATCGGCCTGGGCCAGGTGGCCAAGGTCGATGTAGCAGCTACCGATCTGCGCCTGGTACTCGCCCAGGTCGAAGTAGTCCGACCAGGCCGGATCCTCGGGACCGGCCTCGTCCATCGCCTCCTCCGACCGGGCCAGGGCCTCGGCGCAGGCGCTGGCCTCCCCCGTCGCGGCGAGGGCGCGGGCACGGCGCATCTGCAGCATGGCGGCAACTCGCCCGGACCCGGTGCCGATGCTGGCCACGGCCGCCTCGGCGAGGTCGACGGCCTCCCGCGGGCGGGCGAAGTCGACGCACTGCAGGGACATGTTCTTCAGGACGTTCGCGCCGAGCATGCGGTCGCCGCCGGTGTGCGCGGCGTGCAGAGCGGTGATCCAGTAACGCTGGGCCGCCGTGTGGAAGCCGGCGTCGAACGACACCCAGCCCGCGAACCGGGCGAGCTCGGCCGCCACCAGGTGCAGGTGCCGGCCGATCTGTTCGGTGTAGGAGCCACGGACCAGCAGATCCGCCACCACCCCGAGCTCGGCGTCGACGAGCCGGCGCACGCTCTCCCCGCCGAGCCGCTCGTCCATCACCCGCAGGCCGGGGATGTTGTGCTCGATGCGGTTGACGATCTGGTCGTCGACCTCGCCGCCGGCGAGGGCGGCGGCGAGGCGCGCGGGGTCGAGCCCGAGCCACTGGGTGGCGAGTTCGGCCACTCCGACGCCGGAGATGGTCAGGAATCCGCGCCGGTCGGACAGCGCGTCCTCGACGACATCCATCAGCGAGGTGACACTGCCGACCGGCGTCCAGGGGTATTCGGTGCGCACGGCGTCCCCGGTCGGCAGCCAGGCCGGCCACGGATGGGACTCGAGCCGGTCGTTGGGCACTCCGAGTTCGGCCGCCAGCGCGAGCTGGGAAACCCGGTCGGGAACGACACCCCGGTGTTCCCATCGCCATACTTTCTGGCGTTCCGCGGCCATGTTCGCCACACCGAGATCGCGGGCGCGGCGGGCCACCACCCGGGCGAGGCGCTGATAGGACCAACCACGCTGCGCGCGGACGAATGCGAGCGGATGTGTGCAGGCGTGCGCGTTATCCGTCAGCATCGACGATCTCCTCGAGTCGGATCTGCTGGGCCAATTCCGTGAGCGCCCACTAACGCTATGTCGCGACATCCTGGTGTCCCTAGTGATGACTCCGGTGCGATGCGTGCACAGAGGTCACGCCTGGACCACTGGTGAGGGTGATTGCACGCAAGAGGTGGCGATATCGTGAGCGATTGTCCAGCTCTCGACCTATGTGCACTATTCGACCAGGCAACGCCGAGAGCCTTCCGCGCAGTCCGCCATCGACCACTACATGCACGCCATTTCGCCCATACCGCATGCCTGGCAATGAACATTCCACACCAACTCGAACCGTGACTCATCACACCGTGTCCCACCATGCCATGCCATGACATGGCCAGCCACGCCGTGCCATTACCAGCCACGCCGTGCCATCACCGTGTCGTGCCATCACCGTGTCGTGCCATCACCGTGTCGTGCCATCACCGTGTCGTGCCATCACCGTGTCGTGCCGACGAGATTAGCGAGCGTTTGACGTACAGCAAAGCACGCCGCGCGGGCGAGCGGCCGGCCAATCAGGAAAACGCCGCAGTCCGGCCGCAAATAACGCACATCAAGTATCTTCTTTTACTTCAAGTCGATTCAGATAAATGGTTTTGTTTACCGCCCGATGACGGCGGGCGTCAGTCGACGGGCAGGCGCGTTCCGAGCTCGTCGAAGAAGGCCAGGGCCGAGGCCGGCGTCGCCACCGGTGGCCCCCCGACGACGGATCTCACCGCGTCAGCTCCCCGACCTGGGTCTGGGCGGCGGCCAGCGTCCGATCCGGATCCTCACCGCGGACGATGCGCACCACCTGATCGTTCAGCGCATCCGCCACCTCGCCGCCACGCGCACCGCCCCACACCGGCGCCTTCACCAGCGAGCCGGTCACCGCGAGGAACGGCTTGAGCTGCGGATACATGCCGTAGAAAGAGGAGAGTCGACTGATCGCCTGAGTGTCCACCGGTAGGTAGCTGAAGGCTTCGGTGCTGGTCGCGACGACGTCCGGCGACAGCAGCGAGACGATCAGCTCGGTCGCCATCTCCTGTTGGCAGTGGTCGGTCGCGAGGACCGTCAACGCGTTGCCGACGGCAACCGGGTGCTGGCTGCCACCGGGCAGCGTCGGGAACGGAACAGCGCCGACCCGGAAACCTTTCGCCCCCAGTCCGCCGATGATCCTCAGGCTGCCGGCCAGCGAGGCCACGTTCACCACGGTCATGGCGGTCTGCCGGCGGATGCCGAAGCGCAGCAGCCCGGACGGGTTGTCGGACTGCGGACCGTAGGTGCCGACCTTGGCGAGGAAGGCGGCGGCGGCCCGGGTCGCCGGGGTGGTCAGTGCCGGCCCGCCGGCCGCGTCCTGGATCGGGGTGCCGCGGGAACTGGCGAGCGTGTTGAGCATCCACTGACCGAACTGCTGTCCGGTCGGCAGGTCGATCGGCTGGATGTTCTGGCCGGAGGCCTTGATCTTGTCCGCCGCCGCGATCACGCCGTCCGTCGTGGTCAGGGTGCGCGGGTCGACCCCCGCCTGCTGCAGGACGTCGAGGTTGTAGACGAGCGCCAGCGAGGCGACCTGCTGCGGAATGCCGATCAGCGTGCCGTCGACCGTGCCGAGTCCGAGCAGCCGCTGATCGTAGGAGGCGCGCAGCCGGCGGGGGGAGAGCGGCTGGGCGCCGAGCTGGCGCGCGTACACCGGAAGCTGGTCGAAGCCGGCGACAGCGACGTCGACGGAGCTGCCCGCCGATCGATCGGCGCTGATCTGCTGCACGAGCGCGGAGTAGTCGGGAGCGGTCGCGACGATGTCGACGGTGAGGCCGGGATGCGTCTTCTCCATGTACGCCTTGCCCGACTCCGCGACGTCGTTGAGCGTGCCGGGCGCCGCCACGCGCAGCTGCTTGACCTTGGCCGCACACTCGGGGGACGCCGTCGCGCCGGCGACGTTGTCGACGCCCGCGGTCGCGGGCCGTGCGGTCGGGCGAAGGTCCTCGGCCGGATTGCCCGACCCGCCACCCCCGCTACAGGAGGCGAGCAGAATCATGCCTAGAGCGACGGCCGTCGGCAGTGTTCGGCGCATGCGCATGGGGCGGGACTCCTCTCGGGGCCGGTCCGGCGGCGACCGCGGGAATCACCGTGACCAGGCAGTGGAGCAGGGTGTTGCGCACCGCGTGGGCGAGGTCGGGATTGCCCGGGGCGACCTGAGGGCGGATACCGGTGCGGGGCCGACGACGAGGGCATCGAGCCCTACGAACGCCGGTAACAACAACACCCGGGATCGCCAGCCCTCCCGGCCACCACCTGTCCCACTCGTCACGGTTACGCATCTTGGCCCCACTGTCCGGGAACGCCTGGACCGGGTGGGTGATCAGGCACCAACAACGGGTGGCGCCCCGCGCATTCCGGGACCACGACCAGCGGCGGCCTCGCCCCCGCGACGTCGTGCGGCGCCGGTGGCCGTCGGCGTGTCGACAGCGGAGCGACCGCGAACCATCGGCGCCGACAGCCCACCGTCATCGCGTCGACCGCGATCCGTGGCGACCGGATCCGTGGCGGCCGTACCCTCCACGGCCGATGCCTGCAAGAATGACAGGAAAACGTCAGTCGATCTCCGGGAACACGATGAGTGACCGCAGCGAATCCGACCGCTCCGCCGCCTGGGGGCGCGTCGCCGAGGACGGCACGGTCTTCGTGCGCACGGCGGACGGTGAACGTGCCATCGGATCATGGCGCGCCGGCAGTCCGAGTGAGGGCCTGGCCCACTTCCAGCGCCGCTACGACGATCTGAGCGCCGAGGTCGGGCTGCTGGAGCGGCGGCTGACGCTCAGCGCGGCCGATCCCGCCGGCATCGCCGCAAGCGCCCGGCGGCTGCTCGACTCCCTCGACGACGCCGCCGTCGTCGGCGATCTGGACGCGGTGCGGTCCCGGCTGGACGCGGTGATGCGCGCCACCGAGCAGCGGCGCGCCGTCGTCGCCGCCGAGCGGGCCGAACGCAACGCCCGGCTCGCCGCCGCCAAGGAGGAGCTGGTCGCCGAGGCGGAGGCGCTCGGTCGCAGCTCCGACTGGAAGTCGGCCGGCGATCGGTTCCGCGCCATCGCCGAGGAGTTCCGCGCGGCCGGATCGTTGGACAAGCGCACGGACTCGGCGCTGTGGCGGCGGATCACCGCCGCCCGCGAGGAGTTCACCCGCCGCCGCACCGCGCACTTCGCCGCGCTGGACACCCAGCGGGCCCGCTCCCGGGAGCGCAAGGAAGCGATCATCGCGGAGGCGCGGACCCTGGCGGACTCGACCGACTGGGCCGGCACGACGACCCGGTACCGCGGCCTGCTCACCGAGTGGAAGTCCGCTGGTCGCGCCGCGAAGGACGTCGACGACGCGCTGTGGGACGAGTTCCGCCAGGTGCAGGACGCCTTCTTTGCCCGGCGCAACGCGGCGAACGCGGAACGCGATGCCGAGATGCGGGAGAACCAGGTCAAGAAGGAGCAGTTGCTGGCCGAGGCGACCGAGCTCGACCCGGCCGACACGGAGCGGTCGACGCGCCGACTGCGGGAGATCCAGGATCGGTGGGACGCGATCGGCCGGGTGCCCCGGGAGTCGGCCGCCTCGCTGGAGCGTCAGATGGCGGCCATCGGCGACAAGTTGCGCGACGCCGCGGACGAGCGGTGGGAGAAGCAGTCGGTTGCGTCCTCGCCGTTCGTCACCAGGCTGCGGGAGTCGGTCGCGAAACTGGAGCTGAAGCTCGCGCGCGCGCAGGCCGCCGGCCGGACGAAGGAGATCGCCGAGACCGAGGCCGCGCTGACCACCCAGCGAGCCTGGTTGGCGCAGGCCGAGTCCTGACCGCCCGCGGCCGCGCCGCGCGCTGGCGTGCTCGCACGCCCGCAACGGTTCCGTCGCTCGGATGCGCCCCACGGCAACGGGACCGCGAGCGATATCACATCGATACGAGCCAATCCGTTGCTCAGTCGGCCGGTGGTGCTAGCCAGAGCGCTTGCCAGAGTTAGCAGCGCGACGTATCGTCAGTCCAGTTGATACGGCGTTGTTTCGGACTCCACGGTCGTCAGCGGCCCGGTCCCGAGCGGCCCGGTCCCGAGGGGCCTGATCCTGAGCGGCCCGGTCCCGAGCGGCCTGGTACTGCGCGGGCCTGGCCCCGAGCGGCCGGTCGGTGCCTGTCGCCGGCCCGCAGTGCCGGGAACCGGAGGCGGCCGTGATCCGGCCGTCCGTCAGAGGAGGCGTGTGCCCCGATGCCGAACCTGAACGTCCGCGATCTCGGTGTGTTCATCCGGGATCAGCGGCGAACGGCGAAGATCTCCCTTCGTCAACTCGCCAGTCAGGCCGGGGTGAGTAACCCTTACCTCAGCCAGATCGAGCGAGGGCTACGCCGGCCGTCGGCGGAAATTCTCCAGCAGATCGCCAAGGCGTTGCGGATATCTGCGGAAGTGCTCTACGTCCAGGCGGGAATCCTTGAGGAGCGACCCGGCGATGAAAGCGTGATGAGCGCGATCCTCGCCGACGAATCCCTCTCCGAGCGGCAGAAGCAGGTGGTGCTCGACATCTACGAGGCATTCTGCCGGGAGAACTCCGCCACCGCCGAGCCCGCGACCAGCGAACTGCCGGCGGACGGCACGCCGCGGGCGACCGAAACCAGCGCGGCCGACCGGTCCGCCGGCCCGTCGCCGGACACCGCGACAGCGGCTTCCGCCGCTCCGGGCGTCAGTTCCTCAGCCCCGGCCCGTGCCCGCCGGAGCGCCACCAGCAGCTCAGGCAGCACCAGCAGGACCCGCGGCGCAACCGCGACCGGCCGCTCCGCCGGAGCCGGCGCAACGGCCGGCACCAGTGCTACGGGGTCCACCCGTCGACGGGCCGCCACCGGGGCGAAGGACACGGAACCGGCCACCCCGCAGGCGCCGAAGCGTCGCGCGACCAAGCGGTCCGCCTCCGCCACGCCGGCCAGCACGACACCGGCGGACAAGGCGCCGGCCTCTGCTCCGGACGTCCCTGACCCGGCCGGGACGGCACCGGCGGCACCGGGCGCGACCGACCAGTCGTAACGACCCGGCCAGCCCGGTCACAGCGCCGCGGCCGGGCCGGCGAGGCGCCGAGCCGGACGCGGCCGAGCGACCCGACAACAGATCGTCCCCTGACCCGACAGCCAGGACCGGACCGCCTCGCGGTGCCGGCCGGAACCCAGGAACGCCGAACGACGACAACGAAACTCACAACCCGAGGAGACCCGATGGCCACCACGCGAACGACCTCCCCCACCTCGACGACGTCGACCTCGACGGCCCGGTCGACGGCCCGGTCGACCGGCGCCCGTTCCAGCGGCACCGCCCGCTCCGGTGCCCAGACCCGGAGCAACAGGACCACGCCGAGGACCGAGCCGAAGGCAGCGCTGACGGAGGTCCGCAAGCCGCTGCTCGCCTCGGTGGGGGCGGCGGACATCGCCGTCGCGAAGCTGCTCTCGCTGCCGACGACCACCAGCACCGAGGTCCGCCGGCTCACCGACCGGGTCGGCGCGCTGCCCGTGCAGGCTTCGCGAGTCCCGACCCAGGTCGGCACGGCCGTGCGGGCGCTGCCGGCAACCGTGACGGCCCAGATCTCCGACCTGCAGGGCCGGGCGAACGAGCTGTACAACTCGTTCGCGGACCGCGGCGAGCGCCGGGTGGCGAGCATCAGGCGCAGCCCGGCGACCGAACAGGCCACGGAGCGCACCCGGACCGCGGTGAGCCAGTCCCGCGCCGCGCGGACCTCGACGCGTCGCGCCGCGGAGGCCGTCGGCCGTGCCGTGGTGGACGCTGCTCCGCAGCACTGACCGCGAATTCGGCCGCACCGGCAAACGATCGGTGAATGGTCGCGGTGATCGTGGCATCGGCCCGTGGTTCACGGACCTGGTTACGTGGGCCACGGGCCGATGTGGTGTATTTACCCCATGCGCTATCGCTCGCTGGGATCATCCGGACTACTGGTGTCAGTTGTCGGCCTGGGATGCAACAACTTCGGTTCGCGCGTCGACCTCGCCGGAACCCGCGCGGTCGTGGATGCCGCACTCGACGCCGGGATCACCTTCTTCGACACCGCCGACAGCTATGGCAACAAGGGCGGTTCGGAGACACTGCTCGGACATGTCCTGCGCGGCCGGCGCGACGACGTGGTGCTCGCCACGAAGTTCGGCAACGACATGGGCGGAATCTACGGTCAGGACTTCCGCGCGCGGGCGTCCCGCCGATACATCCGCAAGGCCGTCGAGGGTTCACTGAGCCGGCTGCAGACAGATCACATCGATCTTTACCAACTGCACAACCCCGACGCGTTCACCCCCATCGAGGAGACCCTCGAAGCGCTTGACGAGATCGTCAAGGAGGGCAAGGTCCGCTACATCGGCGCCTGCAACCTCGACGCCTGGCAGGTGGCGGACGCGGAGTGGACCGCGCGGGCCTCGGGCGCGACCCGGTTCATCTCCGCGCAGAACCACTACAGCCTGCTCAACCGGGGCGTCGAGGCGGAACTCGTCCCGGCCTCCCTGAAGTACGGCGTCGGGGTGATCCCGTACTTCCCGCTGGAGAACGGGCTGCTCACCGGCAAGTACCAGCGCGACGAGGCGCCGCCGGCCGGCACGCGGCTCGTCGGGCGCCAGGACGAGCTGACCGACGACGTCTTCGACCGTCTCGACGTGCTGGAGACCTTCGCCCGGGAACGGGACCGCTCGCTGCTCGACGTGGCGATCGGCGGCCTGGCCGCGCAGCCCGGGGTCGCCTCCGTCATCGCCGGGGCGACGAGCCCGGGACAGGTCCGCGCGAACGCGACCGCCGGCGAGTGGCAGCCCCGGACGGACGACCTCGCGGTGCTGGACAAGATCGCCCCGACGAACCGTCCCACCCGCCCCTGACACGCGCCTCCCGCCTGGTGCGGCGCAGCGGCGGGGGCGGGGGCGGGGGCGGGGCGATCAGGCCGGTGCGGGCCGCTGGCTCAGCAGGCGGGCGAGGCGGCGGTCCCCCTCCGCCGGCAACGTCGTCATGATCACAACTGGCTGGTGCGGCCGCAGCGCGGCGGCCACGTCGTCGACCGGGCCGCGAGCAAGAACGATCATCGCGGCCCGGCCCGGCTGGAGGTGACCGGCGATCCGCCGCGCCAGCGCCTCGTCGATGCCCGTCCTGCTGAGCCGGCCGGCCAGCGCGCCGGCACCCGCCCCGAGCGCGAGGCCGAGGGCCGGGGCGAGGAACACCGCCCCGGCCACGCCGCCGCACACCGCGCCACCAAGCGCGACCGTGCGACCCGGGCCGGCAAGGTGACGGACCGTCACCTTGCCGTGGTGGTCCCGGTGCACCAGCGCGCCATCGGCAAGATCGAGCTGCTTTCGGCGCCGTAGCCGCCGGCCGAGCGACCATGCCCGCCGGGCCTGGTCGAGACTGTCAAATCCGAACACCACGAGCTGCGCAGCCATCGCCGCCGTCCCTTCCCGGCCGCTCGGCCGCCTGTCTCCTCCCGGCCCGCCACCGCCTCCCGGGATTGGCCCTCGCGGGGATCCGCCCCTCCCAGGCAGCCGGGGAACGCGTCCCCGGCGCGGCCGGACGACCTCCATCGGACCGCAGTCGCGGCCAAGTCGCAATCGCGCCACACCGTGCGGCGCGGAACCGGTCAGGCAGATCAGGCCGGGCTCCGCAACGACGGCACGGTCGGCCAGACTGGGCTCCATGGTGAACGTAAGTCTGCAGCAGGGCGACATCACCCAGGTGGCGACGGACGCGATCGTGAACGCCGCGAACAGCAGCCTGCTCGGCGGCGGCGGGGTGGACGGGGCGATCCATGCCGCCGGCGGGCCCGAGATCCTCGCCGAGTGCCGCCGGCTACGTCAGACCAGCCTGCCGGGCGGGCTACCGGCCGGCGAGGCGGTCGCGACGACGGCTGGCCGGCTGCCCGCCCGGCACGTCATCCACGTCGTCGGTCCCGTCCACGACCCGGGCGAGGACCGTTCGGCGCTGCTGCGCTCGGCCTACACCCGCGCGTTGGCGGTCGCCGACGAGCTCGGCGCCGCCAGCGTCGCGTTTCCGGCGGTCAGCGCGGGAGCATACGGTTGGCCGCTCGACGACGCGGCCCGGCTGGCGGTGACAAGCGTGCTCGGCGCGGACACGCGCGTGCGCGACGTCCGGTTCGTGCTGTTCGACCGGCGCGCCTTCGCTGCGTTCAGCGCGGCGCTGGCGGCGGCCGGTCCGACGGGACCGGCCAGTCCAGGGTGATCTCGCCGAGGCGCCAGCGCCGGGTGTCGCCGCCGACCGGCCAGCCGTCCGCGCGCAGCTCGCCGACGGCGGCGATCCAGCGCTGCCGCGGCGAGAACACCGCCCGCCCGGCTGCCCGTAACCACGCCCGGTCCAGCGCCGCCAGTAGCCGGTGAATGTCCTGTCCGGGCACGTTACGGGTGATGAGGGACTTCGGTAGCCGCTCGGCGAGCTCGGACGGCAGGCGCAGGCTCGGCAGGTGGGCCGCGAGGGTCAGGGTGGGGCCGGCCGGCACGCGTCCGACCGCCGCGAGCCAGCCGGGCGCGGGCTCCCCGGCGGGCAGGCCGAACCAGCAGGCCCGCCGGCCGATCTCGTCGCAGGTCCCTTCGACCAGCAGGCCGCCGGGTGCCAGCCGCGCCGTCATCGCCGCCCACGCGCCGGCGATCGCCGGCTCGGGATACTGCCGCAGCACGTTGAGCGCGCGGATGACGACCGGCCTGCCGAGGTCCGCGGGCAGCCCGAAGCCGCCGCGGGCGAACGTGAGCCCGGGCGGCCGGGCAGCGGGCTGCGCGGCGGCGACCCGCTCCGGGTCCAGTTCGAGGCCGACGACCCGCACCCGCGGGCAGCGCGCCCGCAGCCGCTCGTACAGCTCGACCGTGGTCACCGGCGAGGCGCCGAAGCCGAGGTCGACGACGAGCGGCTCGACGCTGCCGCGCAGCAGCGGCCCGGTGGCGTCCAGGATCCAGCGGTCGATTCGCCGCAGCCGGTTCGGCGCGGTGGTGCCCCGGGTGGGTAGGCCCAGGGTGCGGGCCCGGCCGGCCGCGAGGCGCGGGGCACGGGGTTTCGACACCCGGCAAGCGTCGCAGACCGGCCGCCGCGTCCGGTCCGGGCACCGGTCGCGACGGCCGCGGGCCGGCGCCCCGGCCCGCATCGGCGTCTAGTTCGTTACAGAATGGTGACAGGACCGACCGGGACCGACCCCGGCGGAGCCCGCTGACCATTGCGGACAGGGACTTCCTGGGCCGACGGTGTCGTTGTGGGTCCAGGAACGACCAGTTGACCGGACAACCGCGCGGATAGAACGGTGGGGGTCGTGTCGCTGCAGAGCGGGACTGGTCGTGCCGGGCGGACGTCCCGAGCGGCGGGATACGCGGGATTCGCAGGATACGGAGGTGCCGGGTGCGCCTGATCAGGAGCGCCGTCGACGGTCGTGCGGAGGTGGAGCGCGGCCATCGCCCCCGGCGGGTGGCGATGCTGTCCATGCACACCTCCCCGCTGGAGCAGCCGGGTACCGGGGATGCCGGCGGCCTGAACGTGTACGTCGTCGAGCTCTCCCGGCAGCTCGCCGCGCTCGGCGTCGAGGTCGAGGTGTTCACCCGGGCGGTCAGCAGCCGGGCGCCGACCTCGGCGGAACTCGTCCCCGGCGTCACGGTGCGCCACGTCGACGCCGGACCGTTCGAGGAGGTGCGCCGCGAGGATCTGCCCGCCTGGCTGTGCGCGTTCACGGCGGACGTGCTGCGCGCCGAGGCCGGGCACGAGCCGGGCTGGTTCGACGTCATCCACTCGCACTACTGGCTGTCCGGCCAGGTGGCGCTCGCCGCCGCCCGGCGGTGGGGCGTTCCGTTCGTGCACACCTCGCACACCCTGGCGAAGATCAAGAACGAGGCGCTGGCCGCCGGGGACCGGCCCGAGCCGCCCGGCCGGCTGCGCGGCGAGCAGGAGGTCATCGCCGGCGCCACCCGGCTGATCGCCTCCACCGAGGACGAACGCGACCACCTCGTCCGGCTCTACGACGCGTCGCCGGAGCGGGTGGACGTCGTCGCCCCCGGCGTCGACCTGGAGATCTTTGCTCCGGGTGACGTCGCGCGGTCCCGGGCGCGGCTCGGGCTCGACCCGGCCGGCGAGGTGCTGCTGTTCGTCGGCCGCATCCAGCCGCTGAAGGCACCGGACCTGCTCCTGCACGCCGCCGCGGATCTGGTACGGCGCGATCCGACGCGGCGCTCACGGCTCACCGTCGCCGTCGTCGGCGGCCCGAGTGGATCCGGGCTGGAACAACCCGACGCCCTGGTGCGGCTTGCGGCGGAGCTGGGCATCGCCGACCTGGTCCGGTTCCGGCCGCCCGCGCCGCAACGGGAGCTCGCGCACTGGTACCGGGCGGCGAGCGCCGTGGTGGTGCCCAGCCACAGCGAGAGCTTCGGCCTCGTCGCCCTCGAGGCACAGGCCTGCGGCACGCCGGTCGTCGCGGCGGCGGTCGGGGGGCTGCGCACCGCCGTCGCCGACGGCGTCTCCGGACTGCTCGTACCGGGCCACGACCCCGCGCGCTACGCCGACGTGCTGGACCGCTTGCTGCGCCAGCCGCACTGGCGGGCCCGGCTCGCCACCGGAGCGGTCGGCCGCGCCGCCGGTTTCGGCTGGACGGCCACGGCCCGCGGCGTGCTGCGCAGCTACCAGCACGCGCTGAGCCCCGCCGCCGTCGCCGTCTAGCGCCCGTGTCCCCGCCGGATGCGAGGATCTAGACCGGATCCGGCATCGTCACAGCGGTAACGGGGAGGTCCCGGGCATGACGGCACCCATCGACGCGACGGAACGCGAGCGCCTCGACACTCTGATCGCGAACGCCCTGGCCGACCTCGAACTGGCCTTCGAGCACGTCGACACGGGCTCGTTCCTGGTCACCCTGGAGGGCGAGCACAAACTGCGCACGATGACCTGGCTCGTCGTGCAGGACCACACCCTGCTCGTCGAGGCGTTCTTCATGCGCAAACCGGCCGAGAACGTCGCCGGCACCTACGGCTTCCTGCTCGGCCGCAACGCCCGCACCTACGGCGTGCACTTCTCCATCGACCGGGTCGGCGACATCTTCCTCACCGGCCAGGTCCCGCACACCGCGATCACCGCCGAGGAGATCGACCGGATCCTCGGCTGCGTCGGCACCTACGCGGACGAGAACTTCGACCCGGCGATCGCCCTTGGGTTCGCCACGGCGATCGAGCGGGAGAAGGCCTGGCGGGCGAAGCTGGCCGCCGACGTCGGCGGTGCCCCGGAGCCGGTCTGACGGGCCGGCCGCGCCTCGGTCAGTCGGTCAGTCGGTCAGTCGGTCAGTCGGTGACCCGGTGCAGCCGCGCCGAGAGGTGGGACTGCATCGGCTTGCCGCCGGCCTCCATGTCGATCGCGTAGGCCAGGTCACCGCCCTCGACGAGCCCGTAGAGGCGCACCGAGCGGGTGACCTCGCGGGCGGTCGCGGTGCGGATCAGGACGTTGTGACTGAGATCGATACGGGTCCCGGTCAGGGTGCCGACATAGAGTTCGGCGATGCCGAACGGGTGCGCGAGCGTCACCTCGACGTCCGTCGCGCCGTCCGCGCCGGGCTGGACCCGCCAGAAGCCGGTCTCGGTGGCCAGCGGGCTGCCGTTCTCGCGGCCGTCCCGCGGCTCGTCCGCCCACCAGGTGTGCGAGACGTAGCCCAGTGCGGGCCGGCCGTCCGAGGCGAAGGTGATCTCCTGGCCGTAGTGGAAACCGTCCATGCCCTCGTAGCCGCCGACGCCCTCCCCGCGCCAGGTTCCGACGAGGAAGGCCAGCGGCAGCAGGCTGGCGTGCAGGTCGGTTCCGTCGACGGCGCTCAGCGTTGCCCCTCGTACAGCTTGTAGACGACGTAACCGGAGAACCAGGCGATGAGAACGCACATCGCCACCAGGAGCCCGGTGAAGAAGTAGTGCAACACGCTCCGCAGCCTAGTACCGCGCGCAGGCGCGCAGCCGGGTGGGCGGACGGAGCAGACTGGATGGATGTCCCGCTCTCTCGTCATCAAGGCCACCGCTGGGATGGACGCGCCGGAGCGCTGCTCGCAGGCATTCACGGTGGCGGCGGTGGCCGTCGCCGCCGGTGCCGCCGTGTCCCTGTGGCTGACCGGGGAATCCGCCTGGTTCGCGCTGCCCGGGCGGGCCGCGGAGTTCAGCCTGCCCGAGGCCGCCCCGCTGCCCGATCTGCTGACCGGCATCCTCGCCGGCGGGCGGGTCACGGTGTGCTCGCAGTGCGCGGCCCGGCGCTCGTTCGGGCCGGAGGATGTGATCGACGGCATCCGGATCGCGGGCGCCGCCGTCTTCGTCGACGAGGTGCTCGCGGACGACGCGCAGGCGCTCGTCTACTGACCGTCCGCTCTGCTGGCCGCCGGCTCTGCTGGCCGCCGGCTCTGCTGGCCGCCGGCTCTGCTGACAGTCCGCGGCCACAGATCTCGCTGCGGTGGCCCAGGCTCTTGCAGGTGACACCGCATGAGCAATAACAGACCACGAGTGGGACACGTCGAAACCGGCTTGGTCCGCGACCGCATGCGCTTTCATGATCCGCATGATGGCTGAGTCCGACGTACTCTTCGCGGTCGTCCTGTTCGCGGCGGCCGGTCAGCGCACCGTCCGCCGCATCATCGCCCCCTTCCCGGACCGGGGCTCCGCGCTCACCTTCGCGCGGGACAACGGACTGCGGTGCTACACCGTGGGGCCGATGCACTTCGCGGTGCCCACGACGGTGCCGATCGGGTCGGGCGGGCCGTCACCGACCCGTCCCGCACCAACCGCCGCCCGGTTCGAACGCGTCGGCCAGGCGTGTCACTGACCTGGCCGTATCGCTGACCTGGCGGTGTCACCGAACTGGCGGTGTCACCGAGCTGGCCCCACCACCGAGGCCCGCCCGCCGCACCGCCGGCCGGTGGACTCAGGCCGCGACCTCGACCCGGGCGTCGACCGGCTCGCCCTGCCGGGCCACGACCTTCTGCTCCCCGGACGCACCGGGCACGAGCGCCCGGACCGTCCACTGACCCGGCCGCGCGAAGAAGCGAAACTGGCCGGTCGCGGACAGGGGCACCTCGGCGGTGAAGTCGCCGCCCTCGTCGAGCAGCCGGGCGTAGCCGCGCGAGACCGGCTCCCCGGCCTGCACCACGACGCCCTGGATCACGGTCTCCTTGGCCACGTCAATTCCCTCCACAGACGGTCCACCGCTGGTCGCACCGCACATGAGCTCACACCCCCCGCTCGATCGGCACGCCGACCAGCGAGCCGTACTCGGTCCATGATCCGTCGTAGTTCTTCACGTTCGGCAGGTCGAGCAGTTCGTGCAGCGCGAACCACGTGTGCGCCGAACGCTCGCCGATGCGGCAGTACGCGATGATGTCCCGGGAGAGGTCGACGCCCGCCTCCTGGTAGAGAGCGTTCAGGGCCTCGTTGCTCTTGAACGTGCCGTCCTCGTTCGCGGTCCTCGCCCACGGGATGTTCTTCGCCGTCGGAATGTGACCGGGCCGCTGGGACTGCTCCTGCGGCAGGTGCGCGGGGGCGAGCAGCCGGCCGGAGAACTCGTCGGGCGACCGGACGTCGACCAGCACCTTGTCACCGATCGCGGCGACGACCTCCTCGCGGAACGCGCGGATGTCGGTACGCGGCTCCTTGGCCGTGTAGGTCGTCGTCGGCCGCGGGGTGACCTCGGCGATCAGCTCCCTGCCGTCGAGTTCCCACTTCTTGCGCCCACCGTCGAGCAACCGGACGTCCGCATGGCCGTACAGGCTGAAATACCAGTAGGCGTAGGCGGCGAACCAGTTGTTGTTACCGCCGTAGAGAACGACCGTGTCGTCGTTCGCGATGCCCTTGGCGGACAGCAGTTTCTCGAACTGCTCCTTGTCGACGAAGTCCCGGATGATCGGATCCTGCAGCTCGGACCTCCAGTCGAGCCGCACGGCACCGGGAATGTGCCCCCGGTCGTAGGCCGAGACGTCCTCGTCGACCTCGACGAGGACGACCTTGGGATCCGCGCTGTTCGCCTCGACCCACGCGGCGCTGACCAATGCCTGCTCCCGGCTCATGGGCGTACTCCCTTCACGGTGATGGAACGGAAGAACAGATACAGCTGGCACCCGAGGCAGAGCTCGAACGCCGCGTTGAGAAGGGCTGCGGCCAAGGCGAACGCGGCCGCCACGCAGCCCAGGACCCAGGCACCCGAGAGATACCCGGCGACGCCCACGACGCCGAACAGCAGACCGACGAGCTGCGCGAACCGGGGCGGGACAGCGTCCTCCATCCGCGCCGGCGGCCCAAGCCGCGGCCGGATCAAGGACCGGAACACCAGGCCGTAGGGCGCGTAGCGGATGCCGGCCACGGCGGCGACCCCGAACACGATCGTCTGTCCGAGCAGCAGCCAGCCGCTGCCGGTGACAAGGACTGTCGCGAGTACGACCGTGCTGACGGCAGCGGTGAACCGCAGGCCACGAGGATCGACCACCAGACTTCTCCTGACTACGCCCTGACGGTCCGGTCGGAAACGACACGGTCGGATACGGAGAGACAAGTCGGACCGGCCGATCATCTCGGCAGGCGCGGACTCGCGGTCAGGAGAGACAACACAGGCAGCTGCCCACGCGGCACAGATCCACCGCGCGGCGCCGCACAAGCTGCACAAACTTCGCCTGGTACATGGTTCGTGCCACGGTAGCAGCGTAAATCATGACCGTGTTATTGCTCAGATGATGAAGCCGAAGAATCATCATCTGCCCTATTTCGTCCCCGGGGTCGCGATCTCCGCAAGGGTGGCGAACACCGCGTCCCGCGTCGGCGGTGCGCCGCTGGCCCGGCGGACCTCCTGGCCCCCCGCGTCGAGGATCAGCACGGTCGGCGTCCGCCGTACCCCGAGCCGGCGCACCAGCTCGAGATGCGCCTCCGCGTCGACCTCGACGTGCCGGACACCGGGCACCACCTCCGCGACGCCGGCGAGCACCCGGCGGGTCGTGCGGCACGGCGCACAGAACGCCGTGGAGAACTGCAGCAGCGTCGCGCGCTCCCCCAACGCGGCGCCGAACGCGGCGACCTCGGCACCCAGCCCGCCCTCGGGAACGCTCCCGCCCGGTACGGCAACGTCCACGGCATCCTCCCGAGCGGGCGTCCGCCCGACCTCCGCCACCGCCGCGGGCGGGCGGCGCCGGGCCGGCCGGAACCGGCCGTCCCGCAGGCGCATCACGACACCCACCGCGACCGACAGCAGGACTACGCCCAGCAGCACCCAGACACCCGTCACGGTTGGTACAAGTATCCCGGCGGCCGCCGCTCTTCCCGCGGGCCTGTCACGATCCGCTGATGGTCCCGGTTCCAGCGGCCCCAACTCCGTCGGCCCCAACTCCGTCGGCCCCAGCTCTGTCGGCCCCAACTCCGTCGGCCCCAACTCCGTCGGCCCCAACTCCGTCGGCCCCAGCTCTGTCGGCCCCAGCCCCGCTGACGCCGACGGAGTTGGGATCGAGCACGACGTTCTCGCCCAGAGCCTCGAAGATGATCCGATCGGTGCCCACCGTCGCGGAGGACAGCCGAAGGTTGAACGGCAGTCCGGCGATCGGCACCCGCACGGTCAGCAACTGGGCGGCGGTGGCCTGCAGGGCCGGCGGCAGGGTCGTGCCCGCCGCGGTCAGCTCCTGCGGGGTGAACGTCACCGCATCGGGCTGCACGCCGATGCTCGCCGTCCCGGTCAGCGGGTAGACGCCGCCCAGGATGGTTACCGATCCCGCGACCCGGATCGCCTGCCCGGCCGCGCCGACGGTGATCTCGGTCCCGTGGCCGCGCAGGTAGGCGTTGATGTCCGCGAAGGTCAGCTCCACCCGGGCGGTGAGATGATCGACCGGCACCTGCCGCACCTGCCCGTGCACCACGTCGGCGAGCGGAATCCGGGCATCCGTGACGTCGGCGTGCACCCGGTCGACCCGCAGGCCCTGTTCCGACCGTCCCCGCACGTCGACCTGGACGTGCCGGTAGTCCCCGGCGACGACCTGGGTGAGGAACGGGAAGCCGCCGATCGACACGCCCGGGCGCGACGGCAGCCCCTCGGAGCGCTGCGCTCGGGTGGCGATCTGGCTGGCGACCACCCGCACGGTGATGCGGTCGACGGCGACGAGCAGGCCCAGCAGAACGACCACGACCACGGCCGTGATGCGCGCGCCCCGGCCGGTCATGCGGGCAGATGCCGTCCGACCACGTACACGAGCGGTGCGGCGCAGGCCAACGGCAGGATCGCGGCGAGGAGCAGGTCGACGACCGCCCCAGGGGGCGCGATGTCCGCCGTCGCCGGGCGCGCCCGCACGAGCGCGAGGTCGACCGGGCCGGCGACGACCGCGCCGGCGGCGGCGGCCACCAGCCCCGAGCGCAGCGACAGCCCGTCGTGGGCGACGGCGCCGAGAACCGCGCCGGCCGCCATGCCGACGAGCACGCCCACTCCCGCGGCGACCGGCGCCGCCAGACCGGCCCGGCCGAGCAGTCGGGCCAGGACGACCGTGGCGCCCGCGCCGAGCAGGCCGGCGATCGCCATCAGGTCCGCCGGGTTCGGCGCGCCCTCCTGGACCCGCACCGCCAGGTAACCGGTCAGCAGCACGCCCAGGATGACCCCGCTCAACGCGGTGATCATCTCGACGCTCACCCGGGCCGTCGGCGACGAGGCGCCGTCAGCCACCGACGCCCTGGCCGGCACCGCGCCGGCGACCGGGGTGCGCAGCGTCAACGCCCGGCGCAGTCCGAGCTGGTAGAGGACGACGGCAGCCACCGCCGCGCCGACGACGCCGGCGGTGGAACCGTAGGCGTGCCGGTGGGACACCAGCACGGCAAGATCGGCGAGCGCTCCCGCCACGGCGACCAGCGGAATCGTGCCCGGTGACGCGTGCAGCGCGCGGCCCCAGGCCCAGGCGAGGGCGATCTGCTCGACGACGAGCACCGCCGCGAGCGCCCAGCGCCCGAGCACGGCGCCGCCGATCGCCAGGCCGGCGGCGAGAAGAACGGCGGCGACGAGGCCGACGGTGGGCACGCCGGCAGGGGCTGGTCGGGCCGGGTCGGCCGCCCGCGTGGGGGTCAGACCGGGCGGTCCGGGGTCGCCTGCGCTCACCCCGTCATGCTGTCATGCCCGTTGTGGGTACTCCGCGCCGCCACCGGCGCACCGCCCGTCGACAAGCTGCCTCACCCGCCGGCGAACGGCGGAAGAACCTCGATGGTCGCGCCGTCCCGCAGGACGACCTCGGCCGGGTCCCGCCGGCCCGTCGGCTGGTCGTCCACCAGGTAGGAACACCGCCGCAGCAGGGCGGGCAGGGCGCCGCCGTGGCGCGCCGCGACGACCTCGAACAGCTCGGCGAGGGTGGCTGCCCCGACGGTCTCCTCGGTGACGCCCGCAGCGTCACGGGCGGCCGCCCAGTAGCGCACGGTAACCAGAACAGGGATGTCCCCGCCGGCGGGGGACGTCACGGTCCGGCCGCCGGGGCGCGGCCGGGGGGGGGGGGGGGGCCCCGGGGGGGGCGGGGGGGGGGCCCCGCCGCGGCCCCCCCCCCCCCCCCC
>NZ_JALKFX010000108.1:0-16847 GCF_023243045.1 Frankia sp. AgB32
CGACCTCCCCCCCCCCGCCCCCCGCCGCGGGCGCCCCCCCGCCGCGGTCCGCGGGCCGCCGGGCCGCCGGCGGGGGGGCGGCCGCCGGCGCCCGGCCGCCGGCCCCGGCGCCGGGACCGGCCGGTAAGCGGCCAACCGCGTGGCGCCCGTGACTGCCCGCACCCGCGGCGAACCCGTGCGGACCCGTCACGGTGGCGGCCGCACCCACGGCCGGCGTCTCGTCCGGTCCGAGCCGGGGACCCGGAGCGGGACGGTCCGCGACGCCGAGGCGGCGCAGTGCCGGCCGGACCAGGGCGGCGGCGGTGAGGAGGAGCGAGGTGGCGAGGACGCAGGCCAGCGCCCGGCCGCCGGCCGTCCCATAGAGAAGGCCGACGCCGAGCGTGCCGATGGTCATCCCGAGCAGGTTCGCGCATTCGTAGACGGCCATGCCCTGTCCGAGGCTCACCCCGGCGGCCTCGGTGACGACGGCCTGCTCGATGGGTACCGCGGCGGCGAAGGCGGCGGCGGCGAGCACCCAGACCACGGCGAGCACCCAGGGCGGGGGAGCCGGGGCGAGGGCAAGGGTGAACGCCGCGCTGCCGACGAGCGCGGCGACCATCACCCGGCCGCGGCCGAGTCCCGTCACGATCGAGTGCAGGAACTCCGGCGCGGTGCTGTAGACGAGGAAACCGGGCAGGAAGACCAGCGCGATCGATGCCGGTTCCAGCCCGTGCCGACGTTGCAGGTCCATCAGGAGCAGCAGCGCCACCCCGGACTCGGCCAACGCGGTGAGCGCGACCACCCCCAGCAGGGGCCACAGCCGGCGGCCGAGGGCGCGCGGTCGCGGTATGCGGGCGGCGTCGCCATCGACACCGGGCGCCCGGTGCGGCAGGGCGATCCCCGCCGCGGCGCAGGCCGCCGCGCCGAGCCAGAACACCCCGCGGTAGTCGACCCGGGGCAGGAGAACGAGAGCGGCGACGAAGGCGATCCACGTGCCCGTCCCCTCGGCCGCGAACAGCCGCGCGAAGGCGCTGGTGTCGGCGGTCAGCGCCGCGGCGACCCGGGCCCGCAGGGCGATCCAGAACACGGCGCCGCCGACGCCGCCGACAACGGCGGCCACCATCGCCATCCCCAGGCTGCCCGCGAGCGCGTACCCGGCGAAGGCCACCGCGTTGATGGCGGCGCCGGCGGCCGCGAGCCGGCTGCGGTCCAGCCGGTCCGCCAGGATGCCGGCGATGGGCCGCGCGAGCAGGGACACGAGCGTCTCCGTGGCGGCCAGCGCGCCGACAGCGGCGGGTGCGAGACCCAGCGCCGCACCGGCCCACAGGGGCAGGAGGAAGTCGAGAACCTCCACCGGCCCGCGGGCCAGCGCGGCGGCGAGTTCGTTGCGCCCGGCCCGGGCCGGGACCGGTGCGGGGGCGGTGGCGGCCACGTGTCCCCTCTCGGACGGAGATCAGGATACGATCGTATCCGGACGTCGGCACTGACGGCCGAATTGATGGGGGGGTCTGATGCCGAAGGTCATCGACCGCGACGCGCGTCGCCGCGCCGTGGCCGCCGCGTTGCTGCGACTCGCGGCGCGGGCCGGGCTGGAGGCCGTGAGCGTGCGCTCGGTCGCGGCCGAGTGCGGCATCTCCCCTGGTGCGGTGCAGAAAATCTTCCCCAGCAAGGAAGAAATGATCCTCGGCGCCCTTGAGCTCACCGAGGAACGGCTGGAGTCCCGCTACGCGTCCCTTCCCCACGACGCCGGCCTCGACGTGCACCTGCGCCAGGCCCTGCCGCTCGATGAGCGGCGGCGCGAGGAAGCGATTATGATCATGGCCTTCAGTGCCCGCGCCGCCGGCCGTTCCGACTGGAGCAAGCTCCTCGCCGAGGGCTACCGTACGATTCAGGACGCGACGGCGGAACTGCTGCGCCGGGCGCAGCGCGACGGCCTCATCGAGGCCGACCGCGATGCCGCCGATATGGCCGCCGGTCTGGTCGCGTTGAGCGATGGCTTCGCGGCGCGCCTGCTCCAGCTGCCACCGGACTCCGCCGAGGCTCGTGGGCTCCTGCGCGCCTTGGACGCGTCGGTCCGAGCCCTGCTGGGGATCACGTCCGGATGGATCCCCCGGGCGACACCGGGCGGTTGAGTGAGCCCGGCCCGGTCTGGCCGAGCAGCGAACGGGCCTGCCTCCTACGGCTGGCGGACGCTCAGCCGGCGCACGCGTCGGTGAACGGCACGTCCGCGGCGAACTTGCGCCACTCGTCCCGGCTCGGCCGCGCCTGCGGCGACGCGCACGCCAGGGTGCGCAGCCTCGCCGGGTCGAGCGAGCCGAGCACGACCGTCCCCTTGTCCGTGGCCGCCGCGACGGTGCCGGCGGCGGTGGTGCTCAGGGCCCGGACCGGCGCGTCGAGCGTGCCCAGTGCGGTGAACGTCGGCGCGGCCAGGGCGAGGTTCCAGTAGGCGACGGTACCGGCGAGATCCGCGCTCACCAGCTGGTTCGCGGTGGTGAACGCGACCGCCGCGACCGGGTCGGAGTGGCCGCTCAGGCGGTGCGCGACCCGGGGATGGGCCGGGTCGGCGACGTCGGCCACCTGCAGGACCCCGTCGTCCCCGCCGGAGGCGAGCAGCCGGCCGTCCGGGCTGAACGCGACCGTGTTCACCGCGCCCGCATGCCCCGTCACCGGCGCCGCCGGGACCGGAAGGCGCGGATCGGTGAGATCCCAGAGCCCCACCGCGCCCCCGACGCCGGCGACCGCGAGCAGCCGGCCGTCCGGGCGCAGCGCGATGCCCGTCACCGGGCCGGTGCGGCCGATCAGCAGGTTCAGCGAGACCGGCGCGTCCGGGTCGGTGATGTCCCACAGGCCCACCGACGAGTCCATGCCCGCGGTGGCCAGCAGGTGCCCCCGCGACGACAGCGCCAGCCGGTGCACCGGCGTCGCCTGCGCGCCGAGGGCGCCGAGGGCGCGTGGCCGGGCCGGCGCGGTGACGTCCCACACCCGGCCGGCGTCGGTGGATCCGCCGGTCGCGAGCGCGCGGCCGCCCGCGTCGAAGACGACACCGCTGGCATGGTCGTCGTCCGAACCGGCCGCGGTGACCACGGGGGGACTCGCACCGGCGAGGCGCCACAGGTGCAGGCGGCCGTTGTCGTCGGTGCCGGCGAGCGTCGTGCCGTCGGGGCTGAGCGCGAGATCCGAGTAGGCGACGCCGGTGCTCGGTATCTGCGTCGCGGTCGACTCCGCGAACGAGGCGATCATGGCGTCGCGGGCGGCCGCGGTCGGCGCGACGGTGTAGGCGGCGAGGCTGAGCCGGGCGGCGAGCCGGGGGTCCTGCGCGCGCCGCGAGGTGGCCTCGGCGGCCAGCCGGGCGGAGACACGGGCCCGCTCGGCGGCGTCCGGACCGCTGGACTGCCCGTTGCCGCGCAGCACGATCAGCGGGACGGCGAGCGCCGCGGCGAGCAGCACCGCGAGCGCCGCGCCGAGGACGACCGCCCGGCGCCGCCCGCCGGCGCGCCCGGCCGCGGCGCCCTGATCTGCCGGGGAGGAGCCGCCGGGGATCGGCCGGGCCGCGGCCGCCGACCGCGGCGAAGGCCCCGGCGATCCTGCCGGCGGCGGCGGGACCGGCCGGGAGACGACCGGTGGCGGGCCGACGAGGGGCGGCGGTGAGAGCTGGGTCCGCTCGGACGCTGCCGGTCCGCCGCCGAGGCCGCGCTGTGGCAGCGCGGGGGCCGGCGCGCTTCGGCTGCCCGCGAGCGCCGCGCTGCTGCCCGGCGCGTGGCCGGCGGCCGCGTTCGGGACCGGCACGTTGCTGGCTGGGGCGGTGCTGGCTGGCACGTTGCTGGCTGAGGCGGTGCTGGCTGGCCGGTTGCTGGCGGGTGCGCTGGTGGCCGGTGCGGATGAGGGCGGTGCGGATGAGGCCGGTGCGTTGGTGGCTGACGCCGCGCTGGCCGGGGTGTTCGTGGTCGGGGCATGGGTAGCCGGGGCGTTCGTGGGTGGGGTGGTGCTGGTCGAGGCGCCGCGGCCGCGCCGGCCCCACCGCCGGTGCCGGTCGCCGGTCGCCTCCGGGCCGCTGCCGCCGGGCGGGACCACCGCGGGGGGCGGCAGGGTCCCGCCGCCGATCAGGGCGGTGCGCAGCTCCTCGGCGCTGGGGCGGTCCGCGGGGTCCTTCGCCATCGCGACCTCGACGAGGCCGCGCAGCTCCGCGTTGACGCCGTCGAGCCGCGGCGGCTCGTTGATGATCCGGTAGAGGATCGCCTCCATCCGTCCGGTGCCGAACGGCGGCTGCCCGGTGGCGGCGAAGATCATGATCGCGCCCCAGGCGAAGATGTCGACCGCCGAGGTGATCGGCGAGTCCAGGATCTGCTCCGGGGACATGTAGCCCGGGGTGCCGATCGCCTGGCGCACGTTGCGGCTCAGCTCGGTGTCCGCGTTGAACTCGCGGGCCAGGCCGAAGTCGATCACCTTCGGGCCGACCGGGGAGAGCAGCACGTTGCCGGGAGTGAGATCGCGGTGGACGATGCCCGCGGCGTGGATGGCGCCGAGCGCCGTCGTCACGCTCACGGCGAGCTGTTCGAGGTCGGCGGGGCGCAGCGGGCCGCGGATCGAGACGTGCCGGGACAGCGTCGGGCCCTCGACGAACTCGGTGACCAGGTACGGCTGCGGGCCGTGCGGGTCGGCGTCGAGCACGGCCGCGGTGGTGAACCGGCGGACCCGCCGGGCGCTCTCGGCCTCCCGTTCGAAGCGGGCCCGGAACTCCGGGCGCTGCGCGAGCTCGGGCCGGATGACCTTGATCGCGACGGCGGTGCCGTCCGGCGCCCGTCCGAGGAACACCGTCCCCATGCCGCCCTGGCCGAGCCGGCCGATGACCTGGTAGGAGCCGAGCTGGCGCGGATCGTCCGGGTGCAGCGGGCGCGCGGAGCTGCCGGCCAACGGAGATGGTGCTGACCCCGCCACCCGTGCCCCACTCCCGCGGCGGCACCGTGGCCCCGCATGTCCCAGTACCGAAATCCGGGCCCGTGGGCCCATGGTGCCACTCTGAACTACTTCTTCATACCAGCAGGTGGTACGGGTGGGCAGATCAGGATTTGTCGCGCCGGTGACACCTGGGTCAGGTGTCACCGGGCAGGGTGGTCATTGCGCGTGGTGGAGCCGCGCTTCATCGACGTCGGATCGCGGACGAAATGTCCAGCAACAAGCAATATCACATGATTTGATCTCCGCCTTCTTTCGGGTCGCGTTCGGCCGGCCCTTTGTGTCGTGCTCTCTCGTTTCCCGGTTGTTGCTGACGAGAGTGGCTAGTGTGTGACGCAGTGCGGGATTTGTCCTGGGGAGGTCGCGTGCTCCGCCGCAATGCCACCTTTGAGGTGACGCTCACCCCGACCGAGTCGTCACTGCTCGCCTCGATGTCCGACGAGCCACGCCAGTTCCTGCTCGACCGTGCCCTCGACGAGTTCGTCGCCGACCTCGGCGCGCTCGACGCGGCGGCGTCGACCATGGTTCCCGGCGCCGCCCGCCCCCGCATCGACACCGCGATCGACGAGGCGGCGCCCACGATCGTGGACGGCACCCTGCTGGTCTCCGGCCAGGAGGTGATGCAGACCTGGGAGGCGCCGCTGATGCGCGCGCTGGCCGAGGCGGTCACGGTTCCCGGGGGCAGTGTGCTGGAGATCGGTTTCGGGCTCGGGCTGTCCGCCGGCTTCGTCCAGGAGCGCGGCCCGGCCCGCCACGTCATCGTCGAGGCCAACGCGGACACCGCCGCCGCGGCGCGGCAGTGGGCGTCGGCCGGTGGCCGCCACGGCGTCGAGATCGTCACCGGGCGCTGGCAGGACGCGCTGCCCGGGCTCGGCCGCTTCGACGGGGTGCTGTTCGACACCTACCCGATGGACGAGTCCGAGGTCGACACCTACGTGCTGCGCGACGCGACGTTCGCCGAGCACTTCTTCGCGCACGCCGCCGAGCACCTGACCGACGGCGGCGCGTTCACCTACTACTCGAACGAGATCGACTCGCTGTCCCGGCGGCATCAGCGCGCGCTGCTGCGCCACTTCCGGTCCTTCTCGGTACGGATCGTGGACGGCCTGCGCCCGCCGGCGGACTGCAGCTACTGGTGGGCGCCGTCGATGGCCGTCGTCGTCACCCGCGACCCGCGCCGCCCCTGACCGGTCCGCGGCCCGGCCCGCCTGCCCGCCGGGTGGCGGACGGGACGGAACGGGCCCCGGCGGTCCCAGGCGCGGCGGCGAGGCGGGTCCGGGCCGGCGGGTCAGGCGGGCTGGCGCTGGTGGCGGGTGCCGCCGCGGACGGCGTCGTCGCGGATCTCGCCGACCAGTTCCTCGAGGATGTCCTCCAGCGCGACCAGTCCGAGCACGGCGCCGCCGGCGTCGGTGACCCGGGCCAGGTGCGCGCCCGAGTGCTGCATCGTGGCGAGCGCGGTGCGCAGGCTGTCATCCGCGCCGACATGCGCCAACGGCCGGACCCACTTGGCCGCGACCGGGCTGGCGCGCCGCTCGGCGCGGGTCTCCAGCACGTCCTTGAGGTGCAGGTAGCCGGTCATCTCACCGGCGTCGTCGAGCACCGGGAAGCGGGTGAAGCCGGTCTCGGCGGCGAGGTTCTCCAACTCCCGCGGGGTGATCGTGGTCGGCACCGTGACCAGGCCCGCGGGGGCGAGCAGCACGCTGCGCGCGGTGCGCTCATCGAACGACAGCGCGCCCGTGAGCAGCTCGTGCTCGTCCTCGGCGAGCAGGCCCTCGCGGTGCGACTCCTCCACCAGACCGGCGACCTCGTCGCGGGTGAAAACGCTCGCGACCTCGTCCTTCGGCTCGACGCCGACCGCCCGTAGCGACAGGCCGGCCACCGCGTTCAGCAGGATGATCACCGGCTTGCCGAGCCGGACGAAGCCGACGAGCAGCGGTGCGAGCACCAGCACCGACCGGTCCGGCAACGCCAGCGCGATGTTCTTCGGGACCATCTCGCCGACGACCACGTGCAGGAACGTCACGACGCCCAGGGCGATCGCGAAGGACAGCGGGTGCAGCAGCGTGCCCGGCAGCCCGATCGCCTCGAACGGTCCGTGCAGCAGATCCGCGAGCGCCGGTTCGCCGAGCGCGCCGAGCCCCAACGTGCAGACGGTGACGCCGAGCTGCGCGCCGGCGAGGAGCACCGAGACGTTCTCCATCGCCCCGAGCGTGATCTTCGCGAGCCGGGAGCCGGCCTGCGCCATCGGTTCGATGCTGGAGCGGCGGGCCGAGATCAGGGCGAACTCGGCGCCCACGAACAGCGCGTTGAGGGCCAGCAGCAGAACGGTGGCGCTGATCGCGAGCAGGGCGTTCATCGGCCTGCCGTCCGGCCGAGCGGCTCGCCCTGGCGTGCCTTCCCCGCGTCCGCGGGGACGTCGTCCAGGGAGGTGACGCCGGTCGGGGCGACCGGGTTCAGCCGGATCCGGTCGACGCGCCGGCCGTCCATCCGCTCGACGGTGTAGCGCACGCCCGCGACGGCGGCGGCGTCTCCGGCGTGCGGGATGCGGCCCAGCGCACGGGCCATCAGGCCGCCGAGCGTCTGGTAGGTGTCGTCGGTGGGGATGTCGATGCCGGTGATGTTGGCCGCCTCCTCCGGGCGCAGCAGTCCGGACAGCAGCCAGCTCCCGTCGCTGCGGCGCAGCGCGCGGGGGGAGACCCGGTCGTGCTCGTCGACGACGTCACCGACGATCTCCTCGATCAGGTCCTCGGCGGTGACCAGGCCGTCCGTCCCGCCGAACTCGTCGACGACGATGGCCATCTGCAGGCCGCCGGCGCGCAGCGTCTCCAGCAGCGGGTCCAGCAGCAGGGTCGAGGGCACCGTCACCGGCGCGACCATGACCTCGCGTACCGGCGTGGTCTCCCGGGCCTCCTCGGGGACGCCGACCGCGTTCTTGATGTGGATGACCCCGACGACGTCGTCGCTGTCCGCGCCGAGCACCGGGTAGCGGGAGTGCCCGGTACGCCGGGTGAGGGTGATGACCTCGCTGATCGGTTCGTCGGCGTGGACGGTGCGCATGCGCATCCGCGGTGTCATGACGTCCTCGGCGGTGCGGTCACCGAACAGCAGCGTCCGCTGCACCAGGGTCGCGGTCTCCCGCGACAGCGTTCCGTGTTCGGCGGACCGTCCGACCAGGGAGAACAGCTCCTGCGCCGAGCGGGCCGAGGCGAGTTCCTCCTGCGGATGGATGCCGAGGCGGTGCAGCAGGGCGTTCGCCGTCGCGTTCAACGTGCGGATGAGCATGCCCGCGACCCGGGTGAACGCCCGCTGCGGCCCCTGCACCGCCCGCGCGACGGCGAGGGGATGGGCGAGCGCCAGGTTCTTCGGCACCAGCTCGCCGAACACCATCGTCACCGCGGTCGCGAGGATCATCGCGATCGTGACGGACAGCGCGCCGACGGCACCCTGGGAGACCCCGAGCGCCCGCAGCGGCCCGCGCAGCAGGGACGCGACCGCCGGTTCGGTGAGGAAGCCGACCGCCAGGTTCGTCACGGTGATCCCGAGCTGGGCACCGGAGAGCTGGGTGGACAGGGTGCGCAACGCGGTCAGGACGCCGCGGGCGCCCCGCACGTCGTTCTCCACGGCCCGCTCGACCGAGGGCCGATCGGCGGTGATGAACGCGAACTCGGCGGCAACGAACACGCCGCAGGCGGCGACGAGCGCCAACCCGAGCAACAACAGCAGCGCCTCGATCATCGGTCGACCCCCGTCGGCGCATACGTGGGTCGGCCGGAACTACATCCGGCGTCGTCGGAGTCCTTCATGATCCCTTCCGGTCGGTGCGGGGCGGCCGGTGCGCTGCCCGTACCCCGTTCTGCGGGTTCAACGCGCCGGGTTCCCCGTCCGTTTCACGATGGCGTGTGGCCGCCGGACGGTCCAGACCCGCGGCGGCCTTCGGTATGAGATCACGATGTGGTCTCGCTGCCGGGCCAACGGGGGTCGCCGGTTGGGTGTCACGGAGGGTGACAGTGGGAAGGGGGAGGATGACGTCACGGCACAGGGAGGTCGCCATGCAACGGCTACGAGTGAGGTTCTCGTCACGTCCCGGCCTCGCGGGCCGGGCGACAGTGTCGCCGTGGGCTGGGTCGCCGCGGACGGCCGGACTGCTCGTCGCGGCGGTGCTCGCCGCCGCCGGCGGCGCGGCCGGCTGTTCCAGTGGCGGATCGGCCTCGACGGTCACCGCTCCCGAGGGCGGCCCGCCGGCCGGCTGGGTGTCACCGGCACCGACCGGCTCGCCGTCGGCGGTGTCACCGGTGCCGGCCCGGCCGACGCCGCCGACCGGGCCGTCCGCGACCCCGGGCCGGGTGAGTCCCTCGACGGCCGCGCCGTCGGCGGGTGGGGTGGCCGCCGCCGGGGTCACCGCGCCGGCCGGCGGGCTGTGCCCGACGTCGCGGCTGTCGGTGCGCTCCGCCGACGGCGAGGGCGCTGCCGGCAGCACCTACGAGAAGCTCGTGCTGACCAACACCGGCAGCACGTCCTGCCTGCTGCGCGGCTTCCCGGGGGTGTCGTACGTCGACGAGGCCGGCCGGCAGGTGGGCGCGGCCGCCACCCGGACGGGCGCGACCGGCGCGGCGGTCCGGCTGGCTCCCGGCGGCTCGGCGACGGCGACGCTGCGCACCGTGCATCCCGGCATCCAGCAGGGCTGCGAACAGCCGGACCAGACCGCCCCGGTGGCGGCGCTGCGGATCTACCCGCCGGCGAACACCGCCGCGCTGCGCCTGCCGCTGTCCGGCGTCACGGCCTGCACCGACCCCGCCGTCACCCAACTGTCGGTGACGGCCTTCACCGGCTAGCCGCGCTGCGGTCGCCGCTACCGGCCGTCACCGCCGGCCAGTAGCGGCGCGGGTGGTCAGAGCCGCTCGATGATGGTGGCGTTGGCCATGCCGCCGCCCTCGCACATCGTCTCCAGGCCGTAGCGCCCGCCGGTGGCCTCGAGGTGGTTGACCAGCGTGGTCAGCAGCCGGGTGCCCGAACCGCCCAGGGCGTGGCCCAGCGCGATCGCGCCGCCGCGCGGGTTGAGCTTCGCCGGGTCCGCCCCGGTGTCACGGGCCCAGGCCAGCGGCACCGGCGCGAAGGCCTCGTTGACCTCGTAGGCGTCGAGGTCGTCGATGGACAGCCCGGTCCGCTCGAGCACCTTGCGGGTCGCCGGGATAGGCCCGGTCAGCATGAGCAGCGGGTCGGAGCCGACCACGGAGAAGCCGTGGAAACGGGCCCGCGGCCGCAGGCCGAGCGCGGCGGCCTTCGACGCGCTCATGATCAGCACCGCGGAGGCGCCGTCGGTCAGCGGGGACGCGTTGCCCGCCGTGACGTGCCAGCCGATCTCCGGGAACCGCGCCGCCAGCTCCTCGGTGTGGAACGACGGCCGCAGCCCGGCGAGGCCGTCGACGGTCGTCGCGGGCCGCACCGTCTGGTCGACCAGATGTGTCGCGGCCTGGCCGTCCGGGAGGATGATGTCCACCGGGATGATCTCGTTCGCGAAGTCGCCGCGGGCCGCCGAGGCGGCGGCGAGCTGGTGCGACCGGGCGGCGAAGGCGTCGAGGTCGGCCCGGTCGAGCTTCCAGCGGGCGCTGATCAGCTCCGCGCCGACGCCCTGGCTGGACAGGCCCTCGGGGTAACGCGCGTGCATGCTCGGGCCGTACGGCGAGCCGCCGACGACGGCGGAGCCCATCGGCACCCGGCTCATCGACTCGACCCCGGCCGCGATCACGATGTCGTACGCCCCGGCGATCACGCCCTGGGCGGCGAAGTGTGCGGCCTGCTGGCTGGAGCCGCACTGGCGGTCGACGGTCGTGGCCGGCACCGACTCGGGGAAACCGGCGGAGAGCACGGCGTAACGCCCGATGTTGGCCGCCTGGTCGCCGATCTGGGTGACACAGCCGGTGATCACGTCGTCGACCTGCGCCGGGTCGAGCCCGTTGCGGTCGACCAGGGCTCGCAGCGCCGTGGCCAGCAGTTCGACCGGGGGGACCGCGGACAGCGCGCCGCCCGGCTTGCCCCGACCCGAGGCCGTGCGGACCGCGTCGACGATGACAGCGTCTTCCATCGCAACTCCCTCGCCAGTGGGACGGCGGAGCGTCCCGCCACCCGACCCGTGTGCTCGACTTCGCCCGGCACAACCACAAAAATGGATTGCACATTCCAGGATAGGGCGGCAGGTCCGGGATGCGCGCGGACGGTCGGTGGTGTGCGGCGTCAGCGCTGGAGGCGGGGCACCGCCAGGCGCGCGGCCGGCTCCCGGACGGCCTCGGTGACGCGTGCGGCGATCCATGCGCGCAGCCCGGCGACGTCCACGCCGTGGGCGGGCCGGTCGGTGAAGGGCGCGAGGTTCTCCGACGCCCGGGTGAGCACCGCGATTCCGCCGCGGGCGTTGCCCCGGGCCAGGTGGGTGATGCCGACGGCGAGCTGGGCCAGCCCGCGCCACAGCTCGCGGTCGTCGTCCGCGGCCGACTTCCAGACCGCCTCCAACACCTCGTGGGCCTGGAAGGGCCGGCCGACGTCCAGCAGGTGCTGCGCGGCGGCCAGCGCGGCGGCGGGCGCGAGGACCGGCGGCAGGTTCAGCGGCGCCACGCCGTCGGCCTCGCGCGGCAACGGGCGCCCGAGCTCGTCCCGGGGACGTTCCGCCGCCCGGCGCGATGGCCGCGGCGCAGTGGGCGGCGGTGCGGCGGAGGGCCGCGGCGGGGTGGGCGACGGTGGCCCGGCAGGGCGCTCGCCAGCCTGCGGGGAGGTGGGCGAGCGCCCGGCGGGGTCGGGGCGTCCGGGGCGGGGCGACGTGGTCATTCCGACCAGTGTGGCCAGGTGACGGCCAACATGTCACCCGCAGTGATCAACCTCGGCCGGGACGCGGCCGCGGTCCGGCCGGTGGGTCCGGCCGCCGGCCGGGTTCAGGCGCCGGCGCCGGCGGCGGTGCGCAGCGCGGCGGCGCGGTCGGTGCGCTCCCAGGCGAACTCCGGCAGCGGCCGGCCGAAATGCCCGTACGCGGCGGTCTGGCGGTAGATCGGGCGCAGCAGCTCGAGGTCGCGGATGATGGCGGCCGGGCGCAGGTCGAAGACCTCCGAGACGGCCCGGGTGATCTCGGCCACGGGGACGGTCTCGGTGCCGAACGTCTCCAGGAACAACCCGACCGGCTCGGCCTTGCCGATCGCGTAGGCGACCTGCAGTTCGGCCCGGCGGGCGAGGCCGGCGGCGACGATGTTCTTGGCCACCCAGCGCAGCGCGTAGGCGGCGGAGCGGTCGACCTTGGACGGGTCCTTGCCGGAGAACGCGCCGCCGCCGTGGCGGGCGTAGCCGCCGTAGGTGTCGATGATGATCTTGCGGCCGGTGAGGCCGGCGTCGCCGATCGGGCCGCCGATCTCGAACCGGCCGGTCGGGTTGACGAGCAGGCGGTAACCGTCGACCTCCAGGCCCAGGTTCTCCTCGGCGAGCCGCTTGAGCTCGGGCTCGATCACGTGCGCGCGAATGTCCGGGATGAGCTGGTTGGTCAGGTCGACGTCGGCGGCGTGATGCGCCGAGACGACGACGGTGTCCAGGCGCACCGGCCGGTCGTCCTCGTCGTACTCGATCGTGACCTGGGTCTTGCCGTCCGGGCGCAGGTAGGGCAGGACACCCTCGTGGCGCACCGCGGACAGGCGCTGGGCCAGCCGGTGGGCCAGCGTGATCGGCAGCGGCAGCAGATCGGGCGTCTCGTCGCTGGCGTAGCCGAACATGATCCCCTGGTCGCCGGCGCCCTGCTGGGCGAGCGCGTCCTCGCCGCCCTCGACCCGGGCCTCGTACGCCTGGTCGACGCCCTGGGCGATGTCGGCGGACTGCGCGCCGATGGACACGAGCACGCCGACGGTCGCGCCGTCGAAGCCGGTCGCGGCGTCGTAGCCGATGTCGGTGAGGGTGCGGCGCACGACCGCGGTCACGTCGACGTGGGCGGAGCTGGTGACCTCGCCGGCCACGTGGACGTGGCCGGTGGTCAGCAGGGTCTCCACCGCGACCCGGGACCGCGGGTCGCCGGCCAGGTAGGCGTCGAGCAGCGCGTCACTGATCTGGTCGGCCAGCTTGTCGGGATGACCTTCGGTGACGGATTCGGAGGTGAACAGACGGCGGGACATGGGAAGCCTCGTTTCGTAGGTCGGCAGCCGCGGTCGCGGTGGGTCGGCGGCGGGGGTGGTGTGGCTCGGTGGCGTGCGCCGGATCCGGGACATCCCCGCCCGCCCGGGCCTGTCCCGGATCCGGCGGGCGCGAAGCTGTCCGGCGAGCTCAGAGCTGTCCGGCGAGCTCAGAGCTGTCCGGCGAGCTCAGAGCTGTCCGGCGAGCTCAGCCTGACGGTGCGGGGTGGGCGCGGGACTGGACGCCGCGCCGGACGCGAACGGGCGGCCTGGCTCGGAGAGCAGCGGGGGAGAAACGGCGCGGGTGCTGATCGGGGTGACCATTGGACTGGCCCCGGTCTCGCGGAAGCGCTGAGGCCGGCCGGCGGACGCGTGCGCCCGCCGTGCGGCTCAGCGCGCGGTACAGATGGCGGACGTCACCCGGGCGAAATCAATGTGACCGCGCGTGACGAGAGGTGTCGGGCGCAGCACGCAGCGATCCCACCACGGCCACAGACGTGACGTCAACCAGCCGCCCGGTGCGCAGGTACCGGTCGGTGCTTTTGCGCCGCTGCGGCGCGCTGGTTACGGTGATGCTCGGGAGACGCTGCTCGTGACGGGCAGTGGTCCGTTCCGGGCAGTGGTCCGTCGCTGGGACGGCGTCGGCGAGCAGGGGGAGGTCGGGGTGTCCGGGGTCCGCAGGCTACTGGCGGCGACGCCCTGCCCGCGTTCCGACGAGGCGCGCCAGCTCACCCACCGTCGGCACATCGACACCTGCCGGGTCAACGCCGCGGCCTGTCGCTGCTGAACGTCCGCGGCTTCCCGGACCTTCTCCCGTCACCCCGGCCCCGGGGCTCGCCTGCTGAGACCTCTCGGCCGAGTCCCACCACCGCTTCGTGGCTGACCGAAGGTCGTCGATCCGGCAGGAACGGCATAGGTCATGACCGATCCCCTCGCATCATCCGAGCAGCCCACCGGCTCCGAGCAGCCCACCGGCTCCGAGCAGCCGACCGGCTCCGAGCAGCCGACCGGCGCCAGGCAGCCCACCGGCGCCAGGCCACCGACCGGCTCCGAGCGGCGGGCGGGTGCCGGGCAGCCCGCCGCGCCGGCGCCCGTGCGGCCGGTCCACCGGCCGTCGACCGCCGCCCGGCCGGCGCGTGGGCGGGACGCGGAGACGGGAGTCGACACCTTCACGTTGCGTGCGGCGCACGTGCTCGACGAGAGCGGTCGGTTCGGTGACCCCGTCGACGTCGCGGTGCGCGCCGGCGTCATCCGGGCGCTCGGCCCGGGCCTGCCGCTGGAGCCGGACGTGGTGGACGTGGACGCCCGCGGGCTGTGGCTGATGCCGGGCGTGGTGGACTGCCACGCCCACGTCACCCAGTCCACCTACGACCCGTTCGAGCTGGTCACCACCCCGCTGTCCACCCGCTACCTGCAGACCGCCGAGGCGCTGCGGGCCAGCCTGCGCGCCGGCGTCACCTTCCTGCGGGACGCCGGCGGCGCCGACGCCGGCATCCGCGATGCGCTGGCCGCGGGGACGGTGCCCGGCCCGCGGATGGCGGTGTCGGTCGTCGCGCTGAGCCGGTCCGGGAGCCACGGCGACGGCGCGATCCTCGGGCCCGGTCTGGAGTCGGCCGACGAGGTGCTCGGGCCGAACTATCCCGGGCGCCCGGCCCGCACCGCCGGGGCGATCGGGGACCTGCCGACCGCGGTCCGCGGCGTGCTGCGGGCCGGTGCCGACTGGGTGATGATCTATGCGTCGGGTGGGGTGATGTCCACCCGGCCCGGCCAACCTGACCTGCCGTTCGGGCAGGCGGAGCTGGCGGCGGGGGTCGCCGAGGCGGCCCGGTACGGCCGGCCGGCGATGGTGCACGCGTTGGGCGAGCGGGCGGTGCAGGCGGCGGTCGCGGCCGGCGCGCGCTCCGTCGAGCACGGCATCGGCCTGGGGGAGGGGGCGGCCGCGGCGATGGTCGCCCGTGGGGTCACGCTGGTGCCGACCCTCGCGCCCTACCGCGATCTCGCGGCGCTCGCCAGTACGGGCGTGCTGCCCGGATGGGCGGTGGAGCGGGCCGAGGCGGCCGCGGCCGGGCTGGTCGAGACCATCGCGGTGGCCCGCGCGGCGGGCGTCCCCATCGCGCTGGGCAGCGACGCCCGCCACCGGACCCGCCACGGCGGCAACCTCGCCGAGATCAGCCATCTGCGCCGGGCCGGGCTCACCCCGCCGGAGGCCCTGCTCGCCGCCACCGCGACCGGGGCCCGGCTCTGCGGGGTGGGCGACCGGCTGGGACGGATCGCCGTCGGCTACACCTTCGACACGATCGTGCTGGACGAGGAGCCGGGGGATCTGGAGTTGTTCGAACGCCCGGACGCCGTCGGCGGCGTCTTCCTCGGCGGCCGGGTGGTGCTGGCGCACCCGCGGCTGCCGGCGGCGCTGACCGGCTCGCCGCGCGCGGCGACCTGGGCCGGTCCCACCTCGACCTGACCGTCCCGCCCCGGCCGCCCGATCCCGCCCCGGCCAGGGCCGCGAATCCAGCTTCCGGTGCTTTTGCGGCCACCGCGGGTCTACCCGGAAGCACGGTTCCCGTGGCCCTTTTCCCGCTTTTTGGCGACCTTTTGTTCGGGCCTGGCGGTCAAGATGCGGAATCGTTCGCCAAAGCTATTGTCGGAGGGGCTCTACCAGGGTTGGAGTCGCTGTGGCAGGCGGATTTTAGCCAGTGACTCCGACATCACCAGGCGCGTATCGGAGGTATTTGGTGCAGCACGCCGAGAAGATTAACGAGTCCATGAGGAAGGCCATTGAGGAGTGCATTTCCTGCTCCGCACTGTGTGAGGAGACAATCTCCTACTGCATGGACATGCCCGGCAGCATGATGGACGCCGCCGACCTGCGGACGATGATGGACTGCGCGGCGGTGACCAGGACCTGTGCCGACATGATGTGTCGGACGTCGCCGTGGCACGCGCAAATGTGCGCCATGTGCGCCCGGGTCTGCGGCGCGTGCGCCGACATGTGCGAGAAGATGCCGCGCGACGCGCAGCTTTCCCGGCTCGCCCGGGCCTGCCGGTCCTGCGAGCAGAGCTGCACCTCCATGGCGGGTGCCGCTGCCTGACGCCGACCACGTCGTCGGTCACCTGGCCGGCGCTCCCACCCACGGGTGGGAGCGCCGGCCTTTTACGTTCTGTCACCGCCGCTGCGCCCACTCTCCGTGGTCGTCTTCCCGTCGCTCACGAGCCTGGCGTCCCCGCTGCCGACCATCTCGTGCCGCGCCGCGAGAGACTGCGACGTGTCCCGTCGTTCCTCCGTCGTGTGCATCAAGTGATGCCATGTGTGTTCGTTGTGTCACTCCTGGTCGACGGCCGCGGGGGGTGATTGCGACATCGTGGCGATGTCTGGCTCGTCCGATGCTTCGGGCGATGTCCGAGAGTGTCGCAGCGACAGCGCAATGCACGTAACGTGGTGGACGTGCGCCGAAATTCATACACAATCTGTACTTGTAACTACCCTCGGTAGTTCGCTACGGTTGGCGGGCACTCGAGCTTCGGACCGACGCCGAGTTCTGCCCGCGGTCCGAAGTCCCCTCCATGACAGTTGGGCAGAAGCGGGGGAACCAGGTTCTGCTGGGCGGTCCCGTCACGACCGCTCTTGGGGTTAAGTCGTCGGCCAGTGCCGACGACCGGGCTTCCCGGCCCGCACCCGACAGCTAACCTCGCAGGCGTGCGGGAAGGATTTCGCGTTGCCTGAGTTTCGGGAACGACCGGCCGCGGCGGTGCCGACCGCCGGGCCTCCAAGTGCCCGGCCAAGAT
>NZ_JALKFX010000108.1:16944-29407 GCF_023243045.1 Frankia sp. AgB32
GATGTGCCCGGCCAAGATGTGCCCGGCCAAGATGTGCCCGGCCAAGATGTGCCCGGCCAAGATGTGCCCGGCCAAGATGTGCCCGGCCAAGATGAGCCGGGCCAAGATGAGCCGGGCCAACCTGCGCTTTCCGCGCCACACCCGCGTGACGACCGGCGTCGACCTCGCCCTGGCCGGCGCGCGGATTCCCACCCACCGGCCGGTTCCGCGCACCGGCTGACCAGGCGCGTGTCGTCGTCTCGGCGTAACTGACGCCCGGACGGCCGAAGCGGTATCAGCCGCTCCCCGCCACCGGATTCCTCGACCCTTGTCGCGGCGCGGCTTCTCGTGCTGATCCAGTCGGCAGCACGACTGGCCCGGACTCGCTTTCGACCGCGCTTGGTCGACTGTTTTCTGCTGCCCCTAGGTGACGCATCGACAAAATATGATCCGTGCTGCCCATATCTGATGAGCAGCATCGTCGGTGCGTGTCAGCTGATTGAAAAAATGTTCTTTGCCTGTGTTCAACGACACCGAAATGAGATGTCAGGGAATGGCTAAGGGAAAGCATCGGAAGCGTTCGTCGCGGCGTCATGGCGCCATGCTTGCCACCGTCGGTGTCCTCGGCGCCGGGGCGAGCCTGCTCGCGACCGCGGGCCCCGCGAGTGCCGCCACCAGCAGCTCCGTTTCCGACGTGACGATCGCCAGGCTCGCCGCGAACGCCGGGCTGCCCGGCTGCAGCGGCGGCTCGCTGGGCACCTGGGTCGCCGTGGCCCTCGCCGAGTCCGGCGGCAACACCTACGCCCATGCGAGCGTGGGCGAGGACTCCCGTGGACTCTGGCAGATCAACATGCGCGCGCACGCCGGCTGGGTCGGCAGCCGCAACCTGTACGACCCGGCGACCAACGCCTGGGCAGCCAGGCAGGTCTGCGCCGGCCAGGGCCTGAGCGCCTGGACCACCTACACCAGCGGCTCCTACTACCGCTACCTGGCCCGCGGCCAGGCGGCCGCCGCCGCCGTCTCCGGCGGTGCCAGCGTCCGCGCCGCCTCCTACACCCCGCCCGCCACCCCGGCCGCAGGTGTCGCGTGGGGGCTCCCGTCGCTGGCCAGCGGGACGGGCTACCGCTGGGACGTCCAGGTGATCCAGCAGCGGCTGGCAAACCTCGGCTACCCGATCGCCGTCGACGGCCAGTTCGGCTACCAGACCAACCACATGGTGAAGGACTACCAGCTCAAGCACGGCCTCGTGGCCGACGGGGTCGTCGGGGCGAGCACGCGGGCCAGCCTCGGCATCTGACCGGCCCGACCGGCACCAGCAACGCTGCCGGCACCCGCAACGCCGCCCGCACACGCAACGCCGCCAGGTGGAGTTCCCAGTCCTCCTGGCGGCGTTGCCGCGTGTCCGACGCCTGGACAGGACTACCCGCCGTCGTCGCGGGGTATTCCTGCACCGGCCCACAGGGGCCGCCGGTCCCCGGCGAAGGCGACATCCGGGGGTCCGTCCGGTGAGGATTCCGCCTGCGGTGGGGATCTCCGACCGACGAGGATCAACATGGTCGAGGAACAGGCTGCCGCGCCGATTCCCGAGGCCTGGCGCAGACCTCGGACGTCCGACGCGGGACAGCACGAGCCCACGTCAGGTGTGCTGTTCGCCGCGCTGGGGCCGCTGGAGGTCTGGCGCTCGCCCGGCGAGCGGGTCCGCATCGACCAGCGCAAGAAGCGGGCCCTGCTGCTCACCCTGCTGCTGTGCCCGGGCCGATGGACCTCCGTCGAGCACCTGCGTCTCGCGCTGTGGCAGGACGCGCCACCCCGGTCCGCCCTGGGCAACATCAAGACCTATCTCTCGGAGCTGCGGCACTCGCTTCCCCCGCCGCCCGGCATGGCGGCGACTCCGCCGGCGATCGCCTCGGTCAGCCCGGGATCGGCGATCCTGCGCCGGCCGGTCGGCCCCGGGCGCATCGAGAGCCGGCCGGGCGAGTACCGGCTGATCGTGCGGCCCGACGAGATCGACGTCGTCCGGTTCGAGCGCACCGTCGAGCGGGCCCGCGCCGCAGCCCGGGCCGGCGCCCTGCGGCAGGCCGCCGACCTGTTCGAGCGGGCGCTCGGCTGGTGGCGCGGCTGCGCGTTCGACGAACTGCCCGCCGAGGTCGGCGGCGCGGAGAGCCTGCGTCTGGAGGAGGCGCGGTGGGCGACCCGCGAGGAGCTGATCGACGCTCGCCTCGAACTCGGCGAACATGACCGGGTGCTGCCGATACTGCGCGCGCTGACGCTCGAGCATCCCACCCGCGAGCGGCTGTGGGCCCAGCTCCTGGTGGCGCTGGAGCACAGTGGACGCCGCGCGGAGGCGCTCAGCGAGTACCGCGCGCTCCACCGGCGGCTCGTGACCGACCTGGGCATCGAACCCGGCGCCGAGCTGCGGCGCATCCACCAGCAGGTCCTCGAACCGCAACCGCGCCTGCGGCCGGGCACGCCCGCCAGGCCGGCCTGAGGGCCGCGGCGGCCCGGTGAACCCACGCTGAACCTCCCCCGGGAACGAACCAGATGTGGACGCAGTACGCGATCCACGCGACCGCGTCACGACGCGCGGGCTCACCGCCCGCGTGTCCCGCCCCTTGCTGCCCGGCCGGGCCCTGTCGGCCCGGACCGCTGCGGGGAGCACGCGGCGCGTCCCCTGCCCCGGGCCGACAGTGTGAACGAGGAGGGCAAAGCGATGAAGGCAGCATACGAGCGTCCGTGCCTGACGCCGGCCGGTCGGTTCGCGGACGTGACCCGCGGCGGCTGGGGCTGGGGTCATGACTACTACTACCGCCGGTTCGGTTACGGCAACGGCTGGGACGGCTGCGGCGGCGGTGGCTGGGGTGGCGGCTGGGGTGGCGGCGGTGGCGGTTTCGTCGCCGGCGGATTCTTCTTCTGACCGCCCGGGTCCGAGGTGACCACCTTCACCGTCGCCCACCGCCGTGATCTTGGCCGGTCCCCGTCGCGGCGACCCACCTGCTGGTTCGTCGTGCTGGCCGACCAGGATCCGGTGGTGACACCGGCCGGTGCCCGGCATCGGCTGTGCTATCGCTCCGGGCGACCCTGGATCGTCGGGGACTGGCCGGACAGCGCGCTCGTCAGCGCGACGACGGGGCGCGGCGGGCTGGCTCTGATCGGCTGTGCCGCCGTCTCGGCGAGCGGACTGCGCCGCCTGCTGGTGTCGGCGCGCGACGTCCACGACCTTGATGTCGGCCACGAGGTCGCGGGGGACTACCACGTCGTCGCGGAGATCGACGGGGTGGCACGGGTGCAGGGCAGCGCGACGGGCACCCGCCGGATCTTCACCACCCGGCTGGCCGGGCGCGTTGTCGCCGCCGACCGCGCCGACGTGCTCGCCGAGCTCACCGGTGCGGGACTCGACCGCACCGCGCTCGCGCTGGCGCTGCTCGACCCGTCCGCGCCGTACCCGCTGGACGACATCGTGCCCTGGACGTCGATCGACGCCTTGGCGCCCGACCACTACCTGGTCGTCGACCGGGACGGCCGCGACCGGCAGGTGCGCTGGTGGCGTCAGCCGGCGCCGATACTGTCCCGGGCGCAGGGCGCGCCGATCCTGCGGGCGGCGATGGCCGAGGCGGTCGGCGCCCGGGTGGCGGCGGGACGCACCGTGAGCGCCGACCTGTCCGGGGGGCTCGACTCCACCTCGGTGTGCTGCCTGGCGGCGCGCGGCCCGGCCGAGATCGTCGCCGTCACCGGGCTGGCCCACGATCCCGGCCACGACGACCGGGTCTGGGCGGCGCGGGCTGCCGCGGCGATGCCCGGGATCACCTGGGAGATCCTGCCCGCCGCCGATCTGCCCCTGGTCTTCGACGGCATCGCGACCGCGGACGAGCCGTTGGACCGGCCGTTCGGTGGCATCGTGGACCGCGCGAAACTGCGGGCCAGCCTGCTGCGGGTCGCCCTCTACGATCCGCGGCTGCACCTGACCGGTTTCGGCGGCGACGAGATCGCCGTCGCCGCGCCGAACTACCTCGCGGATCTGCTCGCCCGGCGCCCGCTGACCGCCGTGCGGCACCTGCGCGGCCACCGGGCCCAGGACGGCTGGCCGTGGGCGGCCAGCGCGCGCATGCTGCGCCGCCGTGACTACCAGGACTGCCTGGGCGACATGGCCCGGGCCCTGGCCGCCGCGCGGCGCGGCGACCTGCGTGGCGGGCGGGGGGCGCCGTACGTCACGGCGCTGGACTGGACCATGCCGCCGGTCGTGCCCGGCTGGCTCACCGGCGCCGCCCTCGACCTCGTCGCGGAGGCTTTCGCGCAGGCGGCCGCGCGGGCCGTGCCGCTGGCGCCGACCAGATCCGGACACGCGGACATGTTCGCCATCCGTGCCGGCGCCGCGACGTTCCGGTTGTTCGACCAGATCGCCGACGCGGTTGGGCCACCGCTGGCCGCGCCGCTGCTCGACGAACGGGTCGTGCGGGCGGCGCTGGCCGTACGGCCAGCGGAACGCGCCTCCCCGGAGGAGTACAAGCCCCTGCTCAAGGAGGCCATGCGGCCGGTGGTGCCGGCGGCGGCGCTGCGGCGATGCACCAAGGCCGACGCCTCCGCCGAGGAATACCGCGGCCTGCGGGCGAATCAGGATGTCCTGGTCAAACTGTGCGACGACTCGCCACTGGCCGACCTCGGCCTGATCGAACCGGCGGTGCTGCGGGAGGCCTGCCGGCAGGGCGCCGCGCCGGACCACCGGGCCGAGGCGCTGCAACCCACCATCGCGACCGACGTGTGGCTACGGACCCTGGGCGGCGTCGGCCGTCCGTGACCGGCGGCGGCCCAGGGCCGCCCGCCCGGCAGGAGTGATCATGGTTACGCTGCGATCCGACGTGGTGCGCGCACCGACCGAGTACGGCGCCGTGCTGCTGCACCTGGACAAGGGCCAGTACTGGACCCTCAACCCGTCCGGTGATCTGGTGCTGCGGGTGCTGCTCTCGGGCGGCGACACCGCCGCGGCCGTCGCCGAGCTGTGCTCGGCCGGCGAGGTGGAGCCGGACACCGCCCGCCGGGACATCGACGGGCTGCTCGCCCAGCTCACCGATGTCGGCCTGATCGATCCCGATGCCGACCCCGACGCCGACGCCGACGCCGACCCCGAGGCGGGGCCGCGGGCGCGGTCGGTGCGCGAGCCCGAGGTCCGGCGATGACGGCGCCGATGACCGTCGAGCGACCGGAGGTGGCGCTCTCCCCGGGACGCCGCCTTGGCGCCCTGCTCGCCGTGGCCGCCGCGCGGATCCTCGCCACCCGGCGCCCCGCCCGCATCCGTCGGGTCCTCGCGCGCGTCGCCGCCCACGCCGGGCCGGCCGGCCCGGCCGACGTCCTCGCCGCGCGGCAGGCGGTGATGGCGGTCAGTCTGACCTGCCGCGGTGCCAGCGGCTGTGTGCCGCGCTCCATCGCGACCATGCTGCTGTGCCGGCCGGCGGGCGGCGTCCCGACCTGGTGCGTCGGCGTGCGTACCGTCGCCCCGTTCGGCGCCCACGCGTGGGTCGAGGCGGACGGTGAGATGGTCGGCGAGTCCGTGCCGCCCGGCTACCTACGGGCGCTGCTGCGGGTCGAGCCCGGCGTGCCGGCCGGGACGGTGCCGGCCGGGACTGCGGTCGGGGACGGCCGGTGGTGAGGGGTCTCGGCGAGCTGTGGGTGCTGTTGCGGGGCCGACGCCGGTCGGTTGCCGCGGCGACGGTGCTCACCGTCATCGGCACCGGGTTCGGCGTCCTCCAGCCCCTGCTGGTGATGAAGGTGATCGACAGCGCCCAGGCCGGCGGCATCCCGCTGTGGCTCGTCGGCGCGCTGCTCGGCCTGTTCGTGTTTCAGGCGACCATCGACACCGCCGGCCACTACCTGCTGGAACGCGCCGGCCAGGGGGTGCTGCTCGGACTGCGCCGACGGCTGATCGACCATCTGCTGCGGCTGCGGATCCGGGTTCTCGACACCCGCCGGATGGGAGATCTGATCTCGCGCGCCAACACGGACACGACGGTGGTGCGCGAGGCCGTCGCCTACAGCTTCACCGCGCTGGTCACCAGCCTCATCGGCGTGCTCGGCGCCGTCGCCCTGATGCTGTGGCTCAACCCGTGGCTGTTCCTGCTCGTCCTCGCCGTGGTCGCGGTCGCCGCCGTGGTGGTCCTCGGCGCCCTGACGCGGATCCGCGCGGTGTCCGAACGAGGCCAGGCCAGCGTCGGCGGGATGACGGCGGACCTGGAGCGGGCGCTGGCGGCCGTGCGCACGGTGCGCGCGAACCGGGCCGAGGACCGGGAGGCCCGCCGCATCGGCGACCACGCCGACGCCGCCTACCAGGCCGGCCTGCGCATGGCGCGGCTGAACTCGATCATCGCGCCCGCCATGCAGTTCGCCGTCCAGGGCAGCGTGCTGGTCGTGCTGCTGGTCGGCGGGGTCCTGGTGGCGCGGGGAACGTCGACGCTGGGCAGCCTCGTCGCGTTCCTGCTCTACGCGACGTACCTGGTCATGCCGCTGTCGCAGGTCGTCGAGTCCGCGGCGACGATCCAGCGGGGGCTGGGCGCGCTGGCCCGGGTGAACGCCGTGTTCGCCCTGCCGCTGGAGACCGACCCGATGGTGCTGCGCGGCTCGCTGTGCACCGTCGCCGCCCGCCCGTATGGCGCCGTCGTGCCGCCCGCACGGGCGCTCGCGCCGGCGGCAACGGCGGCGGGCGCGGGCGTTGCGCGCTCGCCGGCCCGGCCCGTGGCGGGCGTGGGCGTCCCCGGCGAGGCGTGCCCGCCGGCGGCCATCGAGTTCCGCGACCTCTGGTTCTCCTACACCGCGACTCCGGTGCTGCGCGGGGTGACGTTCCAGGTCCCGCGGCGCGGCCAGGTCGCGTTGATGGGGCCGTCCGGCGCCGGAAAGTCGACCATCGTCGAGCTCATCGAACGGTTCTACGAGCCGGACGACGGGCTGCTGCTCTTCGGCGGCCGTGACGTGCGGTCGATCTCCCGGCACGACGCCCGCGGCTGGGTGAACCTCGTCGAACAGAACACCCCCGTCCTGCACGGCACGCTCCTGGACAACATCGTCTACGCCGATCCCGACGCCGGCGCGGACGACGTCGAGCGGGTCGTCGAGGCCGCCGGCCTGCGGAGCCTCGTCGACCGCCTGCCGATGGGGCTGCGGACCCCCGTGGGTGACCACGGCGTGCTGCTCTCCGGTGGGGAACGGCAGCGGGTCGCGGTGGCGCGGGCGCTGCTGCCGCAACCGGCGGTGCTCCTGCTGGACGAGCCGACCTCGCAGCTCGACACCATCAGCGAACGGGCCCTGACCCGGGTGCTCCGGGGCATCGCGGCCGAGCGGGCCGTGCTGGTGATCGCGCACCGGATGTCCACCGTGCGGTCGGCGGACCACATCGTGGCGCTCGACCAGGGCCGGGTCGTCGCCCAGGGCGGCCACGACGAGCTGATGACGACCAGCGCCTTCTACCGCCGGCTGGCCTCGACGGGCCCGGGGCTCGACGCGGTGCCCGCCGCCGGCGGGCCCGGCTCACCGCCGCCGCGGTGGCCGCGACCCGCCGACCGGCTGATCGGCTGACCGGGAGCCGCGCCGCCGCTCGGGCCACCGGTGGCACCAGCCCCGTGGCGACACCAGCCCCGTGGCGACACCAGCCCCGTGGCGACACCAGCCCCGTGGCGGCATCAGGCCCGTGGCGGCAGCAGGTCCGCCTTGCGGACCTTGCCGATCGCGTTGCGGGGCAGCTCGGCGACGAAGTGGATCTCCCGCGGCCGCTTGTGGACGGAGAGTTCCCGGGCGACGTAGTCGGACAGATCGGCGCCCGCCGCGCCCCCGGCACGTCCCGGGGCGGCAAGCTCGGGCGCGACGACGAACGCGGCGATGCGCTGCCCGAGGTCCGCGTCGGGCAGGCCGACAACCGCCGCCTCCCGCACCGCGGGATGCGCCAGCAGCGCCGCCTCCACCTCGCCCGCGCCGATCCGGTAGCCACCGGACTTGATCAGGTCGGTGGAGCGGCGCCCGACGATCCGGTGCCGCCCGGCGGCGTCGATCACCGCCGCGTCGCCGGTGCGGAACCAGCCGTCGGCGGTGAACGAGGCCGCGGTGGCGTCCGCGCGGCCCAGATAGCCGTCGAACAGGGTCGCGCCGCGGACCTGCAGCTCGCCGATGCTCGCCCCGTCGTGGGCCAGCGGCGCCCCGGACTCGTCGTCCACCAGGCGGGTCTCGACACCCGGCAGCGCCGTTCCCACCCAGCCGGGCGCGCGCTCGCCGTCGGCCCGGGTACTCGTCGTGATCAACGTCTCGGTCATGCCGTAGCGCTCGACGGGCATCGCGCCGGTCAGCGCCCGCAGCCGCTCGCCGACCGGCACCGGCAGCGGCGCGCTGCCGGACACCAGCAGCCGCGCGCCCGCCAGCGCCCGCGCGCTCGTCGGGTCCTCGCACACCCTCGTCCAGACCGTCGGCACGCCGAAGTACAGGCTGCCACCGGCCTGCGCGTAGGCCGTGGGCGTCGGGCGGACCGTGTGGACCAGCCGGCTGCCGACCCGCAGCGCGCCGAGCACCCCGAGCACGAGGCCGTGGACGTGGAACACCGGCAGGCCGTGGACGAGGGTGTCCTGCGCGGTCCAGGCCCAGGCGTCGGCGAGGGCGTCCAGGTCCGCGGCGATCGCCGTCGCCGGCACCAGCACGCCCTTGGGCGCCCCGGTCGTACCCGACGTGTAGAGGATGAGTGCCGGCCGCCCGCCGCCAGCCCGTCCCGTCCCGGGGTCGTCCCCGTCTGCCCCGCCGCCAGGCCGGCTCGGCACCGCCGCGCGCTGCGCCGGATCCACCGCCACCACCGGGATCGTCAGCTCCTCCCAGGGCGGGGCGCCCAGCATGAGCGTGGCGCCCGAGTCGCGCAGGATGTGCGCCCGCTCCCGCGGCCCCGCGTCCGGCGGCACGGGCACCGCCGGCACGCCCGCGAGCAGGCAGCCGAGGATCGCGACGATCGTGTCCGCCGACGCCGGCGCGTACACCGCGGCAGCCTGCGCGCCCTCGATGCGGCGGGCGACGGCCGCGGCGGCTTCGAACAGCGCGGCGCGGGAGAGTGTGACGTCGCCGACCTGGACGGCAGGGGCGTCGTGATCGACGTCGAGCGGTGGGAAGAGTGTCACCGTCCCATCTTCGCGTCCCACCACGCGCCGCGGGACCGCATTCACGACGGGGTCGCCCCGCTTCGCTGTCCGCGCGACTGGGCTGGCCCGGCGACTGGGCTGGCCCGGCGACTGGGCTGGCCCGGCGATTAGGCTGGCCCGTTGTGCCGCCACGACAGCCCGCATCTCCCCGCCCGTCGCAGCCGTCCGCCGGGGCGCGGGTCACTGTCGTCGGCGTCGGCGCGGACGGCTGGGACGGTCTCGCCCCGGCCGCCCGCGAGGTCCTCACCAGCGCCGGAGTGCTGCTCGGCGGCCACCGCCAGCTCGACCTGATCCCCGAACACAGCGACGGGCGCCCGGTGGGCGGCCGTCGGGTGAGCTGGCCCTCGCCGCTGCTGCCCGCGCTGCCCGCCCTGCTGGCCGAGCACGGCATCCGCGTCGAGACCGGCGCGGATGCAGCCGCCGGCGCTGGCGGCACGCCGGACCCGGGCGGCGATGCACAGCTGGCCGGGGCGGCGGGTGGGGTCTGCGTGCTCGCCAGCGGCGATCCGATGTTCTACGGGATCGGGGCCACGCTCGTCCGGCTGCTCGGCGTCGACTGCGTCCGGGTGCTGCCGCATCCCTCGTCGGTGTCCCTGGCCTGCGCGCGGCTGGGCTGGGCGGTCCAGGACGTCGAGGTTGTCAGTGTCGTCGGCCGGCCGCTGGACCGGGTCCGGCTCGCCCTCGCGCCGCGCCGGCGCCTGCTGATCCTCAGCGCGGACCGGACCACCCCGGCAGCCCTGGCGGAGCTGCTGGTCGCCTGCGGTTACGGGACCAGCCCGATGACGGTCCTCGACCGGCTCGGCGCGCCGGACGAGTCCCGCCGCAGCGCCGACGCCGCGGACTGGGCAAGCGCCGGTGCGCCGTCCGACCTCAACATTGTCGCCGTCGAATGCCGGCCCGCGGCGTCGGCGGCCCGCCGCCCGCGCGGCCCCGGCCTGCCCGACGACGCCTTCGAGCACGACGGGCAGATCACGAAGCGGGAGATCCGGGCGGTGACGCTGGCCCGGCTCGGTGCCGAACCCGGCGAGCTGCTGTGGGATGTCGGCGCCGGCTCGGGCAGCGTCGCCGTCGAGTGGATGCGCACCCATCCGGCCTGCCGGGCGATCGCGATCGAGCCGCGGGCGGACCGCGCCGAGCGGATCGGCCGCAACGCGGCGACGCTCGGCGTCCCGTCGCTGCGGGTCGTCGTCGGCAGCGCGCCCGAGGCCCTCGCGGGGCTCCCGGCCCCGGACGCGGTCTTCGTCGGCGGCGGGGTGAGCGGCGTGGGAGTCCTGGAGGCCTGCTGGTCGGCGCTGCGGGGGCAGGGCCGCCTCGTCGTCAACGCGGTGACGCTGGAGTCGGAGGCCGTGCTGGCCGACTGGTACGCCCGCCGGGGCGGTGACCTGGTGCGCCTGTCGGTGAGCCGGGCGGCCGCGGTCGGCCGTTTCACCGGCTGGCGGCCCGCGATGCCGGTGACGCAGTGGACCGTGTGGCCGGCGCAGGCCGCCGCGGCCGGCTGATCAGCCGAGCAGGTCCAGCACGCAGCGGTCGGCGGGGCCGCCGGGGATCGCGTGGTCCGGCGCGGCGAGATGGCGCCGCCAGTGCTCCTGCGCGCCGGCCACGTCGCCGAGTTCGATGAGGTCGATGAGCGTCGCGTGGACCTGGCGGGTCACCCGGGCCTTGAGGCGGCGCTCCGCGGGGCCGAGCGGATCCGGCTGATCGGCGGGGGCGGCCGGGTGGCCGGGCTGCCCACCGGTGATCTCGACGATGTGCTGGAGCATGCCGGTGAGCACCGACAGGGACTTGTTCCCGGTCAGTTCCACGACCGCCAGGTGGAAGGCGGACTGCGCCGCGGTCAGGTCCGCCGCGGTCAGGTCCATCGTCTCGTCCGCGATCTCGTCGCAGGCGGCGAGCAGATCCCGCAGCGCGGCGACGTCGGCCGGATCGCGGCGCTCGGCGAGCAGAGCGGCGCACGGCGGCTCGATCACGGCGCACGCCTGGTGAACATCGCCCAGCGTGGCGCCCCGATGCTCCAGGACGAGCCCCGCGTACCGCGCCGCGACCACCGGGCTGGGCGCGTGGACGCGGGCACCGCCATGTGCGCCGCGGCGGACCGAGATCAGCGCCTCCGCCTCGAGCACCCGGAACGCCTCGCGCAACGTCGGGCGCGAGACTCCGAACTGGGCCATCAACGCCGGCTCCGGCGGAAGCGCGTCACCTTCGGAAAGCTCGCCGCGGATGATGCGCCGCCGTAGCTGGCTGGCGACGAGCTCCGCCGTTTTCGGCACCCGCACCCGGCGGCCGACCGGCGATGTGCTGACCCGCAGCGCGCCGAACGCACCAGGAAGGTGGGGGACAAGGCCCGCGCCGGGCCCGCGGGTCACCAGCGGGTCGCCCTCCCCGGGCGCGCCCGCCGCGCGGCTGACAGGTGGGGGCGGGGGCGGTGACGACGTGCCTGGACGGGGTGCCGCGGAAGCGGCTGGCCGGGCCATGGACGGTCCTCCTGCGGCGGTGCGCGACGTCAAGGATCGATTTCGACGGATAGGTGATCATCGGCGCATCGATGGACTGTGCGGGCTGTTTATGTTAACAGACGACATTCGCCCGGATCTGTCCTCCGAGCAATTGCGGGTCCGGTGCCAGGTTCCGTCGTGCCTGGTCCGGCGTCGATCCTCCGATCCGCGGCGCGGTGTGCCCGGTGGCGATGATGCCCGCGTATCCCTCCCGCGGAGGCGTCCTGTCGGGTTCGGGTCGTTCTCGGCATGCCTGTCAGGCGTATCCGCCCGCGGAAAACCCGAGGTGTTGCCGCCCGGCGCCGGCCGAGTGCGGCGCGGCCGGCGGGTGGGCGGGTCCGTTGCCCCGGCCGGGATCCGCGCGCCGCGGACGGTGCACGCCGGACCGGCCGGCGCTGGCTGACGGGCCTCGCGCGCCGGTCGCGACCAGCGCCAGCGGGCGCCACTCCAGGTCGCGACTCGATGCACATCCGCTCGGCGCTGGCATGTCATTGCCAGAACGCCCGTTTGTGGGATCCGGTCAGTGAGCCGCGTAATCCCGGCGTATTGTTTTACGATATCGGCGTTTAGGTGCACGGGGGTGCCTTCGACATAGTTCCGGCCGATCCGGTATCGAATCGGCCGTCGCTGGCTGGCGACCTGCCGGGTTTGACACGGGAGCTGTGCGACATGGGTGTGTTCCAGGATTCGCCGCTCTCACGGCGGCGACTGCTGCTCTGGTCGGTGGCGGGGCCCCCGGGGGGGGCGCCCCCCCGGGCGGCGGCCCGGGCGCCCCCCCCCCCCCCCCCGGCCCCCCCCCCCCCCCCCCCCCCCGCCCCCCCCCCCCCCCCCCCCCCCCCCCCC
>NZ_JALKFX010000109.1 GCF_023243045.1 Frankia sp. AgB32
CCCCCCGCCGCGGGGCGCGGGGGGGCGGGTCAACAGCTGTGGGGCGCCGCGGGGGCCGCGCCCCCCGCCCGCGGGGGGGGCCGTCACCGGTGGGGCGTGCCCGGTCCCCGCGGCCCAGACCCCGCCGGCCCCGAGCAGCCCGATCGTGACCAGTCCCAGGACCAGGCCGGCCGTGACCAGTCCGGCGGGTCGCGGTGGCGCTGGTCGGGTTCCACCGCTCGCGTCCTCGTCCCTGGGCAGCGATGTCAGCGGCGATGTCAGCGGCGAGGCCGGTGTCGGTGTCGGGAGCGGTGCCGGTGGCGCAGGCGGTTCCAGGGGTGGGCGTCCCGTGAGCCGTGTTCGGTCGTCGTCGGGGGACTGCCCGTCGGTGCCGCCAGCCGAGGTGGGGTTGGCCGGCGAGGTGGGGTTGGCCGTTGGCGTGGGGTCGGTGCGGCCGGGGCCTGAGTGGTCCTGCGGCTGCGCGGTCAGCAGCGCGAGGAGCTCGGCGGCGGTGGGGCGGTGCGTCGGACGCTTCGCCAGGCCCTGGCAGACCACGTCGAGCAGGTGGGCGGGGACGCCGTCCAGGTCCGGTTCGGCGGTGGTGATCCGCAGCGCGACGACCTCCTGCGACTCCCCGGCGAAGGGACGCCGCCCGGTTGCGGCGTACACGACGCAGCAGGCCCAGGCGAACACGTCGGAGGCGGGGCCGGCGACCTCGCCGCCGAGCTGCTCGGGGGACATCCAGGCGACCGTGCCGACCAGTTCCCCGGCCTGCGTGTACCCGCTGTAGTCGGTCGAGCGGGCGACTCCGAAGTCGATGACCTTCGGCCCCTGCCAGGACAGCACGACGTTGGCGGGTTTCAGATCGCGGTGCACGACGCCCAGCGCGTGGATCGCGGTGAGCGCGTCGGCGAGACCGATGGCGAGCCCGTCGAGCGACCGGCCGGTGAGCGGGCCGGTCGCCGCCAGCGCGGCCGCGTGCAGGGTGGGTCCCTCGACGTATTCGGTCGCCAGCCACGGCCGCGGGCAGTCCACGTCGGAGTCGATCACCCGGGCGACCGACGGTGCCCGCACCCGGCGGGCGGCGGCGACCTCCGCGCGGAACCGGCCCCGGAACTCGAGGCTGGTGGCGAACGACTCGTGCGGCACCTTCACGGCGACCGGTTGATCGTCAGCGCCGTAGCCGAGGTAGACGACGCCCATGCCACCGCTGCCGATCCGGTGGTGCAGTCGATACGGCCCGATCACCGTGGGGTCGGTATCGGTGAGTGGTCGTAGCATGCGCGTCCTTCACCCGAGATTCCACCGGCGGGACCCGCGGCGGCCCGGCCTGGCGTGATGCCATGACGTCACGTCAGTTCGCACCGCAGCGTGGCACCCGCCCGAACCGCTCGCGGTAGTAGTCCTCTGCGGCCCGATGAAGCGGTATGTAACAGAAAAGCGGGCCTTCGTAAATCGACAATGCGTCCGGAATCTTATGATGAGCCGGGTTTGTACCCCACAAATCGGTAATGTACTCGCCCTGGTTCCGGTAGAGCTCGGCGGTCGCCCGGCGGACAAGGGCCGGATCCGTGTCGGTGCGGGCGATCAGGGCGTTCGGGATCGTGATGGTGCGCACTGCCCGGATGCCCGGATAGTCGTTGTGGTCGAGGCTGCCCAGGCCGAACACGGCCCCGGGGAAGTAGCGGCTGCGACCGCCGTAGAACGTGTTCCAGTCCTGAGTGATCGCCGCGAGCTGGTCGGACAGGTCGAGCATGCGCAGCCGGGCGCCGGCGACGATCATCGCGTGGATCTGCGCGGTCGCCGGGGCGCCGGCCCAGATGACCGCGTCGACCTTGCCGGTGACGAGGGCCCGCAGCCCCTCGTTGAGGCCCGAGCCGTTGATGCTGGGGGAGCAGCGCGGCAGTCCCACGCGGAGCAGGACGTCCCCGATCTGCCGGGTCCCCGAGTCCGGTTCGCCCGCGGCCACCGTGCGGTCGCACAGGTCGGCCAGGCGGTTCACGGGCCTGTCGCCCGGGTCCAGCGGCCGGTCCCGCACGATCACGTGCAGCAGGTCCTGGTGCACCGGCCCGAGGGTGGCCAGGTTGGTGACCGCGTGCCCGCCGTTGCCCGGGCTGAACTGGTTCACCCCCATCGTGGCGTCGACGGTGGTGTTGAGCTGGGCGATCGCCAGCGCGCAGCGGGACGGATCGGGCCCGTCGAGGTGGTAGATGTTGTCGGTGGAGCCGCTCGTTTCCTTGACGTACACGGTGAAGTGCTCCGGCGCGGCGGCCAGCCGCCTGCGGAGCACATCGGCGACACGGTTGTAGGGCGACTCGTCATTGCCACTGTAGATCTGCACGGACGTGCAGCTCGTGTGGCCGGCGGACGGTGGCCAGGCCCTGGCGGACGAGGTGTCCCAGATGCTCCGGGTTTCCGCGGTGCCGGCAGCGAGGACGAGCGCACCCGCCACGGCGACGGCGAGCACCACCACGGCGGCGACGGAGACTCGTTGCCCGCGGGTCAGCCGCGGCGGACGGCGGGCGCCTGTCTGCTCCGTCGACACCCTGCGTCCTCCGCTCTGGAGCTGTGATCAGCAGCGACCATGGTCGCGGAAGGCCGGGAATCGTCGTGGGACGGGCTCGGCGGGTTCTCGGCCGGGCAGACGATCCGCGCCTACGATGAGCTTCCCGCGTACCCGACCCGGGTGACTGTTTCTCTCCGCCGCGGGCCATGTCCGGTGAACGACATCCCGACGGGGTGGCGGATCAGTGGGCGGGCAGCCACAGGTCGACACCGTCGACGCGCTGCGACGGTTGGCCGACCAGGCTGCGCAACAGCGCCCGCAGCTCGCCGGGCCGGCGCGCCGGCCCGAGCACGACGGCGTCCGGGGCCAGCCGCGCGTACGCGGCCCGGACCCGCGGCGAGTCGGCCGCAGCGTGCCCGGACATCATCCCGTTGTCGACGTCGATCAGCGCGCTGGTCAGCGCATCCCCCGGCCCGTGGAACGACGCTCGCCCGCCCGGCCCGGGAACGGTGCAGTAGCAGCCCGGCATGACGAACCGGAAGCCCGCCTGCGCCTGCCAGAGCATCGCCTCCGCCCGCTGCGGATGCGGATACGGGACCACCAGCGCGGTCGCGTGTGCGGGGAGGCGGCGAACGCCGACGCCGGTGAAGAACGCGGGTGTCCGCGCCGGCGTGGTGAGCAACGGTGCGGGCACCAGCGCGGCCACCGCCCCCGCCGTCAGCAGCGCCACCGCCACCAGAGTCAGCCGCGTGGCCGGACCCGTCACCGCGGCCGGCGTGGATTCCGAGGTTGCCGCCCGGTCGCGGTCGAGGTCGGCCGGTCGCGGCAGGTCGAGGTCCGGGAAGGTGCTGCCCGGCGGCGGCATCGAGACGCGGCGGCCGGCGGACCAGCGGTCGGCGAGCCGGTCCAGGCCGACGGCCGTGACGGCGGCGGCGCACAGCATCACGTACAGCGCGAACCGGGAGGGCAGGGCGTTGCGCAGCACCGGAAGGTGCTCGCCCACGAGCCAGGGCAGCGGAATCGAGGTGACCCGGCCGTCGACGTGCAGGTGATCGCCGAGGGAGAGCACCGCCATCGTCAGGCCGACGGGGGCGAGCACCCGCACCAACGGGTCGCGGCGTGCGCCGATCGCCGCCCCGACCGCCAGCAGGACCAGCGGGAGGCCCAGGTAGCCGCCCACCTCCACGGCGTTGCCGGAGAAGCCCAGGCTGTGCCGCAGCGCGGCGATCGGAGCGATCTTCTGTAGGGGCGAGGGGGTGAGGAACGTACCCAGGTCGCTCACGGCGATGCCGGACGGCTGAATCGAGCCGTGCACGCGCTGGTCGCCGAGGAACTGCGCGCCCAGCGGCCACGCGAGCAGCACCACCGCGACCAGCGCCGCGATCCCCAGCCCGCGCAGCGTCGGAGCCAGCCGCCCGCGCACCCGGGCGCGCTGGCGGGCAGCGAGAACACCGAGGCCGAGCGCCGCTGTCAGCGCCGACGTCGCGAGGATCTCCTCCCCGACGAGTGCCTGGCCGGCGACCGCCAGCCCCAGCAGGATGCCCGTGCGGACCCGCGACCGTCCCCGGACGACCAGGTCGTCGAGCAGGAGCAGCAACACCGGTGGGAACGGTGCGAACGCGAGGTGCAGGTGGCCGTAGGAGCTACCGATCAGGTAGGGCCCGAAACCGTAGAGCAGGCCGGCCAGCGCTGCCGGTCCGTCCCGGACCCATCGCCGCAGGGCGCAGAACATCGCCAGGCCGCTGATCACCGGCGCGAGCGTCAACAGCACCAGCAGGGCGGTCACCGGCCCGCCGAGCAGGGTGATCGGAGCGGCGAGCAGGCCGAGCAGCGGCACCGGAGTGCTCCACAGCAGGTTCGCGCCGCCAGGGACGTTGATGCTGTGGGTGACGAACGGGTCGAGGCCGTGCGCGACGGCGTGCGGCGTCCAGCGCAGGAACCAGGAGAACAGGTAGGCGTCGTTCCCGCCGTAGGTGATCTCGCCGGGATGCCGCCAGCCCACCCGGAAGATCCAGAGGGAGATGCCCAGATAGCCGAGGATCACGACGGGCACGACCGGCAGACGCCCCGGGAACCGGCCGCCGGGAGCTGCCGTCGGCAGGCTCCGTTCCCCGATCCGACCCGGCCGGCCGCGTGCGTCGACCCCCTTCGCGGCGCCGTGCTCGGGGCCGGTCCGGTCCTGCTCGGAGCTGGTCACGACGGTCCCCCCCTCGCGCCTCGTGATCCTGGCCCGGAGTCGCCCTGAGGCCGAAGAAACGGAACATTCGTGACGATATCCGCAGTCGACGCTCGGACCCCCACAATTTTGACCGCGCTTAATGCGAAGAGTGACCGGCGTTGTCGACGTGATCCCAGTCCTGATACCCGTTTTCCGGGCGCGGACGTCCTGCCCCGCGGCCGTCTGGACCCTTATGCCATGGTCGGAGCGGCTTTATCCGGTGGTCGGGGGGTCGCCCTGCGGCTCGGCGGCGGGCGGCGTCCACTCGGCGGCAAGGGCGCGAAAAGTGCGATATCTCGCTACGGTGTACTCGCTGGCGACGACGCCGTCGCGGTCCAGGATCGCGACCGGATAACCGCGTTCCGCTCGATAACCGCGGGCGCCGATGATGATCCGGCCACCCAGCCTTACGACGCCGACTACGCAGGGCAAGGATGACCAGCGTGGGAGTCTGGCCGCCGCGAGGATGTCCGGGGTCCGCCAGGCGTACAGGCCGCACAGGCAGTGCTCACCCGGCACCCGATCGTGGCTCGCGGTCGGCGGGCCGGTGGGCGCGCCCGGATCCGGTCGGGCCGTGCGCAGGCAGTGTGCCTGGGTGATCCCGTCGGGGCGCCACAGCAGCATGCCCGGCGGGAACGGCGACCAGGGCGTCCAGGCGGGCCGCAACAGGCCCTCGCGGTCGACCGCCCACTGGCGCCAGCCGAGCAGACTCACCCCGGCACCGGCACCGGTTCCGGGGTTGGCGCGGAGGGAACCGGCGCCGGAATGGTGAACGGCTCGGCGTCGGGAAAGCTGATCGGCTCGTCCTCGACGATCCGCTCCGGTTTGCCCACATCACCCATGTCCATACGGTGAGCGGCACTTGCCGCCGCGTCAATGGCTGGCGGGCAGGTTCTGCCCGCTGCCCCTATTCGGGGCCGGCAACCTGCGTCGGCGGACCGTCGGCGATCGCCGATCCGGGCCGGTCTCTCGGGGGAGGCGGGCGGTGACGACATCTGGCTGGCCGCCACGGCCCCGTCGGACTAGTCAGTACCTGGTGTTGAATGTGGGCCTTCGCATAGTCATATGAGGTGATGGTGTTGTTGGGTGCGTCTTCGGTCGGTCGGCTGCCCGATTCTGGTTCGGTCGACGGTGACGACCCGGTCCCCGCGTCCGTGGCCACTGCGGCCCAGGACACCGCGCCGGCCGCGCCCGGAGAGCATCCGTCGGTCGAGCCAGCGGCCCTCGCGGCGGGTGTCGCGTGCGACGACCCCTACGAGACGGCGGCGATGCTGCTGTGGACCCGGGTGCTCGGGGCGGCGCCGAAAGGCCCGCAGGACGACCTCGTCGGGCGTGCCGGCGGCGAGACGGCGGCGGCCGAGCTGGCGGGCGTGCTGCGCGACGAGTTCGGGATCCGCGTGCCCGCGGCGGACATCGTCGCGGCCCGCACGCCGGCCGGGCTCGCCGAGCTGTTGGCGTCCCAGCAGGGCGAGGCCGACCGGCATCCCACCGTGGTGCCGCTGGTCGCGGACGGCGCCGGCGCGCCGCTGTTCTGCTTCCCGGAGGCCGGGGCACCCGCCATCGCCCTGCTGCCGTTCGCCCGCCACTTCGCCGGGCAACGGCGCGTCTACGGGCTGCAGGCCCACGCGCTGGAGCGCCGGGGCCTTCCCGACTGGTCGGTGTCGGCCGCGGCCCGCCGGCACGTGGGCGAGATCCGGCTGCTCCAGCCGGCCGGCCCCTACCTGCTGTTCGGACACTCCTTCGGCGGCCTGATCGCCCTGGAGGTGGCCCGGCTGCTGCGCCGGGCCGGGCACGAGGTCGCGCTGCTCGCCCTCGTCGACACCTACCTGCCCGGCACCGCGCGGCTGACGCGGTCCGGGGCGATCATCCCGACCAGCCAGTTGGAAGGCCCGCACCCGGATCGGCCGGCCGACCGTCCCGACCGCGACGGCCGAGGGCCGCTCGCCGCCGGCGACGGGCCGTTGCTGAGCCCGCGGGTGCTGGCCGACCGGCTCCGGCAGCTCGTCGAGCTGCCGCTCGCCGGCCTGGTCCGGTTCCGGGGGACGCATCGTTACGAGACCTTCCACAACCAGGGTCGCATCCTGACCATGACCTACCGCCCGCACACCTACGACGGTCCCGCGGCGGTCTGGCTCGCGGACGACCACGACGAGATCGAGGCGTGGCGTGGCGTGCTCACCGGTCCCGCCACGATCCGGCGGATCCCCGGCGACCACCGAGTCGTCCTGCGCGAACCACTGCTGCGTCGGATCGTCGACGACCTGCGATCCGACCTCGCCGCGACGCCGGCGGGCGCGAGCGCGGGCTGACCTGCTGGACAGGACTGGTTGTCACTCGCAAAAGTGACGCACCTCGCAGAATCGGCGCACACTGGAGGGAACGCGTCGGGGCGTCGGCCGCCTGGCCAGGAGCGGACGGAGGTCCGATGAAGGTCCGCATCGGGATCGGCTTCGGTGGCGTGCCGCCGACAGGCTTCGCCGCGCTGGTCGATCAGCTGGAGAAGCGTGAGATCGACTCCCTGTGGCTGTCCGAGCATCTGTCCTCGCCCGCGGTGGATCCGCTCGCCGGGCTGGCCTATGCCCTGGGCCGCACCAGCAACCTGAAGATCGGTACCGGGGTGGCGGTGCTGCCCGGCCGTAACCCGGTGCTGCTCGCCAAGCAGCTCGCCTCGCTGGCGCTGCTCGGTCCGCGCCGGGTGCTGCCGGTGCTGGGGCTGGGCCCGGCGCGGCCCGGTGACCGGGCGGCGTACCCGGTGCCCGCGGGCCGGCGCGGCGCGGTCTTCGACGAGGCCCTCGAGGTGCTGCGCCGGCTGCTGAGCGAGCCGACGGTGACCTTCCGCGGCGAGTTCTTCGACTTCACCGACATCGGGATCGGTCCGCGTCCGGAGCGGCCGCTGGACATCTGGCTCGGCGGTGCCGCGCCGGCGGCCCTGCGCCGGATCGGCCGTTTCGGTGACGGCTGGCTCGCCAGCCTGGTCAGCCCCGAGCAGGCCGCCGCCGGTATCGCCGAGATCCGCCGGTCCGCTGCGGACGCGCGGCGTCAGATCGATGACGATCACTACGGCCTGAGTCTGCCGATCGCCTTCGACGCGCCCTCCGCCGAACGCCTCGCGGCGACGCGGCAACGTAACCCGGACGCCGATCCGGCGGCGCTGATCCCCGTCGGCTGGGAGGCGGCCCGAGCTTCGATCGCGGCGTACATCGCCGCCGGGGTGAGCAAGTTCGTGATCTACCCGGTGGCGACCCCGGATGGCTGGCCGGCCTTCCTGGATTCCTTCGCGGCCGAACTGATGCAGGTGGAGACCTGAGCTCCCGGTCGCCGGCGGCGGACCAGGCCGGATCGTTTCCTCGAAGACGCCGGGCACCCTTGGGCAAGGCCCGCGGCAGATTTCCCGCTCTGCCCGCGTCGTATACGGACGGTGGCCGCTATATGGACCGGCCGGTCCGCGGGATGTCGTAATCGCGCGACCCGGCTGAAATCCCACCGTGGTCGCGACCGGGCTCGCCCGAGCTCGGTCGCGGGTCAGTACCGGGCGAGTGCGAACCGCGCCGGACCGACGCATTGTCTTAACCACCGTTCGGCGACACCGGGCCGGGCCGCCGGGTGGCAGGAGACCGCTCGCCCCACACCTTCGGTGCCGTCGAAGGACCACCTTCCGGTAATAGGAGACAGGTCCCGTTCACCCCGGGTGAATCGGTGTTCACGACGGCGCCGGGACACCCGCCCCGACTCGGCGGAGCACCGGCTCGCCGCTTGTGTCGCCGGAGTCCGCGGCAGCCGCCGGCGGCGAGGTCGTCCGCCGCCGGGAGCCGGTCCTCCGGAGGCGGACGGTGGTCGGTGCGACGGCGTATCCGCGCTGGTAGGCAGCGGTTGCCTGCGGGATGACAGGCGTTCGTGGACGGTGCCGCCCGCGCCGGCCGGCGAAGGGCCCGGCCGAGGCCGCCCGTCGGCCGGGTGCCCGGCCTGACCGGCGTCGCGGTCACCTGACCGGAGCCGGGACAAAACGGCGGGCTGGGTGAACGGCGCTGTTCTGGACGGCCAAGGATGCGGTCGACGGTCAGGCGATCGCACGGTATTCGGACGTCGGCGTCAGATTCCGGGGATGGGATCGATGTTTGGCGGCGGTATCGAACCGATCCCCGGGGCTCCCGCTAACCGGCTTCCTTGTGCCCGAGAGTGACGGGTGACCTTACCCACGCGTAACCGAAACACCGGAGGTAAACGCCCGGGTCTGCTGGGTCATGCCTGGTCGGCGTCACCCGCTGGTGGCGACACTCCAGAGCGCCGGATGCCCGCGGGGCCTTCCCCTTTCCGGCGCGGACCGCCACAATCAACCAGGAACGGTGAGCGGCTGACGAGCGGAGCGGAACCTGCCGTTTGGTGTATTCGCGGATCATCGGGTCCGGTCCACCCCCAATCGCGATCCCGAACAGGTGATCTGTGGATCGAGGGGGTACGGATGACCTGCCGGATACCCCGACATCGCAGGCCGTGAAGCGAGACAATCCCGTGCACACCGACGGGCGGTCGGCACTGGGAAAGCATCGCGGGAGGAAACGTGGAACGGGCGGAGCCTACGAAAACTCACCGACTGGTGCGGAGCGACCGCCACGTGGTGGTCGGCCTACGGGTCGGCGAACTGGCAGACATGGCGGACGTGTTGCTGGCGGCCGACCTCGCCGCGCGTCTGGGCGCCCGGCTCGTGCTGATCGCGACGATGGACCGATGGTCCCGGTGGGCTCGATGGACGGCCGGGGTGTACTGCGCCTTCGGCGTCGAGACGGTCGTGTGCGCCGCCCGGGTCGCCGAGCAGGAGACCCGGGACGAGCTGGAGCACCGGCTGCGCTCGTTGCTCGATCTTGTCGGCGTCGAGTGGACCCTGGAGTGGGCGGCGGGTTCCAGCCGTCGCGCCGCCGTGCGCTACACCCGTCGGCATCCGGACGCCACGGTGATCCTGCGCCCGCACCGCCAGCGCTGACCAGCGCTGACCAGCCGCGCCGAGCCCGTCTAGCGGCCCCCGGTCACATCGAGGGTTGCTCCTGTCACGTACGACGCCTCGCTGCCGCAGAGCCAGGCGACCGCGGCCGCGACCTCGTCCGCTCGGCCTGGCCTGCCGACCGGTATGACCTCGGCCATCCGCCGGGCCCGGTCCGGGTCGCCCCCGCTCGCGTGGATCTCGGTGTCGACGAATCCAGGGCGCACCCCGTTGACGCGAACACCCTCCGCCGCCACCTCCTTGGCGAGGCCGATCGTCAGGGTGTCCAGCGCGCCCTTGCTCGCCGCGTAGTCGACGTACACACCTGGGCTGCCGATCCGCGCGGCCGCGGACGAGACGTTCACGATCGAACCGCCGCCCCCGCCATGGCGGCTCGACATCCGCCGCACCGCCGCCCCCGCGCACAGGAACGCGGCGACGACGTTGACGGACAACATGCGGTGCAGCCGCTCCGCGTCGATCTCGTCCACCCGCGCCGAGGGGGCGACGACTCCGGCGTTGTTGACCAGCACCGTGACCGCGCCCAGCCGGTCCGCCGCGGCGAAGAGTTCCGGCACCGCGGTCGGCAGCGCCAGATCGCCACGCACGGTCGTCGCTGCGGCACCCAGGCTCCGACATCGATGCGCGGTTTCGTCGGCCGCCCCCGCGTCGGTCCGGTACCCGAGGCAGACGTCCCAGCCACGGCGCGCGAGCGCGACAGCGCAGGCCGCACCGATGCCACGCCCACCACCGGTCACGACTGCGACCCCGCGACTGCGCTCGTCCATCCGTCATCCTCTCGTTCGACCGCGGCCGGGCCCGAACGGTGTCACGTCTGCCGCGGGCGCCGCCGCCGCGGGTGAAGCCTTCGTCGGCACCGGGCAGCCGTGACCGCGGTCGGCCGGGGGCCGTGGCGGGGTGTGGTCCTGTTTGTCGCTTTCGCGGCGCCGCTCGGCGTGGCGGTGGGCGTAATCTGTCCTGGCTGCCATGCTTCGCCGTGTTTGTTGTGTTGGCAGTGTGACCTGATCGGGTTGTCAGTGGACCATCCGTTCATGGTCCGGATGTCCACACCACATATTCGTGGCGTGGACATGTCCGGTGGGCGTTCCGGAGGGGCGGATGTCCCGCCTCGGGACGGTGGCCTGGGTCGCCTCACCGCCGTGTCCGCTGACCCGACGGAAATCCGGGTCTGATCGGAATTCTGGTGGGTTGGCAGTGTTCGTTGTAGTTGGGCCGTGTCGACCGGACGCGCGGTGCGGATCGTCAGGCGGGAGGGGTGGGATGGCCCAGGTCGGGTGCAGGGACTCGGCTGATCGTCGTGGCGCGGTGTATTCGCCGCTGGGGCGTCATGCCCTCGGCGCGCTCGACGAGTCACCGCCCGGCGGCTCCGCCGCGCGGCGGGGCGAAGCCGGCGGGGTCGAGCCCGGATCCGCCGCCGCGACCGGCCGGTTCGCCGGTTCGCGCCCGTTCGCCGGTTCGCGGGCATTCGCCGGTTCGCGGGCAGTCGTGGGCGCCGTGGCGTACGCGGTCAGCCAGTTGCTCCTCATCGCGGTGCTCTACGGGACCTACAGCTTCAGCCGGCACCTTGCCGCGGGCCGGGAGCCGGCGGCCCTGGCCAACGCGAAGCGCGTCTGGCAGCTCGAACGGTTCCTGCGCCTGCCGAACGAGGCATCGGTCCAGCGCCTCGCGCTGCACAGCGAGTTCCTGATCCGGTCCGCGGACTGGTTCTACATCCTCGTCCACTTTCCTTCGGTCATCGTCCTGCTGCTCTGGGTGTTTGTTCGGCACCGTCGGCACTGGACCCGGGTGCGCAATGTTCTGATCATGACGACCGGTGTCGCGCTGGTCATCCATCTGCTGTGCCCGCTCGCGCCGCCCCGCTTCCTGCCGTCCGTCCTGCACGTCTCGCTCGTCGACACCGGCGACCGCTACGGTCCGTCCCCCTATGGGGAGGGCAGTGGTGGGATCGCCAACGAATACGCCGCGATGCCGAGCCTGCACGTCGGCTGGTCACTGATCGAGGCCTGGGCGATCATCACGATCCTGCGCCACCGGGCTCGGTGGCTCGCCGTGCTGCACCCGGTGCTGACGATCACCGTCGTGGTCGTCACCGCCAACCACTACTGGCTCGACGGCCTGGTCGGCTCGTCGCTCGTCGTCAGCTCGATCCTGCTGCTGGACCAGGCCAACCGCTGGTGGGCCGCGCGCTGCGCGGACCGGCCCGGGACCACACTGCCAGCGGCACGCGGCGGGGACGGCCCCGGTCCGCGGCCCGCCGGCATACCGGCCTCCCGCGGCAGCACGCCCCCGCTGCCGGGCGTTCCCTCGCCGCCGAGCGTTCCCGCCCCGGCCCGGCCTGCTGACGAGCGGTCGCAGAGATAGTCCCTGGTACCGACGGCGCGGCCGCCGGCCCGGGGATGGCGGCGCGCTCCTGGCGGGATGTGTCAGTCGGTTGGGGTACGAAGTGCGGTGACGGCAGCGCGGGAGGCACGCGGAGCACCGGCGGCAGGAGCCGCGCAGGCGGTGCACGCGGCGAACGCGGCGGACGCACGAACACGGGACGGTGGCCATGCAGACGGCCGATGTGGCAATCGTGGGCGCAGGGCTCGCGGGGCTGGCGGCCGCCACCCTGCTCGCCGACCAGGGCCTCGAGGTGGTGGTCTGGGAGGCGTCGGACGACGTCGGCGGCCGGGTGCGCACCGACGAGATCGACGGGTTCCGTCTCGACCGAGGCTTCCAGGTGCTGCTGCCGTCCTACCCGGAGGTGAGGCGGCAGATCGACCTGCCGGCGCTACGGCCGCGGCCGTTCGTGCGTGGGCTGGTGCTGCGGGACGGCGTCCGGTCGGTGCTGCTGGGTGATCCGATCGGCGGCACGGGCGCGTTGGCCGGGTTGGTGCCCGGGCGGGCGCTGCGCCTCGGCGACCTGGCCCGGCTCGTCCGGCTCACCGCCCGCGACAGCCTGACCAAACCGGCGGCGTTGCTCGCCGGGCCCGAGCGGAGCACCCGCGCGGAACTGCGGGCTCGCGGTCTGTCCGATCACGCCGTCGACGGGGTGATCGCTCCGCTGCTGCGCGGGATGTTCCTGGAGGAGGAGCTCAGCACCTCGTCGAGGTTCTTCCATCTGCTTCTGCGCAGCTTCGCGGCGCGGTCGCCGGTGCTGCCGGCGGAGGGGATGGCCGCGCTGCCCCGCCAGCTCGCGGCCCGGCTGCGGCCCGGGACGATCCGGCTGGGATGTCCCGCCGACATCGTCACCGCCGGCGGCGTCCGGTCCCGGGACGGCGAGTCGTTGCGGGCGAAGGTGGTGATCGTCGCGACGGACGGGACGACGGCCGCGCGACTGGTGCCGGGAATCACCGAACCCACCTGGCACGGGGTGACGACCTACTACTTCCGGGCGGCGCGGTCGCCGCTGCGGCGCGGCGTGCTCGTCGTGGAGGGATCGGTCGACCCGCGCTGGCCGGCGCGGGCGAAACGGTCCGGTCCGGTGGTCAACACGGTCGTGGTCAGCGAGGTGGCGCCGTCCTACGCGCCACCGGGGACCGCGCTGATCTCCGCGTCCGTCCTCGGCGTGCCCGAGGACGTGCCCTCCGGGGGTGACGGCGAGTCCGCGCCGGCCGCCGAGGTCGGCCCGCGGGTCGGCGGGCGGCCGGACGAGCGGGCGGTGCGCGCCCATCTCGGGGTTCTGTACGGCACCGATACCGATGACTGGCAGCTGGTCGCCCGCTACCCGGTGGCGCGGGCGCTGCCCGCGATGACGAGCCCGCACGTGTTCCGGCGATCGGTGCGCACCGCGTCCGGCGTCTACGTGTGCGGCGACCACCGCGACACCAGTTCGATCCAGGGCGCGCTGTACTCCGGCCGGCGAGCGGCCGAGGCGGTGCTGGCGGACCTGGGCATCATCGGCCGTGATGGCGCGCACGGGCCGATTCCGGCGCCCGTCCTGACCCCGGACCGTACTGACCAGTGGGCCACGGCCGGCAGCCCGGCCAGGGCCGCGTCCCGGTCCGGGGATGGGGCCCTGGCCGGGGGCGCGGCGCAGGCTGGTGACGAGTCGTCGGCCGCCGTGCTGGTGCCGCCGTCCGCGCCGGGATCGGCCCCGGCTGAGCAGGTCGAGCAGACGGAACAGGTCGAGCAGACGGACCAGACCGAGCAGACGGACCAGTTCGGCGCGGTTCCGGGAGATCTGCGGGCGTAGCTGCCCGTTCGGGCGGCGACTGGACGGCCATCCGGCACGCTGATGATGAAGCGGTCCCCTCAGCGTTACGATCTGTCCTTCTGTAGCGCGACGTTCACCCCGTGGGGTGGTTCATCTGGATCACAGCAGAAGTTCCCTGGCGAGCGGCCTGCTGGACGCGGCGCCGGACGCGATCGTCGGCGTCCGCGCGGATGGCCGGATCGCCCTGGTCAACGCGCAGGCCGAGCGCCTGTTCGGGTACACGCGGGACGAGCTGCTCGGAGAACCCGTCGAGATCCTCATTCCCGAGTCGGCGCGCGCCCTGCACCCCCGGCACCGCCGGTCCTACCTGCAGAATCCGCAGCCGCGGCCGATGGGTGCCGGCATGGAGCTGGCGGGCCGCCGCCGCAACGGCAGCGAGTTCCCGGCGGAGATCTCGCTGGCGGCGATCGAGACGGGCGACGGGCTGCTCGTCACGGCCGCCGTTCGGGACGTCACCGACCGCAAGCGGGCGGAGGCGAAGTTCCGCGGCCTGCTGGAGTCGGCGCCGGACGCGATCGTCGGCGTCCTCGCGGACGGCCGGATCTCGCTGGTGAACAGCCAGGCCGAGCGGCTGTTCGGCTACGGCCGGGATGAGCTGGTCGGCCAGCCGGTGGAGATCCTCGTTCCGGAGGCGGCCCGGATCAACCATCCGAAGCATCGCACCCGGTACTTCGCCGACCCGCAGCCGCGGCCGATGGGCGCCCAGATGCAGCTTGCCGCCCGCCGCCGGGACGGCAGCGAGTTCCCGGCGGAGATCTCGCTGTCGGCGCTCGAAACCGAGGACGGGCTGCTCGTCTCGGCGGCGATCCGGGACGTCACGGAGCGGTTGGAGGCGCAGGCGGAACGGGAACGGCTACGCGCGCAGGCGGAGCGCAAGCGGATCGAGGCGCAGCTGCACCAGTCGCAACGGCTGGAGAGTCTCGGGCAGCTCGCCGGCGGCGTCGCGCACGACTTCAACAACCTGCTCGGCGTGATCATCAACTACACCGCGTTCGTCGCCGAGGTGGTGGCCAACGCCGCCGAGCGTGACGGCGGCGTGTGGGAGCCGGCCCGCCAGGACATCGAGCAGGTGCAGCGCGCCGCCGAACGGGCCACCCAGCTCACCCACCAGCTGCTCGCCTTCGGCCGCCGCGAGGTCGTCCAGCCGCGGGTGCTCAACCTCGCCGAGGTCGTCCGCGACATCGAGGCGATGCTGCGGCGCACCCTCGGGGAGCACGTCGAGCTGATCGCCCAGCAGTACACCGATCCCTGGCCGGTCTTCGCGGATGCCGGGCAGGTCGAGCAGGTCCTGGTCAACCTGGCCGTGAACGCCCGGGACGCGATGCCGGGCGGCGGAAAGCTGACCATCGAGACCTCGAACATCGTGATCCACGACGAGTTCGCCGCGGAACGGCCGGGACTGAAGGCCGGGCGGCACGTCAGCCTGCGCATCAGTGACAGCGGCTCGGGCATGACCGCGGAGACGCTCAGCCGCGCCTTCGAGCCGTTCTTCACCACGAAGGCAAAGGGGGAAGGCTCCGGCCTGGGGCTCGCCACCGTCTACGGCATCATCACCCAGGCCGGCGGCCACGCCGAGATCTACTCCGACGTGGGCCTCGGCACGACGGTGAGCGTCCTGCTGCCGGCGGTCGACAGCGTCGCCGTCCTGCCCGAGCCGGCAACCGACGTCCGGGTCCTCACGGGGACCGAGACGATCCTCGTCGTCGAGGACGAGCGGGCGATGCGGGAGGTCACCCGACGGCTGCTGGCGCGCAACGGGTACCGGGTCCTCGCCGCGGCCGACGGCCACCACGCGACCGAGCTCGCCGGCAGTCATGCCGCGGAGATCCATCTGCTGCTCACGGATGTGGTTATGCCGCAGGTGCTCGGCCGGACCGTGGCGGAACGGATCCAGCGGCAGCGGCCCGGCATCCGGGTGCTGTACATGTCCGGGTACGCCTACCCGGTGCTCGCGCACAACGGTACCCTCGACCCCGACGTCACCCTGCTGGGCAAGCCGTTCTCCGAGCAGGTGCTGCTGACGAAGGTGCGAGAGGTGCTCGACAGCCCGCCCGAGTTCGTCGCCGGGACCTAGCGAACCGCGGGCGGCGGGATCCCGGCCGCGGGCTCGGCGGCCCGGGGGCGTTCGAGAGTCAGTGCGGCCTTCCACGCGCCGGTGTCGGGATCATGCCGCAGCTCGGCGCCGATCAGGTCGGCGAGCGGGCGCAGCCGGCCGGCGCGCGCCGCGTCCGCCGGTGGTTCGTGCCGGCTCGGCTGGACGGACAGCAGCAGGTCGAGTCCGTCCGGACCGCAGCGGGCCGACACCCGGGCCCGCTCACCGGTCCCCACCGGATCGCTGGCCATCAGCAGCAGCTGGACGGCGGCCAGCGCCACGGCGATCTCGCCGCCGGTCGGTTCCCCGTCGTCGAAGCGCAGGTCGGTGTCGAGATGGTCGACGAGCAGGCCGTCGACCCGCTGGGACAGGCCGGTGGTCAGGGTGCGCCGGGCGTCGTGGTCGAGGCGGAACGGGCTGGGCGGCTGGTGCAGGCCGACGGTGGTGGCGCGCAGCCGGTTCTCGATCGTGTTGACCCGGTCGGCCAGCTCGTCGGGTAGCCGCCGCCGGACGCTGGCCAGGTCGAGCAGGATCGCGGTGAAGTCCTGCATCGGGCCGTCGTGCAGGCGCTCCGCGGACACCCGGTGGCCGCGTTCCTGCAGGGCGACCAGCAGCCGCAACAGGACGTGGGCCGGGGGCGCCGTCATCGCGGTTCGGTTCCGGTCCCGCGGTCGCGGTCCTCGGTTCGCTGGCCCGCGCCGGCCCGCCGGGCCACCAGAGTCCGGCGGACCGCGGCGACGAGGCTGTCGGCGGTGAACGGTTTGGTCACCACCGGCAGGTCGGCGGGCACGGGATCGAGCCCCAGGCCGCCGGTGAGGAGGATGCAGCGGTCCGCCGCGCCGGGCTCGGCCTGGCGCAGCTCGTCCACCAGGTCGGTGCCGGGGCGACCACCGAGGCGCAGGTCGACGAGCACGACGTCGTGGGCGGCCGGGTCGAGGCGCAGCGCCTCCTCCACCGAGCCGGCGGTGCTCACCTGGAAGCCTTCCCCGCCGAGGACGCGGGCCAGCAGCGAACGCAGCATCTCGTTGTCGTCCACGACCAGCACCCGCGGCCCGGCCTCACCCGGTGGGCCGTCGGCGCTGCCGGCCGAGGGCCCGACCGCCTGAGCGTTCATGTCCGCCACCAGCCTCCGCCGCCGCCCCGCCCGGAAGGACGGATTTTCCTTTCGCCGCAACGGTACCGGTAGTCCGGCCCGGGACAGGGCGGCCAAGGGCACCCGGTGCCGTCCCGGACGGCACTTGCGGACTCCCTCGCGCGGTGGTTGTCCGCGGTCCCGGCGCCCGGTGGGCAACGATCGTCGCGGTGGCCCGCACCTATGGCCCGGCCCGGCCCGCGAGCAGGTCGTCGAGCTCCGCGCGGGTCGGCATCGCGGGCCCGGCACCGAAGCGCTGCACGGCCAGCGAGGCGGCGAGGTTGGCGTGGAACAGCGCCGTCGCCGTCGGCAGGCCGAGGGCCAGGCCGGCGCCGAGGGCGCCGCAGAAACAGTCCCCGGCACCGGTCGTGTCCACGACGGGCACGTCCCGGGCGGCGAGGGTGACGACCGTGCCGTCGACGCGGGCACAGACCCCGGCCGCGCCGAGAGTGACGACGATGTTCTCGGTCGGCCCGGCGCCGTCGGCGAGCAGGCCGCGGACCGTCGAGATGGCCTCGGCCGAGGTGCGCGTACAGAGGCCGGCGGCGGCCGGGACCAGATCGGCGAGTTCGTGTTCGTTGACGAGCAGCAGGTCAACGGCGCCGAGCAGCTCGGGCGGCGCTGGTCGGCTGGGGGCGGTGTTGAGAATCGTCCGGGCGCCGACAGCCCGGGCCCGGGTCAGCACGTCCGCGTTCACCCGCGTCGGGATCTCGTTCTGCAGCAGCACGACGTCGTCCGCCCGCAGGCCGAGCCGGTCCAGTCCGTCGGCGGAGACGGCCGCGTTGGCGCCCGCGACGACGACGATCACGTTTTCGCCCTCACTGTCCACCATCATGACGGCGGTGCCGGTGGCCATGTCGAACACGGCCAGCCCGGAGACGTCCACCGCCTCGGCGTGAAGGAAGTCCCGCAGCGCCGCGCCGAATCCGTCGGCGCCGACCGCGCCGATCATGATCGTGTCGGCGCCGAGCCGGCGGGCCGCGACAGCCTGGTTGGCGCCCTTGCCGCCGGGGAGGAGAGCCACCGTGGAGCCGGCCACCGTCTCACCCGGCCGGGGGAGGCGGTCGACCCGGGTGGTTACGTCCATGTTGGCCGAGCCGACGACGACGACCCGTCCCATCCGTGTACCTCCCCGTGCCCGTGACCGGTGCGGCTCGGCGGTCGGTCGCCCAATCGTGACAGAGCCGGTCCGGTTCGGCTGGCCGGACGTTGCGGACACTCCGGGCGGCGACGCGCGGGCTGGCCGGCGGACCGGCCGGGCCCGGCGGCGCGACGTCCGGCGGCGGGTGGGTTCAGGGGGCGGCGCGGGACATCGTCCGCGCGGCGCGGGTGGCTCGTTTCGCCTCGTACATCGCGGAGTCCGCGTGGCGGAAGACCGCGTCGGGGCTCAGCTCCTCGCCGTCACGCCTGCCGGCGACGGACCGGGACGAGGCCATGCCCACGGTGGCCCGCACCACGATGCTGCGTCCCGCCACGACCACCGGGGCGGCGATCGCCGCGCGGATCCGCCGGGAGGCCTCCCGAAGGTCATCGGCGTCGATGTCGGGGAGCACCACCACGAACTCGTCGCCGCCGAGCCGGAACACACCACCGGCCAGGTCCGCCGTCGGGGCGGCTGTCGTCGGGGCGGCTGTCGTCGGGGAGATGGCGGGCTCCGCCTGCGGTCGTGGGGGGTAGTCGGGGACGGCTGCGGCCAACCGCGTGCCGATGGCCCGTAACACGTCGTCGCCGGCCTGGTGGCCGTAGGTGTCATTCACCGGTTTGAAGTCGTCCAGGTCGATGAGCAGGATCGTGAACGGCGTCCGGGCCGCGGCCAGCCGATCGAGCCGGTCGCCGAGGGCGAGCCGGTTGGGCAGGCCGGTGAGCGGATCGCGGGCCGCCCGCCGCCACAGGGTCTCCTGCAACTGCCGGCGCTGCCCGACCTCGTGGCAGGTCAGCAGCAGCACGTCGCGGCCGTGGTAGCGGCGTCGGCGCGGGATCTGGGAGCAGCCCGCCTCGATGTCGAACCACAGGTAGCGGCCGTCCACCGCGCGCATGCGCACCTCGAGCAGGGAACCTCGCCCGCCGAGCCGGCGCCGTTCGACCAGGAACAGCCGCAGCCGGTCCTGGTCCTCGGGGTGGATCAGCTCCAGCAACGGCTCGCCGATCCGGGCGGCGGCCTGGTGGTGCAGCAACGTCTCGATCGCGGAGGTGATGAACGTCGGGCACCCATCCGTGTCCAGACAGATGATGATGTCGTGGCACTCGTGCAGCAGGACGTGCAGCCAGATCCACTCGTGGCGGATCATCTGGTCGGCCGGCAGGACGATCCACAGCACCCCGGCCGCCGCCACGAGCACGGTGGCTGCCAGGAGCAGGTCGCTGAGCGGGTGGTTCACCGGTCCCGGCGCGGCCAGTCGGCGGTCCCGCTGCAGGACCAGGTAGGCCGGCGTCGTCCGCAGCGCCACCACGGTCGCGACGATCCCACCGGGGATCTGCACCTGCTGGCTGCCTCGCTGGCGGACGGCAGCGAGCTCGTCGCGATCGACCAGCGACTTGCCGATCATGGCCGGGTCGGTGGACATGGCGGCCCGGCCGTCCCCGTCGACGATCGTGAGTCCGAAGCCGAGCGAGGGGCGGATGGTCGCCGATCCGACGCCGAGTGCGGTCTTGACGGCGCGGGCCAGTTCGTTGAGGGGTGCGTCGGTGAGCGTCTGGCGCAGCAGGAGGAAGGCGATGGGACGGCCGACCCGGCGGATCGGCGTGACGGCCAGCAGCCGGAGGGTGTCCGAACTGTCGCCGGTGACGATCTTCAGCCCACCTTCGCGGGCCCAGGTCCACACCGGGCTGTTCGGCGGGATGGGCGCGGTCTGCCCCGGCGGTCGGGACACTAGCGGCCGCCCGTCGATGTCGACCAGCGTGACCAGCGAGTTCGCCTCCGTGAGATCCGGGCTCAACCGGGACGCGAGCAGCCGCCCGTCGGCCGCGCGATCCGTCAGCGACCAGGGCAGCTCGGCGAGTGGTTCGAGCAGGTCGGCGGACTGGCTCCAGCGGGCGGCGTTGTCCGCGAGCTGGTTGGCGATGGCGGCCCCACCGGTCGAGCTCGATTCCGACTGCCGCGGACTGCCCTTTTCGATGCCGATGGAGAGGACGGTGACGGTCGGGATGAGCGCGCCGATGATCAGGAAGGGGACGGCGCGGAGCAGCCGCGAGCGGACGACCATGTGTTCCGGCCGTGGGCGGCCCCGTCCCCGCTGGCCGCGTAGGCGTCGAACCGAAGCCGCCCCGAGGCCCCGGCCGCCATCGCGCGTGGGGCCCACCGCCGTGTTCGGCGACCCGGGCGGTGGGTCCGGCGCGCGCGGGAGCAGCGCCGCCCGGCCGTCCGCGTCGCGCGCCGTCCTGTCCCGCACCGCCCCGTCCCGGGATGCCGGGCTTCGTTGCCCCGGGCGCCGCGCGGCCGGGTCGGTGGCCGCCGTCCCGGCCGGGGGCACGCCGCCGTGGTCCGGCTGGTGCGGGGACTGGGTCGCCTCCGGTGGTCCCACCACGAACTGGGCGGCGGCGGGGCCGGTCGCCGCCCGGCCCGCGGTCTCGGCTGCGAGGGCTGCCGGCGACGCCACCGCGTACCGCCCCGGGCCGTGCTGCTTGGCCGCGTACATGGCCTTGTCCGCGGTTCTCAGCAGCGGTCCGCCCGCGATCGGCCCGGCGGTGGTGACGATGATTCCCACGCTTGCCTCGACCTGCACCGGCCGGGTGTCGACGACGATCGGTCGGCTGACCGCGTGGATGATCCGGCGGGCGGCCCAGCGCGCGGCCCGTTCGTCCGCGTGCCGCAGGAGCACGCCGAACTCGTCGCCGCCGAATCGCCCGGCCAGATCCCCGGGACCAAGCTCGGCCCTGATCCGCTCGCCGACGACCTGTAACACCCGGTCGCCCGCGGCGTGCCCGAACGCGTCGTTGACCGGCTTGAACCGGTCGAGGTCGATGAACAGCACGGCGATTCCCGCCTCCGCCGTCGCGTCCCGCGGTGCCGGCCGGGCCGTTCCCCCGTCGCCGCTGCCCGGGGTGCCGGTGGCCGGGGCGCCGGCCGCCACGGCCTGGCCCGTCACGGGGGGGTCGTCGGCGCGACTGCCGTCCGTGGGCGTGCCCGCGTCGGTGCTGGCATCGGCGGTGCTGGCATCGGCGGTGCTGGCATCGGCGGTGCTGGCATCGGCGGTGCTGGCGTCCACGACGATGGCGGCGGCGAGGGCCTCCTCGAAGGCCCCGCGGTTCAGCAGACCGGTGAGGGCGTCGTGGCCGGCGTGGTAGCCGAGGCGGTCGAGCAGCCCCTCGCGTTCACCGACCGCATGACAGGTGATGATCACCCCCGTCGGACGGTTGGGGCGGGGCAGCGGCCGGGCTGCCACGTCGAACCAGTCGGCGTCGCCGTCCGCCCGGATCAGCCGGACGTCGAGCAGCGGCGACCGGGTGAGGTCGCCGATGAGGCCCAGCAGCCGGGGCGCGTCGTCCGGATGGGCGAGCTCCGAGACCAGACGTCCCCGCCAGGCTTTGGGCGCGTGGCCGAGCAGCGGTTCGATCGCGGGGCTGACGAAGACGAGGTGGCCGCTCCCATCGGCGACGAAGACGATGTCGTGGGCAACCGCGAGCAGTCGCCGGAGCCCGGCATGGGACCGCCGGACGGAGGCCGCCCGCGCGAGCGAGATGAGCAGCGTCGCCAGCACCGCCGCCGCCGACACCGCCAGCAGGGCGAGATCTCGCCGGTTGTGCCAGGCCCGCAGGTCGGCCTGGAGGGCGACGTCGCGTTGTTCCAGGTATGTCAGGGAGCCGGTCCCGGAGTCGAGTGCGGTGATGTGGACGATCTCCGCACCGTGCTCGGTGGATTTCCAGCTTCGGGTCCCGCCGGCCTGCTCGCGGGAGCGTCGCAACTCGTCGGGGGTCAGCGGATGCGAACCCACCCGCGTCGCGTCGGTCGACGACAGGACGACGCCGTCCGGAGTGATCGTCGAGACGCTGCCCGTGCTCGCGCCGCGCAGGTCCGCCAGGCCGGCGGCGAGCTGACGGCTGGTGTTCTCGGTCGACAGGGCGACGAGGACGGCCCATGGGCGGGAGGTGCCGAGCGGCAGGAGCGTTGCCCGGACGGGGGGCTCGCCGGCCGGGCGAACGAGGTGGGCGGAGACGTTCCCGGCCTGGGCGGACGACCAGGCCGAGCCGAGTTGGCCGGCCGTGAGGGCGAGACCGGCCGGAGAAGTGGCGAGGATCTTCCCGTCGGGGTCGAGCAGGGCGAGGCCGTGGTCCAGGTCGAGCGTCGGCGACAGCCGGAGCCGAGCGAGCTGTTGGTCATTGTCGGGGTTGCCCGGGCGCAGGTCGAGGTGGTGCAGCGCCGCCCGCAGCGCCGCCTCCCCGCCGGCGGCCGACTGCCAGCGCGCGAGCCGTTCCACCAGCTGCGCCTGCGCGGAGACGCGGGCGGCCTCCTCGCTGCGGAGCAGAACGGCGTCGAGCGCGAGGGCGAGTCCGCACAGGATGGCGAGCGCGATGAACACGGCCAGCGGCCGGCTCCAGGTCTGTGGCGGGGTGGGGCCCTGGCGGTTCCGGCGGCCCGTGGTCGGTAGGCGATCGCGGAGCTGACGATCGGGATGATGTCGCACACCGGTCCGGCCACCCCTGATCATTTTTGCGCCCCGTCCGACGAAGGTGCCCGGACTCGACAGATCTCACCGTGAGTACAGGAATTCTTTTCGGAGGCCGGATGCATCCGATAGCCGGTGAGCATACGAGCGTCGGCCGGCAGGATTCACCTGCCTTCACTCGTTTGGGTGCGCCCCGGTCAGCCTGTGTGCGGCGCGCGACAATGGGATGGTCGTAGTCTGTCTCGGGATTGAGATGTGGATTCCAGGAGAGCATAATTGTGCGCACCTTGAGTAATTAGACCAGCGCCCTGTGTTGCGAACGGCGGAACTGCGGCTCGGATCTGATCGCTCTGTGTACTCAACTGGCGATGCAAGGTCGCTGACTTGCTCGACCCGCGAGATCATCCACTCGCCGCGGCAGGCGGGCCGCCCGGCTGTGCATCGCTTCTTCCGTCCCTGTGAATGCTCTATGTGATGGCCGGTGGGTATGGATCGCCGGGTGGTGGCGGAGCACGCTCGGGTGAGCGCGGCATGGCGCCGTCACGAACGGCGAGTGATCCTTTGGCTGGATCGAGCTGTCTGGCCGGTCGGCGCTCGCCGGTTCGTGCGCTGGCCCGGCCCGCGGCCCGGACCGGTGCCATCGGCGGGCGAGATCCGCGTCGGTGCGTTGATATCGGGACACCACATCCACCAAATAGACGTCGGTTCCCGGCGCCTCGGTCGAAATGTGCGGCACCGCCGAAACGGAGGTTTGCCGAACGGCCCGGCGGAGGGTGCAGGCGGCCCGGCGATTTCCGATCGCGGTCGAAGTGCGCCACGGTTATGTTGTTCGCTGCATTCGGCGGCGCCGGCGCGCGGAATTCGGCTCGACGCTCGGCGCCGGCCGGGAGGGGTGGCAATGAGCTCGGCAGACACCCATGTGGTGACGAACCAGCCGCCGCCGGCGGAACAGGACCCGTCCGCGGACCCGGCCCTGGTCGCGGCGCTGGCCAGGGAGGGCGCGGGCTGGCATCTGGCCGACCTGCGCCGGTTGGGCCGGCTGGCCGGCTCGGAGCAGTCGTTGCGCTGGGCGGAGCAGGCGGACCGGTACCCGCCGGAGCTGCGCACCCATGATCGCTACGGGCACCGCATCGACGAGGTCGACTTCCATCCGGCCTGGCATGCCCTGCTCGAGGTCGCCGTGCGGGAGGGGATGGCGGGCGCGCCGTGGGCCGACCCGCGCCCGGGCGCCCACGTAGCGCGGGCGGCGAACATCCTGGTCTGGGGCACCGTCGAGCAGGGACATCTGTGCCCTGCCTCGATGACCTACGCCGCGGTCCCGGCGCTGCGCGCGGCCCCCGACCTCGCGGCCCAGTTCGAACCCCTGCTGACCAGCCGCGTCTACGACCCCGGGTTGCGGGTGCCGCGGCACAAGGCAGGACTGCTCGCGGGCATGGGCATGACGGAGAAGCAGGGTGGCTCCGACGTGCGCGCGAACACGACGACCGCCACCCCGGCCGGCGACGGCACCTACCGGCTGCGTGGCCACAAGTGGTTCACCAGCGCGCCGATGAACGACGTCTTCCTGATACTGGCGCAGGCACCCGGCGGCCTTTCCTGCTTCCTGGTGCCCCGGGTCCTGCCCGACGGCAGCCGCAACACCTTTCGGCTCCAGCGGTTGAAGGACAAACTCGGTAACCGCAGCAACGCCAGCGGCGAGCCGGAATTCGACGACACCGTCGGCTGGCTCGTGGGCGCGGAGGGGCAGGGCGTCCGGGTCATCATCGAGATGGTCGCGCTCACCCGGCTCGACGCCGCCCTCGCGTCCGCGGCCGGAATGCGGGCAGCACTGGCCGCGGCGGCGCATCACGTGCGCCACCGGCGGGCTTTCGACACCCTGTTGATCGACGCGCCGCTGATGCGCAACGTCCTGGCCGACCTTGCCGTCGAGACCGAGGCGGCCACGACCCTGGTGATGCGGGTCGCGGGCGCCGTGGACCGCTCCGTCCGGGGCGACGAGGCCGCGCAGGGGTACCGGCGGCTCGCGACGGCCGTGGCCAAGTACTGGGTGTGCAAGCGGGTGCCGGCGGTGGTCGTCGAGGCCCTCGAATGCCTCGGGGGCAACGGTTATGTCGAGGAGTCGGGCCTGCCTCGGCTGTACCGGGAGGCTCCCCTCAACGGGATCTGGGAGGGCTCCGGCAACGTCAACGCGCTCGACGTGCTGCGGGCGCTCGGTCGTGATCCGGGCGGTGTGGCCGCCCTGAGCGCCGAGATCGAGTCGGCCCGCGGCGCGGACCACCGGCTCGATCGGGCCTGGGACCACCTTCGGGGGCGGCTCGCGTCGGCCGGAGACGATCCGTTCGCCGCGCGCCGGGTCGTCGAGCGATTGGCGCTTGTCATGCAGGGTGCGCTGCTCGTTCAACACGCCCCGCCGGCCGTCGCGGACGCGTTCTGCGCGACCAGGATCGCCGGTGACGGCGGTCTCGCTTTCGGCACGCTGCCGTCCGGCACAGATGTCGTGGGTATTCTCGGCCGGATTGCATCGACGGACCTGACCGCCGGTTCATTCAACGATATCCGTAACGAGTCCGATGGGGATGGAAACGCTTTGTAGCTCCCCTGCAACGAATGGCAATGGATCGCCCCTAGCCTGATAGGCGACTGCGCCCTCGGGTGGTTTCCATGATTTTCTTCTGCCTGGCTATCGCCGGGCTGGTCCTGCTCGCGGGCGTGCTTGGCCTGATCCGCGGGCGGGCCGAATGGGCCTGGATCTACGACCGTCGGCGAGCGGGATTGGTGACCGGCGGTGGTTCGGCGGCGCTGGTGGCCTTCGGTCTGCTCGCGTCGCATGGCATCGGCACCGGCGACGGCGGCCACAAGGATCCGACGACGAACAGCGTCTACATCGTCCCCTCGTCCCGCGACGGCTCACCCGCCGGCGGCACCGGACCGACCGAACAGGCCGCCTCCACCGGCGATCAGGCAACCGGCCCCGGCCCGGAACAGCCCCAGGGAATGCCGGGTAACAGGACCGGCAACGGCACGGACCTCGCCTGGTTCAACTCGCCCGGTCGACGAAGTGCGCCTGCCCCGGCGCCCGCGCCCCGCGACTCCCGGGGTTCCGCGGTGGCCGCCCCGGCAACACACGGACAGAGCCGGCCGCCAGCGGCACCGCCTCGCGGCCAGGGCCAGCAACCGGCGCCGCCCGCGCGGACCCAGGCTCCGGCGCCACCCAGGCAGAACCCGTCGCCGGCGCCGCCGCGACAGACTGAGGCTCCGGCGCCGCCGAAGCAGAATCCGCCGCCGGCGCTGCCGAAGCAGCGTCCGTTGCCGGCGCCGCCGCGACAGAGCCGCCAGCCCGCGTCCCCGCGTCCGTCGAGGCGGCCTCCCACGTCGGGCGGTGCGACGGCATCGGGGCGGCCGTCCCCGTCCCACAGCGGTGGCAGCACCGTGCGGCCGCCGTCGGGCGACGGCGCGAGCGCACCGTCATCGCCCAGCTCAGGCCATTCCGGTGGGACCGGAGGCGCTGGCGGGTCGCAGGGCGGTGGCGACTCCGGCGGCGGCGGTGACCGGCCGGGCGGCGGCGGCCACCCTGGACAGAGCGGCTCGGGTGGTGGTCGCGGCGGTGAATCGTCGGGTCCCTCCACCGGGACGCCACCGGCGCACTCGACCGCGTCGGGCCGACCCTCGAACGGCCCGACCGCACCGCACCCGCCGCAGCGCACGCCTCGCTCCGGACCGGTCCGGGAGGTGCCCGACGTACCCGAACGGCCTGCGGCCTCGCCCAGCCGGCTCTCCGCCACCACCCCCTCGGGCCGGCCGTCCGGGTCGTCGTCCCCAGCTGAGGCCGACGGGACCGCTCCGCAGGCGTCGGCGCGCCCCGCGCCGACGGGACGGTCCGGGCCCACTGCCCCGTCCAAACCCACTGCCCAGTCCGGACCATCCGTCCCCGCGGCCCCCGAGGTTCCAACCGGAACGGGGAGCGGGTCGGGCGGGGGGCCGTCCGGGTCGACCGGCCCCCGACCGTCGTCCCGTGAAGATCGTCACCAGCAGACCGGGTAGTTCCGGGGAGCTCTGCCGTGCTGAGCGACCTCGACCCCGACACGGTCTCAACGTATCGGTCTGCTAACTCTAGGTGAGCTACGGTTCGGGTGTTCGGTCGACTGCTGCACCCTGGGGGCCTGATGCCGGTGTTCGCCATGGCGATGGCACTGCTCGCCGTAGTGGTGATGTTCATCGGCATTGCCGGGACGCTGCGTGGGCGGATTGACCGGATCGGTCTGCGGGACCGACGGCGGGGCCTGCTGGTGGCCGCCGGCGGATTCACCGTCGCGGTGGCCGCCTTCGGCTTCGCGGCCCCGGTCGGAGTCGCCCCTGACGACGACACCCGACTGAGCGCGGACCGGTTCGCTGACGCGGAGTTCGGCGTCCGCCTGGACACCAACGACGCCTCGCCGAGGCCGCCCGCTCTGCTCGTGCCGCCGGTGCCGCCGCTACCGGCGTATCCCAATCCGATCTACGGAACCGGGCAGCCGACGCCCGGCGGTACCGAGCCCGCGTCGCCCACCACGGCGGTCGAGGCCGACGGTGCCCCTGGCTACGGCCAGGCGGGTACGGGCGGGGGCGGCGCGGGCCAGGACGACCAGTCCGGCTCGGCTGGCTGGGGCGGACCGACCGGATCGGGTGCGTCGGCCGGTCCCGATGATCCTGCTGCTTCTCCGCGCCAGCCCGGCCCGGCTGGTTGGGGTGTCGATGGCTGGACCGGTATCGCCGGCGCGGCGGGTGGACAGGTCGCTGCCGGCCCCGGGCGGCCCGGCCGACCCGGTGGCCCGGCCTACGGCCTGGACCTGCCGGGCCAGCCGGGAACCATCGCGGGCGCGGCACCCGCGCAGCCCACGGGTCCGCCGGCCCGCGAGGTGACGCCGACACCCGCGAACCCCGGCCTGGCGGGAACCGCCGGTGCGAGCGGCTCGGGGAGCACGGCCGGCGGCGTGGGAGCACCAGCGGCGCCGACCCGGGCGGACTCGCTCGTCGGCCCCCTGCCGGACGTATACATCGATCTGGGTGACAGGGGCTGAGACGCTCCAGTCACGCCGTTTCCGGGCCGATCACGGCGCGGCGTCCGGTCAGGCGGACGGCGCCGGGACCGAGCGGCGGGCGACGACGAGGGCGCTGATCGCCGGCAGGTTGACCGAGCCCCAGGCGTCGAGCTGGGCCGGCAGCTGGGGGAGCTGGGAGTCGAGAACGAACACGCCGGTGGTCGGGCAGGCCGCGCCGATCTCGACAAGGACCGGGCGCAGATGGACCTCGACCGCGAGGGCGTGCTGCGGCGCCGCCGCCACCTGCACGGGAATGGCCGGCAGGCCGGCGAGTTCGCCGCCGCCGATCTGGTCGAGCAGGAGCTTCAGCAGACCGGTGTAGGTCGCCTTGTAGGTCGGGGTGGCGATCACGAGGGCGTCCGCGGACCGGATGCTGGCGAGCGCCGCACCCACCGTCGGGTCGCCCCAGCCGAGCAGGCCGGCGCCCAGCTCGCTGACCTCGATGACCTCGTGCGTGGAGCTGAACCCGGCCGCGTCGAGCGCGGTGGAGACGCGGGCGGCGACCGCTTCGGCGACCTGCCTGGTCCGTGACGCCGGCTTGGGGTTTCCTACGACGCTGACGATCCGGAGCGGTTCCATCGGGCTGCCTCCCTGGTCGGTCGCGGGATGAAACCCGCGATGGTCGCTGGAACCGACGGCGTCCGCAGTGTAACCGGTATCCCTCGGCACTCCGCAACCTTGATACCGACGTCTGGCTGTACTGTTACTGGCCGATGGCAGCATTGTTGCGCCGCCGGTGCCGCCCACCCGTCGGGCACGGAGGATCTTTCCGTGGCAGGGGTGGCGGCACCGACGGCGCCGGTGATGAGAGCTGGCCGAATCGGCCGTGGCGTGCACTTTTCCCGCGTGCCGGGCATGCCGCCCGGGTCAGCGGGCGTGCAGCGCGAACGTGTAGAAGATGGCGAGCGGCCACAGCAGCGTGGCGACGACGGCGGTGAAGAAGCTGCTCAGCGCGTGACCGTCCCAGTCGGTGAAATTCCAGTAGTGCTGGCTGGCCGTGATGACCACTCCGACGATGAGATAGAGAAGCGTTCCTAGGCTGATGCTGCTGTAGGTTCTCGTACGAACCTGGGCGGTCATGACTGCTCCTTCGGCGGGGATTCGTGGCTGCTGGTGGATTACCCCCTTTCTGCCCACCTACACACTCGTGCACCGATTCGGCATTTCGTGGAATGACACCGACAGGCGGGTCCGTCGGTGGGCCGGTCCAGGATGGGCGGCCGGGCCGCTACCGGCGGCCTGCGGCGGCCCGCGAACCGCCGCCCGCCGTGGGATGGCGGTGACGTGGCTGGCCGCGATCTGCCGGCCACTGCCTGGCCGGTCGTGACGTGGGGCGGATGCGGCGCCAACGATGGTGCGACGGAGACCAGGTACAGGTCGCGACTGGGCGGCGCCCCGTCGGCTCGTCGGCGCCCCGGGCCGCCACGGCCAGCCGCCCCCCCGCCCCGCCCCGCCCCCCCCCCC
>NZ_JALKFX010000110.1 GCF_023243045.1 Frankia sp. AgB32
CCCTCACGCTCAGCCCACTGCTTCAAGTTCACTTACGCATTATATCGCATACTCAAGCTGCGGCAGTTGACAACCCCACCTCGGCCAGCCAGCGGACGCGCCGGCCGCCGACGCCGCGGCACCCGGGCACCGCACCGCGCATGCCGGCCGATGAGCAACCGGACCGGGTGACTCGCCGGCCAGGACCTCCCGACCGGAGTTGCTGCGTGGAATGCGGAGGGCGTGGGATTCGAACCCACGAAGAGGATCACTCCCCTTAGCGGTTTTCAAGACCGCCGCCATCGGCCTCTAGGCGAGCCCTCCCGACCGGCGGAGACGTCAACGGCGTGGTCCGGTCAACCGGAGCCCGCCGTCGAGTTCCCGCCGAGTGCGGTTCCAGGATGTCACACCCACCTCGCGGACCTCCGTCCTGTCGTCCGTCCGCGGCGGACGGACCAGCCTGACCGGGCCGGCCACCATCGTCGAAGGCCACCCGCGTCGGCGGTGTGGGGGTCGGGCCGCCGGGGCATTCCGCCTGGGTGACCAGACATGTCCAGGCCGATCACCCGGGCCAGAACGGGGACGGGCCGCCGGACCGGACCCGCCCGGAACTCGACGACGCTACGGTCGAGGCTGTCGGTCGGCTCAGCGAGGCCCTGGAGTGGGTCGAGCGGGCCAGGGGCGCGCTCTACGAGTTCCACCAGCTCTGCGGCCACGCGGATCTCACCCTGGGCGCGGCGATCAGCCAGTTGGAGGACGCGGGGCATCCCCGGACGGCGGCGCTGGTCCGCGGGCGGCTGCACGGGCGCAACGTCCTCGACGGCCGATGGACCTTCCAGATCGTCGAGGAGTACGACGACCTTTACTACCGACCCTTCGTCGACGTCGACGAGGAGGTCCGGCGGCGGCTCACCGGCGGCGAACGCCACGTGCACGAGGCCCGGATGAAGGCGCGGGAGCGGGCCAGGGCCGGCCGCGACCTGTGGGGTCCGGGCGCCTGAACGAACCGGCCGGAAGGCTCGACCGAACCCGGCCGCTGCCGTCGCGCCGGGCTCCACCAGGGCCTGTGCCGCCTCGCGAAGCCGGCTCCGCTGCCCGGCCAGCACCGCGAGGTACTCGGTGCGTTCGGCCAGATCCAGCGCGGCCAGCGTCGTCCCCCGGTCCCCGGCCGCCAGCGCCGCCCGGACCCGGACGAGTGCGCAGCGCCGCGCCACGGCGATCGCGCCGTCCACGGTGTCACCCCCGGGCACGGGCGGCGGGGCGCCCTGCTCCTCGACCGCGTCGGCCAGCAGCAGGTACCAGCCGCGCAGATCGGCCAGGCCTGCTCGCAGCATCGATCGACAGCCGGCCAGCCCGGCCCACGGCGAGGTCACGCCAGCGTCGTCCGCCGGCGGCACCCGGCGGCACAGGCGACCGGCGCTGGCGTGATGCCGACCTCCCACCGCCACGCTACGTCACTCCGAGTATTTATATTACTCGGAGTGACACAATGAGCGGCCGCGGCGACCCCGGCGAGCAGCCCTGCTCAGGCGTCACGCCTCTTGGCGAGCGCGCAGCCGATCACGAAGAGCCCCAGGCAGATGGCGGCAAAGTACACCAGGGAACCCCACGGCCCGAAGGGCATGCCCTCAATCACCGGCGGGCCGTCAGCGTGGTGGGTCTGGTTGGCGACGATGAAGTTGTCACCGACCGTGAACGGCAGCCAGTGCTGGATGTGATCGCCGATCCGGGGGATCGCCGGCAGCAGGTTCTCCAGCAGGAACAGGTAGACGAGCTCGATCACGATCGCGCCGGCGGACTGCCGGACGATCAGCCCGACGGCGAGCGCGAACACCGACGCGAACAGGTAGACCAGGCCGACCCCGAACACGTTGCGGTACTCGTTCGCCGTGTTGAGCGACAGCGGCGCGTCCGGCTGGATGACCTTCGCCAGCCCCCAGGAGCCGACCGCGGTGACCTCCCCGACGAGACCCGCCAGACCCGCGACCACCACGCCCTTCGCCAGCAGCGCAGGCGTGCGGGTCGGCACGGCGAGGAACGTCGAACGGATGGTGCTGAAGCGGTACTCGGTGGTGACGGCCAGGGTGGACATCACCATCATCACGACGAGCCCGAAGTTGTACGCGAACTGGGTGGTACCCGGGTCGAAGTCGGCCAGGTCCTGCGACTTCACGGTGGCCGCGAAGATTGTGGTCAGCCCCACGGTGAGCACGGTCGCGAGGATCATGCACCACCAGGGCGACCGGGTGGAGAACAGCTTGATCCGTTCCACGGTGAGCAGCGTCATCGCCCGTTCCCTCCCGGCGTCGTCGCGTTCGCCGGCGGCGGCGTGAACACCCCGCCCGCGGCCTGCGGCGGCGCGACCGGCCCGCCCCCGGGAACTCCCGGCCGGCCGGCCTGGTACTCCACGTCCTGGCCGGTGAGCTGGATGAATGCCTGTTCCAGCGAGCCACGCTTGGTGGACAGTTCGTGCAGCACCAGCCCGACCTTGCCGACCAGCTCGCCGATCTGGTCGGTGCTGGCGTTCGGGACGAGCAGCGCCGCCGGGCCGTCGTCACCATCCGGGACATCCCGGACGGTAAGCCCCTGGCTCGTGAGCACTCCGTGCAACCGCTCCATCTCCGGCCCGCGGACCCGGACCGCCGACTCCGACGCCGCGTCGATGAACTCGCGCGTGCTGGTCTGGGCGATGAGCCGCCCCCGGCCTATGACGACCAGATCCTGCGCCGTCAGCGCCATCTCGGACAGCAGGTGGCTGGAGACGAAAACGGTGCGACCCTCGGCCGCGAGCCGGTGCATGAACTGGCGAATCCAGAGGATGCCCTCCGGGTCGAGGCCGTTGACCGGCTCGTCGAAGAGCAGCACGCCGGGATCACCCAGCAGCGCGGTCGCGATCCCGAGCCGCTGCGACATGCCGAGCGAGAAGCCACCGGCCCGCTTACCGGCCACGGACGTCAGGCCGACGGCCTCCAGGACCTCGTCGACCCGCTTGACCGGGATCCGGTTGGACGCCGCGATCCAGCGCAGATGCGAGCGCGCCGACCGGTTCGGATGCACCCACTTCGCGTCCAGCAGCGCGCCGACCTTCGACAACGGCTGGTGCAGCTCGGAGTACCGCTTGCCGTTGATCCGGACCGTGCCGGCCGTCGGGTTGTCGAGCCCGAGAATCATCCGCATGGTCGTGGACTTGCCCGCGCCGTTCGGCCCCAGGAATCCCGTTACCCTGCCGGGCTGCACCGTGAAGGACAGGTCGTTGACAGCGACCGTACGTCCATAACGCTTGGTGAGCCCTTGCGCCTCGATCATTCGCCTCCTTTCACGTTCGTCATCCTGCGGCTGAAGTACGTATGGGAGATCGGGCCCGGCAACATCCCTGACGCAGGATCCCCTGGCACAGGATCCCCTGGCACCAGGAGACCGACCCGGCCGCGCGTCCCCCGCGGCACCACTCCGGTGCGGCCATCGTCACGGAATCCACGCCCGCGTGGCCAGGCGAAGGGCCCCCCTGGGGCTGTCAAACTGACGACAGGCCATCACCCGGCCATTACGTCCACCGACCGGCCTACCCCTGACCACGACGTGGGGTAAGTCGGCGGCCGGTCACAACGTACGCCGGCCGGCGAGAATCTCCTCCGCGAGGTCGGACACCTTGCGGCGTTCGTCCCGCGCAGTACGGCGCAGTTTCTCGAATGCCGTTATCGGATCGGTGCGCATGGTGGCCATGAGATGGCCGACCGCACGTTCGATGGGAACCCGGTAGTCCAACGCATACTGCAACTGCCGGGCCAGCCGGTCATTGCGATCGGCGACGAGGCCGACGAGCAGCAGGTTCTCCAGCACGGCACCGAAGTGGCCGACCGCGTCCCGCTCGCTGTCGGTCCAGACCCGCGGATGGTCGTCGGCGACGTTCAACGTGCCTATCGGTCCGCCGCCGAGGCGGACCGGCACCCCCAGGACGGCTCGCACACCCCCGGCGAGCAGGGCCGGCGTCACGCGTGGCCACCGCTCGTCCGAGGCGATGTCCCCTGCCTCAACCATCTCGTCGATGATGAACGACTCGATGCACGGTCCCTCGCCGAACTCCTCCTGGGCACGTTCGAGCAGCGCGCCCGTGGCGTCGGAGGCGGCGATGCTGCGCAGGGCCCGGTCCGCGTCGACCAGCAGCACGCCCGCGCCGGCCAGGTCGAAGATCTCGGTGACCGCGCGGACGACCTCGCTCACCAGCTTGGCGAGCTCGACCTGGCTGGGCACGAGATGGTGCAGCCTGGCGAGGCTGGCGTCCAGCAGCACCTTGTCGATCTCCACGTTCGCGCTCCCACCTCTTCGGCCCGAGCGCCCCCGGCCGTCCAGGGAACCCGCGCGACCACCAGCCACATACCGCTTCCGCCAGGACTGGCGGTCCGGCAGCGCCGGCGACTCCTCGGAGGACGCGGAGACCGTGGTGCCTGCGCACCCTGCCACGCCCGCGCACCCTCGGATTCCCCGGCATCCGTCGGGTCCCGACCCTCGAACGTGTCCCGATCATCTATCGGTTCCCGGGCGTCCGACGAGCCCCGACGGCTTGCCGGGACATGCCGGACGCCGGCCGGCGGCACCACCGCCGCCGGCTCATTCTGCCGGACCACGGCTGGCGCTACCTGTCCGTTCTCGCGACCGACCCGGCGACCACCACGTGCATGGTAACCGTCGGCCACCCGACCTCTACCGTACGGAACCGGGAGGCGGCGCTGGCGGCTCCGACCGCACTCGTCGTCCTACGGGCAGTCGCCTCACCGTGCGATCCGCGGCACCCAGCGGGTGGCGGGTGGCTGCCGACTAGGCACGGGCGTCGTCGATGTCCGGCGACACGACCAGGCCGCCGTCCAGGTCTGCCCCGTCGACCGCCGCCGGCGGCTCGTCCTGGCCGTCGTGATCCCGCGCCATCTCCCGCGACGAGCGACGACGACGGACGCCGACATCGACCTGGCGCCGCACGGTCCCGTCCAGGGCGGCCAACCGCTCGGCCTCGATCGACGAATTGATCATGCGAGTCAGACGATCCCGCTCGGTCGGGCTCATCCCCGTCATCAGACTCGCGACGAGCTCCGAACCACCGTCAACCGTCGTGGCAGCAGCAACCACGTCCCCGGGGACCGCCGAGGTCGGAGCGGTCTCACCGTCACGAGCAGCGGGAACCGAGGTGGTCCTGTCGTTCCTGCCATGGGGCTCAGCGCCTGGGCGCGAGATCGCGGGACCGTCTGCGGGCATACGTCACTCTCCGTGACTCGGCCGCAGACACAGGGCAGGCGAATTGATCGGTTGCCGGACAGACTACCACCGGGACCGGCCCTCGCCTGACCTGGCCGCCCTGAGCAGTAGGCAGACCTCAACAGCGGGCAGACCCTCAGGAGTTGATCGCCTCCGCGAGTCGGGCCCACTGCGCGCGCGGCAGCCCGGCGGGCTCATCCGTCAGCACCTGCACAGCGACGTGGTCCGCCCCCGCCGCATGATGTTCGGCGACCCGGGCCAGCACCGTGTCGACGTCCCCCCAGACGACGAGGGCGTCCACCATCTGGTCCGAGCCGCCGCCCGCCAGGTCGTCGTCGGTGAAGCCGAGCCGCCGCAGGTTGTTCACATAGTTCGGCATGGCGAGATAGGGGGCGAGCGATCGGCGGACGGTCGCGCGGGCCCGGCCGGGGTCGGTCTCCAGCACGACCTTCTGTTCGGGCGCGAGCAGCGTGTCCGGGCCGATCACCGCGCGGGCCTTGCGGGTGTGCTCGGGGGTCACCAGGTAGGGCAGAGCGCCGGCGGTGCGGCGCGACGCGATCTCCAGTACCCGCGGGCCCAGCGCGGCGAGCGCCTGATCCTCCCGGGGAACGCCCAGCTCGTCGAGGGTGTCGAGGTAGTCCAGCAACACCTCCACCGGCCGTTCCCAGCGACGGTTCGTGGCCTGCTCCACCAGCGCGCGGTGCCCGACGCCGAATCCGAGCAGCAGGCGGTCGGGGTGTGCCTTGGCGAGCATCGCGTAGTGATCGGCGACGATGTCCGCCTTCTCCGTCCAGATGTTGAGAATGCTCGTGCCGACCGAGAGCCCTTCAGTGCCATCCAGGATGGCGGCGGGGAGCTCGAGGTCCCCGCTGGCGCCACCGATCCACAGCGTCGGGATACCCATCGCCGCCACCTCGACGGCGATTTCCGTCCGCGTACGGACGTCCGTCGGCCACTGCCGCTGAGCTGCCCAAAGCCCAATTCTGCCGACCTCAAGTACCACGACGAGCCCCTTCCGCGCAGGGAACTGCGACTGTCCGCGTCAAAACCCCTTCAGGACTGGTACCCCGTGCCCGCGCCGGCTATGTCGGCAGGTTTCGTCGGCTTGGTGTGGCCCGTCTGCCGGGCCGTCAGCGCACCTGGTCCGGCGGCCCGCTCAGGACGACGCCGGCACCGGCAGGTCCGGCACCGCAGTGGTCTGCGACGCGGCGGCCTGCGGGCGAAGATCGTCGAGGGAGAGCTGGTACGCGGGCGGCTCGTCGAGCACCAGTCGCGACGTCATTGTCAGGTCGGGGGCGACGTGCAGCAGTTCCCCGCTGTCCATCAGCCGCCACCGTGGGTCCTCGTCCATGCGCTCGCTCTCGATCACCACCGCCGGCTTCTCGAGCAGGTCCACGGAGCGGACCCGGATCTCGCTGAACGGACTTGCGTGATCGAGGTGCCGCGCGTTGCGCCCGCCAGGGCCACGGCGCAGCACGTACAGGCTGTTCGTGTCCGGGTAGCGAAGCGCCCACAGCTCGCCGGGGGTGGCGATGATCAGGTTGATGGAGTAGAGGGGCAGGTTGTGCGCCACCCATCGGGCCGCGGCGGTGATGCCCGCGCCGACGTCACCGTCGCAGGCGTTGATCTCCCTGCTGATGAGCGCGAAGAACCGCTCGGAGTCGGTGTCGCCGTAGACCCCCGTCCCAGCCACGCCGAGCTCGGCGTCCAGCTTGCCGAGCCCTTCGATGACCCCGTTGTGGGCGAAGATCCGCCCGTCCCGGACAAACGGGTGCGTGTTCTCCTCGCTGGCCCGGCCGGTCGAGGCATGCCGGACGTGGGCCACGAAGGTGGTGGAGCTGAGCTCCTGCGGTTCCCGGGCGAGCGCCGTGTCCCCCCGGCTGCGGATCGACTGCTTCACCACCCGCGCGGACCCGTCGGGGTCGAAGGCTCCGACGCCGGCCCCGTCCGGCGTTCGCCGGCCGGTCGCCCGCGGGCTGTCGGGCGCATCCAGCAGCCAAAAGGTTGCCCTGATCTGATTCGCGCCACTACTCATCGCGAACAGGTGGCACATGTCGCCCTCCCCACGGTCTGCTCGACGGCTCACTCTCGGCGACCCCCGCGGACGCCAGCCGTCCCTCTGATGGCGGCCGGCCGGCCGGTAGGGCTGCGCCGGCTGACTTCGACGGACCGTGAGGGCGGCACGAAGGACGCAACGCTACCCCCCGGCGAGGTGGATGGACAGTACGCCGGCTTTCGACCCCGGAGCCCCGCGCGACCGCCCGGCTACGGTCCCGGACGGACCGCTCGTACATCCTGTTCCCCGTGATGTTGTCGCCATTCACGCCGCGGCCGACATTCCAGACACCTCCGGCGCCTTCCCCCAGCGGCGTCGACCGGCGGTCCGCCTTCCCGGCCCGCACCCGGGTTTCGTTACGTTTCATTCTCGACGTAACGAGAGAGCGTGCACCAGGGTGGCGGCCGACAGCCGCCGTTCCCGCCACGAGCTGGTCGACGGCGCCGCCCGGACCCCGACCCAGCGCTCCGCCCGCGCGTGCCCGACCCGACCGTCACGGACATGTCGGCGGTCATCGCGCCGCACTCCGCACAGCCAGCTCGCCCGTGAGATCCTCTGCCAGACAGCGACAAACGCGCATGCGAGCCTGCCCGACATACTCGTTATCAGGGTTGACGAGACAGGCTCGCCGAGGACGTCGTCACACCCAGGTCATCTGCCTGTAATCAAGCACTCACCGATTCGCTCCTCGAACCCGCCGAATGACGACCTTTGCCCAGCGGACCCCACCGGGCGGGTCGGGACATCGGCGGCAGCGCGACGGAACGGCGAGACCAAACCTGCCGAAATTGGACATCGCCCCCCAATTGGGCCATTCGCCGGATACTGCGACCAACGTTTACCCAGGATTCGCCGAGGTGCCGTCGGCAGCGCGGTAACGTATCCCCGTTATTAACCCCCTGTATCAACGTCCGGGCAGTGGACGGGCAGTGGAACGGAGACGCATGGCGGATTCGATCCGATCACTCCATGCCCTGTGCGTCGTGTTTCTCTGCGAGCAGTTCCCGCCGGTGGTGTGGGACGGCGCGGGTAGCTACACGGCCACGCTCGCGATCGCCCTCGCCAAGCTCGGGCACGACGTGCACGTGCTCTGCGCCCAGGGGCACCGGGTGGTCGACACGACGCAGGACGGCGTCCATGTGCACCGGCGACCGCTGCTACGGGTCCCGGTCAGCCGTTCGCTGGGCCCGGTCGGTGCCTGGCTGCGCGGGCCGCTGTACCCGCGAGACTCGATCAGTCTGCGAACCAGCCTTCCGCTGTCCTACACGTTCTGGCTGCGCCAGCTCGGCCTGCGCCCGGACATCATCGAAACGCAGGACGGCGAGACCCGCGGGCTGCTCCAGGCGATCAACCACTCCCGGCCACTCGCCATCCACCTGCACTGCCCGACGATGCTCACCGTCCAGTTGGCCGGAACGCCGATCGGCCTCAAGGGTCGGCTCGCCGACCAGCTCGACCGGATGTCCGCGAACCGGGCGGACGTGGTGACCTCCCCGTCCCAGCTGCTCATCGACACTCTGCGCGAGCGTGGCTGGCTCGGCGACCAGCCGGTCGAGGTGGTTCCCAACCCCTTCGACGCCGTCCCCTGGATGGGCATCCCGGACGTCGCCGCGACGACGCCGACCATCGCGACGATCGGCCGCCTCGAGGCGTACAAGGGCGTGGACGTGCTGCTCGACGCGTCCGCGCTGCTGACCGCCGGTGGGCTGCCGCACCGGCTCGTCCTGGCCGGACGTCCCGCCGGCGAGATCAACGGAACTCCCGCCGGTCCCTGGCTGGCCCGTCGCGCCCGGGAGCTCGGGCTCGACGTCGAGTTCACCGGTCATCTCTCCGGCGAGCAGATCCGGGAGGTCTACCGGCGAGCCAGAGTCGTGGCCGTGCCCAGTCATTTCGAGAGCTTCTCGATAGCCGCCGTCGAGGCGATGGCGGCTGGCCGGCCGGTGGTCACCACCACCCGGACCGGCGTGGCGCCGTTCGTCGAACGCTGGGGTGCCGGCGCCGCCGTCGCGCCCGGTGACGCCGAGGCGCTCGCCGCCGCGCTCGCGCCCTACCTGCGTGATCCCGCGCGTGCCGCCGTCGTGGGAGCTCGGGGCCGCGCAGGCGTGGCCGAGATCGAGCCGATGACGATCGCCCGCCGCAAGGAGGACGCGTACCGCCGCGGCATCGCCCGTTTCGAGGCGCCCCTCGACGGGCGTCGGCGCGGCGGGTGGCACGGAACCCGCCTGCGGGCGCCGGCCTCGCCGGGCACCGCCATCGGCCCGGCGGAGATCCACACCGAGATACCGGAGCCGCCCGCCGAGGCGCAGCCGCCGGCCCCCGCCACCATGCCGACCTCGCCGGGCATGCTGCCCGTGGGCTCGGCGACGGGCGACGGCGTGACCAGCCGAGACACCGTGGACAGTCGCCACGACTCGGCCCGGTCCGCCTGACCCGACGAACTCCAGCCAGCGGACGTGCGGAGCAGCCCTCCGCACGTCCGGGTCAGGCGTTGGTGCGTCCTGTCTCCTTCGCGGTGGGCGGGCTCGACAGACCGCTGCCGGCGCGGGGCGGATGCGGCGAGGTGGACGCCGCGGAGCCGGCCGGACCGCGCCCGCCCGCGCCGTCGCGCCACGGGCGCGGGAAGTCCAGGTGCCGCAACGCGCCCGCGTGGACGTAGACCTCATACCGGCTGCGGAGCGTCGCCAGCAGGGGGCCCGTCACCGGCACCTCATCGCCGGTGGCCGCAGCCCCCCGGTCCGGGCTGCCGACCTGGGTGGCGTGCTCGGCGAGCGCGCGCCGCTGCCGCTCCCGCAGGCCGCGGCCGTCGACCAGCAGCGGCCGGCAGTCCCGCAGCCGGCGGACCGGCTCGACCAGCAGCCGCGTCAGCGACCGGTCCCGGCTGCCGTAGCCGCGCGTCCACGGCCAGTGCGTCCACAGCCAGACGGTGTACTCGAGCACCTGGCCGGCGAAGCGGCTCGCCGCGACCGCCCGGATGGCCGCCTCGTTGGTCGCGTCATGGTCCGGATGCCCCTCGCACGACGCCGGCACGAGGATCTGCGCCGGGCCACGCGCCCGGATGATCTCGGCCAGCCGGGTCGCGATGGCGTCGATCGACTGTCCGAGCTCCGCGTCCGGGAAGCCGAGGAACAGCACGTCCGTCTCGCCGACGCCGAGCGCCGCGCACGCCGCCCGGGTCTCGGCCTCGCGGACCTCGACGAGCTCGTCCGGAGGCAGGGTGACTGGCTCCGCCTTCGCCCCATCACTGACCATGACGACGGTCACCGGAGTGCCCATTGCGCGCTTGCGCATGACCGCGATGGCGCAGCCCAGCGTCTCGTCATCCGGATGCGGCGCCACAACCAGGCAGGACATCCTCGCCATGGCCGCGGTCACGTCCGTTCCGCGCCGCGTCCAGGCGCTCCGGAAAGCGGACCTGGCGAGCACCATGGCCTCACTCCGCGCCGACCGCGGGTCACGAATCATCGCCTTCCACGCCATCATCGACGTCGCCTCCCTCCGCTACTCGTGACAATAGCGTCCCGCCCGGTGCCGACCGGGCGCGGCACCCGCCGGAAACACCATCTTCAGCCGTTTATTCTGACTGGCTGTCAAAAGCGCGAAACATCGCGTGAAGTGAACAAATTAGCTGTCCCGGCCTGCCGGCAGGCGAAAGTCCTCATGCCCACCGGCGAACTCGACATGGTCCCGACGTCGGCGCCGACCTGTTCGCCCGCCCACCAGTTCCCCCAGCTCATCCGCGTCGGGTAACGCCTCATAGCCGCCCGGACGCCCGACCACCAACGCCGCGGCGCGTTGGGCCGAGCGGACCGCCTCCTCCGGTGGCTGCCCGGCGACAAGTCGCGCGGCGAACACCGCGGTGAACGCGTCGCTCGCGGCGGTCGTGTCGACCACCGGGACCACCGGAGCGGGATGACGCGACGTCCGCCCGCCGGTGCGCAGGACGCAACCGCCGCCGCCGAGGGTGACACAGACCGTCGGCACACCAAGCCGGTCACCGACGGCGTCGGCGAGCTGCCCGGCCGGCCCGCGCGCGCCGGGCCGACCGGCGAGCAGGGCGCGTGCCTCCGCCTCGTTCGGGACGACGACATCGACGAGTTCCCAGGGAACGGCGTGCGCGAGGTCCGGTTCCCGCGCGGCGGGTGCGGGATTGACGATCACATGCATGCCGCTCTTCGCCGCCGCGGTCACCAGATCAGCGGCCTGCGCGGCGAACTCGAACGTCACCAGCGCCGCGTCGACCTGCCCACCGAGGGCGGCCGCCGCCGCGTCAACCTCCCGGGCGGTACCCGCGAGCGCCTCGGGCACCCGCCACACCACCGCCTTCTCCCCGTCCTGGCGGGCATGCACCACACAGACCGGCGTCGCCGCGCCCGGCAGCACCGGCATCGCGGACACGTCGACCCCTTCGGCGACGAGCGCCGACCGGATGGCCGCCCCCACCGCGTCCCGCCCGACCGCCCCGACGGCGGCGACCCGCGCGCCCAGCCGCGCCAGGGTCACCGCCTGGTTCAGCGCCTTCCCCCCGGGCACCGTCCGCATCGCGTCGGCCCGCAGGTCACGCCCCCACGCCGGCAGCCCCGCCGCACTGATCAGGCAGTCGAGCACGAACGCCCCCGCGACGACGAACCGACCGCCGCCATCGACGTCGCCTCGGCCGATGGGGGCCTCAACGCGACGAGTGTGGACCGGGGCAGGCTGCTGGACCGGGGCGGGCTGATACCGGGCGGTCGCGACCAGGCCGGTCTCGGAGGCACTGCGGGCAGGAGCCTGCGGCCAGCATCGCCGTACCCGCTCAGTCACGGCGCCACCGTAGTCGATTCGGTAATCCCCCACCCCATTCGCCTGGAACCCGACCGTCAACGAAGGCGCAAAGACAATGGATGACCTGCGGAAACACGAAGAGGAGGGTGGCGCTTGCGCCAACGCCAGTCAGCACATCACGCCGGCCACCTAGGTAACGACTAGTTACCCAACTATCCGTCTCGGATGGGCGTACGTAGCCAAGGGTGATGGGGGTCGGCGCGTTGACCACAACCCTCGCCAGGCCGCTACCCTCTGCGGTCGAACCGCCTAACTCCAGGGACTCCGTGGCGCTTTGATATGGATAAATCGGGTACGACACCCACCAGAGCAGCCACGGCGCCCCCCAGTCAGGCATACATCGGATATATCCGGCGGCACGCATGGTGAGAAGGAGTCAGGAGAGTAGCCAGGTGCGCAGTGCGGCGTCGGCCATTTCCTGAAGCTCATCGCGGCCGACTCCGCTCGCCGCCCGCACGACGATGCCGTAGCCGAAGGTGCAGCCAGCCGTCTACAGCAAAGGCAAGCAGCGACAGCCGGCCCGGCAGCAGCGTCCACGCAGCACGTGGATCAGCGTGCCACCCGATGACCATGATCGGCGCTTCCCGACCCATAACGCCTGGTCAGAAGCCTTAACAAGGGAGCGGGCGACGGGAATCGAACCCGCGTTGCAAGCTTGGGAAGCTCGTGTTCTGCCTCTGAACTACGCCCGCATGATGCCTTCGCATCGTACCGGATGGCGTGGGCCGCGCGACGGGACGGGGGCGGGTGGCTCGTCGTCCCGTCGCGCGTGTTCGGCTCACACCCGGCGGTCAGCCGTCCACGTCGGCTCGGTGGCTCTGTGACGTGCTGGCCGAGGCACCGGAGCCCGCGGCGGCGGCCCGCTTGTCGCCGGGGTCCGGCGGGCGCAGGAAGCTGCCGGGAGCGCGTCCCGCGGGCTGCTTGGGTCGGTCCAGCACCTGCGCCGCGGGGACGTCCACGCTGACCGGCTCGTTCGGCTTGACCCGCACGGTCCTGCCGTGGTGGAGCAGGGTCATCGCCGGTCCGGCCGAGATGGTGTAGGTGGCGGTCGCGTCGGACACCTCGACCCGCAGGCTGCGGCCGCGTACCCGCAGGCCGAAGGCGAGCCGGGTGAGGCCCTCGGGCAGGCGCGGGGAGAAGGCGAGGACCTCTCCGCCGTCGCGCAGGCCACCGAAGCCCTCCACCAGGGCGATCCACGCGCCCGCGAGGGAGGCGATGTGCAGGCCGTCGCCGGTGTTGTGCTCGATGTCGCGCAGGTCCATCAGCGCGGCTTCGCGCAGGTAGTCGTGCGCGAGCGACAGGTGTCCGCACTCGGCGGCGAGCACCGCCTGGCAGCACGCGGACAGCGACGAGTCGCGGACCGTCAACGCCTCGTAGTAGGCGAAGTTGCGGATCTTCTCGTCGTGGGTGAACGCGTCGCCGCAGCGCTGCATCGCGAGCACCAGGTCCGCCTGCTTGACGACCTGCTTGCGGTACAGGTCGAAGTAGGGGAAGTGCAGCAGCAGCGGGTACTGCACTGTCGTCGTCCCCTCGAAGTCCCACATCTGGTGGTCGGTGAAGCCCTCGGACTGCGGGTGGACGCCGAGGTGCGGGTCGTACGGGATGAACATGTCCTCGGCGGCGTCCCGCCAGCTCGCGGTGACCTCGGCGTCGACGCCGAGTTCGGCGGCCCGGTCAGGATGGCGGCGGGCCGCAGCCACGGCGGCGCGCAGGTTCCGCTGCGCCATCAGGTTCGTGTACACGTTGTTGTCGGCGATGGCCGAGTACTCGTCGGGGCCGGTGACGCCGTCAATGCGGAACCGGCCGTCGAGGTCGTGGTGGCCCAGGGACCGCCACAGCCGGGCGGTTTCGACGAGCAGCTCCAGGCCGACCTCGCGTTCGAACCGCTCGTCCTCGGTGACGTTGATGTAGCGGGCGACGGCGTCCGCGATGTCGGCGTTGATGTGGAACGCGGCGGTGCCCGCCGGCCAGTACCCGGAGCACTCCTCGCCGTGGATCGTCCGCCAGGGGAAGGCGGCGCCCTTCAGGTTGAACAGCTCGGCGCGCTCGCGGGCCATCGGCAGGGTCGCGTGCCGCCACAGCAGCGCGTCACGAGCCGCCTCGGCCGCGGTGTAGGTCAGCACCGGCAGGACGTAGGTCTCGGAGTCCCAGAAGGCGTGCCCGTCGTAGCCCGGCCCGGTCAGACCCTTCGCCGCGATGGCGCGGCGCTCGGCCCGCGCCCCGGCCTGCAGGACGTGGAACAGCGCGAACCGGACCGCCTGCTGCACCTCCGGGTCGCCGTCGACCTCGACGTCGGCGCGCTGCCAGAAGTCGTCGAGGTACTCCTTCTGCTCACGGACCAGCCCACCCCAGCCGGTCTGGCGGGCGGCGACGAGCGCGGCGGCGGCCTGGTCACGCAGCGCCGGCAGGGACCGCTGCTCCGACCAGCCGTAGGCCAGCCACTTCACCATCCGCAGTTTCTCGCCAGGCTGCAGCACGACCGTGGCCGTGACCCGGCCGGCGTCCGGCTCGCTCTCCGAGTACACCGCCATCGAGTCCGGGCCCTCGAAATGGTGGTCCATGGCGGCGGCGACCCGGATCTGGCTGTGCCGGGTGATGTGGACCGTCTCGACCTTGCTGGCCGCCGCGCGGTCGAACTCGGGCTGCAACGGCGATTCCAGCACGGCGGCGGCCCGCGGGTCGCCGATCCGCACCGGGAGCTGCTCGTTCGCGACCAGCTCCGACTGGATCACCACCCGGGCCGGGGCACCGATCGCCTCGACCTCGTAGTAGAAGGCGGCGATGGAGCGCTGGGAGAACGACACCAGCCGTTCGGTATGCACCCGGATCGCCTGCCCCGCCGGCGAGACCCATTCCACGTCCCGGCGCAGCACACCCTCGCGGAAATCAATCGCCCGCTCGTGCGAACGCAGTTCCCCGTACCGGATGTCGAAGGGCTCGTCGTCGACCAGCAGCCGGATGAGCTTCCCATTGGTGACGTTGATGACCGTCTGCCCGGACTCCGGATAGCCGTAACCGGCCTCGGCGTACGGCAGCGGTCGTAGTTCGTGCACGGAGTTCAGGTAGGTCCCCGGCAGGCCGTGCGGGTCCCCCTCGTCGAGGTTCCCGCGCAGGCCGACGTGACCGTTCGAGAGCGCGAACAGCGACTCGGACCGGCCGAGGTCGTCGGTGTCGACGCCGCACTCCCGCAGCATCCATGGGTCGATCTGGTAGGTCGGCTTGTCGCTCATGCCTGGCCGCGCCCGGGACCGCTCGACGCGAGCAGCTCGGCCAGATCCTGGACCACGGTGTCCGCGCCGTGCGCGCGCAGCCCGTCGGCGTGTTCCGAGCCGAGCCGGTTGACGCCCACCACGAAGCCGAACTCGCCGGCCTGGCCGGCCTGCACCCCGGCCAGCGCGTCCTCGAACACCGCGGCCCGGGCGGCGGGCACGCCGAGCAGCCGCGCCCCGGCGAGGAAGGTGTCCGGCGCCGGCTTGCCCGCCAGCTTCTCCCGGGCGGCGGTCTGCCCGTCGACGACCGTGTCGATCAGCTTGTCCAGGCCGGTGACCCGCAGCACCTCGGCGGCGTTCGCGCTGGACGAGACGACGGCCCGGGGCAGGTTACGGTCGACGAGTTCGTGGAGGTAGGTCACGGAGCCCTGGTAGACCTCGACGCCGTCCTCGGCGATCCGCTTCTGGACCAGCAGGTTCTTGCGGGTCCCGAGGGCGTTGACGGTGAGGGCGGACGGCGGGTCGTCCGGGGTGCCCACGGGAATGCGGATGTGCCGGGAGTCGAGAAAGGCACGGACCCCGTCGGCGCGCGGAAGACCGTCGACGTACTCGGCGTAGTCCCGGTCGAGATCGAAGGGAACGAACGGCTCGCCGGAACGGCTGGCCCAGTTCTCCAGGAAGTCGTCGAACATTTCCTTCCACGCGGCCGCGTGGACCGTCGCCGTGTTCGTCAGCACGCCATCGAGGTCGAACAGGCATGCCTCGACGTGATCGGGTAGCCCGAGCATGGTTCTCCCGCCTGTGTCCGCCGTTCCCGTGTTCCGCCTCCGCCGGGTGCGCGCCATTGAGAGCGACGTGCCCCGCCCGGGCCTCTCGTCTCCCTACCCCTGTCACGCTACGTCCCAACTCAGGTAACGGGTGACCATGCGCGCACAGGCAGGTGACATCCGGATGGACACCGATCGGGCACGACGGCCGGGTCGGGTGCCATGACATGCTCGTACGCGTGCTGCTGTCCGACCGGGATATCCGGGCCGAGATCACCGCGGGCCGGGTCCGCCTCGATCCCCACGATCCGGGCCTGATCCAACCCTCCAGCGTCGACCTGCGGTTGGACCGCTGGTTCCGGGTCTTCGCCAACCACCGGTACAGCCACATCGACCCCGCGGTCGAGCAGGAGGACCTCACGGAGCTCATCGAACCGGACGGCGACGAACCGTTCGTGCTGCACCCGGGCGAGTTCGTGCTCGGCTCGACCCTGGAGATCATCACCCTGCCTGACGACCTGGCCGGCCGGCTGGAGGGCAAGTCAAGCCTGGGGCGCCTCGGCCTGCTGACGCACTCGACGGCGGGCTTCATCGATCCCGGCTTCTCCGGGCACGTCACGCTGGAGCTGTCGAACGTGGCGACCCTACCGATCAAGCTGTGGCCGGGGATGAAGATCGGCCAGCTCTGCCTGTTCCGGCTGTCCTCGCCGGCCGAGCACTCCTATGGCTCGGCCGTGTACGGCTCGCGCTATCAGGGCCAGCGCGGCCCGACGCCGTCGCGCGCGTACCGGGACTTCACCCGCTGGCCCGTCCCCGGCGGCCCTGACCCCGGCTGACCCCCGCGAAAACGGCGACGGCCCGAAGCGGATACGCGCGGGTGGCGCATCGACTTCGGGCCGCTTCCGTAGGGTTCCGGGTCCGATTTGCCCCTGCAGAAGCGGCCCGCATCCCCGCTCCCACGCAGGCGGGAGCGGGGGGCGGCTCGCTAGGCCACCGGCTCGGCGGGCGCCGGCTCGGCGGGGGTTGCCGGCGCGAGGGACCGGGCGAGCAGCTGGGACACGTCGAGCACCTCGACGCTGTCCTTCGCCTCACCGGCGAGCTTCTTCTCGGTCACCGCGTCGGTGAGCATCACGATGCAGAACGGGCAGGCCGTGGACACGACGTCCGGGTCGAGGCCGAGGGCCTCCTCCATCCGGTCGACGTTGACCCGCTTGCCGATCTTCTCTTCCATCCACATCCGCGCGCCGCCGGCGCCGCAGCAGAAGCCGCGTTCCTTGCAGCGATGCATTTCCTGCCCACGGAGGCCGGGGATGGCCTCGAGAATCTCCCGGGGCGGCGTGTAGACCTTGTTGTGCCGGCCGAGGAAGCACGGGTCGTGGTAGGTCACCGACGACTCGATCGGCGTCACCGGCACCAGCTTGCGTTCCTCGACGAGCTTGCCGAGCAGCTGGGTGTGGTGGACGACCTCGTAGGTCCCGCCGAGTGCGGAGTACTCGCGGGCGAGGCTGTTGAAGCAGTGCGGGCAGGTCGCGACGATCTTCTTGACCTTGGCCGCGTTCAGGATCTCGATGTTCGCCTTGGCGATCTCCTGGTAGAGGTACTCGTTGCCGAGCCGGCGAGCCGGATCACCGGTGCAGGACTCGTTCGTGCCGAGGATGGCGAACTCGACGCCCGCGGTGTGCAGCAGTTCGGCGAAGGCCCGGGCGACCTTCTTGGCCCGGTCCTCGATCGCGCCCGCGCAGCCGACCCAGTACAGGTACTCGACGTCGTCGGGGATCTCCTCGCCGTCGTCGAGGACGCGGACCTCGAACGGCAGGCCCTGGGTCCACTCGGTCCGGGTGCGCTGCGAGACGCCCCAGGGGTTGCCGTTGTTCTCCAGGTTGCGCAGCATCACGCCGGCTTCGGACGGGAACGCCGACTCGATCATCACCTGGTAGCGGCGCATGTCGACGATGTGGTCGACGTGCTCGATGTCCACCGGGCACTGCTCCACGCAGGCCCCGCAGTTGGTGCAGGACCACAGCACGTCGGGGTCGATGACCCCGCCCTCCTCCGCGGTGCCGACGAGCGGGCGGTCGACCTGCGGCTGGCCCGGCTGCGGCACCCGACCGAACCCGGACTCGGGCACGCCGTGGTGGCCGTGACCGGCGTTCTCCTCCACCCCGGTGACCGCCTTCGGCGCCTCGTCCCCCTCGCCCTCGCCGGCACCCCTGGTGGCCAGCAGGTAGGGAGCCTTGGCGAAGAGGTGGTCACGAAGATCCATGATGAGCAGCTTCGGCGACAGCGGCTTGCCGGTGTTCCAGGCCGGGCACTGGCTCTGGCAACGCCCGCACTCGGTGCAGGTGGCGAAGTCGAGCATCGCCTTCCAGGAGAAGTCCTCGACCTTGCCGACGCCGACGACCGGCTCCTCCTCCTCCATCAGCTTCTCGATGTCGGGGGTGGTGGCCAGCGGGCCGAGCGCGACGGGCTCGCGCTTGAGGATGACGTTGATCGGCGCGAGGCCGATGTGCAGGTGCTTCGAGTACACCACCAGCACCGAGAAGCCCATGATCACTGCGATGTTGAGCAGCAGGAACGCGGTTTCGATGTTCTCGTTGGCGTCGTGCGAGAGGCCGGAGAAGATGCGGCTGACGGCGTACGAGGCGAAGGCCCACTTCGTCTGGCCCTGCGGCAGGTTGCCCGTGTTCCACTGGGCGCCGCGGTAGATCAGCAGGGTCCCGACCACAGCGGTGATCAGGCCGAGGATGACCCACGCGGGACCGGTGTGGGACCCGTAGAAGCGGGATTTGCGCTCCAGCCGGGCCGGTGCGTTCCGGATCCGGATGACGGTGAAGGCCGCCAGGCCGGCGAGCACCGCGACGGCGAAGAAGTCCTCCAGGAAGCCGATGGCCGCCCAGTGGCCGAACAGCGGAATGTGGAAGTCGTCGTCGAACAGGCCGCCATACGCCTCGATGACGGTGAGCAGCAGGATCGTGAAGCCCCAGAAGGTGAAGAAGTGGGCCAGCCCGGGGGCCGACCACTTCAGCAGCTTGCGCTGGCCACCGACCTCACTGATCTCGGTCCAGATCCGGCTCGGCAGGTCGTCCAGCCGACCCTCGGCCGGCTGACCCGACCGGATCAACCGGAAGAGCCAGAAGACCCGGCGGCCGGCAACCGCGAGAGCGATCAGCGTGATCGCTCCACCGATCGCAATTCTCACAGCATCCTCCATCTGGACCCACCACCTGGGGCGAGCCTACTCGTACTGGCTAGTAACAAAGGGTGCGAGTGAGTTGCGCCACCCAGTGCCGTACCTCGTCTGTATTCGCCGTTCGCATGCGCCAGACGCCCGCCGGATCGACCTCGACGCCGCCGCCACGCTCACCCGAAGGCGAACAGCGGGCAACCCCGGGACCCCGACCGGACGCCCCTCACCCTCGACCCTGCCACGACGTGGTCCGAGCGGCCTGACATAGGGGGTCCGAAGGTCCGATCACCCGCACGAGGCAGCCGCGACTGCTACTTTCAGTGGCAGACACCCAACCGACGCGCAACGCCGCGCACCGTCACGACTACCGCGATGTGCCCGCACCGCCCGTCCGCGCTGCCCGCGGCGAAGCCACCTCGTCGATGATGTCAAGCCTTGTGCTACAAGGGCAATCGACGCACCATGGGGTCGGCCTTTCGCCCGCGGTAACCGGGCGATCGAACACTCCCGCGGTGCTGGTTCGGCGAGCAGCGCGGGCCCGGTGCCAGCGCTGTCGCGACGATGCCCGGCGTTCCCGGCGGACGGGCCCTACCCACGTTGACGACCCTGCGAGCATGGTGGGCACGATGGCGACGATCACCCGGCCGACGATGACCCGAGTCGGCCGTCCTGGACACTCCCTGCAGACCGAGTACCAGCGGGCCCGGGAGAACCAGGCGCTGGTCCGGCGCGACCGGCTGGCCCGGCAGGTGCCCCGCATCGCGGTGCGCGCGGCGGTGGTCGGGCTCGTCCTCGCCCTTGTGATCGCCTTCGGGCTCGGCCAGCCCGCCGTCGCGATCGCCGTCTTCTTCGTGGTGTTCCTGGCCTGGCCGGCCGGCATCGTCGCGGCGTCGTTCGGCACCGCTCCGGACATCGAGTTCCTGCGGGAGGGCGCCGAGGCCGAGCGGAAGACGGCCAAGGCCATCGCCCGCCTGCGCCGCCACGGCTACCTCATCCTCCACGACCGGGCGGTGCCGTACTCCGAGGCGACCATCGGCCATCTGCTGGTCGGGCCGGGCGGGGTGATGGTGCTCGGCAGCGACAACAGCAAGGGCACGGTCCGGTACACCAAGGGCGGCGCGGTCTGTGACGGCGAGTCGCTCAAGCCCGTCATCGACCGGGCGTCGTGGCTCGGCGGTGAGGTCCGCAACCAGGTCCGTGCCGCGCTGCCGATGCTCAAGATCCCGGTCATTCCCGTGCTGGTGATGGTCGAGGCCAACGTGCTGTGGAGCGACGGCGCGCTGGACGGCGTGACGATCATCAGCATCAAGGACGCCGCCAACTTCATCCGGAAGAAGCCTGGCCGCCTCAACCCGGGTGAGGTGCGCCAGATCATCGCCGCCTCGGAGCGCCTGTTCCCGGCCTACTCCGCCAACCGGCTCGCCGAGCAGGTCAGCGTCGACCGCGACCAGTGGCTGGCGTTGATGGACGCGCTGCGGACCATTCGCGAACGCGACGGCGACGCCAGCGAGCTGCTCGACCGCCTCGCCCAGATCGAGGCCGACCTCGGCCGGCAGGCCGACGTGGGCGCCCGAGCCGGCATGCCGCTGGCCGTCCCCGCGACCTCGGCGCCCGTCCCCGCGACGGCAGCGCCCGGCGGCGCGGCCGCAGCCCCCGAGCCGTCCGACGAGCCCCCGGCCGACGCCGGCCCGATCGCCTCGATCGGCCTGACCCCTGCCCCGGACGCCGTCGCCCGCCCGCGTCGCGGCCGCATCCTGGCTGCCGTGCGCCCACCGCGGGAGACCGCCGAACAGGCCGATTCCGGTGCTGCGAACGATGACCCGACAGACCCGCCGAAGGACGACCCGCCGGCCGCCGGAGCCTGACGCCCGCGAACCGCCCGCTTCAGGGCCGGCCGCAGACGGCAACCCACCGCTCCGCCCTCTTCGGGCGGTCACTCCGAGGCCACATTCCGATCACACTGTGTCACGTGACGTGAGCGCCTGCGTCATCTCGGTCGATGTGGTCCACCGGGATGCGCTGCAGCGGACGGAATCGGTTCGCCATCAATGAAGTTGAGTCTGAGTAACTCACGTCTGCGCGACGGTGCTGGAGTCGTCTCCTGAGTCAGGTAGACTCAACATATCGAGACGTCCTAGCGTTGGTGGCACCGACCTCCCGAGTGACCTCGGCGAGCCGGTCCCCACCGAGAGGTTCCATCCCCACAGGGTCGGCTCGCACGCACTCCTGGCGGCGCCGACATGGATCGAGAGGCACACAGACATGGCACGAGCGGTCGGCATCGACCTCGGCACCACGAACTCCGTCGTGAGCGTGCTCGAGGGCGGTGAACCCACGGTGATCGCCAACGCCGAGGGCTCCCGCACGACCCCGTCGGTCGTGGCCTTCGCGAAGAACGGCGAGGTCCTGGTCGGCGAGGTTGCCAAGCGTCAGGCGGTCACCAACGTCGAGCGCACCATCCGGTCGGTCAAGCGCCACATGGGCACCGACTGGAAGATGACGGTCGACGCGAAGGAGCTCACTCCGCAGGAGATCAGCGCCTTCATCCTGCAGAAGCTCAAGCGGGACGCCGAGTCCTACCTCGGCGAGCCGGTCGCGGACGCGGTCATCACGGTCCCGGCCTACTTCGACGACGCGCAGCGGCAGGCCACCACGGAGGCCGGCACGATCGCGGGCCTCAACGTCCTGCGGATCGTCAACGAGCCGACCGCGGCGGCGCTCGCCTACGGCCTGGACAAGGGTGAGAAGGAACAGACCATCCTGGTCTTCGACCTCGGTGGCGGCACCTTCGACGTCTCCCTGCTGGAGATCGGCGACGGTGTGGTCGAGGTCAAGTCGACCTCCGGCGACACCCAGCTCGGCGGTGACGACTGGGACCAGCGGGTCACCGATCACCTGATCAAGACCTTCAACGGTCAGCACGGGGTCGATCTCGGCAAGGACAAGATGGCGCTGCAGCGTCTGCGCGAGGCGGCCGAGAAGGCCAAGATCGAGCTTTCCCAGTCCAGCCAGACCACGATCAACCTGCCCTACATCACCGCGTCCGCCGAGGGCCCGCTACACCTCGACGTCTCGCTCTCCCGCGCCGAGTTCCAGCGGATGACCTCCGACCTCATCGACCGCTGCAAGCACCCCTTCCAGCAGGCCGTGAAGGACGCGAACATCAAGGTCAGCGACATCGACCACGTCGTGCTCGTCGGCGGTTCCACCCGGATGCCGGCCGTTGTCGACCTGGTCCGCGACCTCACCGGTGGCAAGGAGCCCAACAAGGGCGTCAACCCGGACGAGGTCGTCGCCGTCGGCGCCTCCCTGCAGGCCGGCGTGCTCAAGGGCGAGGTCAAGGACGTCCTGCTCCTCGACGTGACCCCGCTGTCGCTAGGCATCGAGACGAAGGGGGGAATCATGACCAAGCTCATCGAGCGGAACACCACGATTCCCACCAAGCGCTCGGAGATCTTCACCACCGCCGAGGACAGCCAGCCCTCCGTGCAGATCCAGGTCTTCCAGGGTGAGCGCGAGATGGCGGCGTACAACAAGAAGCTCGGCATGTTCGAGCTGACCGGCCTGCCGCCGGCTCCTCGTGGGCTTCCCCAGATCGAGGTCACCTTCGACATCGACGCGAACGGCATCGTGCACGTGTCCGCCAAGGACCTGGGCACGGGCAAGGAGCAGTCGATGACCATCACCGGCGGCTCCGCGCTGCCGCGCGACGACATCGACCGCATGGTGCGCGACGCGGAGCAGTACGCCGAGGAGGACCGTCAGCGCCGCGACGAGGCCGAGACCCGCAACAAGGCCGAGACCCTCGTCTACTCGACCGAGCGCTTCCTCGCCGAGAACGGCGACAAGATCGACGCCACGGTCAAGTCGGACGTGGAGGAGAAGCTCAGCACCCTGCGCGGCGCCGTGGGCGGCACCGACACGGCCGCCATCCGCGAGGCTGCCGATGCCCTGGCCGCGGCGAGCCAGGCGATGGGCCAGGCGATGTACGAGCAGGCGGCGCAGGAGGGTGCGGGCGCGCCCGGCGCCGGTGGCCCGGCCGAGGACGACGTGGTCGACGCCGAGATCGTGGACGAAGAGGACAAGAAGTGATCTCCGGCCAGACCGGTGAATGGTGGGGCGGTCAGGACGACGGGGAGGAGCCTCGGGTGGTCGTGCGCGACCGACGCCGGATCGACCCGGAAAGCGGTGAGGTCCGGCCGGATTCCGAACCCGCCGCGGGCGCGCCGGGAGCCGCCTCCGCCGCCGGGGCGCCAGGCCCGGGACCCGACGACGAGCTGGTCGAGTCGCTGCGGTTGCAGGTGAACGAACGTACGGCGGACCTGCAGCGGCTCAAGGCCGAGTTCGACAACTACCGCCGCCGGGTGGAACGCGATCGTCAGCAGATCGGCGAGCTGGCCACCGGCAAGGTGCTGGCCAGCCTCCTGTCGACCCTCGACGACATCGGTCGCGCCCGCGACCACGGTGATCTCGAGGGGCCGTTCAAGGCGATCGCCGAAGCGCTGGAGGCCGCCCTGGAGGCAGCCGGCCTGGAGCGGTACGGGGTCGCGGGGGACGAGTTCGACCCGTCGATCCACGAGGCCCTCATGCACTCGTACCGCTCGGACGTCAGCGGCCCGACGTGCGTGGATGTCTTCCGGGCCGGTTACCTGCACGCGGGCCGGGTCCTCCGGCCGGCGCAGGTGGTGGTGGCCGAGCCCACCGGCGAGTCGGCCGAGACCGAGTCGGTGACCGAGGAGCCGGCGCCCGACGAGTTCGCGCAGCCGGCCGAGCAGGCCGAGCGGCCCGGCGCGGTTCCGGACGACACCGGCAGCATCCCCGGCCCGGACAACGGCGGGCCCACTGTCAGCGCCGACTGAAGCCGGGGCCACGTCCGTGGCATTTCGTGGCTGGAATGTGACGGACGCAGCCGACCATCTCCTCGCCCGGGCTGCTGACCCGGGCGAGGCGACACAATGAGGGAAGGAGGGGCGCCGTGAGTGTTCGCGACATGGTCGAGAAGGACTATTACGCCGCTCTCGGCGTTCCGAAGGACGCTTCCGCGGCCGACATCAAGAAGTCGTACCGGAAGTTGGCGCGCGAGCTGCACCCGGACAAGAACCCCGGCGACGCGAAGGCGGAGGCCCGTTTCAAGGAGGTCTCCGAGGCCTACGACGTGCTGTCCGACGAGAGTCGGCGGCGGGAGTACGACGAGGCCCGGGCCCTGTTCGCGGCTGGCGGCGCACGCCCCGGCGGCCGGCCGGGAGGTTACGGGGGCTTCGGAGCTCCCGGTGGCTTCGGGGCGCCTGGCGCCGGTTACACCGGCGGCGGCCCCAACGTCAACTTCGAGGACCTGCTGGGCGGCTCGAACGGCGGGCTCGGCGGGTTCTTCGACATGTTCCAGCGCACCTCGCCTGGGCGTGGTCCTCGGCGAGGTGGCGACATCGAGGCCGAGGTCACGATTCCGTTCGAGAAGTCGCTGACCGGTCTGGAGGCCTCGGTCCGGCTGCCCGGTGCCGCGACCTGCACGACCTGCGAGGGCAGTGGTGCGCGGCCGGGCACCGCTCCGCGGACCTGCCCGACCTGCCGGGGGCTCGGCGTGGTCTCCCGCTCCCAGGGCGGATTTGCGCTGTCCGAGCCCTGCCGCGACTGCCTTGGCAAGGGCACCATGATCGACCACCCCTGCCCGGACTGCCGGGGGTCCGGCCGGCGCGAGCGCGAGCAGCGCATCCGCATCCCACCCGGCGTGCGGGACGGCCAGCGGCTTCGGGTGCGCGGCCGCGGCACACCCGGGGAGCGCGGCGGCCCCGCTGGTGACCTGGAGGTCACCGTCCACGTGCTGCGACACCCGATCTTCGATCGGGAGGGCAACAACCTGACCATCACGTTGCCCGTGACGATCACCGAGGCCGCTCTGGGCGCGTCGGTGCGCGTACCGACGCTCGATGGTGCTCCGCTCACGGTGAAGGTGCCCGCGGGAACCTCGAGCGGGCGGCGCCTTCGGGCCCGCGGGCGAGGGGTCCCGATCGGGGGCGGTGGCGGCCACGGCGACCTCATCGTGACCCTCGAGGTGACCGTGCCCAGGCCGGCGGATCTCTCGCCCCGTGCCCGCACGGCGTTGCTCGAATTCGCCCAGGCCCATCCCGAGGATCCCCGGGCGCCGTTGATGGAACGGATGGAGGCAGGGGAATGACCGCGCGTCCGACCCGTACGTCCGACCCGCCGCCCACGCCCCCCGCGCGCACGGCACCGGCGCGGCGGCACGGCGAGCCTGGTACGGCCGAGGCGGCAGCCTCGGCCCGGGAAGTCCGGCCGGAGGGCTACTTCCCGACCGGCCCGCTGCCGGGGCCCGCGCACGACGAGGACGCACCGGTCTATGTGATCTCCATAGCGGCGCAGCTTGCCGGGATGCACCCGCAGACCCTGCGCTCCTACGACCGGCTCGGGCTCGTGACGCCGGGCCGCACCGCTGGACGGGGGCGGCGTTACTCCGCCCGGGACGTCGCCCTGCTGCGCGAGGTCCAGCGGCTGTCGCAGGAGGAGGGCGTCAATCTCGAAGGGATCCGGCAGGTCCTGCGGCTCAGCGCTCAGGTGATGGCGCTGCAGGCACAGGTCCGCCAGCTCGCCGAGGAGCTCGCGAACGCCCGCGCCGACGCGGCCCGCCAGGTCGCCGAGGCGCACGCGAGTCATCGGCGGGATCTTGTGCCGATCGACCGCGGGGCAGTGGTGGTATGGCGACCACTGCCACGCCGCTGACCGCTTCCGCCGGCAGGGACGCCGGCCGCATCGCATCGCCCCGGGGGGCTTCTCCCGGCCCGGACGGGCCGCGGGAAGCCCCCTTCGCTGTTGGGCGGGTCGATTCCGGGCCGCCACCACAACCACGAGGTTGAGTTGGAACGACTCAGGTAAGATGAGCGTTGAAGAGGTTGACACCGAACTTCCCCGACCAGCTGGGATCCGCCATGAACGCAGAACGCCTCACCGCCCGCTCGCAGGAGGCCCTCTCCGCGGCGATCAGTCGAGCCACCGGGGACGGGTCGCCGCTCGTCGATCCACTCCACCTGCTGTCCGCGCTGCTCGAGGCTCCAGACGGGATCGGGGCGACCTTGCTCTCCTCGGTCGGCGCGTCGGTCGACGCGGTCCGCGGGAAGGCGGAGGCCGCCGTGTCCCGCCTGCCCCGGGCAACCGGTATGAGCGTCTCCGCGCCCCAGCTTTCCCGGCAGCTCATCTCCGTGCTCACCAACGCCGAGCGGCAGGCGGCCCGACTGGGCGACGAGTACACCTCCGTCGAGCATCTGATGGTGGCGCTGGCCGAGGAGGGCGGCGAGGCAGGTCACATCCTGATCGGCGCCGGGGCCTCCGCGGACACCCTGAGCGCCGCGTTCGACAAGGTCCGCGGCGGGGCCCGGCGGGTCACCAGCCGGGATCCCGAGGGCTCCTACCGCGCGCTGGAGAAGTACTCCGTAGACCTCACCGAGCGCGCCCAGCAGGGCAAGCTCGACCCCGTGATCGGTCGTGACCCCGAGATCCGCCGGGTGATCCAGGTGCTGTCCCGGCGGACCAAGAACAATCCGGTCCTCATCGGCGAGCCCGGCGTCGGCAAGACGGCGATCGTCGAGGGCCTCGCGCTGCGGGTCGTCGCGGGCGACGTGCCCGAGTCGCTGCGTGGCCGACGGATCGTCTCACTCGACCTCGGCTCGATGGTGGCCGGCTCCAAGCTGCGCGGGGAGTTCGAGGAGCGGCTGACCTCCGTCCTCAACGAGATCCGCGAGGCCGAGGGTCAGATCATCACCTTCATCGACGAACTGCACACGGTGGTCGGCGCCGGTGCCGCCGAGGGCGCGATGGACGCCGGCAACATGCTCAAGCCCATGCTGGCCCGCGGCGAGCTGCGCATGATCGGCGCGACCACCCTGGAGGAGTACCGCACCAGGATCGAGAAGGACCCTGCCCTGGAGCGCCGTTTCCAGCCGGTCCTGGTCGGAGAGCCGACCGTCGAGGACACCATCGGCATCCTGCGCGGCCTCAAGGAACGCTACGAGGTTCACCACGGTGTGCGGATCACCGACGCCGCCCTGGTCGCTGCGGCCACGCTGTCGGACCGCTACGTCACGGCGCGTTTCCTGCCGGACAAGGCGATCGATCTGATGGACGAGGCGGCCTCCCGGCTGCGGATGGAGATCGACAGTCGGCCGGTTGCCATCGACGAGCTCGAGCGGGCCGTTCGCCGGCTTGAGATCGAGGACATGGCGCTGTCCAAGGAGAACGACGAGGCGTCCCGGGAACGCCGGGGCCGGCTGCAGCGCGAGCTCGCCGACCGGCGTGAGGAGCTCGCCGGGCTGACCGCGCGCTGGCACCGGGAGAAGGACTCGATCTCCGAGGTTCAGAAGATCAAGGAGGAGCTGGAGAACGCGCGCCGGGCCGCGGAACTCGCCGAGCGCGACCTTGACCTGGCCAAGGCCGGCGAGCTGCGGTACGGCACCATTCCGACGCTGGAGAAGCGGCTCACCGCCGCGACCGACGCGCTGGTCGCGGACGACGCCCCCGGCGGAGCGATGCTCAACGAGGAGGTCGGCCCGGACGATGTCGCCGAGGTCGTCGCCGCCTGGACGGGCATTCCGGCTGGCCGGCTGCTCGAAGGCGAGACGGCGAAGCTGCTGCGGATGGAGTCCGAGCTGCACGCCCGGGTGATCGGGCAGGCCGATGCCGTGCGAGCCGTCTCCGACGCGGTGCGCCGGGCGCGGGCCGGCATCGCCGATCCTGACCGGCCCACCGGTTCGTTCCTCTTCCTCGGCCCGACCGGTGTCGGCAAGACCGAGCTCGCGAAGGCACTCGCCGACTTCCTGTTCGACGACGAGCGTGCGGTCGTGCGCATCGACATGAGCGAGTACGCCGAGAAGCACTCGGTCGCCCGACTGATCGGGGCGCCTCCCGGTTACATCGGTTTCGAGTCCGGCGGCCAGCTCACCGAGGCGGTCCGCCGCCGGCCCTACAGCGTGATCCTGCTCGACGAGGTCGAGAAGGCCCATCCCGACGTCTTCGACGTGCTGCTGCAGGTCCTCGACGACGGCCGCCTCACCGACGGACAGGGCCGGACGGTCGACTTCCGCAACACGATCCTCATCCTCACCTCGAACCTCGGATCGCAGTACATGGCCGACCCGACGCTCAGCCCCCAGGTGCGACGGGAATCGGTGATGGTCGCGGTGCGGGACGCCTTCAAGCCGGAGTTCCTCAACCGGCTCGACGACGTTCTGGTGTTCGACCAGCTCGGCCGGGAGGACCTGACCCACATCGTGGACCTACAGCTCGAGCGGCTGCGGAACCGTCTGCGGGATCGGCGGATCACCCTGAGCGTCACCGACGCGGCCAAGAGCTGGCTCTCGGACGTCGGCTACGACCCGGTCTTCGGCGCGCGGCCGTTGCGCCGGCTGGTGCAGACGGCGATCGGCGACCAGCTCGCGCGGGAACTGCTCGCCGGCCAGGTCCGCGACGGTGACGAGGTCCTGGTCGACGCCGCTCCGGACGGCCCCGGGCTGACGGTCTCCGTCGCGGCGGCAACGACCGCCAAGACGGTCTGAGCGTCCCGGGGGGGGGGGGGGGGGGGGCGCGGGGCCCCCCCCGGCTGGTTTCGCCGCCGAGGCCCAGGTGCTGGCCAAGCTGGACCATCCACACGTCGTGCGGGTCTACGACTAC
>NZ_JALKFX010000008.1:0-51359 GCF_023243045.1 Frankia sp. AgB32
CCGGCCCGGGGGGGGGGGGGGGGCGCCCGGGGGGGGGGGCGGGCGCGCCCGCGGGGGGCGCCCGGGGGGGGGGCGGGGGGGGGGGGGGGGCGGGGGGGGCGGGCGCCGCGGCTTCGACGGCCGCCTCGTCGACCGTCTCGCCTTCCTGGCCTGCGACCTGTACCTCGACGTTGAACAGGAGGCGGACGGACTCCTCCTTGATGCCCTCCATCATCGTCTGGAACATGTCGAAGCCCTCCCGCTGGTACTCGACCAGCGGGTCGCGCTGCCCCATCGCCCGCAGGCCGATGCCCTCCTGCAGGTAGTCCATCTCGTAGAGGTGCTCCCGCCATTTGCGGTCGAGCACGGCGAGAACCACCCGCCGTTCCAGCTCCCGCATCACGGGTTCCTCGTCGGGAGTGTCGCCGAGCTCGAGTTCGCGGCGGTCATAGGCCTCCTGAGCGTCGGCCTGAACGTCCTCCAGCAGATGGTCGGTGGTGAGCCCGTCGCGGTCGTCAACGTCGGGGGCCTCCACGCCGACCGGGTAGAGCTGACCCAGCGCCGTCCACAGGGTGTCGAGGTCCCACTCCTCGGGATAGCCGTCCGCCGTTGCCCCCCGGACATAGCCGTCGAGGGTGTCATCGACGAAATGCCGCACCTGTTCGTGCAGGTCAGCACCGTCGAGGACCTTGCGGCGCTCCTCGTAGATGACGGTGCGCTGCTTGTTCATCACCTCGTCGTACTTGAGGACGTTCTTGCGGATCTCGAAGTTCTGGCCCTCGACCTGGGTCTGTGCCGACCGGATCGCCCGCGTCACGATCTTCGACTCGATGGGGACATCTTCCGGGATGTTGAGCCGGTCCATGATGCCCTCGACGGCGGCGGCGTTGAACAGGCGCATGAGGTCGTCGCCGAGGGAGAGGTAGAAGCGCGACTCACCCTGGTCACCCTGCCGGCCGGCACGGCCGCGGAGCTGGTTGTCGATGCGGCGGGACTCGTGCCGCTCGGTGCCGAGCACGTAGAGGCCGCCAGCGACGACGACTTCCTCGTGCTCGTTCTTCACCGACTGGCGGGCCTTCTCCAGGGCCTCCTGCCAGGCTGCCTCGTAGTCGTCCGGCGTCTCGATCGGCGACAGCCCACGCTGGCGCAGTTCCGCCTGCGCGATGAATTCGGGGTTCCCACCGAGCATGATGTCCGTACCGCGGCCGGCCATGTTCGTCGCCACCGTGACGGCGCCCTTGCGGCCCGCCTCGGCGATGATGCTCGCCTCGCGCTCGTGGTGCTTGGCGTTGAGCACCTCGTGTGGGACGCCACGCTTGGCGAGTTGCTTGGACAGGTACTCGGACTTCTCGACGCTGGTGGTTCCGACCAGGACCGGCTGGCCCTTCTCGTGCCGCTCGGCGATGTCCTCGACCACGGCGTCGAACTTCGCGATCTCGGTCTTGTAGACGACGTCGGGCTGGTCGATCCGGATCATCGGCTTGTTCGTCGGGATCGGCACGACACCGAGAGTGTAGATCTGGTGGAACTCGGCCGCCTCGGTCATGGCGGTACCGGTCATTCCGGAAAGCCTGTCGTAGAGCCGGAAGTAGTTCTGCAGTGTGATCGTCGCGAGAGTCTGGTTCTCCTGCTTGATCTCGACTTTTTCCTTGGCCTCGATGGCCTGGTGCATTCCCTCGCTGTACCGGCGACCATGCAGCACACGGCCGGTGAACTCGTCGACGATGAGAACCTCGCCGTCGGTGACGATGTAGTCCTTGTCCCGCTTGTAGAGCTCCTTGGCCTTCAGCGAGTTGTTCAGGTAGCCAACCAGCGGCGTGTTCACCGACTCGTACAGGTTCTCGATGCCGAGCTGGTCCTCGACCTTCTCGACGCCGGACTCGGTGATGGCGACCGTCCGCTTGCCCTCGTCGACCTCGTAGTCGGTCTCCCGCTCGAGAAGTGGCGAGATACGCGCGAACTCCGTGTACCAACGGGTCGGATGGTCGGCCGGACCGCTGATGATCAGCGGCGTGCGCGCCTCGTCGATGAGGATGGAGTCGACCTCGTCGACGACGGCGAAGTTGTGCCCTCGCTGGACCAGTTCCTCAGCGCTCCACGCCATGTTGTCGCGCAGGTAGTCGAAGCCGAACTCGTTGTTCGTGCCGTAGGTGAGGTCGCAGGCGTACTGCGCGCGGCGGACCGCGGGCGGCATCTGCGGATGGATCACGCCGACGGTGAGCCCGAGGAAACGGTGGACACGACCCATGTTCTCGGCGTCACGCTGAGCCAGGTAGTCGTTGACCGTGATGAGGTGCACGCCCTTGCCGGACAGCGCGTTGAGGTAGGCCGGCAGGGTCGAGACCAGCGTCTTGCCCTCACCGGTCTTCATCTCGGCGATGTTGCCGAGGTGGAGCGCCGCGCCACCCATGATCTGCACGTCGAAGTGCCGCTGGCCGAGGGTGCGCCGAGCGGCCTCGCGGACCGCGGCGAACGCCTCGGGCAGCAGATCGTCGAGCGTGTCGCCGCCCTCGGCCAGGCGCTGGCGGAACTCGTCGGTCATCCCGCGCAGCTCGCCGTCCGACAGCCCGGTGAAGTCGTCCTCGATCAGGTTCACCTGCTCGGCAATCGCCTTGAGCTTGCGCAGAATCCGGCCCTCACCGGCACGCAAGATCTTTTCTAGAACCACGGGCGAAACTCCTCCGGCAGGCACGTCGGCGAGGTCACCGACCACACGATGCTAGCCCCTGAGCCGGCACCCACAACATCCATCGGTACGCGGTTCCCGAAGCGACGATCGGAGACACCCCACGGAGGACCGGGAGCGCGCCGACGCGCCGGGTGGCGATAGCGCCGACACAAACAACCACGACGAGACGGACCGCGGCGGGACACGCGATGCTCACCCTTCCCAACGACCGGGAACGTCGTCTGGTGCCCGCGGCCCGCGCGCCGGTCCAGAGCAGTCCGGCGGCGAGAAGCCGCCCGGAAGTCCGTCGGTCCGGCCGCCGGCCGAGACCGTTACCGCGTCGGTCGGCGGACCCGATACAACAGGGGGTATGCGGCCCGTCGAACCCACCGAGATCACCGCCGGCCGGCTGCACCTGCGGCCATGGCGGACCTACGACGTCGAGGCCGTGTACCAGGCCTGCCAGGATCCGGAGATCCCGCGGTGGACCCGGATCCCGACTCCGTACGAGCGCCGGCACGCCGAGGACTTCGTCACCCGGCAGACCCCCGCCGCCTGGGCCAACGGCACGGGGGCTTTCTTCGCCGTCGTGGACGCGACCTCCGAGGTTCTGCTCGCCTCGGTCGGACTGATGGGAATCACCCCGGTCGGCGACGCCGAGATCGGCTACTGGTGTGCACCCGCCGCTCGCGGTCGGGGGATCGCCTCGCAGGCGGTGACGGCGGTGGCCCGATGGGGTTTCGGGGCACCGGGACTGACCCGGATCGAGTGGCGGGCCGCGGTGGGCAACCTCGCGTCTCTCCGGGTGGCCAGGAAAGCCGGTTTCACGCTGGAGGGAACCCAGCGGTCGGCCCTGGTGGTGGGCGGCGGCCAGCGTGTCGACTGCTGGGTGGGATCCCGGCTGTCGACCGATCCGCCGCCTCCACCCGGCTGAGCAGAACGAACTCAGGTGATTTCGAGCAGTTTCTCACGAACCGCGTAGACGACCGCTTCCATCCTGGAATGGAGCTGCAGCTTCTCCAGAATGTTGCGGATGTGGTTCTTCACGGTGTTCTCACTGATGTAGAGCTGCTTGGCAATATCGCGGTTGTTCATGCCTTTGGCGACGAGTCGCAACACCTCCATCTCACGGTCGGTCAACCGAGGCGTGGGCAACTGTGGCCTGTCGTCCTTGTTTTTGATCATGGCCGCGAACTCACTGAGCAGTTTCGACGCCATGGACGGACTAATCAGACTTTGTCCGCCATAGACGGCGCGAATGTCAGCCGCAACCTCGTCGATCGAGATCTCCTTCAGCAGGTAACCCATGGCACCCGCTTTGATCGCGTCGTAGAGGTCCGCCTCCTCGTCACTGATCGTCAACATCACGATCTTCGCACTCGGAACCGACTCCTTGATCGCGCTCGTGGCGTCGATCCCACCGCGACGGGGCATCCGCACGTCCATCAGCACGATGTCCGGTGCTGTCTCCTTGGCCATGGTCACGGCCTCGGAGCCGTCGGCAGCCTCGCCGACGACCTCGATGTCGACCTCCTGCCCCAGCACCATCTCCAACCCACGCCGAAACAGGGCGTGGTCGTCGACGATGAGCACCCGAATGGGGTTCGCCTCCGAGGGCGTCGGCAGCGCCTCCTCAGAGCGCTGCTCCTCCACCGTCATCTGGCCTCCTTAGGACCACCTGCGCCCAGAACCTGCCACCCCGCGTGGCAACACGCGGGGTGGCAGATCCGTGCACTCCGACACCCGAGGCAAATGGTCCCACGTCAGCCGATCGAGGTGACCCGCAGATCGTCTAAAGGGCGGAGCTCGCGAGGGCGCCCCGGTCCGCGGCCGGGCGCGCGGCGTGACCCCTCGCCTCCGCTGACGCGGCTGCGGCCGCATCCGACCCGGCCAGTCTGATCACCCCGTAGTCGTAGCCCACTCGGCGGTAGACGACGCTCGGCAACCCGAGATCGACGTCGAGGAACAGGTAGAAGTCGTGACCAACCAGCTCCATGTTCGACAGCGCATCTTCGAGCGTCATCGGGTCCGCCTCGTGCGTCTTCTCCCGGACGACCAGAGGTGCGTCGTTCGCGGCTCCGTCCTGGTCGGCCTGATGCTGGACCGAGGCGACCTCCTCGGCCGGGGTCGCCACCACCGGCCGCGACGCCGCACCCGCCACATGCTCGTCCGTGAGGACGGGGTGAGCGTCGGCGGGCCGAACACCCTCCAGCGGCATCAGGCTCTCCAGCGGCACCGAGGTGATCCCCGCAGGCTTGCTTCCAGCGTGGTTGGAGTGGTGGCGGACCCGCCGGTCGGCGGCACGGCGCAGTCGCTCAGCGAGCTTGCTGGCGGCCAGGTCGAGGGCGGCGTAGCAGTCGGCGGCGGCGGCCTCGGCCCGGGTCACCGGGCCCCGCGAGTACACGGTGAGCTCGACTCGATCACAGAAGTCGGCAAGCCGCGGGTTGTGCTCCTTGGACAGCTCGACGTCCACGCGAATGATCTGGGAGTTCAGTCGCTCCAACTTGGCGAGCTTGGCCTCGACATGCTTGCGGAACCTGTCCGGAACCACGGTGTGCCTGCCCTTGACCACGATTTCCACGCGATCCACCTCCCGTTCGGATGCCGGCGCCACGGTCGTTGCTCGACCTCGCGCCAGTGTCGTCCGGCGCCCGCCGGCCTCCCCGGCCGCTGGCCGGGGCACCTGGGGCGCCCTGTCCACCGTCGTCACACCTTTGCCGTCGTACAGAAGCTGCGGATGGATGGCCCGCGTTCGGCTCCTTCCCCTCTGACGCGGCGCTACTCCGCCCAAACACCCAGCATCAGCACGACGCACGAGCTATGCCGGGCAGAGCGGCGACATTCGTTCACGCGAGCGACCAACCTCGGCCGGCAGGTGCGGACGGTGCGTAGCGGTAGTTTCACCCTGACGGAACATCGATCGCCGGTAGGCCGTGTCTTCCGCGCGTCGGATCGGTGGCCGCGACGACCACCGCCGCCGTGGGCCGGATGGCGACGGCGGCCAGGCATCGCACCGCCTCGCCCACCGTCGCGCCCGTTGTCAGCACGTCGTCGACGATCACCACCCTGGTGTGCCCCAGGGTGTCCAGCAAGGCTGCGCAACGCCGCGGATCACGTAGCGCGAAGGCGCCATCGAGGTTCGCCGCACGCGCGGCGGCGCCGAGCCCGGCCTGGTCGGCCATGCGTCGCACCGGTCGGAGCATCGGCGTCACCCGCACCCGATGGCCCCGCCGACGCAACACGGCCGCTGCCACGGAACACAGCAGCCCCACATGGTCGAAGCCCCGCCGCCGCCGCGCCGCGGACGTCGATGGCACCGGGACGATGGCGAGTGTCGGTCCACGCCGCACCAGGCCAGCCGGCGCCCGGGCAACGCCGGCGTCGACTCGGTCGCCGACCGCGGCGAGCTCCAGCACGCGGGCCAGAGCGGACCCCAGCGGACGGGCCAGATCCACGCGGCCGCGCTCCTTGTAGGCCAGAACCAACGACCGAACGGGACCGCCGTATCGGGCCACCGCCAGGCACGGCGGCAGCCCCCGCCGCCGCGGGGTGGCCAAGGGGCCCGCGGCGGCGAGGATCACGGGACCACGCAGCATCGCCACGCAGGCCGGGCAGGCGGCCGCAGCACGGGCGCCGCAGCCGGCGCAGGACAGCGGCACCACGAGGTCGGTCAGAACTGCCAGGCCTCGGGCCAGCAGTGGCGGGAGCACTCGGGTCATGCGAACAGACTCAGCGCGATCCTGGCGCCCGCCAACCCCATCGCGACCGACTGTGGATATCGCACCTGCGGCAGCGGTTGGACTGTGGACAACGTCCGCTTCCGCCGTTGGCCGGCCGCCGCTGTCCACAGGCCCGCCGAGTTCTCCCACGGCTGTCCACAGATGAGAGGTCACAGGTGCCGGGACCGTTCCGGATCTGGGACGATCGACACCAGACGGCTGATCCGGGGCCGACCGCTCCGCCAGGCAGGCTGCGGCAGGCAGCATCTCCGGTCCGGCGGGTTCGGGCAGTTCCGGCACGGCGGCCTCCGCGCGTGCCGGACGGAGGCCGAGAATCCGGGCAGGCGCCAGGATGCCCCGCACTACCGCCCGCGATCGGACTGATCGCCGGACGATGAGCCAGGCGCATGAGATGAACCGACGAGTGGAGGCACGGCGATGACCGACGGACCCGGCTGGGCTGCACCTGGCGCGCCCCCGAGCGGTGGCTCCGGTGCACCGGGATGGGGCACCCCGCTGCCGCCTGCCGGGCCAGGTGGCTTCGGGCAGGCTCCCCCGCCCCAGCCGGGATATCCCGGCCAGCCGCCACAAGGCCAGCCACCTCAATGGTCAGGTGGCCCGCCGGGCCCGCAGAACCGGTGGCGCTGGAACGCCGCGCCCAAGCCGGGCATCATCCCGCTACGGCCCCTGGCGCTCGGCGAAATCCTGGATGGCACCTTCGCGGCTGTCCGCACGAACCCCGGCGCCACGGTGGGGATCACCCTGGCCTCCGCCGCCGTCGTGGAGACGGCGTCCACGCTGATCACGATCGGCACGGACAACGCGTCAACCGCGGTCGGGGTCCTGGGCACCGTGGCCACGTTCGTGCTCGATCTCGTTCTCGGCCTGTTCCTGGCCGGCGTGCTGAGTGTGGTCGTCAGCGAGGCCACGCTGGGGAGCCGGATCGGCCCGACCGACGCGGTGCGGCGGCTCGCGCCCCGCCTCGCCGGCCTTTTCGGCCTCACTGCCGTCGTCGCCCTGGCGATCGCGATCGGCACCCTTGCCCTGCTCGTCGGCGCCGTCGTCGTCGGTGTCTACCTGAGCCTCGCGACTCCCGTCTACGTGCTGGAGGGCGGCAGCCTTCGGCAGTCACTGCGCCGATCGAGGACGATCGTGCGCGGATCCTGGTGGCGGACGTTCGGCATCCTCCTGCTCGCGTCGCTGGTCGCGTTGTTGCTCAGCGCGGTGTTCGCCATCGCCACCGGCCTCGTGCTGGCCTCCGCGCCGGGAGTGTTCGGCGACTTCCTCAACGGTGATCTCACGACGTCCGGCCACATCGTCGAGGGGTTGGGCAACCTGCTCGCGACCACGGTCTCGACACCGATCATGTCCGGCGCCGTCGTGCTGATCTACATAGATCTGCGGATTCGACGGGAGGGCCTGGATGTGACGCTCTCCGAGGCGGCGCGAGCCCGCTCCGCGGGGGCGGGAACACCCGGATGACCCTTGGCGGCCCGGTCACCCGGGAGGGCGCTCGTGAGGAAGCCCGTCGCGAGCTTTCCCGTGCGATCTACCATGACGATCATTCGAGCTGGTGGAACCGTCTGCTCGCCTGGATTGGTGACCGGATCGTCGACCTGATCTCCCGGCTGTTCCCGCACGGCGGCGTTGGCGGCGGCGCGCATGGATTCGGTGTCCTGTCGATCGTGGTCGTGGCAGCAGTCATCCTTGTCGCGCTGCGCTGGTGGCTGGGTCCGGTGCGGCGGACCGCCCGAGCGCGGCCAGCGGCCGAGGACGACCTTTCCAGCCCGCTGACCGCCGCCCAGCTCCGGGCCGAGGCCGACAGGCACGCGGCTCGTGGGGACTACCTACTGGCTGTGCGTTCACGGCTCAGAGCAGTCGTGCGGATGCTGGAGGACCGGGGCCTGCTCGATCCCCGGCCTGGGCGCACGGCCGGCGAGCTGGTGGCCGACGTGGCCAGGGCGGTCGGGGCACAGGCCCCGGTCAGCGCCGGCCAGGGTCGCGGAGACCCGGGCGACGTTGCTCCTCCGAGCGGCAACCGCCCGCTGGCTGCCCTGGACGCCGCCGTACAGGCTTTCAGCGAGACCTGGTACGGAGGCCGCCCCGGATCAGCCGCGGACTATCAGGTGCTCGTGGACGCGGACACGGCGCTGTCCCGGCTACGCCCGGCAGCTCACGAGCACAGCGATGCGGCGGGCACGCCGGCGGTACCCGCATGACGGCCGGCGCGATCATGACGACATCCGGCGGCGGCCCCGGTGGCACGGCGTTGCGATCGGGCCCACGCCCACCCGTCGTGCGCCGCGGGCTCAGGGTGGGTGCGGTCGTCGGCGTGCTCGTCCTCGGCGTCGCGATCGTCTCCGCGCTCGTAACCAGGACTTCCAGCCAGGACGCACTCGACATCCGCTCCACCAAGCCAGCGGGGACCCGCGCGCTCGCGCAGATCCTGCGGGACCGCGGGGTCTCCGTGTCGGCGCGCGACGCCGTCCCGCCGGATTCCCAGGCGACGAGTGCACCGGACACACTCGTGGTGCTTGCCCCGGGCCGATTGGACAATGGCACGCTCACCGCGCTGCTTGGTCGGGTCTGGCAGGGTTCCGACGTGGTCCTGGTCGGCGCCGACGATGCCGTGCTGGATGCCCTCGACGTAGGCATCCGGACCGCCAGCCATGATCCTGGCACCACCGCGACGCCCCGCTGCGCACTGCCGGAAGCGGTCGCGGCCGGGACGACCTCGCTCACCGGCTCGACGGCATACACGACCGCCATCGGCGGGCATCGCGCGGACATGCGCGTCGTCCTCTGCTTCGGTGATCCGCCGCGCGCGGCGCGCCTGGCCGTACTCACCCCTGGGCTCGACGAGGTTCCCGCCGGCGCGAATGGCGGCGGCCGGCTGGTGCTGCCGGGCTCCGCGGACTTTCTCACCAACCACGCGCTGAACCGGGACGGCAACGCGGCGCTGGCGCTTGGACTGCTCGGCCGGCACCCGGCCCTGTCCTGGATCACGCCGGACGCCGGCGCCCCCGGCGGGGTGGGCCAGCGTGGTGTGCTGCAGCTACTTCCGCCCGGGGTGCGGTGGGCGCTGCTCCAGATCGTCATCGTGGTCGTGCTGTTGGCGCTGTGGCGTGGACGCCGGCTCGGACCACCGGTGCAGGAGCCGCTTCCCGTCATCGTGCGCGCCGCCGAGGCCGTGGAGGGCCGTGGCCGCCTGTACGCCGCGGCCCGTGCGCGGGACCGCGCAGCCGACGCGCTGCGGACCGGCGCCCGCATTCGGCTGGCCGAGCGGGCCGGGCTGCCACTGCGGACGGGCCCGGCCGGCGCGCCCGAACCGAACCCGGTGGCCCTCGTGGCCTCCATCGCCGAGCAGACCGGGCGGTCACCCTCGGAAATCGGATCGCTCCTGTACGGTTCGGGCATGCCGCCGCCGACCGACGCGCGACCAGGTCCGGCCCGCCGGACACTGGACCGCGCCCGGTCCCGGGACCTGCCGTCCGACCCTGCCCGACCGGCGATGGCAGCGCCGGCGGCCGGCGCCCACAGCGAACCCGGCGGGCAGGACGCCGCGTTACTCAGGCTCGCCCAGAATCTTGACGACCTCGATCGACAGGCAGGTGGACGGTGACCTCCCCGAACATCAAGGCGGAGTCGGCTGCCGGTGCGACACCCGCGGCCGGCGATGGCCCGGACGAGCGCACCGAGGCGGCCCGTGACGCTCCGGCGGTCCCGCCCAGCCCTGATGATCCGGCCGAGGCAACCCTGCACCGGCCCGACACGGTGCCGGACCAGCTCCCACCACCCGTCCATTCGGCACCCCCGCCGCCCAAGCTCGCGCCAGGCCAGCACCAGCCAGGGCGGGCCGCGGTCGGTCGCGGCGCGCCGCCATCGGATGCGAACGCCGCCCGCGCGGCGCTGGTCGCGCTGCGCGGCGAGGTGGCCAAGGCGGTCGTGGGCCAGGACGCGGCCGTCAGCGGTCTGGTCGTGGCCCTGCTGTGCCGGGGACACGCGCTGCTCGAGGGGGTGCCCGGCGTCGCGAAGACCCTCCTCGTGCGCACCCTGGCCGCGGCACTGTCGCTGGAGACCAAACGGCTGCAGTTCACCCCCGACCTGATGCCAGGCGATGTCACCGGCTCGCTCGTCTACGACAACCGCAGCTCCGCGTTCACCTTTCGGGAGGGGCCGGTCTTCACCAACCTGCTGCTCGCCGACGAGATCAACCGCACCCCGCCGAAGACCCAGGCGGCGCTGCTGGAGGTGATGGAGGAGCGGCAGGTCAGCGTGGACGGGATGCCTCGGCCACTGCCTGTGCCGTTCGCCGTTCTCGCCACCCAGAACCCGATCGAGCACGAGGGCACCTATCCCCTGCCCGAGGCGCAGCTCGACCGCTTCCTGGTGAAGGTGACCCTGCCGCTGCCTCCGCGGCACGACGAGATCCAGGTGCTCGCCCACCATGCCAGCGGGTTCGACCCGACTGACCTGACCGCTGCGGGGGTGCGCCCGGTCGCAGGGCCCGCGGACCTGGCTGTCGCCCGGGCGGCAGTTGGCCAGGTCGCGGTGCATCCCGATGTCCTCGCGTACATCGTCGATCTGGCTCGGGCCACCCGGGTGGCACCGAGCGTTCAGCTCGGTGTGTCTCCGCGTGGCGCCACCGCCCTGCTGGCGACCACCAGAGCATGGGCGTGGCTGTCCGGCCGGAGCTACGCCACGCCGGACGACGTCAAGGCGCTTGCCCGCGCGACGCTGCGGCACCGGATCAGCCTGCGGCCCGAGGCCGAACTCGACGGGGTCACCGCCGACGTCGTGCTCGAACAGGTGCTGGCCACCGTTCCGGCACCACGGTAGGCGGCACCGGTGGCGATCAGCGGCCGCGCCGTGGCGCTCGCCCTGTTCGGGGCGGCGGTCGTCGTGCTGTCCCCGGCGCCCGGGCTGACCCTCCTGCTGGTCGACGGGCTGATCGTGATGCTGCTCGGGATCGACGTCGCGCTGGCCGGAGCCGTGCGTTCGCTGGAGTTCAGCCGGTCTGGTCCCACCTCCGCCCGGCTCGGCCAGCCGGTACCGCTCGTCCTTGGCGTCACCAACCACGGCCCACGCACCGTCCGGGCCAGGATTCGTGACGCGTGGCCGCCATCGGCCGGTGCCCGGCCGCGGACACGCGAGGTGGAGATCCCCGCCGGCGAACGCCGCTTCGTCGAGAGCACGCTGACGCCGACCCGGCGCGGTGACCGCGAACCGTTCCGGATCACCGTACGGTCGCTCGGGCCGCTCGGGCTCGCCGGCCGCCAGGGGCGGCATTCCTGTCCCTGGCGGGTACGGGTGTTGCCACCGTTCACCTCCCGCCGCCACCTGCCCGCGGCGCTGGCCCGACTTCGAGAGATCGAAGGCGAGGTCGCGATCCGTGGCGCAGGAGCCGGTTCGGAGTTCGACAGCCTGCGCGACTATGTGATCGGCGACGACGTTCGCCTCATCGACTGGCGCGGCTCGGCGCGGCGCGCTGCGGTGGTCGTCCGTTCCTACCGGCCGGAGCGGGATCGGCGGATCGTCTGCGTGCTCGACACCGGGCGCACGTCGGCGGGCCGGGTCGGCGACACCCCTCGGCTGGATCACGCCCTCGACGCCGCGCTGCTACTCACCTCGGTCGCGCTGCGCGCTGGCGACCGGGTCAGCCTCGTCGCCCACGACAGCGTGCCGCGGCTGAGCCTGCCCGGCTCGCACGACCACACCTTCCTCGCCCGGGTGAGTGACGCGATGGCCACGCTGGAGCCGGCCATCGTCGAGGCCGACCACAGCGGCATCGTCTCGACGGTGCTGCGGGAGACGTCCCGTCGCAGCCTCGTCGTGCTGTTCACCGAGCTGGCACCGGCCGTCATCGAGGAGGGCCTCCTGCCGGCGCTGCCAACGCTGACCGCTCGGCACACCGTCGTCGTCGCCGCGCTGCGCGATCCTCGGATTGACGAGCTGGTCGCCGGCCGGGATGACGTGCGGGCCGTCTACGCCGCCGCAGCCGCCGAACAGACCCAGTTACGCCGCCGGGAGCTCACCGACCTGCTCCGCCGTCGCGGGGTCGAGGTCGTCGATGCCTCGCCGGGCAGCTACGCGGCGGCCGTCACCGATACCTACCTGACCCTCAAGTCCCTCGGGCGGCTCTGATCCGCGCGGTGCTGCACGCGCCGCGGGTCTGGCCCGAATACCACCCCGGCTACTACGCCGTGTTCCTGCGCGACCCGGACGGTCACAACGTCGAGGCCGTCCACCACGGTTTCTAGCGGCGGTATGCCACCTGGCATCCGAGACGGGTACAGCGAGGGCGCCCTCGCGCGCCCCTGACCGACCGCGGGTCGATCACACCCGTGGTCGGCTCGACGTCGCCACGACCAGCAGTACCGGCCCCGTGGGCCCGGCCGGGCGATCGCCCTCGGGGTCCGGCTACGGCCAGATCGCGCCCAGGACCCGGGCTGGCCAGTCGTCCGGGATGCCAGCGATGGTGGCATGGCGGCCGTAGAAGGAGCCGATGAGCATCCTGCCGAGCGCGTCGGGGTCGGCCGAGTCCGGGAGCTCGCCGGCCGCCACGCCGGCGGCCAGGGCCGCCGCGAGCAGCGCCCGGCGCGGCGAGTCCCTGCCAGCCGCGGTCCAACGGCCAGGACAGGCCCTCAGACGACGGGAGCGAGATCGGCGGCGCCGTTGCCGATCTCCAGGTCGGCCGTCTCCCCCGCGGCTGCGGCCCGCGCGCCGTAGAGGGCGACGTAGCCGACGAACATGGCCCATGCCAGCGCGCCGATCCCGATCCGCACCGCCGTCGGCAGCCCGGACGGGGTCACGAACGCCTCGATGACCCCGGACACCGCAAGTGCCACCGCCGCGCCCAGCGTGATCGACACGGCCGCCCGGCCTTCGGCCGCGAGGGCCTCGACCCGCCGGCGCGGCCCGGGCGCGATGATCGACCAACCGAGACGCAGGCCCACCGCGCCCGCGAGGAACACGACGGTGAGCTCCAGCAGCCCGTGCGGAAGGATCAGGCTGAAGAACTGGCCGCTCTGCCCGCAGCCCGTCATGTACCCACCGACCACACCCACGTTCACCGCGTTGATCAGCAGGACCAGCAGCGTCGGCACGCCGAGCAACGCGCCGGCCGCGACCGCGGTGGCGGCCACCCAGGCGTTGTTCGTCCACACCTGGCTCGCGAACGACGACGCCGGATGCTCGGTGTAGTACGTGGCGAAGTCGGACCGGCAGAGGTCGGCGACCGCACTGGACGGAGCCACGCCCGCGTGCGCCTCGGGATCGTTGACGATCCACAGACCCACGGCCAGCGCGAGGAGCAGCGAGCCCCCCGTGGTGGCCAGCACCCACCAGCGCCGTTCGTAGACCGCCCGTGGGAAGGTCACGGTGAAGAACCGGCCGACTACGTGCCAACCGGGGTCGGGCGGCCCGGCGACGGCGGCCCGGGCGCGGGTGACGAGGTTGGTCAGGTCGTCGACCATGGTCGTGTCGTACGAGCGGGTGCGGATGACCGACAGATGGGTGGCGACCCGCTGGTAGAGCTCCACGAGCTCATCCAGCTCTCCGGCGCTCATCCGGCGCGGACGGGCGGCCCGGTCCACCAGGCGGCCGAGGCGGATCCACTCCGACCGGTGCACGGCGACGTACGCATCGAGATCCATGTCCGTCACATCCTCCCAGAACCCGGATGCCACCGGACTGGCGCCGCGGGGAAGTGTCGGGCTGCGCGACCGGTTCGCACAGATCATCCGAATCGATGGGTTCGCTCCACCAGGCGACCAGCGAACACCGTAGGGTGATGCGCGGACACATGCCGAGAATCCGGGGGCCCGCATGAACCAGGCCGTGCGGAGCCAACCGCCCGGCGGTCGGCGTCCGGCTCCCGCGGTGGGCGCCGAGACGATCGTGAGCGGCGAAGCCGTCGCGGTCGACCTGCGAGTGGCTCGGCTGGGTTCCCGGCTGGTGGCCGCGCTGATCGACCTGCTCGCCCAGCTCTACATCCTCGGCAGCGTGAGCTCGACGATCTTCCTGATCGTGCGGCCCGGAGACGACGCGCTGGTCGCCGCCATAACTCTGCTGGTGTACGTCACCGTGCTGGTGGGCTACCCGGTCACGTGCGAGACGCTCAGCCGCGGGCGAACCCTGGGCAAGATGGTCATGGGGCTTCGGGTGGTTCGCGACGACGGCGGGCCGATCCACTTCCGGCACGCGTTCGCCCGGGGCCTCATCGGTGCGGTCGTGGAGCGTCCGGGCGCCCTGCTCGGGCTGCCAGCAATCATCAGCATGCTGTCCTCCCGGACCAGCAAACGGCTGGGAGACGTGTTCGCCGGGACGGTCGTCCTCCAGGTCAGCGTTCCGCGGACGGTGGGCGCACCGCCGTTCGTACCGCCCGCCCTGCTCGGCTGGGCCAGCCTGCTCGACCTGTCCGGCCTGGACGACTCGCTCGCGCTGCGGGCGCGCCAGTTCCTCAGCCGGGCGCACGCGCTGTCTCCGCCGGCACTCGAACGCCTCGGTAGCGGCCTGGTCGGCGAGATGCGGACCGTCGTCACGCCACCACCCCCACCCGGAACGCCGGGCTGGGCCTATCTGTCGGCCGTGCTGGCCGAGCGGAGTCGTCGCAGCTACGCACGTCTCATCGCGCAGCGACCGGCCAGCGCACAGCCGGGCTTGTCCGCGGCACCGCCCTGGACGCCGACCCGCCCGGCGGTGCCGATCCCCGCCGGTCCACCACGCGGACCGGACTACTCCCACCGGTACTAGCATCGCGTTCGCCGTGCGGGTGCTGGCCGAGCCGGAGGTTGCGGCCGACGTGCGCCGCCTCGGCCGCCTCACCCGCCGCATCCCACCGCCGCATCCCACCGCCGCCGCCCGTCGCGGCGCTCGACTTCGAGGCCCAGAAGGCGCGGCGCCTGCTGCGGACGGCGGCGCCCACCCGGCCCGGCGAGACCGCAGCGGAGCGCGGGTCACCAGATCCCCACCCTTTCGACGTGCGTTAGACAATGTGGGATGTGCCGCACACACGGAGCCTGCCAGATGACTCGGCAGGGAACCGCTCGTCTACCGTTACCTGCGGTATAGGACTCTCCTTCGCAACAAACGCGACGAGGTGCGCACCCCGGGCCACGTCCGGCTCGGTAGGGAACGCCCGGATCATTCGCGTGGCGCGGATGCCAAGGAGCGACCAAGCGCGGGCTCCCGCATGCTTGGTGAGCGTCCACGAAGATCCCGGCGAGCTCGCCGGCCCACCGAGGGGGTGACGTCGACGTCTGGCGGACGGGAGTCAAGCACTCCATCCCTGCCCGTCCCACCGGCGGGTGGCTCGCCGCGTGCGGGTTCGGCCCAGGCCGGATCTGCCCGGGTGGGCCCGGTCGACGCGGGGCCCACCCGCGCGTATTCGGCGCAGACGCCCCAGCGCGCCGGCGGTCAGCCTCGGTCGGTCGCCGCTGAACGCGCGGCCACCCCGCCGCGGCCGACGGCCGCGCCGCCGGGGCCCGGCGCCCCGAAGCGGCCTGGCGCCCGGGCGGCCGTCGGAGCCGCGGTGAAGGCGACGAGATCCGCCGGTTCGCGGCCGACTGCCGGCGGCCGGACCGCGGTCCTGCCCGACGTGGATGCCGGCACCGGCCAGGAGTTCGGCGACAGCACGGCCTCGCCCGCGGACAGTGGTGGTGATGGCGCGTCCGGCTCCCGGGCAGCACCTCCGTCGGGCCCGCCCGACGGTGTGCCAAAGGGCTCCAGAGCGTTTCGGCCGCCGGTCGACCGGCGGTTGCTGGCGCGGAAGATGGCGCTGATCGCGACGGTTCTCGGCCTGGTCGTGGCATTGTTGGCGCTGCCGCTCGTCGGGGCGGTCGGCCTGTTCGCCAAGGGCAGCGCCGATCACTTCCTCGGCCTGCCCAGCGAGCTGGTCACTCCGCCGCTACCGCAGAGCTCCGTGATTCTGGCCTCGGACAACTCGGTGATCGCCACGCTGCGCGGTGCCGAGAACCGCATTGTGGTGCCGGGCAACCAGATCCCCAAGGTCATGCGGGAAGCCATCGTCGCAATCGAGGACGCCCGCTTCTACGAGCACGGCGGCGTGGACCCGCAGGGGGTGCTGCGCGCCGCGCTGCGCAACAGCGAGTCGGGCGGCGTCGCCCAGGGTGGCTCGACCCTCACCCAGCAGTACGTGAAGAACGTGCTGCTCCAGAACGCCCGCACCGCGCAGGAACGCGAGGTCGCCGCCGGCGACTCGCTCGACCGCAAGATCCAGGAGCTGCGGTACGCCCTCGATATCGAGAAGCGCCTCTCCAAGGACGAGATCCTCGAGCGGTACCTGAACATCGCCTACTTCGGCGATGGCGCCTACGGCGTCGGCACGGCCGCGGAGCACTACTTCGGCGTGCCGATCTCCCAGGTGAACGTGCAGCAGGCCGCGCTGCTCGCCGGTCTCGTCCAGAGCCCGTCCCGGTACAACCCGGCCGCGCATCCGCAGGCCGCGCTCGTCCGCCGCAACACGGTGCTCGACAAGATGGTCGAAAACAAGTACATCACCCCGACGCAGGCGGATGCCGACAAGCAGGTGCCCCTCAACGTCGTGCCCACACCGCCCCCGGCCGCGGACTCGTGCGTCACGTCGAAGGCGCCGTTCTTCTGCGACTACGTCCGGTCCCAGCTCCAGGCGAGCCCGGCCCTCGGCAGCACCCTGGAGGAACGCAACCGGCGCATCTACGAGGGCGGCCTCGTCATCCACACCACACTGGACCCCCAGGTGCAGCAGGCCGCCCAGGACGCCGTGAACTCGACGATCCCCACCGACAGCCGCGTCTCCGCGACCGAGGTGGTCATCCAACCGGGCACCGGCAACATCCTGGCGATAGCGGTCAACCGGGTCTACGGCCCGGACATCGCCAGCAACCAGACCGTGGTCCCGTTGCCCACCAAGGCGACGTTCCAGCCTGGTTCGACCTTCAAGACCTTCGTGCTGGCCGCGGCGCTCGAGCAGGGCTACGGCACCTCGACCGCGTTCTACTCGCCGGCGTGCTACGTCAGCAAGAAGTTCCCGCTGGACCGCGGTGAGGGCGACTGCCCCAAGGGCTACTCGAACTCGGCCGAGTCCGAGGCGGGCATCTACGACATCCCACGCGGCACCTGGGATTCGGTGAACACCTTCTACGTGCAGTTGGCCGAGAAGGTCGGCATCCCGGCCGTGCTGGAGATGGCCAAGCGGCTCGGTGTCAGCCCGCCGCAGGCGGACAGGATCGGTGCCACCGATGGTGCGACGGCGATCGGCGGTGGTCAGTACATGTACGTGTCACCGCTGCAGATGGCTGACGCCTACGCGACGATCGCTGCGGGCGGACTGCGCTGCACACCGCGCTTCGCCACCGGGGTGGTGGACTCGAGCCAGACGGCGATCGACCTCGCCAACGGACCACAGTGCGAACAGGTGCTGGCGAAGGGCGTCGCGGACACGGTGTCCAGCGTGCTGGAAGGTGTGCCGATCAACGGCACCGGCACCAACGCCGCGATCGGCCGGCCGTCGGCCGGTAAGACCGGCACCACCGACGAGTTCTCCGCCGCCTGGTATGTCGGCTTCACTCCGCAGATGACGGCGGCGGTTTCGGTCGGCGACCCCTCCGGCGCGGAGCAGCACCCGCTGCGCAACGTCGTGGCAAACGGCCGTACCTGGCCGGAGGTCTTCGGCGGTGACCTTCCGGCGATCATCTGGGGCAAGTCGATGCAGGCGGCGCTGGCGGCACTGCCGGTCGTGCCGCTGCCCGACGCCGACCCCACGGTGGCGCGCGGTACCAAGGGCGGTCTGCAGAACACGCCGCCGCCAGCACCGGCACCGGCACTGACCCAGACACCGGGCCTTCCAGGTCTGTTGCAGAACCTTGGCCAGCAGATCGCGCCCGGCCTCACCGGGACAACCCAGGGTGGCGGCCAGACCGGCGCAGGCCAGACTGGCGCAGGCCAGACTGGCGGCGGCCAGACCGGCGGGGGCCAGACCGGCGGCGGTGGCGGCCAGAACGGTGGCGGCCAGAACCGCGGGGGGCGGTAGCTCGGCGGGTGGCTTCGTGCTTGGCCAGGTCGACTCAGCCGAGCACGAAGCTGGCGCCGTTGCACCGTTCCCGCCGCACCGGATGAGGCCGGCGGGTGGCGACGACGGGGTTAGCGGCCGAGGTCTCGCACGGCGGCGGGAGTCTGGCTGGGGTCGATCCCGAGGGCGAGAGCCAGATAGACGCCGGTGAAGTCGAACAGTCCGATCAGGGACGCGAGGCGTTCCAGCGGGTCGACGCCCTCGGCCCGCAGTTCCGTGACTCCGACACCCCGCTCGGCGGCGGCGGAGACGGCGGCATCGGCCTGGCGGGAGACCTCGGTCCGCTCAGCGGTCGGATCGCGCAGCAGGATCAGTCGCAGCCGGACCGACTCCTCCTCGTCCTCGACCCGGTCGCGAAAGAAGTTATCCAGGTCGCCCACGCCGGTGGAGCCACTCCCGCCGCGCCCGCCCAGACCGGCGCCGAACGGGCCGTCGAACAGCGCCACCTGGTAGTAGCCAGGATGCGGCAGTGTTCCCACGAGGGCCGGGTACTTCGCGGTCGCGGACAGCTGGACGGCCGCCCGCTCGGCCGCGACCGCGGTCACCGGCGAGGTGCCCAGGAAGATCGGCAGGGTGCCGGCCAGCTCCAGCGCGAGCGTCTTGGCCGGGTTGACGAACGATTCGCTCGACGGGCGGCACCGGGTGGCCACGTCCTCCAGCCGGGTCGCCGCTGCCTCGACAGCCGCGTCCCCGGTCCGGACGATGCCGAGCGCGCGGGCGATGACGAACAGCGGAACCGTCAGCGACCAGAACGCGGTGTGGGATGGCCGCTGCCCGACGAGCGGCACGAGCGGCGCTCCGGCGACCGCGGCCAGATGCGCCAGCGGGGTGTCGGTCGGTGCGACCACGGCCACGCGTGCTCCGCGCCGGTTCGCCTCCTCCACCGCCGAGCGGGTTTCCGCTGAGGTCCCGGAGGCCGAGACGGCGAGGACCAGGTCGGAGACCCCGACCCAGCCCGGCAGGCCGTGTTCGTGATGGCCGATGATCGGGACCGGGCTCGTCGGACCGACCGCGGCGGCCAGGAAGCCGGCGGCCAGCGCCGACCCGTCCACGCCGGCGACCAGGATGGCCCTGGGGCGCCCGTCGGCAGCCAGGCGGTCGACACCGGCCTCCTGGGCGAGCACCGCGCTCTGCCGGACCTGCGGCCCGGCGGACGCCACGTGCGGCAGCAGGGCCGCGACAGCGCCGGCGTCGAGTCGGGCGGCGTCGTCGAGGACGGCCTCGTCGAGGAACACGCCGACGTCAGCTCGACGCCGACGCGGCGGATCCGGGGAAGGGCACGGCCTCGTCGAGAAGCATCACCGGAATGTCGTCCCGTACCGGAAAGGCAAGGCCGCAGGCGGCGCAGACGAGCACGGGGGCGCCGTCAAGCTCCTCCGGTCGCAGGTCGCCGTGCTTGCTGCACGGGCAGGCGAGAATCTCCAGCAGCAGCGGGTCGAGGCTCATCAGGCTTCCTTTCCGCTCCGGACCTGCGCGAGGATCTCGTCGCGCAGTCGGCTCATCGTCGCGTCGTCAGGGCCCTCGACGTTGAGCCGCAGCAGCGGCTCGGTGTTGGACGGGCGCAAATTGAACCACGAACTATCGGCGAAGGTGACGGTCAGCCCGTCAAGGTGATCGACCGCGGTGGCGTTCGGGGCATAGCGCTTCTCGACCGCCAGCATCTCGGCGGTGGCGTCCGCCACCTCGGAGTTGATCTCCCCGGAGGCACTGTAGCGCGCGTAGCCGTCGAGCAGCTCGGACAGCGGCCGATCCTGGCCGCCGAGGGCGGCGAGGACGTGCAGCGCCGCGAGCATGCCCGAGTCCGCCCGCCAGAAGTCCCGGAAGTAGAAGTGCCCGGAGTGCTCGCCCCCGAAGATCGCCCCCGTGCGGGCCATCTCGGCCTTGATGAACGAGTGACCGACCCGGGTTCGCACGGGTACGCCGCCCCGCTCGGTGACGAGCTCGGGCACGCCCTGGCTGACGATCACGTTGTGGATGATCGTGCCGCCGGGTTCGCGCGCGAGCTCGCGGTCGGCCACCAGCGCGGTGATGACCGACGGGGAGACGATCTCGCCCCGCTCGTCGACGACGAAGCAGCGGTCGGCGTCGCCGTCGAAGGCGAGTCCGATGTCGGCGCCGGACGCGCGGACCGCCGCCTGCAGGTCACGCAGGTTCGCCGGCTCGATCGGGTTGGCCTCGTGGTTCGGGAAGGAGCCGTCGAGCTCGAAGTAGAGCGGGATGACCTTCACCGGCAGTCCGTCAAACGTCGCCGGCACGGTCAGCCCGCCCATGCCGTTGCCGGCGTCGACGGCGACGGCGAGCGGACGGATGGCGCTCAGGTCGACGAGAGTGCGCAGGTGGCGGACATAGTCGGCCAGCAGGTCGCGCTCGGTGATCGCGCCGCGCCGACCGGGACCGGCCGGGACGCCCCGCTCGACCATCTCGCGGATCTCGGCCAACCCGGTCTCCTGGCCGATCGGCGCCGCGCCGGCCCGGCAGAGCTTGATGCCGTTGTACTTGGCCGGATTGTGCGACGCGGTGAACATCGCCCCGGGGATGTCGAGCGACCCGGCCGCGAAGTACAGCAGGTCGGTGGAGCCGAGGCCGGCCAGGATGACGTCCGCGCCCTGCTCGGTGGCGCCCTGCGCGAACGCGGCGGCCAGCGGCACCGACGACTCCCGCATATCGTGCGCCGTGACGATCCGGTCAGCGCCGGTCAGTCGCACGAACGCGGCGCCGGTCTGCCGGGCGATGTCGGTGTCGAACTCCGACGGAACCACGCCCCGGACGTCGTACGCCTTGAAGATCCGCGAGAGATCGCGCATAGCCCTTCCCACCTTCCCAGTGTCCCCCGGCACCGGGTGAGGGGTACCCGGTCTGCTCGGCGCCTGCCGCCGTCACAGGGGACGACGATATCCGGCGGGGCTGACCCCGCCGGGACCGGATCCGCGACGAGCCCACGCGGGACCCACAGCGGAGGCGACTGGCGAACCGCCCGACCGTGGTGGCCACGCCCACGGCGGACGGCACCTGGCAGGTTCGCCAGGACGGCGGGTGAACCGTCAGGACGGGCTCGGAACCGCCCGTAGATGGCCGCGCCGGCCGCCAGGCGGCCCGCCGCCCTGCGGCCCCTGAGGACCGCCGCCGGGAGGCGGCTCCGGGCCCCGGCGGGGCGACTCGGGGCCACGCCGGGAGGCCTCGCGCACCGCGTCCGCGAGCGCCTCCAGGTCATCCCCGGCCACCTCGCGGCCAGCCTCGTTCGCCGCTTCGGCCTCGAGCCGGACGACGGCCCAGCCGAGCGGCACGGTGAGCCGGTCGGCGTGGGTGCCGCACAGGTCGTACGAATGCGGCTCGACGTATGGAGACAGCGGGCCCAGCACTGCTGTCGACTCGGCGTAGGCATACGTGAGCGTCGCGACCGCGGCTGCGGAACAGGCCGAGCGGGAGCAGCGCCGAGGCTTCACGTTCCGGACGGTAGCCCCCGGAACGGGCGACGGCCACCACCTCTCGTCGTGTCGCGTGACGCGAGGCTGAATCGTCACGCGCTGTCGACCATTTCATCGCGCCCCGCAGCCAAAACTGAGCGTGGCGAGCGGGTCCGGCCGGATATCGAAATCATCTGATCGTGGAACCTCCTCGGGATGGGAGGGCGTCGAGGCCAGCCGCCCGGGTGGCACGCGAGTGCCGACGGCCCGGATGGCGGGCCGGGTGCCGGCCGCCGCGACGGCGTGGACCGCCGCTGGCCGGACCTGCGTGCGTGCGCCGGCCGTGGGACCGGCCGGCCTCTGGCGAGCGCTGCGCCCACCCCGAAGGTGCCGTGGTGAGCACGCGCCCGCCCGACGTCGGCCGGGGCCCGTTCACGAACGCTACGCTCACAGGGTGACCGAGCTCGAACGGTTCCCGGCGGCCACCGGGCCGATCCGCCCCCGGCGGCGCCGCGATCGGCGCGGTCGGGGCATCCGCGGCATGTTGCTGCCGCCGGACGTGCCTGCCTACGCGACCCGCGGCGACCGGTTCGACGACTTCGTCCTGGACGCGGTGGAACACCTGGATCACCGCTGGTCGGCGGAGCTGGCCGAGGTCGAGTTCGCGGTTGAGGACGTGCCGCCGGTGGCGGTCTCCGACGAGGAGATCCCGCTCGCCAGATTCCAGCCGGCGAACGGAAAGGGCCGGTCAGGCACCCCACGGCGGATCGTGGTCTACCGCCGGCCGATCGAGGCGCGGGCGCTCGACGCGGAGGATCTCGCCGAGCTGGTGCTCGACGCGATCATCCACGAGGTGGCTGAGATGATGGGCGTCGATCCGGCAGTGATCGACCCGGAGGGCCATGGCTGGGGCGACGAGGAGTAGGCGGCGCCGACCGATCGGCGCCCGCCGCCACCGCACGCCGCTGCGAGGGAGATCGTGACCAGGAACACCGCGTCCTCGACGCACCTAGGTGTGCCGCCGACACCCGGAAACTGCCAGGCCACACCGCCCCCGGCGACCGTCGGCCCGGCCCGTCTGCTGGCGCTGCACGGCGCCGAGCAGGCCTACGCGTGGGGATCACCGACGGCCATTCCCGACCTGCTCGGCACGCCCGCCGACGGTGACCCGGTCGCCGAGCTCTGGCTGGGCACCCATCCGGTGGCACCGGCGCTCGCCGAGGCGGACGGCGTCCGGCTGCCGGCCGCCGATCTGGTGGGTCCGCTGCCGTTTCTGCTGAAGGTGCTCGCGGCCGACAAGGCGTTGTCGCTGCAGGTGCATCCGGACCTGGATCAGGCCCGGGCGGGCTACGACGCCGACGAGGCGGCCGGTCTGGCCGTGGACGGGCCCGAGCGGCGCTACCGGGATCGCAACCACAAGCCCGAGCTCGTCGTCGCGCTCACGCCCTTCCGGGCCCTTGCCGGTATGCGTGACCCGGCGCGCACCCTGGCGGTCGTAGCCGGGCTCGGCTCGCCCGCGCTGGCCGCGGCCTTCCGCCCGCTCGCCGACGATCCGCGCAGCGGCACCGCCACGGTGCTGCGAACCTTGTTGACCATGCCGGCCCAACCCGCCCGGGCGCTGGTCCGCGAGCTGATCACCGCCGCCGGACGGCTGCGCGGCGGCGAGAGCCCCACCGGCGTCGACGGGCCTCCGGACGATCTCGGCCGCGCCGCGGACCTGGTCGCCCGGCTGGCCGCCGCGCACCCGGGTGACGTGGGGATCGCCGCCGCCCTGCTGCTCAACGACGTCACGCTGCGCCCGGGTGAGGGGCTGTTCCAGCCGGCCAGAATGCTGCACGCCTACGTCGCCGGCCTCGGCATCGAAATCATGGCCACGTCCGACAACGTGCTGCGCGGCGGCCTGACCCCCAAGCACATCGACGTCGACGAGCTGCTTCGGATCCTCGACCCGACACCGGTCGCGGCGCCCCTGCTCACCCCGCGCACCCTGCGCGTCGGTCCCAGCGGTCTGCTGCGCGGCTGGGACGTCCCCGTCACCGACTTCGTCCTGACCGAGGCGGTGCTCGCCGGCGGCCGCCTCGCGGTGGGCCGTCCCACGGTGCTGCTGGTCGTCGACGGCGAGGTCGTGGCCGACGCGACCGCGGACGGGAAGCCCGTCGGCCCGCTCACCCTGCGCCGCGGCGCCTCCGCCCTGGTGACCGCCCCGGCGGAGGTCACTCTGACCGGACACGGCCGGGTGTTCCTCGCCGCCCACGGCGGCTGAGCGGACGCTCCCGCGGCGGTGGGCGTTCACCCGAGGGCGATCGGCCGATCAACGGTAGGCAACCGCCGGATCGGCGACGACCGCGGGAACGTCAAGAACGCGGGCCGCACCCGACAGCGGCACCACGGCCGACAGGATCCGCGGCAGCATGGCGCCGGCGGCCGGCCCGGCGCCGGCGGCCGGTGCCGCGCGGACGCCCGCACCGGGCATCGGCGCGGCGCCGGAGACGACCGTCGCCACCAGCGGCCCACCGACCGCGGAGAGGCTGCCCCCGCCCGGCCCGGTCGGCACGGGTAGCGCGGCGACGGAACCGGGCCGCAGCCGCACCTCCGCGCCGTCCAGCCAGGCCGTGACGGGCCCCAGGGGAGCGGTGAGGACGACGGCACCCGCCGCTCCCGGCGGCGTGGGTGGCACGGCGACGACGGCGTCCGGCGCGGTTCCGGCACCCGATGTGGGACCGTCCAGCCGGGACAGCCCGGTGCCGCGACCGTACGCATCCAGGCCCTGGCCGCCCGAGGAGGACTGGATCCGGGTGGCGACGGCCCAGGTCCACACCCCGGGCCAGCCCGAGGCCACGCCCAGCCCGGCGACGACGGGGGCACCGGTGGCCGCGCCACCCGCCCCGGTGGCGGTCGACTCGACCAGGACCGCACTCGCCGCCCCGGCCGGCAACGGCGCCGGCACGGCGATCGCTCCACCGGCCGGCACCCGCACCGCCTCCAAACCGACCGGAACACGCGAGCCGGCCTGGGTCAGCACGCTGACCCGGACGGTCGCCGCCCGGCCGGGGGCGGCGAGCGCCAGGGTGGCCGCCGGGGCGGGCGGCCCGACCGGCACGACGACGCCGCCGAGCAGCAGCCGGCTCGCCGGCGGCGCGGTCGCCGGGACGAACCGGGAGGCGGCGAACGGGCCGGCCGCGCTCGATCGGTCGCTCACCCAGACGAGCAGTCGGCCGGCGGTCACCTCGACGTCCAGGGCCGTCACGGTGGCTTCCGGGGCGAACGCGGCCAGCCGGCGGGTGAGCGTCCCCCCGGCGGGCACCGACACCTGGCGGGCGGGACCGGCCGGACCATCCGCGAACACCCGCACGGCGGCCTGGGAGGGCTGATCACTCAGGTTCGCGAACACGACGACCGGGTCGCGACCCGCCACGGTCGACGGACCCACGAACCAGGTCCGGGACGAGGCCGGAACGCAACGGGCCCGCGCCGGACCGGCGCCGTCTCCCGGTGCCGTGACCGTGGCCGACAGTCCCGGCGCCAGCCGGTCGCGCGCGGCGACCTGTAGTGCGCCGTCACGACCACCGCCCTCGACCGGCGGCAGCGTGAGCCGCCCGGCGCCGCGAGCGGTGCGAACCTCGCGGTCACCGGGCGCCACCGTCACGCGGCCGTCCGCCAGCCCGCCGGTGCGCACGTCCAGCCGAACGCCGCCGGCAGGCTCCAGCGGGTCGCCGGCGCCGGGCGGGGTCATCCCCAGATCGGGGCAGGCCAACGTCGCGGCCACGATCGGCCGGTCGTGCAGCGGCACCGGGCCGGGCCCCTCGTCGGCGAGGAACGCCGCGCCGATCCCGACGACGGCGAGCGGAAGGAGCACGAGGGCCGCGCCGCGCCGGCCCCGCACCCGGATCGTGGCCGGAGTCCGGCCCGCCGGTGCGGGCCCGGGCGCCGGGAGCCGGCGAGACCGGCGAGACCGGGTGGGGCTCACGGCGGGCGGGCCGGAGACGGCGGCCGGGTCCGGTGGCCTCGCGTCGGCCGGCGTCACGGCGTCCGTCCCGCCGACATCAGGGCCGGGTCCGCGGCGTCGGCGCGGCCGTCGGCCACGCCGACGGTGCCGGGGCTGTCGGCGTCGGGGCTGTCGGCGTCGGGGCTGTCGGTGCCGGGGCTGTCGGCGTCGGGGCTGTCGGCGTCGGGGCTGTCGGCGTCGGGGCTGTCGGCGTCCCGGCGAGACCGGCGCCACGACATCGCGACCGGCACCCCGGCCAGCAGCAGCAGGCCGAGCCCGCCGGCCTGCGCGAGCACCCGGTCGTGCGCCCGGCCGTCGGCCCTGGCCAACCGGATCGATCCGCCGCCGGGTGGCAGGTGGAAACCCGCGGCCCAGCCCCAGGCCCGGAAGGCGGGCAGCGGCCGGCCGTCGAGCCAGGCCTGCCAGCCGATTCCCGCCGGCACGGGGAGGACCAGGTCCCGCCCCCCGCGCGGCCCGGCCACGGAGACGTTCGCCAGCCGGCCGTCCGCGGGCAGCGCTCGCACCGAGGCAGGCGCGGCCGGCAGCCCGACGGCCCCCGGCGACTGCCCGGCCGCCGAGGGCGAGGATGCCCCGATCAGGAAGGCCGCGGGTCGGCCCGAGGCCGGCCCGGCCGCGGGTGCGGGCGGCGAGACCGTGGCGGGTGTCGGTCGACGGCCCGGCGAGGTCGACGGGTGCCAGAGCCACAGGCCCGCGCGGGTGTGCTCCTGGATCAGCGACGGACTGGCAGCCAACCGCTCGGCAAGATCGGCCGAGTCGCTCGTCGCCGGCACACCGACCGCGACGGCGCCGAGCAGTGGCAGCCAGCCGGCCGCCCGGTCCCCGCCGGCGGCGAGGTCGGTGGCGACGGCCGTCAGGAAGGACGCCGCCGGGCCGGGGGGTCGGAGCAGTCCGGCCGGGTAGCGGGCGCCGTCACCCGTCGCGAGGGTGTAGCGAACAGGCCCCGACCGCCCGGCGCGGTACAACACCAGCACGCTGGAGCCCGGCGGTTCGGTGCGCGTGCGGGCGAGCACCGCCCGCGCCACCGCCGACGAGCCGGTGGCGGACCAGGGCGCGAGGCTGGCCACCGGCGGGTCCGCGTCGGGATCGCCCGCACCGCCGGCCTCGGCCGACACTCCCCCGGCCGAACCGGCGTCGGCGGCGGCGACCACGGACGATCGGCCCCAGGAGGTCGGGCTGCCCTGCCAGCTCGAGCCGGCCATGATCCGGTCGGCACCCAGGGCGGCCGGACCGACGACGACCAGCAGGGTCACCGGCAGGGCAGCGAACCGGCGGGAGCGTGACCGCGGGGCGACGGCTGCCGCGGCGAGCAGTGCACCGGCGATGACCAGGCCGTACTGCGGGCCGGCCCACCATGCCTCGGCGCCGGGGACGCGCTCGCCCGCATCGGCCGCCACCTGTGGCATGACCAGCACCGCGACCAGCCCCAGGAGCGCCAGCGACCAGCCGAGCCGAGCCGCCCGCCGCGCTGGCGCGGCCCCGCCGGCGCGGCCAGCCCGGCCGATCAGCCAACAGATCAGACAGCCGGCCAGCAGGCCGACGAGCGCGGCTTTCGGCCGCTGCCCGGCTCCCGCCAGCAACGGCAGGGACGCCTGCGGCAGGTGGGCCAGCGCGATGGCCGGCTCGGCTCGCATCCCCGCCGGCAGCACCAGGAGGATCGGAAGCAGCGTCGCCGGCAGCACCGCGAGAACGTCCCACCACCGACGCCGGCCCACCAGCAGTGCGCCGGCGGCCAGCGCGCACCAGCTCAGCGGCGTCATCGACGGAGCGCAGGTGCCGAGCCCGACCAGACCGACGGCCAGCGCCCAGACGGCCCGCGCCCGGCTTGCGGGCCCGGCGGGGCTCCCGGCCAGGACCGTCCCGCCGGCGCGGAGCACCGCCGGCAGGATGATCAACGCGGCCACGGTGTCGGCCCGGCCGGCGACGACCGCGCCGCTCAGCGCCGGGCTGAGGCCGTAGGCCGCGGCCAGTCCGAACCGGACGACCGGGCGCGGGCGGAGCCGACCGAGCGTCCGGTACGCGCTCAGCCCGGCAAGCGCCGGGCCGAGCGCGAGCAGAAGCCAGACCGCGGCCGCCACCCGGCCGCCCAGCGCACTCGCAACGGCCGCGAGCAGCGCGGTCGCGGGCGGGACGGGCCCCGCGCCGGCCAGCGGGCCGGCCGGCTCGGCCACCCGGCCGGACCAGACCGCGACCCACAACTGGTGGACGTCCGCGGGCAGCGGCAGCCCGGCACCGAGCCCGTCCACCGGCATGCCGCGCATCGCGACGACACCGACGAGGGCGAGCAGGGCGGTGAGCGTCGCCGCGGCCCGCGCCGAACCCGGCCCGGGGGGAACGGCGGGCGCGGGGCGAGGCCGCCCACCGTTCACCACCGGCCGGGCGTCGTGGCCGTCGGCACCGCGTTCGGCGTCACCCTCACCATCGGCGGGGGTGCGGGGGGTGGGGATGACGGCGGGCGGCCGAGGCGCGGCTGGCCGGGCCGTGGCGGTTGCTGGCAGGTCGCCCCGGCGGGTACGCGACCGGCCGCGGGGAAACAGCCCCCGGACCACCCGGGCGGGCACCGCGCGGGTGGTCGCGGCCCGCCGGCGCAGGGCCACGAGCTGGCGTGGCCGGCTCAGCACGGCCCACGGCAGCGCGAGTTCGGACGCCGCCGCCCGCAGCCGCCCACGCAGCAGCAGGCCCAGCGCGCGCGGGCCGGACCCGAGCACGAGCGCGAGGACCGCGACGGGCAGCAGGGGCCAGGCCGGGTGCGCCAGCCGGATCCGCAGCGCCGCGACCCGCTGCGGCCACGCCGCGAGGTCGGCCGTCGCGCCGCCGCCGAAACAGGTCAACGAGGTCATGACGGCGGTGGGGACGACCACGGTGCGCAACCCGGCCCGGGCGGCTCGCCAGCCGAGATCGATGTCGTGGCCGGCGTCGAGCTCGGGATCCAGGCCATCGAGTCGATGCCACGCCGCCGCGCGCACGAGCATGCCGGCACAGGCCACGGCGAGCACGTCCCGCGCGCCGTCATGCTGGCCGAGATCGACCTCTCCCGGCCGGATGCCGGTGCGGCGACGGCCGGCACGGTCGACGCTGATCCCCGCCTCGAGCACGACGGGCGGCGCCGCCACGAGGGATCCGGCGCCACCGGACCGAGCGGGCGCGGACTGGCCGGCGCGCAGCTTGGGGCCGATGACGGCGGCGCCGGGATCGAGGCGGGCGTAGGCCAACAGGGTGCGCAGCGCGTCGGGCGCGGGCACGGCCGAGTCGTCGAGCAGCCAGAGGTAGCCCTCCGCCGGCGGCCCGCCGAGCCGGCCGAGACCGGCGGCGACCGCGACCGCCAGCCGGGTCCCGGCAGGCACCTCGACCTGTGCCGACGGACCGGCGGACCGGGGAGCACCCGGCCCGCCGCCGCCGATCCGGACATCGACGACCCTGAGGTCGACGGGTTGGTCAGGCGGCAGCTCCTGCGCCGCCAGGGCAGCGCGCAGGAGCGCGGCCGCGCCGGGAACACGGCCATGCACGCACACGACGGCCACCCAGGTGGTGGCTGCCTCGCCCCAGCCGGGCGGCGCCCCGGCGGGGCGCTGCGCGGCCTGGCCGCTCATCCCCCACCGGACCCCGTCCACGGCCCCGGATCAGACCGCTCGGCGGCGCTGTTTGCGTCGCTCCCGTTCGGACATGCCGCCCCAGATGCCGAACCGTTCGTCGTTCTCCAGCGCGTACTCCAGGCATTCGGGCCTGACCTCGCAGCCGGAGCAGATGCGCTTGGCCTCCCGGGTCGATCCGCCCTTCTCCGGGAAGAACGCCTCGGGGTCGGTCTGCGCGCACAGCGCGCGTTCCTGCCACTCCATCACCTCGCCGAACAGGTCGCCCAGCCCCAGATCAATCACTGAGGCGAGGGTGTCCCCCTCGACATCGGGATCAAGATCGCCCGCGAGGTCGTCGAGACCAGGATCGTCTCCGGCCAGCTCGGCGCCGGTGACGTCGTCGCGGACCACGTCGTCCCGGACCACGTCGTCCCGGACCACGTCGTCCCGGACCACGTCGTAGGCCCGGTCCTCATGGGTCGACTCGTGGACTGCCGGCTCGTCGTGGGCCAGACCGTCGTGGGCCAGACCGTGGCGGGTCGGATCCGCGGTGGCGGGCCCATCGCCGCGCTGGGCACCGATCATCCGGTCGTCGACGCCGCCGAAGGTGTGGTCTTCGGCAGCCGGAACATCGGGACGGGCAAGCATGTCCACCCCCACCGGCCGCGGACGCACGGCAGGCGGGGCGACGGTGACCCGGTCCGGCGGTGCGGTCCGGGCTGATGGCACGGTGGTGGCGGACAGCGACGACTCCGGTGTGGCCTGTGTAGGCCGTTCAGTGAGCACCCGCTCGGAGTGGTCACCGAACGGGTCATGCTCAGCGGGACGCTCGACGTCCGCGAGGACGGTGTGGACGCCCGCGTCGGTGTGCTCCATGGGACTCCTCCAGACCCGTCGCGGTGCGGTCGGCCACCCCCTGGGCGCCGGCGCACAGTGGCTGGTTCCACACCGGTCAGGCGTCGCACTACCGCACGAACCCCGCCAGCGAGGGGAATGACACGCCGGTAATTACACGCTCCAGACTCGGCCGCGTCAACCCCACCAGCGCAACATCTTCTACAACCAGCGATCAGACCATAGCTCACAGTCACTGCACACCATCGCCCAGGGTCCGGGCAACCACCCGATCGGTAACTGTGTGCAATCGCTACGGCGACGGTGTCCGCATTATGCCGCGCAACCAGATCCGACATAAAGACCTAAACGGGCAACTTTGCGTCCGGTAAACGTGATGATCCCACCATTGCCGGACAACTCTTTTGGGCCCGCCGATCCGAACAACTACTTACAGTAGTTTCGGGACTCGAAGACATGGCGGGTGTCAGGACACCACCGGCAGCACGGTCCGGACCGGTCCGCCTCGGGCAGCGTGAAAGCGCTCGTCCGGGACCCTCCCGTAGGTCGTGGTCCGTTGCCGAGCAGGGCGACCCGCTGCTGCGGCCACCTCCTCCAGCTCGGCCACGGACCGCCGCGAGCCGTGCTGCGAGCCGGCCATCCGGCTGATCGTCTCCTCCATCAGCGTCCCGCCGATGTCGTTCACCCCGCCGGCGAGCACCTGCCGGCAGCCGTCGGCGCCGAGCTTGACCCACGAGCACTGGATGTTGTCGATGGACCGGTGCAGCAGGATGCGGGCCATCGCGTGCACCGCCCGGTTCTCCTGGACGGTGGGGCCGGGCCTCGCCACGCCGGCCAGGTAGATCGGCGAGCTGTGGTGGACGAACGGCAGCGCGACGAACTCCGTGAACCCGCCGGTGGTGTCCTGCAGGCGACGCAGCAGCCGCAGATGCGCGACCCAGTGCGCCGGGGTGTCCACATGCCCGTACATCATCGTGGCGGTGGAGCGCAGGCCCACCCGGTGCGCCGCGGTGATCACCTCGACCCAGCTCGCCGTGGGCAGCTTGCCCTTGGTCAGCACCCACCGGACCTCGTCGTCGAGGATCTCCGCGGCGGTGCCGGGGACCGAGTCGACGCCGGCCTCGCGGGCCGCGGACAGCCAGTCCTCGATCGACATCCCCGTCCGGGTGACGCCGTTGAGGACCTCCATCGGCGAGTAGGCGTGCAGGTGCAGGCCGGGCGCGGCCCGCTTGATCTCGCGGGCGAGGTCGAAGTAGGCCGTGCCGGGCAGGTCCGGGTGGATGCCGCCCTGGACGCAGACCTCGGTCGCCCCGACCGACCAGGCCTCGGCGGCCCGGGTACCGACCTCCGCCAGGGACAGGGTGAACGCGTCGGCGTCGCCCCGCCGCTGCGCGAACGCGCAGAATCGGCAGCCGGTGTAGCAGACGTTGGTAAAGTTGATGTTGCGGTTGACGATGTAGGTGACGTCCTCGCCGACGACATCGCGGCGCAGCCCGTCGGCGAGCAGGCAGAGCTCCTCCAACGCCGTATCCCGCGCCCCGAACAGGGTGAGCGCCTCGGCGTCGCTGATCCCGGCCGGGTCGACGCCGGCGTGACTCAGCGCGGACCGCAGGTCGGAGTCCAGCCGCGGCGGTGCGCCCGCGGCGCGCCGGCCGGTGCCCACCACTCCGTCGGCACCGGTGCCGGCCGCGCTGACCTCGGCGCGCAGTGCCGCCCAGTCGCCGTACACGGTGTCGAAGTCGGCCCGGGTCTCGCTGTGCCGGCCGACGGTGTCGACCGCGGTGTTCAGATCGGTCCGGCCGCTGTCGCCGAGACCGCCGTCGGGCTCCTGCCAGGGACGGCCGACCGGGCGGGCGCCCTCGGCGAGCAGCCCGTCAGGCCCGGCGAGGGCACGCACATGCCTCGCGACCCGCGGATCGAGCCACGGCTCCTCCTGGTACGGGGGGTAGACCGTGAGCCGCGGCCGCAGGGTGAAGCCGGCGTCGGCGGTCACCGCGCGCAGAACGTCCAGGTCGGGCCAGGGCCGCTCGGGATTGACGTGGTCCGGGGTGACCGGGGAGACGCCACCCCAGTCGTCGATGCCCGCCGCCAGCAGCAGGTCGCACTCGGCGGCGTCGATAAGGTTCGGCGGCGCCTGCACCCGCGCCGTCGGACCCAGCACGAGCCGGGTGACGGCGACGGCGGCGGCGAGCTCCTCGGCGCCGACGTCGGGCTCCGCGCGCATGGCGGTGTCGTCCTTCGCCCGGAAGTTCTGGACGATCACTTCCTGGATGGACCCGTAGCGCCGCGACAGCCCACGCAGCTCGAAGATCGTCTCTGCCCGCTCCGCCCGGGTCTCGCCGATACCCAGCAGCAGACCCGTCGTGAAGGGGACGGAGAGCCGGCCGGCGTCGGTCAGTACCCGCAGCCGGACCGCGGGCTCCTTGTCGGGCGAGCCGAAGTGCGGGCCGCCCGGCTCCGACCACAGCCGGGTCGCGGTCGTCTCCAGCATCATGCCCATCGACGGGGCGACCGGCTTGAGCCGGGCGAGCTCGGTCCAGCTCAGCACACCGGGGTTGAGATGCGGCAGCAGGCCGGTCTCCTCCAGCACGGCGATCGCGGCGGCGCGCAGGTAGCCCAGCGTCGAGTCGTAGCCGTGGGCGTCGAGCCACTCCCGGGCCGCGGGCCAGCGCTCCTCCGGACGGTCACCCAGGGTGAACAACGCCTCGGCGCAGCCGGCGGCGGCCCCCGCCCGCGCGATGTCCAGCACCTCGTCCAGGGACAGGAACGGCGCGGCCAGGCGGTGCGGCACGGTGGCGAACGTGCAGTAGTGGCAGCGGTCGCGGCACAGCCGGGTCAGCGGGATGAAGACCTTGGGCGAGTAGGTGACGACGCCCGGCCGGCCGAGCGAGGCCAGGCCCGCGTCACGCACCCGGCCCGCCGAGGCGCACAGGTCGGCGAGGTCGTCGCCGCGGGCGGCCAGCAGCACCGCCGCCTCGACGGCATCGAGGGTGGCGCCGTCCCTGGCCCGGCGCAGCGCCCGACGCATGGCCGACGCGGTCGGCGCGGCATCGACCCGCGGTGACGGCGCACCGGCCGGCCCGGACGTCTCCGCCCGGCCCGGGGCATGGCCCGGGCCGGGCCTCGGGCCGTCCGCTCCGTCGGATGTCGCCACCGTAGTTGTCATGTCTTCCTCTGTTCCCGAACGGCGGGACAGGACGCCGCCGCGCACGCCGGCGGGACCTGCCCGCCGTCATCGATGTCGAAGGGAGAGCGTCGAAGGGATAAGTGCACGGGGCGTCGAAAGCATCCCGGGCCGCGCCACGCCCGGGATGCGGGGCGCCCGGGCCGCCGACCGGGAGTGCCGGCGGCGGCCTGAGCGCTCCGGGTCAGGGGATCAGGGGGTGACCCGGCCGGCGCGCCGGCCGGTGGCCGGGCGCCGCAGTCGTTCGAGCGTGCCGATCAGCATGTTCGTTCGGGAACGGGCGGCCAGTACGTCGTTGACGGCGTGGGCTCGATGATGCGCCCGAGCGGCGCCGTCCGGGGCCGGCGACGCGGCGGCCTGCCGCATCTGGGCCCGGCGGGCGGCGACGACCTGGGGGGCGCGCGCGCCGGCAAGGGCGCGGTTGAGGGAGGCGGACAGCGCTTCGAGACTCTTGGTGGTCCTGACCTCGGACATGAGGGTCCTTCCAGGCGACGTGGAGAGCTCGTGTTCATCACACAGCCCTCTCTAACCGGAATCAAGAGAAACCGCGTGACGGACGACACATACGGGGGGGGTGTCGACACCTCACACTCGCGACGACGTACTGGTCATCCCCGGACGAGCACCTACCCATCCGGCCTACCCGCCGGAAATACCCTCGCTGACCTGGACTTTCGTCTAAGCCCAGTGGGCACGCCCCAGCCGCGACCACCCGCGACATGATTCACATCACCACCCAGAACTCGTAGGTGTGAAGCCTGGTGAAGCTGGGTATCGCAGCGCCAGCAGGTGTGCCGTCCGATGAATCACCGCTCATCTCCGGGCCGATGTCGCTACGCTGATCAGGTGCCACGAAACCGGCAGGACGTGCCCCGCGAGGAGCGGATCGAGGCGTTGCTCGCGGTGGCCGAGGAGCAGTTCCTGGCCCGCGGCTTCGCCGGAACCTCGATTGCGGAAATCGCCCGCTCCGCCGGGATCGAACCCGGCAGCGTCTACTGGTATTTCCGGTCCAAGGACCACGCGTTCGCCGCAGTGCTCAACCGCCTGCTCGACGTCGAGGTGGAACGGATCACCGGCCTGCCCGGCAACCCGGCCGAAAAGCTCTTCCTCGGCCTCGACTCGGTGGAACGCCGGCGCACGCTGCACCCCTGCGTCGCGGAGCGGGCCCCGCACGCCGAGCCGGTGATGGAGTACCACGAGCGGCTGCACGAATGGCTGCACGGGCTCGCGCTCGCCGCGGTGCACGACCTGGTGCCCGAGGCCGACCGTGCGCTCGCCGCCGACGCGGTCGTCGCCACCATCGAGGGCGGCCTCGCCAACCCCGCGCCGACCCGCCCGACCAGCCATCTCGTGCACTTCCTGCTCGCGGCCTTCTGCAAGGACTCCGCGCTGCCCGCGAGGACGGAGTTCACCGGCTGGGTGGCTCCGCTGTTCGCCCGGCCCCAGCTCGGCTGACCCCGCACCGCGGCACCCCCGGGCGAGGCGTCCGGCCCCGCCCGGGACGGACCGACCTCGCCGGCGCGAACGCGCCCGACCCGGCCGGTGGGTCACGGCACGCGCCTCGGTGCCAGGATCGATCGTTGTGAGAGTGACAGCCCTGGCCGGCGGAATCGGCGCCGCCCGTTTCCTGCGCGGCGTCCGCGCCGCCCTGCCCGACGCCGACGTGACGGTGATCGGCAACACCGGCGACGACATCACCCTGCACGGTCTGCGGATCTGCCCGGACCTGGACACCGTGATGTACACCCTCGGCGGCGGCATCTCCGCCGAACGTGGCTGGGGACGCGAGGGCGAGACGTTCGTCGTCGCCGAGGAGCTCGCCGCCTACGGCGTCGGCCCGTCCTGGTTCGGCCTCGGCGACCGGGACCTGGCGACCCACCTCGTGCGCACCCAGATGCTCGACGCCGGCCATCCCCTGTCCGACGTCACCCAGGCGATCTGCGACCGGTGGCAGCCGGGGGTCCGGCTGCTGCCGATGACGAACGAGCGGGTCGAGACCCACGTGGTGATCAACGACGAGGGTGGCCAGCGCGCCGTGCACTTCCAGGAGTGGTGGCTGCGGCTGCGCGCCGCCGTGCCGGCGCAGGCCATCGTCCCGCTGCGGGCGGAGTCCGCGACGCCCGCGCCGGGCGTGCTCGACGCCATCGGGGAGGCCGACGTCGTGCTGTTCCCGCCCTCGAACCCGGTGGTGTCGATCGGCACGATCCTGGCGATACCCGGCGTCCGCGACGCGGTGGCGCGGACCCCGGCGCCCGTCGTCGGGGTCTCCCCGATCATCGGCGGGGCGGCGGTGCGGGGGATGGCCGACGCCTGCCTGACCGCGATCGGTGTGGAGACCTCGGCGCAGGCGGTCGGGGTGCACTACGGCGGCCGGGGGCGCGGCGCCTCCTCGTCGCCGGGCACGGACGGCGAGCAGGCGCGACCGGCGGGCCTGCTCGACGGCTGGCTGGTGGACACCGTGGACGCCGCCGCGGTGGTCCCTGGCGCCGTCGTGGCGTCCCGGCCGTTGCTGATGACCGACCTGCCCGCGACCGAGGCGATCGTCCGGGCGGCCCTGGAGCTCGCCGGTGTCTGACCCGACCGGTCAGGACGGTGCTGCCGCCAGGAAGCCGCCCAGCGCCGAGCTGGAGGTCTTCGGCCTCGCCGGCATCGGGGAGGTCCGGCCGGGTGACGACCTCGCCTCGGTCGTGGCCGGCGCCGTGGCGCGCGGGCGCCCGCGCGTCGACGGGGACGTCCTCGTCGTCACCTCGAAGATCGTCTCGAAGGCGGAGGGACGGCTGATCCCGGCCGGCGGCAGCCGGGAGGCCGTCCGGCAGGCCGCGATCGACGCCGAGACCGTCCGCGAGGTGGCCAGTCGCGGGCCGACCAGGATCGTCGAGACGCGCCATGGGCTCGTCCTGGCCAGCGCCGGCGTCGACGCGTCGAACGTCGCGGCCGACGCGATCGCGCTGCTCCCGGTGGACCCCGACGCGAGCGCGGCCCGCCTGCGCGCAGGCATCGCCGCCCGGCTGGGGGTGGACGTGGCGGTGGTGGTCACCGACACGGCCGGACGCCCGTGGCGCAAGGGCCTGACCGACCTGGCGATCGGCGTGGCCGGCATGGCCGCGTTGCGCAGCCACATCGGCGACGTCGACGGCTATGGCAACGAGCTGGGCATGACCGAGGTCGCCGAGGCTGACGAGCTGGCCGCCGCGGCCGACCTGGTCAAGGGCAAGCTCGGGGCGACCCCGGTGGCCGTGGTCCGTGGCTACGCCTGGCTCGCGGACGACGGGCGGGGGGCGCGGTCGCTGGTGCGCCCGTCCGGCGAGGACATGTTCCGCCTCGGCACGCTGGAGGCCCGCCGCTCGGCGCTGTCGGAGCGGCGCACGGTGCGGGAGTTCACTGCCGACCCGGTCGATCCGGCTGCGGTGCGCCGCGCGGTCGCGGCGGCGCTGACCGCGCCCGCGCCGCATCACACCACGCCGTGGCGGTTCGTGATCGTCGCCGAGCGGCGCGCGGAGCTGCTCGCCGCGATGGCCGACGCCTGGGCCGACGACCTGCGCCGCGACGGGTTCGACGAGGAGTCGATCGGCCGGCGGCTGCGCCGCGGGGACGTGCTGCGGCGCGCTCCGCTGCTGATCGTGCCGATCATGGCGCTGGACGGCGCGCACCCCTACCCGGACGAGCGACGCGGCCGCGCCGAGGAGCGGATGTTCACCGTCGCCGTCGGCGCGGGAGTGCAGAACCTGCTGGTCGCGCTGGCCACCGAGGGACTCGGCTCCTGCTGGGTGTCCTCGACGTTGTTCTGCGCCGACGTGGTGACCCGCGTGCTGGACCTGCCGGCCGACTGGGTGCCGATGGGCACGGTCGGCGTCGGCCACGCCGCCGCGCCGGCGGCCCCCCGGGCGCCGCGCGATCCGGACGGGTACCTGCTGTACCGGTGAGGACGGTCGCGGCCGGGTACGGCTGGCTAGCGGATGGAACGTGACGGTATGGGGGGTGACCCGACGCACCCGGTCCGGCCCGTCCGGGTGCTCACCGGCGGGTCGGATGCATCCTGCCCGTGTGAAGTGGTTCGACACTTCGTAGGATCAGCCCCCGTGGGGAAGAAGAACGCCGAACGCAACGCCCGGCTCGATCAGTTGCGTCGCGAGCAGAAGCGCAAGGAGCGTCGTCGCGCGCTGGCCATCTATGGGACAGCCGGTGGCGTCGTGCTGGTTCTGCTGGTTGGGATCATCATCTACGCGATCTCCGACAACAACGCCAAGAGCAGGACGCACCAGGTCGGCTATGTGGCCTCGGCCTCGTCGGCGGCGACCGCGGCCGGCTGCACGGGCACGGTGAACGATGCCTCCCAGGGCAGCACGCACGTCGCCACGACGGTGGACTACAAGTCGTCGCCGCCCTCGTCCGGCAGCCACAATCCCGATCCGCTGCCCGATGGCATCTCGTTCTACAACCCGAAGTCGAACATTCGGATCGAACGGGCCGTGCACAACCTGGAGCACGGCTTCATCGTCGGCTGGTACGACCCGAGCCTGCCCACCGCCCAGGTCGACAAGCTGCGGTCGCTGGCGGCGGACGCCGGCCCGCGGTTCATCGGTGTCCCCTGGACCCGCGGCACGTTCCCGCAGGGCAAGCACTTCGTCCTCACCGCGTGGGACCGCACCCAGCGGTGCACCACGGTGTCCGCGGACGTGATCAAGGACTTCGTCGCCAAGCACGCCAACCCGGACCCGGCCGGCGCGACCTGGGACTCCCCGACCGCACCCGAGTCGGGCGCCCAGGGCGGCACCCTCGACGTCTCCGCGGACGGCCCGCTGGCCGCCGCCCAGAGCGGCTCGTCCACGGCCACGCCGGCCCCGGGCGCGGGAACCATGTCGGTGTCGCCGAGCAGCCCGACGCCGGCCCCCTGAGCGGGATCGGCTGAGCGGGCTGGATCGGCGGCGCGCGGCCCGAACCTGAGCGTCCCCGGCCGCGGGGACGCTCAGGACGCCGTGTCGGTCCGGATCGGCATCAGCAGGTAGCGGAAGGCGCCCCCGTCCGGGGACCCCCGCCCGCCCCCGCTGTCCTTGCCGGTGAGCACCACGGGGCGCGCGGAGGCCTGCGCCGGATCCGCGGCGACGAAGCCGATCGTCGCCTCGTCGTCCTCCACCGCCCCCAGCCCGTCCAGCAGATAGGACGGGTTGAGCAGCACCGACAGCTCCGGACCCGTGTACTCGACCGGGATCGTCTCGCTGGCCTGCGCCCCGTCGCCGTCACCGGCCTCGGCGACGACCTGGTCCTGGGTGAAGGTGAAGCGCAGCGGCGCCGTGCGGGTGGCGACCACGGCGACCCGGCGGACCGCCGCCGCCAGCTCCGCGGTCTGGGCGGTGGCGACGTGGGCGACCGTCTCGGGCAGCAGTTTGCGGTAGTTGGGGAACGTACCGTCGATGAGCCGGACGATGGTCTGCCGGCCGGCTGCGGCGAACCCCAGCCGCGCCCCCACCGGGTCGGAGATGTCGAGCCCGACCACGATCCGGGACGCGGAGGTCTGCGTGCGGGCCACGTCGGCGAGGACCTTGGCCGGAACGTGGGCCAGCGCCCAGGGGTCCTCGACGGTCGGCTGCCAGGGAATTCCCCGCACGGCCAGGCGGTAGCGGTCGGTGGCGGCGAGGCTCAGCCCGCGGCCGGAGATCTCCAGCCGGACCGCGGTCAGCACCGGGACCGTCTCGTCCCGGCCGGCCGCCGGGGCGACCTGGCCGACCGCCTCCGCGAAGCCAAGGGTGTCGACCTCCCCGATCGGCGCGGGGAAACTCGGCAGCTCCGGATAGTCGGCCGGGTCCATCAGCGGCACGGTGAACCGCACGCTGCCGCAGCGCAGCAGCAGCCGGTCCCCCTGCGCGGCGACCTGGATCACTGCCGCCGGCAGGCTGCGCACGATGTCGGCCAGCAGCCGGCCCGGCACCAGCACCCGCCCGGGTTCCGCCACGGTCGCCGCAACCGGGGCCCGCACCGCGACCTCCGTGTCGTACGCGCAGACCACCAGGCCGGTGGCGGCGGCGGAACCCGCGGTCGCGTCGAGCAGAAGACCGGTCAGGGCATTCGGGGTCAGACCCGGCCGACTGGGCAGATTTCGGGCGGCCCAGCCGGTCGCGTCGGCGAGCACGTCGCGTTCCACGCTGAACCTCATGGGGCCGATTCTCCCCGCCATCATCCGGAAATCGCCGCATTCACAGCGAGTGTCCGCGCCCGTTGACCAGCTTTCGCACCTGCGGGGACACCTGGGCCACACCCGAAGGGACCCGCCTCAGGTGCGGTCCGAGCTGAAGCGGACCGCACCGGCGGCGAGCACCGCGCCGGGGAACACCCGCGCGCCGGCGCGCAGCTCGTTGCCCCGCTCGACGACGGCGCCGTCGCCGATCACCACCCCGTCGAGCACGACGCCCGCGCCGATGACCGCCCCGCGGCCGATGACGCTGTCGCGGACGGTGGCTCCCGCCTCCACCACGGCGTCATCGAAGATCACTGCGCCGTCCACCTCCGCGCCGGTGCCCACGCGGGCCCGGGCGCCGACGGTGGCGCCGCCGCCGACCTTGGCGTCGGGGGCGACCTGGGCGCCGGAGAGCACCAGGCAGTCCCCGACCGGGCCCGGCAGCGCCGAGGAGGCCATCCGCCCGGTCACCAGGTCCCGGCTGCCCTGGACGAACGCGGCAGGCGTGCCGAGGTCGAGCCAGTAGGTGCTGTCGGGGAAGCCGAGGACCGGCGTGCCCGCGGCGAGCAGCGCGGGGAAGGTCTCCCGTTCGACCGACACCGGCCGACCGGTCGGAATCGTGTCGATCACAGAGCGGCGGAACACGTAGCAACCGGCATTGATCAGGTTCGTGGGCGGGTCGGGCGTCTTCTCGAGGAAGGCGGTGACGCGACCGTCGTCGTCAACCGGGACCACACCGAACGCCCGCGGATCCTCCACCTGGGTCAGGTGCAGGGTCACGGCCGCCTCGGCCTCCCGGTGGCGCCGGATGAGCGCCTGGATGTCCAGGCCGGACAGAATGTCGCCGTTGAAGATCACCACAGGGTCGTCGGCATCGCCGCGCAGCCGCCCGGCGACGTTGCGAATCGCGCCACCGGTGCCCAACGGCTCCGTCTCCGTGACGTACTCCAGCTCCAGGCCGTGTGCCGAGCCGTCCCCGAAGTACTCCTCGAAGACCTCCGCCCGGTACGACGTCGCGAGGACCACCCGACCGATTCCCGCGTCCCGCGCCCGGGCAAGCATGTGCGCCGTGACCGGCACCCCCGCGACGGGCAACATCGGCTTGGGCGCCGACATCGTGAGTGGTCGTAGACGGGTCCCCTGACCGCCGACAAGCATCACTGCGTCCATGCAGCGCAGTGTCGCAGAACACGGGGTAGCCCCTGAAGACGGATGGGTCACGGGACCACTGACCGAACGGGCCGCCATGAAGCCGACACGCTTCGTGGACCACACGACACCCGTCCCACCAGGCACCTCACGCGGGCTGGTCACGACCTGCCTGTTTTGTCACAGCGTCGCCGCGGACGGCGAAATTCCGTCGCGGCTCGCCGCCGCCGAGCAACGAGGGCGACGACACCCTCCCGGGACCACGCCCGGCCGGTGGCCAGCGCCGCGGTTCAGGCGCCGGGGGTGGCGTCGCGCGGCGGAAGCAGCACCGCGGACCGCGTCGCCCGCGCCCCGGCGCTGTCCTTCGCGAAGGCGAGGGCGAGCAGCAGCCGGGCTGTCAGGCCCACGCCGAGCGCCAGCCGCAGCGGGGCCCGGGCCGTCCCCGGGTACTGCCGGGACAGGTAGCGGAACATGCTGCGGTGGTGGGCGATCACCATCCGCCGGGAGGACCGCTTCGTCGAGTGGCCGCCGAGGTGCTCGACCACGGCGGTCGGGACGTACACCGACCGCCAGGACGCGAGCCCCAGTCGCCGGCCCAGGTCCACGTCCTCCATGAACATGAAGTACGACTCGTCGAAGCCGCCGACCGCCGTGAACGCCTCCCGGCGCACCAGCTGGCACGAGCCGGACAGCCACCCGGCGGTCGTCTCCCGCGGGGCACCCCGCTCCCGCCGGTAGGAGGCCGTCCACGGATTCGTCGGCCAGCACCAGCCGAACAGCGCGTGGCCGATGCCGCGGCCCAGCGACGGCAGGTCGCGCGCCGACGGGTAGAGGGCGCCGTCCGGGTTCGTGATGCCGGGGCCGAACGCGCCCGCGCCCGGCCAGCGGTCCGCCGCGACGATCAGTTCGTCGAGCGCGCCCGGGGAGAAGGCGATGTCGGCGTTGGACACCACCAGCCACGGCGCTCGCGCACCGGCGGCGCCACGGTTGACGGCGCTGCCATAGCCGAGGTTACGGCCGGGGCGGAGCAGCTCGGCCTCCGGGCGCCGGGACACGGCGGCGGTCCCCGGGTCGAGCCGGGGCGAGTTGTCGACGACGACGACCTCGTAAGGCCGGGTCGTCGCCTTGGCCAACGAGTCGAGGAAGGCGCCGATGATCTCGCCGGACCGGAAGGTCACCACGATGACCCGGATCTCCGGTTCCACACCCATGTTCTCGCCCGCCCGTCTCACCCGACCCGCCCCGCCCGGGGACGCACGCCACGGCTGGCGGCGGCACGATCTCGCCGGCCGCCGATTCCACGCCCCGCACCGTCGCGGTGACGGCGCGCGGGTACCAGACAGACCGTAGCGCGGCCTTTGCGGCGATCGTCACCCTGGGTCCCGCCCGGACGAACCGCGGCCCGCCTGGCGCCGTTCAGCGCTCGGCGACCGCCCGCGCGTAGCTCGCCAGGTGCGCCTCGGCGCTCGCCGCCCAGGTGAACTCCCGGGCGCGGGCGAGCCCGGCCTCTCCGAGAACCGCACGCCGGTCGGCGTCGTCGAGCAGGGCACCCATCACCCGGGCGATCGAGTCCGAGTCGGGCTGGGTGTAGGCGACGGCGTCTCCGCCGACCTCGGGCAGGGACAGCCGCGGCGTGGTCAGCACCGGGGCGCCGCAGGCCATCGCCTCCAGCACCGGCAGGCCGAAGCCCTCGCCGTGCGACGGGTAGGCGACGAGCGTCGCCCCGCCGAGGTAGCCCGGCAGGTCGGAGAACCGCAGGTAACCCGGCCGGATGACGCGCAGGTGGCTCGGCACGGAGGCGACCGCCGCGTCGACGTCGTCGTCCCACCCGGAGCCGCCGGCCAGCACGAGCGCGGGCGGCTCGTCGCGCCAGTGCACCGCCTCCGCCCAGCCCCGGATCAGGCTCGGCACGTTCTTGCGCGGCTCCAGCATCCCGAGGAACGCGATGTAGTTCGAGTCGCCGAGGCCGAGGCGCCGCCGCACCCGCAGCTTGTCGTCCTCGGTGGGCCGGTGGAAGGTCGACGTGTCGACGCCGTGGTAGGCGACGTCGGTCGTCGTCGACTCCGCGTCGAGCACGCGAACGAGCTCGTCGCGGGTGGCCTTCGACGGCACGATGATGCGGGCGGCTCGGCGCACCGCCGTCCGCATCGCGGAGCGGAAGAACGTCCCCTTCACCGCCGTGTGCATATCCGGCTCGGTAAAGAAGGTAACGTCATGAATTGTCACGCACACGGGCTGCTGCGCCCGCAGCGGCATCGTGTAGTGCGGTGAATGAATGACGGCGGCATTGACCTGTTCCGCGACCAGCGGCAGGCCGGTCTGCTCCCACGCCAGCCGCGCGGGCCGGTGGGCGATGGCCGCCGGCCCGGACAGAACGGTGGCATGCGGAGCCATTCGGCTGTAGCGTTCCTCGTCCGACCGTTGGCAGACGAGCGCCATGTCAGCACCGGCCGCGCCCAGCGCCGCGACCAGCCCGTCGACATAACGCCCTACGCCACCACGGTCCGCCGGGACCGAAGTCGCGTCGACGAGCACCCGGGGTCCCACGGCGCTCCTTCCCTGACGCGCCACCCCGGCAGGGGTGGCTGATCGCTTCACGGTGACCGCTTGCTTCTCAACGGGGGCAACACTACGCCCGCCCGTCGTCGGCGACGGACACGGCAGGGGAACCGTTGACTCGACGGTAGAGCGCCCACGTCGCCTCCGCTGCCGCATTCCAGGTAAATGCCCGGGCGCGGGCCAGTCCGGCAGCCGACAGGTGGGCCCGCAGTCCCGGATCGCCGACGATCCTGGCCACCGCCGCCGCCAGGGCCCCGTCGTCCCCCACCCCGACCACCAGCGCGGCCTGGCCAGCGACCTCCACCAGCGCCGGAGCATCGGACACCACCACCGGCACCCCATGCGCCATCGCCTCGACGACGGGCAGGCCGAAGCCCTCGGACCGGCTCGGCGCGAGCAGCACCGCCGCCCGCGAAAGCACGACCGCGAGATCCTCGTCACTGATTCGCCCAAGAGTGCGGACCCGCCCCGGGTCCAGGCCATGACGGGCCGCCGCGGCGCCCACGTCCAGCCCACCCCAGCCGGCGGCGCCGACGTGAACCAGGGGCAGACCCGGATCGTCCGGCCGGCGCAGCGCGGCCAGGGCCGTCTCCAGCCCCTTGCGCGGTTCCAGGGTGGCGAGGGTCAGCAGGTAGCCACCGGGCGGCGGCAGGCCCAGCCGGGCGGCCCGGGCGTCGGCGTCCCGCGGCACCCGCACGACCGCCTCCGCCACACCCTCCCCGATCGCGTGCAGCCGATGCGGCGGGATCGGCAGATGACGGGCAACCTCGGCGGCGACCGCGAGGGTCGGCACGATCACCGCGTCGGCGTGGCGGACCGCGCGCTCGCCCATCTGGCGATGCCAGCGGGCCCCGTGCGGGGTGAGCGTCTCCGGATGCGTCCAGGGCACCGCGTCGTGGATCGTGACGACCAGCCTGGGCCGGGGACGGCGCCGGTCCAGGGCGCCGGCCAGGGCCGGGGTGACGGTCGCGCCGAACCAGGTGGCCAGCGGCGGGCGGGCGGAACGTCCGGCCGGCGTCGCGCCGGGGGCGCCGGCGCGGCCGGAACCAGCCGGGCCGCCGGGACGCCCGGATCCCCCGCGCAGCTTCTCGATCACCGTCTCGGTCAGCGCACCGGTGGTTCCCCCGGCGGGCGGGAGCAGCAGGGTCGGCGCGTGGATGACGTCGACACCGGTCGGAGCCGGGCCGACACCCCGCGACCAGGCGGCTGCCAGCGAGCGGCGCGGCAGCGCGAGACGCATCGGGCCGAGCACACCGGGCAGGGCCGCGGTCTCGAAGCGGCGGTGCGCGGCGCACCAGCCGGCGACCGAGTCACCTGGTTCGGCCTGACGGGCGAGCGCAGCCGCGAGCTCGGCGCTGTACCGGCCGGTTCCGCCTGGAACCGGCGCGAGCAGCTGCTCGACGAGGAAGCCCACACGCACAGTTCACAGTCTCCCCCCGCGGTCGGACAGTGTCGGTGCGGGGTGTCGTTCGGCACCCACCGAGGTGCCGGTTCGACGGACCGTCAGCGGCGCCGCTCAGCGCCGCGTGGACCGCACGGCGGCGAGAACCATCACCAGACAGCACAGGCCGCCGATGAGGTACCCCTCCCAGCGCTGGCCACCCGCCGCGGCGGCACCGGCGGCGGCGCCGAAGACGATCAGCCCGAAGAACAGCACCGTCAGCAGCACGGCCAGGGCCCGCTGGGCGAGCCGGGACGACGGTGGTGGCGGCGGGCCGGTGCGGGGCGGCAGCGGCTGGCGGCTCGGCGGTGTCCGGCGGGGGCCGCCGGCCGGCCGGTCGGGACGGGAGGCGCCCATCGGCCCTCAGCTCGCCCGCTTGCGGGCGTGGGTCAGCACGACGCTGCCCGCGCTGTCCGGCGCCCGCCGGTCGGCGAGGGCGATCGCCGGGGAGAGCACCGCGGCCGCGTTCCAGCCGGCCCGCCCGCCCTTGGCGGACAGGGCCAGGTAGAGCCGCTCCGCCCGCTCACTGCGGAACATGTACGTCTGCCGGACGACGTCCAGCCCGGCGTCGTCGAGCAGCCCGGCGAGCCGGTCGCCCGGGTAGGTCTGCTTGACGTGGTAGCGCTCGCGGTGCCGGTCGAACAGGTCCGGCCAGTTGGACGCCTTCGTCAGCGCGTCCGCGGACATCACGAGGTCGCCGCCGGGCCGCAGCACCCTGGCCATCTCCGCCAGGGCGGCCGGGCCGTCGTCGAAGTGCTCGATGGCGCAGACCGACATCACCACGTCGAAGGAGGCGTCGGCGAAGGGCAGCGCGAGCGCGTCGCCCTCGACCAGGCCGGGATGGCCCCGCAGGCGCCTGCCGAACTCCAGCTTGTGCCGGGCGAGATCGAGGCAGACGGCGCGGGCGCCGCGGCGCACCGCCTGGCCGGCCCAGTAGCCGTCGCCACCGGCCACGTCCAGCAGGGTGCGGCCGGTCAGCTCCCCCGCCCAGTTCAGCAGGGTGCCGACCTCACGGCGGCGCATCACATGGACCTGATGGCCCACAAAGGCGAGGGCGTCGTCACGTACGGGGCTCAACAGTCCGCCTCTCGCTCCAGCCGTCGTCGACCGGTCAGTCTGCCCGTGGCCTGGGCCGGGCCGATACCAGGACCCACCAGATATACATCAAGCGACCATCGTTGAACGGAAAGTAGCTACCTGGGTGCGGTCGTGCCCCGGTCGCCGGCGAGGGCGGAAAGTGTCGCGTCGAGATAAAGCTCCCAGGCCGCCGGCACGTCCGGCGGGACGACCTTGGCCCGCAGGTCGGCCAGCACGCCCGGTTCGTAGAGCCGGCGCAGGGCGGCGGCGAGCGCGTCGGCGTCGTCCGGCGGCACCAGCAGCCCGTCCACCCCGTCGCGGACGGAGCCGGCGAGTGTGCCCACGGTCGTCGCGACCACCGGCAGGCCGTGCAGGCGGGCCAGGTCGACGTTCTGCGACGCCGTCCCCGCCCGGTACGGCAGCACGAGCGCGTCCGCGGCCGCGAACAGCGCGGGTACGTCGGCGGCGTCCACATAGCCGGCCCGCAGGTCCACCCGGTCGGTCAGGCCGAGCTGCCCGACGAGCCGGACGGTGTCCGCCGTGCCCCCCCAGAACTCTCCGGCCACGGTGAGGCGGATGTCCGCCGGTCCCCGCGCCAGCGCGGTCAGCAGCACGTCGAGCCCCTTGTAGGGCCGGACCAGGCCGAAGAACAGCAGGTTGCGGCGGACGTCGCCGCTGGTACCGGCGGGAGTGGCGGTGCCGGCGGGAGTGGCGGTGTCCGCGGCCGCGGCGACAGGTCGTGTGCGCCGGGTCGGCGAGGACCACAGGTGGGGAGCCATCTCGGCGACGGTGACGGGGGCCGGGGTCAGCCGGGCGGCGAGCCCGGCCTGCGCAGGGGTGTGCACCAGCACCGCCGACGCCCGGCGCAGCACCGCGCGCACGAGCGGCTCGTCGACCGCCCGCCGCTCGTGCGGAAGCACGTTGTGGCACAGCGCCAGCACCGGCGGTGCCGACCGACGAGCCCGCCGGCCGGCCCCGGACCCGCGGCCGAGTCCGGCGAGAACCGTCAGGTACGCCGGTGCCTGGATGGGCGTGACGACGACCAGCACGACCGCGTCGGCCTCGTGTCGCAGCCGGCGGCCCAGGCGCAGCCAGCCGTCCGGGCGACGCCAGGACAGCGGGTAGCAGGTCGGGGCGAACGGCTCCATCTCGGGCTCGGCGACCCGCTGCACACCGGGGTAGAGCCGCGCGGGGTACTGGTCCGACCAGGACTCGATCACCACGGCGTGGCCGCGCCCGGCCAGCCGGTGGGCGAGCTCGGTGGTGTGCTGGGCGATGCCACCCTTGTAGGGGTGGGTCGGGCCGACGATCGCGACGCGCATCCTCAGGTGTTGCTGCGGGACCGGGCCACCAGATCGCCGATCAGGGCGAGCACCACGATCTGGAAGCCGACGAGGATGGCGAGCAGGGTCGACGTCGCCACGTGGAAGTCGTAGCGGACCAGGTCGACGATCAGCTTGACGAATCCCAGACCCATGATCCACAGGGCGAACGGCATCAGCACCTTGAGCGGATCGAAGTACATGACCATCCGCAGCACCTGCAGGATGTAGCGCCGGGCGTCGCGGAAGGGGTGGAACTTCGACGTGCCGGCGCGCTTGGCGTAGTCGATCGGGATGTAGTCGACCGGGTGCTGGTTCGACAGGAACGACATCGTGATCGTCGTGACGCAGCTGAACCCGGGCGGCAGCAGCCGCAGGTACGGCAGCGACACCTCCCGCCGGAACGCGCGCAGGCCCGAGTTGAGGTCCGGGATCTTCATGCCGGACAGCCGCTGGGCGATCATCCTGATCAGCCACTTCGCCGGCACCCGGGCCCACTTGTGGGTGCCCTCCTCGGTGAGTCGGGCGCCGACGACCTGGTCGACGTCGAGGTTGTCGTCGAGGTGGCGGACGAACTCGGGGATGCGCTCGTTCGGGTAGGTCATGTCGGCGTCGGTCCAGACGACGATCTTCCCGCGCGCCTCCTGGGTGCCGATCCGCCGGGCCGTGCCCGAGCCGCCGTTGCGGCGGAACGGCATGATCCGCATCCGCGGGAAGCGGGGCGCGGCCTCCCGCAGGACGGCCAGTGTGTTGTCGGTCGACTTGTCGTCGATCGCGAGGATCTCGTAGGCGTAGCCGCTCACGTCCATCGCGGCGGTGATGCGCTCCAGCTCACGCACCACGTGGTCCTGCTCGTTGTAACAGGGCAGCACAATGGTGACATAAGGGACGTCAGGTTTGGCCGCGCCGAGGTCGTCGCCGGCCCCAGGCTGCGTCGGGGTGCTGTTCCCCGGCTGTTCGGGCTTGTGGATGGCGCTGACACTCACGTCGGTGTGGCTCCCGGTTGTCGTTCCCGGCCGTCCGCTACCGCGGGCGGGCCGGTGATTGCTGCCTGGCCGAGATCGTCCCCACTCCGATCGCCGGTCCGCGGCGGTGGTCACGTGCCCTGTTGAAGCGGGCAAAGTGCCCTGTTGAAATTGCCGCCCCTAGAGTCGCACGGCTCGGATCGCTGACCGACGACCGGCCCACCGCCCCGCCGAACGCACCGGATCCCGGCCAGGCGGCGGACCCCGCGACAGCCGATGCCGGGCACCGACCGGCCCACGGCGGCGCTTACTGTTTGGACGTGGCTGCGTTCAAAAGTGATCTACGTGAGTACGTGCGGCACGTTCGGGCGCTGCGGGCGGCCCGCGAGACCTCGGCCCGCTCCTTCGTCGCCGGTCTGCGCTACCCGCTGGCCCACCGGCAGCCGATCTGGATCGGCTCGCCGACGGTCATCGAGGGCCGGGAGCGCATCGAGTTCGACGAGGGTGCCGCCCTGCGGGTCGGCCTCGGCGCGTTCGGTCTGACGACGAAGCGGGACACCTCGATCATCCGGGTGCGCCCGGAGGGCCGGATTCGCTGCGAGGGCGTCGTCTCGCTGCAGCGCGGCATCCGGGTCGTCGTCGACTCCGGGGTGCTGGAGCTCGGGCCCGCCGCGAACATCAACGGCTTCGCCAAGATCCTGGTGCGCGAGCGGGTCTCGATCGGCGCCTACTGCAACGTCTCGTGGAACACCCAGCTCATGGACAACGACTTCCATCCGATGATCGTCAACGGGGTCGAACAGCCGATGAGCGGGCCGATCATCCTGGAGGACCGGGCCTGGATCGGCGCCGGCGCGATCGTGCTCAAGGGCGTCACCATCGGCGAAAGCGCGGTCGTGGCGGCCGGCGCGGTGGTGACCAAGGACGTGCCACCCAAGGCGGTGGCCGCCGGGTCGCCGGCGAAGATCGTCGGTTCCATCGACTCCTGGCGCTGATCAGAACGCCGATGACCAGGCACGGGGCCTTGCCACCCGAACAGTCAAGCGGTAGATGGTGTCCGTAGCATGACAGCACCTCCGTCCGATGGGACCGTTCAGTCTTGGCTGACTCCGTGGAATCGACCGAGGCGGCCCCCGTCGCCGCCAGGCCCGGTCAGGCCGCGCCCGCACGCGCGGCCGGGCTCCGGCGGCCCGCGCGCAGCGGGCCACCCGCGCGCAGCGGGCCACCCGCGCACACCCGACCGCCGAGGGCGGCCCGACCGCCGGTGGAGACCCAGGCGCCGGGTGTGACCCTGTTCCGGCCGTGGCGCATCCTGCGCTCCGCGCCGCCGGCTGTCTGGGTGATCACGCTGCTGTTCGCCGCGATGCTCGCCGGCTGGTCGGTGATGGTGCCGCAGTACCACGCGCCGGACGAGCCCAACCACGTCGACGCGGTCATGCGGCTGGTCGAGGGCCGAGGCTGGCCGCATCCCGGGCACGCGATCGTGACCCAGGGTGGCGTCGGCGCGATCATGCAGGCGCCGTACGGATCCTGGCAGTCCATTCGGGACCTCTCCGCCGGGCCGTTCATCGCGGCGGAGTCGACCCCCCGGGACCAGCGGCCGACCTGGCGGACGCTGGAGCGCACGCCCGCGCCGCGGGGCGGCATCCAACAACTCGTGCAACATCCACCGCTGTACTACTGGGTGGACGCGGAAGCCCTCAAGGCGCTCCCCGGTGACGCCGTCGACCTGCGCTGGGACGAGATCATCGGCATCCTGCGGCTGCTCAGCGTCCTGATGGTCGCCCCGCTGCCGCTGCTGGCCTGGGCCGGTGCCAATCGGCTGTCCGACGGCAGTCGGGTCGCGGGGATCTGCGCCGCCCTCGTCCCCCTCGCCGTCCCCGAGCTGGCGCATATCGGCTCCAGCGTCAACAACGACAACCTGCTCGTCCTGACCGGCGGACTGACCACGATCGCGGTGGTACACGTGCTGCGCGGCGACACCACGCTGCGTACGTCGTTCTACACCGGCGCCTTCCTCGGCCTCGCGCTGATGACCAAGTCCCTGGCGATCGTGCTGGTCCCGATGGCCGTGCTCGCCTATGTGGTGGCCTGGTCCAGGGCCCGCCGCGACGCCCGCGCGCTACGGGCGGACCGGCCGGCGGAGCAGGCGACGGACACCGCGCCGTTCCGACTCGCCGAGGTCGGTCCGATGGGGCCGTCCGCCGCGGCGCTGCGGGTGCCGTGGCGGCAGATCGCGCTCGGCGGAGCGGTGATGATCGCCCTGGGTGGCTGGTGGTGGATCGTCAACGTCGTGCGCTGGGGCGCCTTCCAGCCGCAGACGCCCGGCTTCCCACTCGGCCAGTACCTGGGTGACGACTGGGGCGCCTACACCGAGGTCCTGGTGAACGGGACGTTCCTGCGCTGGTGGGGATCGTTCGGCTGGTTCGAGGTGAACCTCACGACCACCCCGATCCGCACCGCCTCGGGACTGATCATCTTCTTCTTCGCGCTGGCGCTGATCCGCGGCCGCGGCTGGCGACGGCGGGTCGACCTGCTGTTCCTGCTCTGGGTCACCTGGGCTCTGTTCGGCCTGATGACGCTCCAGTCCGCCCAGAACTTCGACAAGTACTTCCACGTCAGCGGCATTTCCGGCCGCTACCTGTACGCCGGGATCGCCTCGGTGGCGATCGGGGTGGGGATGGGCGCCGCGGCCACCGGCCGCTGTCTGTCGCGGATCATGCCGCTGTTGTTCCTCGCGGGCGCCGCCACCCTGCAGACCTGGTCGATCAGCATGGTGTTCCCACACTTCTGGCGGCCGGCCGACGGCGATCTCCACGACGCGTGGACGAACATGACCGCCTGGTCGCCCTGGCCGCCGGCCGTCGCGGCGATCATCGCCGTGGCGGTGTGCGTGCTGGCGGTGCTCACGCTGGTCGCCTGCCTGTGGACCCTCGTCGTCGGTGACACCGCCGCTCCCCGGCGCCGGGCCGGGAGGGCCGCCCCGGTTGCTGCCAGGACGGCAACGGCGGTCCGCCCGGACGCGAACGCGCCCACGTCGGCGAACCGCAGCGAAACGTCCGCCGCCGTCACCGCGGCGCGGGCAGAGGCGCCGGCCACGAACGACCATCCAGTGACGGCGGGCTCGGTCACGGCGGGCCCGGTCACGGCGGGCCCGGTCACGGCGGGCCCGGTCACGGCGGGCCCGGTCACGGCGGGCCCGGTCACGGCGGGCCCGTCA
>NZ_JALKFX010000008.1:51456-97061 GCF_023243045.1 Frankia sp. AgB32
GACGCGGGCGGCGGCCGCGGACGGCCTTCCACAGCGGCCGGGGATCCCGGCGGCCGGCAGCGGCCGCCCACGCGGCCCGACCGGTCGGCGCAGGGCCTGCGGGAGGTGGGCCTGCGCCGCGCCGCCCGCGTCCGGCGCGAGACCACGGCCGAGGGACAGCTCCTGCTCGCCCAGTCCCCGGACCGCGACCACGCCGATCCGCCGCCGGCCGCCAGCACCCCGCCGGCCACCGATCCCCACCCGACCCCGAACACCACACCGACCACCGGCACCACACCAGCCACGAACACCACACCAGCCACAAACACCACACCGGCTGCGGACACCGCGCCTGTCGCAGGCGTTTCGCCGGCCGGGAAGATCGTGCCTCCTGGGAAAACCACGCCGACCGCCAAAATCGTGCCAGCCGCCAACAACCGGCCAGCCGAGCGCGCCCCCACATCCGACAGCCCGGAGTAGTTGATCGGCGACATTGCCTCGAAATCCATCGCGCGGCATGCGGATGCCGTTGGCCGCCGGCAGACTTGTCTCGACCCCGGACGTCGGCGACCGGCTGCGGCACCGCCACCAGTCGGGGATGTCGGATCATGAGATGGTGATTGCACGGGCGCGTCCGCGCGGTCGGCCAGCTCAGCTCAGGGGGAATGTTGCGCCGCAAGCGGGAGCCGGGCAGGGCCGGGGCCATGACGCCTCCGCCCGTGCCGCCACCCGCGTCGGCGCCTGCCGGCGAGGGTCCGCCCGCGTCACCACGCCCACCGGACCAGGCCGAGGCCAGGCCGGCCACCCCCATGGCTGAGGTCAGGGCCGATCCTCCGACGGGCGGCGGAGTCGGCGCCCTCGTCACCCCGCTCGAGGCCGCGGACCCGACGGATCTGGCCAAGGTGGAGCTGCTGGGCCGGCTCGGCGAAGGCGGCATGGGCACCGTCTTCCTCGGCCGGGGACGAGCGAGCACCCCCGGCTATGCGGGCCGGCTCGTCGCCGTGAAGGTCATCCGGCCGGATCTGGCGCGGGTGCCGGAGTTCCGCGCCCGCTTCCGGCGGGAGGCCGACATCGCCCGCCGCGTCGCCCGTTTCTGCACCGCCGAGGTGCTGGACGTCGTCGACCCCGCGCACGGCCTGCCCTACCTGGTCACCGAGTACATCGACGGCCCCACCCTGGCCCAGAGCGTGGCCGCGGAGGGCCCCCTGCGCTCGGCGGATCTGGAACGGCTCGCGGTGAGCGTGGCGGCGGCGCTGACCTCCATCCACGGCGCGGGCATGGTGCACCGGGACCTCAAGCCGTCGAACGTGCTGCTGTCCTCCCTCGGCCCCCGCGTGATCGACTTCGGGATCGCCCGGGCGCTGGACTCCCAGACGATGGTGAGCCAGGAGATCCAGCGCATCGGGACGCCGGCGTTCATGGCGCCGGAGCAGGCCAACGGCGAACCGGTCTCGGCCGCCGCCGACGTGTTCGCCTGGGGCGGTCTGGTGACCTATGCCGGCACCGGGTCGTTCCCCTTTGGTGACGGCCCGACGCCGGTCCAGCTCTACCGGGTCGTGCACCGCGAACCGCTCCTCGACGGCCTCGATCCCGCGTTGCGGCCCATCGTCGAGGAGGCGATGCGCAAGGATCCGGCCGCCCGGCCGAGCGCGCAGGAGCTGTTCCTGCGGCTGGTCGGGATGGGACCACCCACCCACCCCGACCCGGACGTGACCCGGATCATCCGCTCGGCGGCCCCGTACGCCGCTCCCCCGCAACGCGCGGGCAGCGGCGGTGAGCCCGGCAGTGCCGGTCATCCCTCCGACGGCGAGGACGCGCGGCCCGCGGCCCGGGCCGGCCAGGACGGCGCTCGTTCCGCGACGTCGGCAGGGCCGGACGCGGCGCCGTCGGCGCACCCGGCCGCAGCGTCCCAGCCGACCGGTTCGGCCGCCGACGCGATCGTGCCCGCGCCGACCCCGGGCACCAGCCCAGCCGGTCCCATCAGCCCCACCGGCCTGGACAGCCCCACCGGCCTGGACAGCCCCACCGGCCCGGACAGCCCCACCGGCCCGGACAGCCCCACCGGCCCGGACAGCCACGGCACGGCGGGCGGTGACGCCGGCCCACCCGTCGCCCGCACGGGCGACGGTCGGCGCGCCGCCGGGGTGCCGACCGACCACCCGGCGGCGGACCCCGGCGCGGCACCGGACGTCTGGGGACGGACCTCCGCACCCAGCGCCGGGACCATCGGGGCGTACCGGCGCTGGAGTCGGCGCCGCCTCGGGCTGATCGCGGCGCCGGTCCTCGCGGTTCTGCTCATCGCGGCCCTGGTGCCGCTGGCGCTGACCTCCGGCGGCACCGGACGACCGAGCCAGCAGGAGACGGCGGCACGGGTCGCCCTGGCCGCCGAGGCGGTGCGCAACTCCGACGCCGACCTGGCTGCCCGGCTGTCGCTGGCGTCCTACCGGATCAGCCCGGGGCGGGAGTCCCGCGCCGCGTTGCGCACCTCGTTCGCCGCTGCCACGGCCACGATCCTGCGCGGGCACACCGCGTCCGCGCTCGGCGTGGACATCAGCCCGAACGGCCGGATGCTCGCCTCCGCCGGGGCCGACAGCGCGGTGCAGCTCTGGGACATCGCCGACCGGTACCATCCGGTACTCCTGTCGACCCTGCACGGGCACCGGTCGTGGGTCCTCGACGCCGCCTTCAGCCCGAACGGGCGGACGCTCGCCACGGTCAGCTACGACCGGTCGGCCATCCTGTGGGACATCAGCAATCCCCGCAGTCCCGTCCAGCTCTCGGTGATCCTCGGGCATGACGGCTGGGTGCTGGACGCCGCGTTCAGCCCCGACGGCCGCACCCTCGCCACGGCCGGTTACGACAACACCGCCCGGCTGTGGGACGTCAGCGACCTGCGCAATCCCCATGCGCTCTCCGTGCTCGACCGGCACACGAGCTGGGTGAACGAGGTCGCCTTCAGCCCCAACGGGCGGTTGTTGGCCACCGCGAGCGCCGACCGCACCGCCCGGATCTGGGACATCTCCGACCCGCGCCGGCCGCGGCCGCTGGCGGCCATCACCGCGCACACCGACTACGTGTGGGCGGTGGCGTTCAGCCCGGACGGGCGGCGCCTCGCCACCGGCAGCTACGACGGGACGGCCCGGATCTGGGACATCAGCGACCCGTCCCGGCCCCGGGCGGCGGCGTCGTTCCCCGCGGACGAGAAGTGGGTCTTCGACCTGGCGTTCAGCCCGGACGGCCGGACGCTGGCGACCGCCGGCTGGGACACGACGGTGCACCTGTGGGACGTCTCGGGATCCGGGCGTCCGGCGTCGGTGGGAACGATCAGCGGACACGGTGACTGGATCCAGGCTCTGGCCTGGACGCCGGATGGCTCCGGTATCGCCACCGCGAGCGACGACTACACCGTGCGGATCAGCCGGATCGACGACGCCAGCCTGATCGCCGCGGCCTGCGCGGACCCGTCGAAGCAGATCAGCGAGGCGGAATGGGAACGCTACATCGCGGACGTCCCGTACCAGCCGGTCTGCTGAGTGCGCGGGGCGCCCAGGCCCCCGGAACGCCCCGGGGCAGCGACTACCGCCGCAGGCCCGGATCCCCACCGGCAGCGGGCGGGCCTGACCTGCGGCGCAGGGCGGGCAGGGCGCCGTTGCTGTCCGTGAGCCGCGTCTGCACCCGTGACAGCTTCTCCTGACCGCCCGGTCCCAGCTTCGACCGCAGCGCCGCGCCCGCCAGCCGGGCCACCTGGACGAGCGTGCGCTCGTCGCCGGTGGACGGGCCGGCGGCGGCCCGCTCCGCCTCGGTCCGGCGCAGCCTGGCGAGTTCCTCCTCGAGCTCCGCGACCCGCTGCAGGTGCGCGAGTTCGGTCGCGGCCAGCCGGCTGCGCTCGTCGTCCAGCCGGGACCACTCCCGCTGCCGGGCCCGGGCCACGGCTGCCGCGGTGTCCTGCAACCGCAGCACGTGCAGGTAGAGGTCGACGCGGTTGCGTTCCAGCCGGGACAGCAGCCGGTTGGAGACCCACGGAGTGAGCAGGTCCGCCACCTGGCGGGCCCAGGGTGCCCGCCGGTCGACCAGCACCCCGAGCCCGAAGATCGGCGCGACCGTGAAGAAGCGCAGCTCAGGCTGTTCGGCGAGGAAGTCCTCGACCGCCGTGCGCACCCCGTTGCGCGGGCCGCCCTCGGTCAGCGCCCAGGCGAACGCGCCCATCCCGCGAAAGCCGCCGGGCACCACCCCGGCATTGTCGATCTCCACACCGACGTCCCACGAATGGGGCTGTCGGTCGTCCGCGGCGATCCGGTCCGGGGCGTAGTACTGGTCCCGGCGACCGGCGGGCCAGCCGACGTCGTGCAGGATCACCATCGGGAAGTACGAACGGCCGAAGCGGTCCACCGCGTCGGCGATCGCCGCCAGTTCGCCCCGCACCGTCGCGTAGTTGTGGTCACCGTCGATGAGGTACGCGTCGGTCGGCGCGTGGCCGTCGAGGGCCTGCGGGCTGTAGCCGCGGATGACCTGCACGTCCAGCCCGCCGCCGGCGGCCGGCTCAACGCCCGGGTTCGGGTCGACGACGACCAGCCGACCGCCGCCACCGCGCCGCAGCAGGTCCACGAGCAGCGAGGTGGTGACGCCGCTCTCCGAGCCGATCTCGGCCACACTGCGGGCGCCGGACGCCTCGATCAGCGGCACCCAGATCTCCCGCAGGTCGGCGAGCGAGTGCAGCAGCAGGGGGGCAAGCGTCGCCTCGCCCGCGTCCACCGCTTCCACAGCATGGTCGCCCTGGCGGACGAGCGCGCCGGCCCCGGGGTCCCCGCCCGCGGCCTGACCGGTAGCGGCGTCCCTGGTAGCGGCGAGTTCGGTAGCGGCGAGTTCGGCCGCGGCGATCGCCGCGAGCTCGGCGAAGCTGGCGCGGACCTCGCCTTCGTCGCCGTCCTCCACGACCCGGTCGCCAACGACCCGGTCGCCGACGGACTGGTCCCTCCCGACGCCGCGTCCCGCGGTGTCCCCGTGGGACGGCAGGGGCGCGGCCTGTTCACCCGTTGCCTCGGAACTGTCCAGCGGCGCAGCGGACTCGGCGACGACGCGGGCCGCCGCCGCGGCGGCGAACGTCCGGGCACCAGCGGCCCGGGTCGAGGGGTCATCCTCCGGGCGGACGATCGACGGGCCGCCCTGGCGGCCACCCCCCCCACGGACCTCGAACGGGCCGCGCGCCGTCGCCTCCGGTGCCGGCCCGGAGGCGACGGGGACGGGGTCCGCCTGATCGGTCACCGCAGTCCTCCCAGCTCGCGCCGGATCTTGCGGGCGGCCCGGACCGGCAGCCCGTCGCGGGCGGTGCCGGCGCCGGGCAGGGCCAGCGGCTCACCCCGGATGCCCATCCAGCCAAAGGCCATTTCGACATCGAGAGCGTAGACCCCGGCAAGCTGTGGCTGCGAGGCCAGATCAATCGTGTAGACGAACTGCGGGTCGTCGCCGACGATCTCCAGCAGGTTCGGCTGGAGCAGTCGCAGGCCAACGAGGGCGAGCTGCTGGGCCGGATCGTCCAGTGAGGTGATGGTCACCTTGTACGGCTCGGCGATGTTGTTGATGTGGAAGGACAGCGTCAGCCAGTCCAGCCGCAGCAGGCCGCGCCGGCCGGCCGGGTCGATGCGCACCCGGCGGGCGCCGACCGCCTCGACGCTGAGCCGCACGAGGGACAGGCCGTCCCTGGCCGACCGGGTGACCACGGCCTTCTTCTGCCCGTTGACGAAGTCCGCGCCGGTGTCGACGTAGACCTCGACCGGCCCGGCGGCTGCCTCCGGCGAGACCTCCTCGGCGGGCACGCCGGCCGCCGCCGCCAGCCCGGCGACCACGGCCAGCGGCCGGTTGGCGACCCCGGCGACGCCGGCCGGCCAGTAGAGCTCCCGCATGGAGATCTGGTCGATGTCGAGCGGCGTGAGGTACGGCATGCGCCGCACGAGCTCCGGCGGCAGCAGGCCCTCGGAGGAGTCGGAGCCGAAGTTGTCGTCGTGCGCCCAGGAACCGAACGCGCTCGCCTCGGCCGCGGTCGGGCGGGCCACGAAGCGGGTCAGCGTGCGCAGGCCCGCGCGGCGGGCGCCGGGCGCGGCCAGTGACGGCATCGGGGTCTCCGACCGGCGGTAGCGCAGCCACTCCCGCTGGAAGGCGACGATGCCGTCCTGCACGGCCGCGCGCTGCGCCACCTGGGTGCGCGAGGTGCGGTCGATGCTGAGCACCGGATTGCTCATCTCGTCGAACGAGACCAGCGACCCGACATCGGGCATGCAGAGTTGTTCGAGCACCTCGGGGCTGCGCATGAGCTGGTTCGCCAGGTTCTCCGGCTGCCCGCCGGAGGCCACGTAACCCTCCAGTTCGAGCCCGGCGAGCCGGTGGGTCATCGCCGCCTGGTTCGTCGCGAGGTACAGCCCGAGGATCTCCACCTTGCGCCCGGTGGACGCGAGCAGCCGGGTGAGCAGCGCCTGGATGGTGCCGCCCCAGCCGAGGTCGAGCAGGACGATCCGGCCCGTCTCGGGCAGCTGGCCGTCGAGGTAGTTCACGTAGCGCTCGCGCAGCCGGGTCGCGGTGAGCACGATCTCGCTGCGGATCCGCTCGTCGGAGCAGAGCGCCTCGAGGGTGTCGTCGAGCAGGCCGGGCACGTCGAGCCGGCGGTCGGCCATCGCCGAGATGCCGGCGATGTTGTCGAGCCGGACGCCGAGCTGGCGCAGCAGCTGGCCGACGCTCGGCGCATGCCGGCGGACCAGGAAGCTGCGCAGCTCGTCCGGGCTGCCCTCGAACACGTTCGAGAGGGCACACACCTGCCGGGACGCCCACAGGGTGGAGACCGTGACCCCGATGTCCTCGCCGGGATCGACGAGCAGCCGGGACAGGAAGTCACCCTCCCGCATCAGGCAGTGAATGTGGTCGGCGCCGAAGTGCCGGGCGCGTTCCACCGCCCACTCGGCGAAACCGGTGAAGACCGGGCCGAACACGGTCGCCCCGGTCTCCCAGTAGCGGCGCAGACCGGCCGGCACCGCGAGGGCGTCGGCCCGGTGCAGGGAGCGCGCGCGCAGCGCGGTCATGCCGTAGTCGCCGTCAACGGGGTCGATCGGAATGTCGTCCCCGGGCTCGCCACGCAGGCCTTCGAGGTCGAGAGTGCGACGTAGGGAGCCGGCGTACTTCGGATAGTGGATGGCGACGAGCCCGTGCTCGCGGGCACCCTCGACATCGGCGACGGGATGGTCGCCGAAATGGACCACCCGGGAGGGCTGGAGGTTGGACGCGGCCAGCATGTGCTTGAACAGGCCGTCGCTCTTGGACGTCCCGGCGTCGGAGGACGTGAAGATCCGGGTGAAGTGGATGCCGGCCAGTTCGGGCCGGTTCAGCAGCCGCTCGAGCTGGCTGGCGGAGAAGTACGTGTCCGACAGCAGGTACACCGGCAGCCCGAGCTTGGTCATGGCCAGCTCGGCGAGCTCGACCACGGCGAGGTCCGCCCGGCACAGCTCGCGTTCGACCGCGACCTCGGCGTCGACCAGATCCTGCACGCCGACGGTTCCGGGCAGCGCCGGCAGCAGCACCTGCCAGATCTCGTCGAGGCGGACCTCATGGGTGCCGCGGCTGGCGTGCGCCCGCAGCCGGGCCACGTGCTCGGCATGCGCGCGCAGCCGGGCGAACTCGCCGGGCGACACGCTCGACGGCAGGTGCCCCGCGTCGGCGAGCCGGTGGCCCAGCAGTACGAAGGCATGGGTGGGTTCGGGAACCATGCGCCACAGCAGGGTGTCGAAGACATCCAGAGTCAGGGCCTGTGCCCCGCCCGACTCCAGATGCGACCACACTTCGCGTAGTCGGACGTCGGTGAACACGGCCGTCCTCTCCATGCGGCCGCAGACGGCCGCCTCCGGCGGGTCGGCCCCGACGGCTCGCGAAACGCCGGGAATCACCCCCGCCGCGTCGGCCGGCCGAAGCCAGATGGACGGGTCGATACTATGAACCCCGCCGCCAACGCCAGCCACCGGACCGGGCGTGCTCACCGAGCCGAACCGGGTTGACGGATCGGCCGAGCTGCGGGAGAGGCGGCGTCACCCGCCTGCCGCGGACGCGGTACCGTCACGATTCTGACGAGAATCGACCCGGCCGGCATCGGGCTTTTGGCAATTCGACGAGCGTCGGATCATCCCGCCGCCAGGTCACCCGCCGCGTGGACCTTACGGTAGGTGACCCCGAGGCCCGACGCCGACGTCCCGACGGGGAGCCCGGCCTGGCCCGCGCCGGACGTCGGCAGGTCTCGGTACTGTCGGATCTCTGTGTGATGTCGTGTGAGGATTCGTGTCGAGTGAGGAGCGGACAGGTGCAGCTCCAGCCACACCATGCCCGGGAGCGGCGCTCTGACCTCCCGAGGCCCGAAGGGACCGGCCGTGTCACAACTGGCTGACGCCGCACCGCCGGCAGGAGGCTCGATGACGGGGCAGCTCGGGACCGACCTGGAACCAGGAACCAGCCGGGTGCCAGAACCCGCCCAGGACGCGCACCAGCAGCTCGCGCACCGCAGCCGCGCGCAGACGAGAGTGCGCTGGGAACTCCTTCGCAATCTCGTCCGCAAGGACCTGAAGGTCAAGTACAAGGGTTCGACGCTGGGCTTCGCCTGGTCGCTGGCAAATCCGTTGCTCCTGCTCGTCGTCTACACCTTCGTCTTTCAGATCGTGCTGAAGTCGGGAATTCCCCGGTTCGGCATTTACCTGATGTCCGGCCTGCTGATCTGGAACGCGTTCTCCGGGAGTGTCTCCGCGGCGTGCGGCGCCGTCGTGGCGAATGCGAACCTGGTCAAGAAGGTGCGCTTCCCGCTTGCTGTCCTGCCGCTGTCCGCGGTCGGGTTCGCCGCCGTGCACTTCATGCTCCAGCTGGTCGTTCTGTTCGCGGTCATCCTGATCATCGGCTATCCGCTGATCGGGCCCGACCTGCTGCTCGTCCTGCCTGCCGGGGCAGTCGCCCTGACCTTCACGGTCGCGCTGTCGCTGCTGGTCAGCGCACTCAACGTGCGCTATCGCGACACCGCCCACCTGCTCGACGTGGCGCTGCTGGCCTGGTTCTGGCTGAACCCGATGGTCTACGCGTTCGGCCTCATCCAGGCCAAGCTGCACGAATGGACCTGGGTTTACCTGTTGAACCCCATGGCGGTGGTGGTCATCACGTTCCAGCGGGCGATCTACCACCTGCCCGCGGGTTACCACCCACCACCGGGCAGCTCCGCCAGTTCGGCGTCGGTTCTCGCGCATGACGAATACTCGTTCTACCTGGAACATCTCGCCGTGGCCGGAGCAATCTCGCTCGCCCTGTTGTGGATCGGGTTGTACGTCTTCCGCACGATGCAGGCGGATTTCGCCGAGGACCTGTAGGCGAGGCCGTGGCGGTCCGAGCGGGAAAGCCTCCGCCGCCACGAGCCCCGGAGCCAGCCCGCCGAACGCGGTGCGATCATGGCAGGACGCCCCCGGCGGCCAGCAAGGAGTTGTAGTGGCCCGACACTCGTCCGCGTACCAGCGCGGCTCGTCATTCCCGACTGGCGCCGGCTCTTCGGCCGGCACCGCACCCTCGGCCGGCACCGCACCCTCGACCAGCACCGCACCCTCGGCCGGCACCGCACCCTCGGCCGGCGCCGGCTCGCTGTCCGGCGCCGGCACCCTGGCTGGCGCGCTGGCCCAGGGCGGCCGGATCGCCACCGCCGGGTCGCCGACCCCGCCAGGTCCGGTCGAACCCGGGCCGGACTCGGCCGTGGTGATCAGGGGCGCCGGAATCACCAAGCGGTTCGTCTCGTACCACAACCGGGCCACCAGCCTGAAGGAACGGTTCGTCCGTCGGGGCGGACCCGCCGGCGACGACTTCTGGGCACTGCGCGACATCGACGTGACGATCGGGCGCGGCCAGACGGTGGGCCTCGCCGGCGCGAACGGGTCGGGGAAGTCCACCCTGCTCAAGGTGCTCGCCGGCATCCTGCGCCCGACCAGCGGGACCGTGGCCGTGCAGGGCCGGATCGCGTCGCTGCTGGAGCTTGGCGCCGGGTTCAACGGCGAGCTGTCCGGCCGGGACAACGTCTACCTCAACGCCTCCCTGCTCGGACTGTCCAGGCGGGAGATCGACCACCTGTTCGACTCGATCGTCGACTTCGCCGAGCTGCGACACAAGATCGACGACGACGTGAAGCACTACTCCTCCGGCCAGTACGTCCGCCTCGGCTTCGCCGTCGCCGTGCACGTCGACCCGGACGTGCTGCTCGTCGACGAGGTGCTGGCGGTCGGCGACGAGGCGTTCCAGCGCAAGTGCCTGGCCAAGATCGCGGAGTTCCGCGCGCAGGGACGCACGATCCTGTTCGTCACCCACTCCCTCGACCTCATCGAGAGCATGTGCGACCGGGTCCTGGTCCTGGAGTCCGGCTCCCTGATCTACGACGGGCAGCCCGCCGTCGGCACCAAGCTGCTGCGCCAGAAACTGGGCAGCCTGCCCAGCGAGGGGCCGGTGGACTGGCAGTTCGCCACCGTCCGCCCGCAGGCGGTGACCTTCGCCACGGAGCCAGGCGGCCCGCTGATGGTGCAGTACAACCCGGACGAGCGGCTGACCGTGAGCGTCGAACTCGACGTCACCGAGGGCGCGCCCGAGCGCGTCTACCTGCACGCCTACATCGTGGGGCAGGAGGAGGTGCCGATCTGGATGATGGAGTCGCCGGCCGGCGGGTTCCGCGTCGGGCCGGGCCGGCACATCGTCGACTTCACCGTGCCGCACCTGCCCGAGCTGCTCGGGGCGTTCGCCGTCAAGGTGCACGTCTCGGACGCCGCCACCGGTGCTCCGGTGACGACCAGGCGCTTCGAGGAGCTGTTCGGCGTCAGCGGTTCGCAGGCGGACGGGCTTCTCAAGGTCGACTACGAGGCGAGGCTGCGGGGATGACGGAACAGGCGGGGACAACCGGTCCGGCGGCGAGGCGCCCCCCGGACGAACCAGTGACGGCGGCCGACGTGACGGCAGCCGGCTCCGCGGTGCGGGGTCCCGGCGGCGGACCGGCGGAGCCGTACGCGACCGTTGTGATCGTCAACTGGAACGGCGCTCATTTGCTGCCCGCCTGCCTCGATGGCATCGCCAAGCAGGAGACCGGCTTCGCCTTCCAGACCTGGGTCGTCGACAACGCGTCGTCGGACGGCTCCCGGGAGCTGCTGGCCGAGCGGTACCCGTGGGTGCGCGTCGTGGCCTCGGATCGCAACCTCGGCTTCGCCGGCGGCAACAACCTGGCCCTTCGCCAGGTCAGCACCCCGTACGCGGTGCTGGTGAACAACGACGCGATCCCCGAGCCGACCTGGCTCGCGGCGCTGCTGGCGCCGTTCGCCGAGCCCGGCGGCCGGCATCTGGGCGCCACCACCGGCAAGGTCGTGTTCCTGCCGCGGTTCCTGCGGATCCGGCTGCACACGCCGACCTTCGTCCCGGGACCGCACGACTCCCGCGACCTCGGCGTCCGGGTCTCCTCGGTCACCGTCGACGGGCGCGAGACGCTGCGCGAGGTCCTGTGGGAGAAACTCACCTACGGCGCCGAGGGACCGGCGAAGGCCCCCTACTTCTGGACCCGCGGGGAGGGCGAGCTGTGCGTGCCCATCCCCGACGGTGGACCGGTCACCCTCGGGTTCACCTGGGCGGCGGAGTCGCGCAAGCAGGTCACGCTGAGCTGGGACGGCCCGACCGGCCCGGGCGGCGGCGGCCGCGCGGAGCTCGCCGTCGGACCGGAGTCGACCACCGTGACGGTCACCGTCGGCGGTGAGGCCCCCCGGGTCGACGTGATCAACAATGTCGGCGGCATCGTGCTGGTCGACGGCTACGGCGCCGACCGCGGCTACCAGCAGGTCGACACCGGACAGTTCGACCAGCCGGAGGACGTCTTCACCGCCTGCGGCAACGGGATGGCCATCCGCGCCTCCCTCGGCCATGAGCTGGGCTGGTTCGACGACGCGTTCTTCCTCTACTACGAGGACACCGACCTGTCCTGGCGGATCCGGGCCCGCGGCAACGCCATCCGATACGTGCCGGGGGCGGTGCTGCGCCACATCCACTCGGCGTCGAGCGTCGAATGGTCGCCGCTGTTCGTGTTCCACACCGACCGCAACCGCCTGCTGATGCTCACCAAGGACGCGACAGCCACGCTCGCGCTGTCCGCGGTGGTGCGCTACCCGGTGACGACGGCCTCCATCGCCGTGCGCACGCTGCGCCAGGCGTGGCAGGCGCGCAGCCGGCCGGCGGTGCGCCCGACGCTGCTGCGCCTGCGGGTGATCGGCTCCTACCTGCGACTGCTGCCCACCATGCTGCGCGCGCGCCACGAGTTCGGTGCCGCAGCCACCGAACGGCGGGCGAGCCTGCAGAGCTGGCTGGTCGGCCGATGAGCACCGACGCGGCGCCTGCTTCCGAGCCGGGGACGTTCGAGCCCACGGGGACGTCCACGCCGGCGGCGGGGGCCGAGCGGCCGGCGCGCGGGGTCCGGGCCGCGGTCTACAACCGGTTCTGGCATTCCATGGGCGGCGGCGAGCGCCACAACGGCATGATCGCCCAGGTGCTGGCGGCCCACGGCGCCGACGTCGACATCCTCGGGCACTCCGAGGTCGACCTCGACCAGGTCGGCAGCCACCTCGGCCTCGACCTCACCGGCTGCCGCTACGTGCGGCTGCCGGACCGGGGCGAGGAGGACGTCGCCGCGCGCTCCGCCGGCTACGACCTGTTCGTCAACGGCTCGTACATGAGCCGCATCGAGCCGCAGTCCCGCCGCTCGGCGTACCTGTGCTTCTTCCCGACGCCGTTCGACCACGACATGGCGCCGTGGCGCAAGGCCGCGGTGCGCACCGCCGGGCCACTGCTGCGCGGAATTCGTCCCGCGGTGAGCTTCGGCCAGGGCTGGTACCCGCCGGAAGGCGGCCGTCGGCGCCAGTGGACCTGGACGAACGGCAACGGCATCCTCGCCGTCAGCCCCGGCGAGCGCCGCACGCTGCGGGCCGACCTCGGCCGTCCCGGGGCGCCCGGCGGCACGTCGCTGCGTGTCCTCGACGCCGCCGGCGACGTGCTCGCGAAACTGGAGATCGGTCCGGACTTCGCCCCGTTCGAGGTGCCGCTGCCGCCGTCGGCCGAAGGCACCGAGCTCACCCTGGTCAGCGACGCGTTCTCGCCGGGTGCGGCGGACGTGCGGGAACTCGGGGTGGCGGTGAGCCGCCCGCGGGTCACCGACGGCGGGGAGGGGCCGATCGCCCGGCTGCCGCTGCGTTTCCCCTGGCTGCTGCGGGACCCGGCCGACCTCGGTCATCTCGATGACTACGACGTGATCATGGCGAACTCGCAGTTCACCCGCGGCTGGATCGGCCGGCTGTGGAAGCGGGACGCCGACGTGCTGTTCCCGCCGATCCAGGTCGACCGCCTGCATCCGGAGCCGGTGCGCGAACGGGCCGTCATCACCGTGGGGCGCTTCTTCCTGCCGGGCCTCGGGCACGCCAAGCGCCAGCTGGAGATGGTCCAGTGGTTCGGCGAGCTGTCCCGCGCCGGGGAGCTGCCCGGCTGGAGCATGCACGTCGTCGGCGGCTGCGAGGACTCCCAACTGCCCTACCTGGAGCAGGTTCGCGCCGCCGGCGCGGGGCTGCCGGTGCACCTGCATCCCAACGCCCCGCGGGCCGAGGTGGAACAGCTGCTGTCGACCAGTTCGGTGTTCTGGTCGGCGACCGGCTACGGCGAGGACGACCGCCGCCGGCCCTGGACCGCCGAGCACTTCGGGATGACCACCGTCGAGGCGATGGCCGGCGGCTGCGTGCCCGTCGTCATCGACCGGGCCGGGCAGCGGGAGATCGTGCGGCACGGCATCGACGGCTACCGGTGGACCGCTCCGGACCAGGTCGCGTTCTTCACCCGGCGGCTCGCCGCCGAGGACGGCCTGCGCGGCCGCCTCGCCGCCGCGGCGACCGAGCGGGCCGGCGCGTTCTCCGACGCCGCGTTCGCCCGCCAGTGGCTGGACATCGCGGTGCGCCACCGGTTGTACCAGCCCTGAGCCGACCGCGGCCGTGACCGAGAGCGAGGCTGGCCGGATGGACGTGACACGCGCAGCCGGCCCGCCCGCGGGCGGGCGCCGGACGACGATCGTGCTCGACGGCACCCCGCTGCTCGGGCGCCGCACCGGCGTCGGCCGCTACACCGAGCATCTGCTCGCCGGGCTCGCCCGCCTCGCCGCCGCCGCCGCCGACGCCGGTGGCGGTGGTGGCGGTGGTGGCGGTGGTGGTCCGGCCGACGGCGGTGGCGCGGCCGCGTCGTGGGACCTGGCCGCGACCGCCTTCACCTGGCGCGGGCTGGACGAGCTCGCCGGCAGCCTTCCGCCGGGCGTCCGGGTGGCGGCCCGGCGGGCACCGGCGCGGCTGCTGCACGAGACGTGGATCCGCGGGGAACACCCGCCGGTCGAATGGCTGACCGGGCCCGCGGACGTGGTGCACGGCACCAACTTCGTGCTCCCGCCGCTACGCCGGGCCCGCGGCGTCGTCACCGTCCACGACCTGTCCTACCTGCGCACCCCGGACACGGTGAGCGCCGCGTCGGCGCGTTACAGCGACCTGGTGCCCCGCGGGCTGCGGCGCGCGTCCGCCGTACTCACCCCGAGCCGGGCCGTGGCCGACGAGGTGATCAGCGCCTACCGGCTCGACCCGGCGCTGGTCACCCCGACCCCGCTCGGCGTGGACGACGCCTGGTTCGGCACCGCCGTGCCGACGGCGGCCTGGCGGCGCGAGCACGGCCTGCCCGAGCGGTACCTGCTGTTCGTCGGCTCGGTCGAACCGCGCAAGAACCTGCCGGTCCTGCTGGAGGCCGTCCGCCGGTTGCACGCCGCGAGGCTCGGCGCGCCGCCGCTGGTCCTCGTCGGGCCGCCCGGCTGGGGGCCGACCCTCGACCTCGCCGGGCTACCGGCGGGCAGCGTGATCACCGCCGGTTACCTCGACGCCGACCGGCTGCGGGCCACCGTCGCGGGTGCCAGCGTGCTGTGCTTCCCGTCCCGGTACGAAGGTTTCGGGCTACCGCCCCTGGAGGCGCTGGCCGCCGGCGTCCCGGTCGTCGCCGCCGACATCCCGACCGTGCGGGAGGTCGTCGGGGAGCTCCTCGCCGTTCCCGAGGGGGCCGGGGCTGGAGCCGGGCCGGGCGGTGCCGACCGGGGCGCGGTGGTGACCGCCGCCCGCGCCGGCAGTCCCGTCCGCCTGGTCCGGCAGGCGGATCGGAACTCCTTCGCCGACGAACTCGCCGAGGCGATCATCAACCTGCTCGAAGACCCCGGCGACGCCGACGCCGGCCGCCGGCACGCCCGGTCCTTCACCTGGCGGCGCACCGCGGAGCTGACCGCGGCCGTCTACCGCCGGGTCGCCGAGTCGGCCTAGCGCGACGGCGAGCAGCACGACGCCGACGGCCGCGGCGGCGGCGAGCACGCCCAGACCGATCCGCGGCGAGCCGGGCCCGGCCAACGCCCAGGAGGCACGCAGCCGCCCGGCGAGACCGAGCGGGGCGAATCCGCGCTGCTTCCAGGCCACCTCCCGCCCGAGCAGTTCCACGGTGGCCACCGCCACCGCCACGACCGCGACGAGCAGCGGCGTCCCGCGCCATCGGCCAAGCGGCAGCGCCTGCCAGCCCGCGGCGGCGCCGACCGCGACCACCGGCACCATCGGCAGCAGGTACCGGGCGAACGGCGCCCCGCCCGCGGCGATGTACCCGACGAACGTCGCGACCACCAGCAGACAGTGACCGACGACCAGCAGCCAGCTGAGGGCCGCGGCGGCCAGCCGGTGACGATCGCGGGGCCGACCCGACGGCCGAGCCGCGGTGCGCTCGCGGCCCCGGCGGACCCCGGCTCGCAGGGCCGTCCCGACGAGACCGGCCGCGGCGACGACGGCCACGCCGACGACGATCTGCTCGACCTGCCCGGTGACCAGGCGCGGACGGCCGAACAGGCCACGGTAGGCCGACCACCACAGCCCACCGTCGGTGAGCAGGCGCTCCGGCGATCGCCGCGGCCCGGCGACCGGAAACATCTCGGCGATCCGCCCGGCCGCGGTCGGGTCGCCGTAGAGCCGGACGTTGCGCAGGTAGAACCAACCGACCGCGGCGGCGACCAGCGCGCACACGGCGCCAGCGGCCGCCGCGCCGCGCGCGAGGCGGCGCCCCGGTCCCCCGGAGGCGTGCAACGCGACGCCGGCCGCGACCGCGGGCAGCACGACCGCGAGGGCGACGGCGCCGCTCGCCCGGCTGGCCGGCGCGCCGACCGCGAACAGGACGAGCCCGACGATGATCCAGGGCCGCGGCCCCCGCCGGACCAGCGCGGCCGCGGCGGCGAGCAGGCCGGTGACCATGGCCGTGGCCAGCGCGTCGTTGTAGATCTGCCCGGCCGACGTCACGACCGCGCCGAGGACCCCGACGAGCGCCGCAGCACCCACGGCGACCTCGGGCCGTCCGGGCAACAACACCCGGCCGAGGACGGCCGTGGCGACGAGCACGGCGAGCCCGAACGCGACGTTGAGAACGCGGGCCGCCCGGAACCCCGCCCGCGGATGCCCCAGCGCCGTGCCAGCCCGCAGTGGCACCGCCTCCGCGGCGTAGAACAGCGGCGGATGGTTGGCGGTGTAGACGAGATCGTAGTTCGACAGCGGCCGACCGAGCGCCACCCCGCACACCCGGTCCGCCCGCGCGTCCACCGCGGCTCGGGCCGCGGCCGGCCCGAGCCGACACCCGACCGGCAGGCCCGGCATCCCCGGCAACCGCGACCGCAGCGGCGTGTCGAGTTCGGGCAGGGAGCCGTGCGCGACCTCGAGCGCGTAGGCGGTGTGCTGAACCTCGTCGGCGCTGGCGAACGGAGGGAGGACCGCGGCGACGAGCAGGCCCAGCGAGCAGAAGATGAGGCCGGCGGCAGCGACCCCGGCCACCAGCCAGCGCCGCGCGCAACGGGCGGGCCGCCGGCCGGCGTCGGTCACCCCGGGGTCCGGCGGCGCAGCACCGCGACGAACCAGGCCGCGCCGACGACTGCGGCAAGCCCGGCCGGGCCGATGACCGCCCCCAGGTAGCGGTAGTCGAAGCCGGCGGTGACCGCGGACAGCACCAGCGTCGACACGCTGGACCCGGCGGCCAGCCAGAACAGCCGTCCCGCGGCCAGGTGCCCGGTGCCGGCCCGCTCGACCGCCGCGCTGCCCGCGCCGGCCGGCCAGGGGCGGCGGCGCGTGCGGACCGGGCGGGCGAGGGCGAGTGCCGTCGCCGCCACGCCGGCGAGCAGCCCCAGCCCGATCAACGGCAGCGGCGGGTACGACAGCCGGGACCAGTCCGCGAGGGCAGCGGCGGGAGCGCGCACCGTGGTCGCGACGAAATAGCCGTCCTCGGCGTGCGGGTCGTCCGCCGGCAGCGCGTTCGTCGTCCTGGTCGGCAGTTCCCAGGTGTCCGCCCGGGAGGTCTTCGCCGTCTCGTGCGGCACGGGCGAGAGATAGCCGGCGAGATACCGCAGGGAGGAGGTCACGAGCATCCACGGTTGTTCGCGCACCGCCTGGTGGGCGAACTGGGCGGCGAGGTCCTCGCGACCCGCCGGGATCCCCCGGTGGCCCTGGCGCAACCGCGAGTCGGCGGGCCAGAGGTACCGCACCGGTGCGCCGCGCTGGGCCACAGGCCGCGGGTCGCACAGGGACCGCAGGTCGGGGCGGGAGAACGAGGCGCAGTCGACGAACGGCGCGACCCGGCCGTACAGGAAGTAGCCGGAGTGCGCCGACACCGTGAAGCCCTTGCCCTCGGACGCGCTCCAGCCCGCGTAGGCGCCGATCGGCGCGGCGGCCGCCAGCACGAACGCCGCCAACGGCAGCCCGGCGCGGGCACGCGCGCCCAGGCGGCTCCGGGCCGCGTCCACGATCAGCACGAGCGCCGCGACCAGGAGCGGACCGTAACCGACGGTACGTACGCACAACGCGGCGCCGAGCAACAGTCCGGCCACCGCCGCGGCCCGCGCGCCGGGCCGGACCGAACCGGCCAGGACCGCGACCCCCGCCGCGACGAGCACCCCGAACAGGCTGTCGGCCAGCACGAACTGACCCAGGTCCAGCACCCAGGGGGCCAGCAGGGCGGCCGCGGCCGCGAGCGCGGCGAGCCACGGACGACGCACCGCCCGCAGCGCTGCGGCGTAGAGCCCCACGGCCACCGCCAGCGTCAGCAGGTGCTGCACGACCACGATCCGGGTGAGGTGACCCGGTCCGTCGATCAGCCGCAGGAAGATCGGATAACCGGACGGCCGCCAGTCACCGGGCCAGAGGCCGCGCCACGCCTGGTCCAGATAGGCGCCGGAGTCACCGAGGTACATCAGCGCCGGCGGGTAGGCAACCAGCACGAGCGCCCGGGCCGTGGCCCCCAGGAGAAGGAGCACGCCGAACACCGCGTGCCGCCGCCCGAACCGCCACAGCGCCGCGGGACGCACCGGATGGGCCACGGCCGAAGCCGGCTCCGCCACGTCGCCGCCTGGCGCCGCGACCGGGTGAGGCTGCGTGGGGACGATCCCCCCGATGCTTTCGCCGGTGTCCTGGTCAACGCTGCCCATCATGTGCAGTCTCGCAGGTCATCACGGGAACGCCTCGGCTGGGTCGAGACGCCTGGCCGGACGGTGATCCCCGCTGTGGCACGGGTCTCGTGCTCGCGCGGACCCGATCCAAGGCCCGCCCGCATGCACCTCCAGGTGGCAGGCAGCACCTCGGGCCGCGGTCCTGCCCGAGGCACGTTGACGAGCCATGTCCGCGTCAGCCGCCCGTCAGGCGCACCGGTCCGGATGGCAACGGAATGGCCACGTAAACATGGCGACCATCACGCGACATGCCGGCGAAACCACGGTGACATGAATGCGGCGGCGGGATGACCAGACGTTTCACCTTTCCGACCACCGGGTGACGCCGAGGGAAGCACACAACAACAGCATGTGATCGGAAGTTCGATCATTACATCGATTCAGGGATCCGTCGGGCCGCAGCCCTCGACCACAGCCGTCGACCCGGCTGGCGCCGCGCCGACCTGCGACCGTCATCGCGGCGACGCCACCGCGGCGACGCCACCGCGGCAGCCGGGACCCACGGCGAAACCCTCGCTCGCCACGGATCAAGGAGCCCGGCTGGCGGTGCGCTGCCACCCACGCTGGCCACTGCCACCGCGACGGCGATCCCCGCCGCCCGACAGCCAAAGAAGCCCCGGAAGGGAGAACGCATTCCGACCTTCCGCCTGCCGCGACAGCAACCTGACAGCCGCGAGTCGCCTACTGGACGTTAACGATTCTCTCAAGGCCATCCGGAGCCGACACGCCGGCTCTCTTTACCATACAGCAGCGGCAAATCAATAAAGGGCATGAATTGCCGCTCGCATCTTCCGGCCGTCAACGTGGACCATGACCGGGCAACGGCACCGCGCCGCCGAGCGGTGTTGGGCGGCGCGAGGGATGCCGCTCGCGGCCGACAGCATATGCAGCATGAATGCATCATCGAGTGGCAAGTTCAGGTGAGCCCTCGACAGCAGAGTTTTTTGTACCAGCGCACACTCAGCACAGCAAGCATCGGTTGCGGCGGGTCGATCCGACCGTTTTGGTATCGCTCCTTGGCCAGACGTCGACTCATCTTGCTCATCTCGCTCATCTTGCTCATCTCCCGGTCCGGGATAAGGGTGCCCTGGTGCCCGGCTGCACGTTCTCCACTTGAAGAGGACGGCGGCGCCCATGGTCCGGATGAGTAGGTTCCTCCGTGTGGCGTGGCCAGCCGTTCCCCAACAGGAAGCGACGGACTGGAACACAGACGACCGACGAGCTGCCCCACGTACCGAGCCGTCCAGCGTCCTCGCCGTAGTGGTGTGCGTCACACTTGTGATCTACGTCGCAGCCACCCGGGACCCGCTGGCCGCCTCCATGCTGCTTGGCTGAGCTCGCCAAAGCGATGCTCGTGACGCGACCTCGGCGGGAGCCCGCTCCGAGTGCGGCCGACGTCACTCAGGCACAGCCGGAGCCGCTGACGCGCCCGCTCACCGCGATCGAGCTGAAGGTACTGATCACCATCGAGTTCGACGACCCGCCCCGCTGACCGAAGCGCCTGTCGTCGCGGCCCTCGGTCCGCGACGGCAGGCGTTCACCGACCCGTCCGGCCCCGGGGTCGGTACGCGGGTCACGCGGCCGGGCTGATCGTGATCAGCCGCGCAGGTCGTCGCCGGCGGCGGCGAAGGCGGCGCGCAGGGCCTCGTCCCAGGGGCGTAGCGGGGCGAGGCCGGCGTCGGTCCAGGAACGGGCCGACAGCACCGAGTACGCGGGCCGGGCGGCGGGGCGCGGGAAGGCATCCGTGGTCGTCGCGGTGACCGTCTCGGCGGGCAGGCCGACCTCGGCCATGATCTGGCGGGCGAAGCCGTACCAGGTGGTCTCGCCGGAGTTCGTGCAGTGGTAGATGCCGGGCGACGCCGAGGACGTGACCAGGTCGAGCAGGCCGCCGGCGAGGTCGGCCGACCACGTCGGCGAACCGGCCTGGTCGGCGACGACGGAGACCGAACCGCGCTCCCGGGCCAGCCGGCTGATCGTCTTGACGAAGTTACGGCCGGTCTGGCCGTACACCCAGGCGGTGCGGACGACGAACGACGCCGCCGGCAGCAACGCGAGCACGGCCTCCTCGCCGGCCAGCTTGGTCCGGCCGTATGCGCCGGCGGGGCCGGTCGCGTCCCCGGTCTCGTAGGGCTTCGACGCGCTGCCGTCGAAGACGTAGTCGGTCGACACCTGGACGAGGGTGGCGTCGACGGCGGCACAGGCGGCGGCGAGATGCGCGGGGCCGGTCGCGTTGACCGCATAGGCGCTGGCCTCGTCGGCCTCGGCGCCGTCCACGTCCGTCCACGCCGCGGTGTTGATGACGACGAGGCCGCCCTGGATCTTCGCCGGCCGCGCCTGGTCGCGCACCACGGCACGGACCCGCGCCGCGTCCGTGATGTCCAGGTCGGCGCGGGCCAGCCCCGCCCAGGCCCGCACCGGGGAGTCGGGTTGCGCCATCCGGGCGTCGAGCAGGCGGCAGAGGTCGGCACCGAGTTGTCCGGCGGCACCGGTCACGAGAACGCGCACGGCCCGAGTCTGGCAGAACCATCCGCCGGACCGTGACAGCCTCCGCGCCGGCGCGGGGACCGCGGCCACGAGGGCGCTCGGCGGTCGAAACCGGCGGTCGGCAGGGTGCCAGCGGCCAACAGCGGCCAGCGGTCAGTAGGTGCAGCCTGAGGTGATCTCCGACGCCGTCTCCGGGGCACTGGGCGCGCTCGGCACCGCGGCGGCCGATGGGGCGGCACTCGCCGCCGCGGCACCGCCGGCCGACGCCGGGGCCGACGCCGACGCCGGGGCCGATGTCGACGGGGTGACCACGGCGCTCGCCTTGAAGCTCGTGCCAAGGATCAGGCTCACGCGGCCGGCGGGAACGGCGGTGTCCTCCTGCAGCCGGCTGCCGGGCACCGCCGCCTGCACGGTTCTGGCCGCCCCGACGTCCCCTGGGTGGTACCGAACCTGGGAGGCCGTCAGGGTGCCGTGGGACCAGGTCCGGGACGAGCCGACCTGGAAGCCCGCCCGGGTCAGCCGGGTCGCTGCGGAGCCGGCCAGGCCGGAGATGCTGGCACCGTTGTAGACGTCGACCGTCACCGCGGACGCGGGCACCGTCGGTGACGGGCTCGCGGACCGCGTGGTGGACCGGCCCGGCCGGCCGCGCAACGGCGCGAGGAACTTCTCCAGGGCGATCGGGTCGTAGAGCTGGACCGCGCCGAACCGCGGCAGCTCACCGAGCGCGTTGGCCCCCTCCGCCGGCGTCGGCGTGTGCACCGGGATCGTCTCGAACCGGATCTGGTCGGCGGACATCCCCCGCAGCCGGGTCGCCAGCGCGCGCAGATCGTTGATGCTGGTCCCGTCATCGACGGTGAGCGCACCGGTTGCCGCGTGCACCAGGCTTTCCAGCCGGACCGGGTTGGCCAGGACACCCGTCGAGGTCGCCTGGGTGAACACGGCGCCGATGAACTGCTGCTGCCGGCGGATGCGGTCGAAGTCGTTGTCCGGCAGGCCGTGTCGTTGGCGCACGAAGGCGAGGGCCTGCTCGCCGTTGAGCCGGTTCTCGCCGACCCGGCCACGCCACTGCGACCACGGGTCGTACAGATTCGACCGTGAGCCGTCCGGCAGCGCCTTCACACAGACGGTGACTCCACCGAGGGCGTCGGTCATGGACTTGAACCCGGCGAGATCGATCGAGACATAATGGTCGATCTTGATGTCGGTGAGGGACTCGATCGTCCGGATCAGCAGGCTCGGGCCACCGAGGGTGATCGCCGAGTTGAGCTTGGCGCGGCCGTGCCCGGGGATGCGCACCAGGGTGTCCCGCGGGAAGGAGACCATCGTGGTCGTCCCGTCGGCATCCAGATGCGCGAGCATCGTGGTGTCCGAGCGTTCGTCGGTGACCGCTCCCTGGCGCTGGTACTCGTTGCCGGTGCCGGCCCGACTGTCCGAGCCGACGAGCAGGTAGTTGCGGGTTCCGGAGACGGCGTCGGCAGGACGATCATCGCCGAGGCCGAGCCGGATCCGGTGGATCTGCGCGCCGAAGTACTCGTACGCGGTCCACCCGCCCACCGTGGTCAGCAGGATCAGTGCCGAGAGCAGGCCCGCCAGCAGCAGGGCCAGACGCCCGAACGGCGAGCCCTCCCGCTGGGCGTCCGGTCCCGCCGGGACGACCTCGGTCGAGGCGTTCCCCGCAGCCGAGCCGGCTTCGGACAGCCCGGCCGGGTCACCCAGGGCGGACGGGGACGGCGATGCCGGCTGCGCCGGGGACGCGGGTCTGGCCGGGGGCTGCTTTCCGGCCCGGCCGCGGCGGCCGGCCCGAGGCCCTCGACGATCGGTCCGCGGATCATCCGGCGAACGCGGCGGCGCATCGGTCACCGTGTCCCCCTCCCAGGCGGCCGCGAAATCTCACGAGTCGTGGAACGATCAGGTGGCCCGTCGCCATTCCGGCGCGCCGGCCGGAGCGAACCCCTTCGGCTACTCAACGTACCCGTATCGGATGGCGCGTACCCGTCACCGCCCCGCTGCGGCGAGAACAGCCGGTCACCATCCGCGACATGTGATGCGTCCCCGACAAAGGGATCCACCGGGCCAGAAACCGACGGCGCGCCCGCGGTTGCTCTCCATCCGGGCGGCGCCACACGATAGAGTCGCGGATCATGAAGGCCCTCGTTCTCGCGGGTGGATCGGGAACCCGTCTGCGGCCGATCACCCACACCTCTGCCAAGCAGCTTGTTCCGGTCGCCAACAAACCGGTGCTCTTCTACGGGTTGGAAGCCATTCGCGAAGCCGGCATCGTCGATGTCGGCATCATCGTCGGCGAAACGGCCGCGGAGATCGAGACCGCGGTCGGCGACGGTTCGGCGTTCGGGATCCGCGTCACCTACATCCAGCAGGAGGCACCTCTCGGCCTCGCGCATGCGGTGCTGATCGCCCGCGACTTCCTCGGCGACGACGATTTCGTCATGTACCTGGGCGACAACCTCATCATCGGCGGCATCTCCAGTCTGGTGGAGGAGTTCCGGCGGAACGCTCCGGACGCCCTGATTCTGCTGACGAAGGTGGATAATCCGTCCGCGTTCGGTGTCGCGGAACTCGGTGCCGAGGGGCGAATCGTCAGGCTGGTCGAGAAGCCCCAGGTACCCCCGAGTGACCTCGCCCTCGTCGGCGTCTACATGTTCGGCACGGCCATCCACGAGGCGGTCCGGGCGATCAAACCGTCCGCCCGGGGCGAGCTGGAGATCACCGAAGCCATCCAGTGGCTCGTCGACGGCGACCGCGACGTGTCCTCGCACCTCGTCGAGGGCTACTGGAAGGACACCGGCCGGCTGACCGACATGCTGGAAACGAACCGGCACCTGCTGGAATCGGTCGAGCCGGCCATCCATGGCAGCGTCGACGCCGACAGTTCGATCGTGGGCCGGGTCGTCATCGAGGAAGGCGCCTCGCTGATCCGCTCGACCGTGCGCGGTCCGGCCATCATCGGCCGGAACACCACCCTGATCGACACCTATGTCGGACCCTTTACGTCGATCTTCCACTCGTGCGCCATCGAACGCACCGAGATCGAGTACTCGATCGTCCTGGAGCGGGCGACGATCCGCGGCATCGGCCGCATCGAGGACTCCCTGATCGGGCGGGACGTGGAGGTCGTGCCGTCGGCGGCCCTACCGAAGGCGCACCGCCTCATGCTCGGGGACCACTCCCGCGTCTCCGTGGCCACCGTCCCGGGAGCCTGATCCATCCGAGGGCGCCGTCTGAGCCGTCCGCCGGCCCGGCCGAGAGCCGTGGCCGGCGCGGGCCCCCGGCGCTGCCTTGGCGCCGATCGCGGCGAGGACGACGTTCGCGGTGAAAAGCGCGGCCGTCACCACGAACACGGCGACGGTCACGCCGATCGGGAACGGCGCCCAGCGGCCGATCCCTGACACCACCTGCGGAATCCGGGCCGGCGTGAACACCACCCGACGCGGCAGCCAGTAGTACGAACAGATCGCCAACAGCGCGGCGGCCTGCATCAGCAGCGCCGCCACCAGTATCACCAACGGGGCGAAGCGCTCGCGCCCGGACAACGCCCGACGCAGCCCCAGCGCGACCACGACGGCCAGACCGACGATGCCCAGGTAGAGGTAGCGGCCCTGGACGGCGATCCCGCGAGTGTAGATCTTGTAGTCCGCCCAGCTGCGCTGACCGACCGAGAGGTACGCGAAGGCGACCGGCAGCAGGAGCACCACCACGCCGGCGGCGCCGACCAGCCGCTCGGCCCGGGACAGTCGACGCCAGCCACCGACGACGGCCGTCACGCTCAGGCCGACGACGATGACCGTTGCCAGCACGATCGCGACCGGAGAGAGCTGCGGCGGTTCGAACAGCCCGAGTCCGCCCCAGAACCGCGAGATCATCGTGCGGAGGAAGTACCAGAACCAGGTGAAGAACGAGTCGGGCAGCAGCAGCGGCTCCCGCCGCGGCGGATCGGTCGCCCAGCCGTTGGGCTGCACGGCGCCGTACAGCACGTCGTTACGCACCCACCACCAGCCGCCGATCGCGACGCCGACGCCGACGCCGAGCCCCGCGGGCACCCAGGGCAGCGACGCCACCTCCGACCGCGCGGTCCGCGCCCAGCGGGCCAGCCGCGTGCCACCCTCCGCCGCCGGGCCGCGGCGGCGCCCGGCGCGCCACCAACCCACCAGGTACGCCGACGCGATCATGAAGGGCAGCGTGAGGGCGAATGCCTTGGACAGCAGGGCGAGCCCGAACCACAACCCGACGAGCCCGGCGGTGCGCCGACGTAGGTCACCCCGCATCACGCCGGCGAGGACGACCGTGAGCGCGCCGGTGGTCAGCGTCAGGATCCCGTCGTTGTTGAACGTGGCGCCGACCCGGGTGAACCCGGGGATGGCCAGCGGCAACGCGGCTGCCGCCAGCGCCGCGGGCTCGCCGAGCCCGAAGCGGCGCGCGGCGAGCCAGCCCAGCAGTGGCAGCGGCGCCACGACCAGGATGTTCAACAGTCGCAGGACGAACACCTGGCGGTCGTACGCCCAGTCCCGCGAGCCGGGCAGGAGGTAGAGCAGGACGGCGCCGGCCGCGTAGATCAACGGTGGGTGCTGCACCATCTGGTTGGACAGCCGGCCGTCGTCGACCGGCGTGACACCACCCAGGGCGTCGAAGGACTTCCGCTCGTCGCGCGGGGTCGGGTCGATCTCGGCGAACGACGGCGCGCCGCGCCGCTTGCCGCCGGACTGGAACATGTCCGCGTACCGGCCGCGGTCGAAGTCGTCCGACGTCGCCGCGACCCCGGTGGCGATCATCTTCTTGCCCGGGGCCGGCCACCCGACGCCGTGCTGCAGGCCGTAGACCATGTCGACGTGCTGGGCCTCGTCGTAGCCCGCCCAGGTCGGGTAGACGAACGCGTAGCTGACCAGCATCGCCACGTGCACCGCGGTGATGAGCAGCAGCAGGGCGGGCCCGCGGCGCCCCCGTCGCCGCCGTCGCCGCCGTCGCCGCCGGGGACCATCGGACTCCGGCGCCGCGCGCTGTCCGGGCAGCGCGGGCAGCGCGGTGGCACCGGTGGCGTCGACGGCATCGGCATCCGCGCTGGTGGCGCTGGGTGCTGCCAGGTCGCGGGCGCCGGCATCCGCCACGGCCGTGGCTGGTTCGGCGTCGGTCACGGTGCGCGCGGCGGGCGGGGGGTTCGGACGCTCGGCGGGCGTCAGCTCCGGCTCATCCATGGTTGACGCAAGGTTAGACGGCTCCTCCCGGCCGCCCCTCGCCCCGCCCACGCCGAGCCAGCGCCGGCACCCGCCTGGTCACTTTCCGTGCCAGCCAGCCGGGCTGACCAGGGCGAACCGCCGCGGGTCGGCGGGTCCCGCCTACCCGCAGGGAGACCCCCGGGACAACCTCCCGCCCCCCGCCGCGGGTCTTTAGCTCCAGTTAAGTCGTAACCCAAGGCCGCCAGCGCGTTCCGAAGGCTTCCCCAAGCCATCCGATCAAGGAGCGTCAGCGACCCCGTGCGTTTCAGTCAGCCAGCATCGACACCGTCCGTTCCGCGCCCCCGAACCATTCCACGGCAGCGCGACGATGATCCATCAGGTCTCCCACCGCGGCCCCGGCCAGCGCGCGGGATCTCGGACCGCTCGACCCCGCGGCGAACCCGCGGCAACGCACCGCCACCGCCCGGTTGGTCGCCCCCGTCCGCCGAGACGACCACGACCCTGCGACGTCCGGGCCATCCGCAACGTCCGGCCGACAGCCCGTCACACGGCCGGGCCCCGGGGCCGGGCCGCCGGCCGGCGCCGCGCCGACGACCCGCCCGCCGGCCTGCCCATGTGCTGCCGGCGGACCTCGATCCGCGACAGCCGCGCCGGCGCCGCGCGCCCTGGCAACGCCTGGCCCTCGTCGTCGGTGCACTGGCCTCCGCGCTCGTTCTCGCGGTCAGCACCCTGGGCTGGGTCGCCTACCGGCATCTCGACGGCGCGATCGTCCGGGAACGCTGGACCATCGACGGCGCCCGGCCAGCCGGGGTGGCCGGCGCGCAGAACATCCTCCTGCTCGGCGACGACAGCCGGGCCGGCACCGACGGCGAGTACGGCGAGGTCGACGGAGTCCGCTCGGACACGACGATCGTCGTGCATCTCGCCCGGGACGGCTCGGCGACCCTAGCTGTGGTTCCCGCGCGACATGCTCGTGCCGGTCGTCCCCCGCAGCCGGGCGAGCGCGCACGACGGGCGCGCGAAACTCACCGAGGTGCTGGCCCTCGCCGGCGTTCCGGGCCTGGTCAGCACGATCGAGACGCTGACCGGCCTGAAGATCGACCACACCGTCTCGATCAATCTCGCCGGCTTCCGCGCCATGACGGAGGCGGTCGGTGGAGTCACCGTGTGCGTGACGCCACTGCCGGGTGGCAGCACCCGCAACCTGCACGACGCGATGTCCGGCTGGAACGGTCATCTGGGCCTCAACCGGCTCAACGGCGAGCAGGCCCTCGCTTTCGTCCGCACCCGGTACGCCCTCGGCGACGAGCGGTTGCGCATCCTGCGCCAGCAACAGTTCCTCTCCCGGCTCCTGGCCACCGCGACCAGCGCCGGCGTCCTCACCAGCCCGCCGAAGATCACCGCGCTGCTCAACGCGGTCGGCGGGACCCTGCGGGTCGACTCGGGTCTCAACCAGGAGGAACTGCTCCGGCTGGCGAAACGGATCAACGGGCTGCGGTCGAACAAGGTGCAGTTCGTCACCGTCCCGACGCGCGTTGCACTGCGGTCCGACGGCGCCGTCGACGACCTTGGCACCATCCCGCCGCACGGCGCGGTGCTGCTCGCCGACCAGGCCGGACTCGACCGGGTGCTCGCGCCGCTACGGCCGGCGCCAGGCACACCGGCGCCCGCGCCCGCCACCGGTTCCGCCGCCGCCGTCGCACCCGTCGCGGTGCCCGTCGCCGCCGTGCGCAACGCCTCGGGGCGGACGGGACTCGCCGCCGCCACAGTCGACGCCCTGCGCTCGCTCGGATTCACTGGATCGATGACGACCTCGACGGCAGCGGCTCAGCCGCTCACCGAGATCCACCACTCCCCGGCACTGACCGACGCCGCGCGTGCCCTGGCCGCCCGGTTGCCCGGCAGCCGGCTCGTCGAGGACGGATCCGCTCCCGGCGACGGACTCGTCGTGATCCTCGGGACGACCTTCCCCGGGCTCCCGACCGGCTCCGCAACCACCGCAACCACCGCAACCACCACGACCAGCACCGGCGCCGCAACGATCACCAGCGCGATGATGACCGCCACCCGCGTGGGCGCCGCCGTCGGCTCCGGGACCGCCAGGGTGACCCCCGTCGCCACCGCCACCGCCACCGCCACGGCGGGGACGGGCGCCACGGCGGGGACGGGCGCTACGGCGGGGACGCGCGCCACGGCGGCGCCGTTCACCATCAACACCACCTGCACGCCGTGACCGCCTCCGCTACGCCCCGGCTGGTGTCCGCGGCCAGCCTGCTGGACCCGGCGAGCACCGCCGCCGGGGCCGAACCGCAGGTGTCCGCGGGCGCCTCGGGCATCGCCGGCCTGTTCGCCCGCCGGCTGGCGACGGACCCGGCGCGACCACTGGTGACCTTTTACGACGACGCGACCGGCGAGCGGCTCGAGTTCTCGGCGACCACCTTCGACAACTGGGTGGCGAAGACCGCGAACATGCTCGTGGACACCCTGGGCCTCGCCCCCGGTGACCAGATCGGCATCGCCCTGCCGGCCCACTGGCTCGGCCTGGTCATCACGCTCGCCGGCTGGTCGGCGGGGCTGGACGTCCTCGTCATCCCGGCGGACTCCGATCCCGACACCGCCGGGACCGGCCCCGAGCCGGCGACGACCCGGCTCGGGGCGCTGTTCGTCGCCGAGGACAGGCTCGACTCGACGGCGGCGCTGGCGGCCGACGAGACGGTCGCTCTCTCGTTGCGCCCGATGGGCGGCCGGTTGGCCCGGCCGATCCCCGGCGTCCTCGACTACGCCACCGAGGTCCCCCCGCACGGCGACCGCTTCGCCGCTCCGCCGGCCCCCCCGCACCAGGCTGGCCTGGTGCGGGCGGCGATGCGGACCGCGGCGGCCTGGGACCTCACGGCCACGGACCGGATCCTGTGCACCGCTGCGGCCGACACGGCCGAGGGCCTGCTCGGCGGCCTGCTCGCGCCGTTGGCGGCCGGGGCGTCGATCGTGCTGTGCCGCCGGCTCGATCCGGGCACCCTGGATCGCCGGGCCGAGACCGAACGGATCACCGCCGTCCTCGCGCCACTCGAGGCCGTCGGCACCGTTGTGGGCTCGGACGCCGGTGCGGCCGGTGCGGCCGAGGCGGCCGGAGTGGCCGGAGTGGCCGGTTGGCCCTTCTCGACGGCCGCGGTGCGCGTTCTGCGCCTCCCCCGCCACGGGTGACGCCTGGACGGGCCCTCGTGGGAACCGACGCGGACGGGTAGTCACTACGCTCGTCAGCCGGAGGCTTTCGGTGCGCGACCTTCGCGGCGGACGGTGTCGGCCGCGTCACCGCGCCGCGGCCGGCCCGGCTGGTCGGGACGACCACGCGGCTGTCCCGGCTGCCGGGCGCCGTTCGGCGGCCAGGTCGATCCCTCAGGGCGGAGGTGCTGGGCGTGAGCAGGTCGACCGATCCGCGGATCAGTGTCATCGGCACGGGCTATCTCGGCGCGACCCAGGCGGTATGCCTGGCGGAGCTGGGCTTCGAGGTCGTCGGCATCGACATCGATGCCACCCGGGTCCGGCGGCTGTCCACGGGCGAGGTGCCGTTCTACGAGCCCGGCCTGGAGGCGCTCCTGCGGAAGAACCTGGAAGCCGGGCGACTGACCTTCTCGAGCTCCCTGGCCGAGGCCGTCGACCGGGCCGACACCCATTTCGTCTGCGTCGGTACGCCGCAGCGGGCCGATTCGGACGCCGCCGACCTGCGTCACGTCGACGCCGCGGTCAGCGGGCTGATCGCGGCCGGGCTCGGGCCGGGCGACCTGATCGTCGGCAAGTCGACGGTGCCCGCCGGCACGGCGGCCCGCCTCGCCGCGAAGCTCGCCGTCGGCGCGCCCGGGGCGGAACTGGCCTGGAATCCGGAGTTCCTGCGCGAGGGTTTCGCCGTCGACGACACGCTTCGTCCCGATCGGCTGGTCTTCGGCGTCACCCCGGGTGGCTACGCGCAGGAGCGGCTGCGCACCATCTTCGGCCGACTGATCGACAACGGCGCACCCGTCATCGTGACGGACTACGCGACCGCCGAGCTGACCAAGGGCGCCGCGAACGCCTTTCTCGCCACCAAGATCTCCTTCATCAACGCGATGGCCGAGGTGTGTGACGCCGTCGGGGGCGACGTCGTCGCGCTGGCCGGCGCGCTGGCCCATGACGACCGGATCGGACCGCTGTTCCTGCGGGCCGGCATCGGGTTCGGCGGTGGCTGCCTGCCGAAGGACATCCGGGCCCTGCAGGCCCGCGCCCGCGAGCTCGGGGTCGGGCCGGCGATGGCGTTCCTGCGCGAGGTGGACACGGTGAACGTCCGCGCGCGCGAGCGGGCGGTGGCACTGGCCCGCGAGGTGCTGGGAGACACGCCGGCGAACCGGGCCGTCGGAGTGCTGGGCGTGGCCTTCAAGCCGAACTCCGACGACATCCGCGACTCGCCGGCGCTCGAGGTCGCACTCGCCCTGCACCGGGCCGGCGCGCACGTGGCGGTGTACGACCCGGCTGCGGTGACGGCCGCCCAGGAGGTCCACCCGAATCTTCACTTCGCGGATTCGGTGGTCGGCGCGGTGGCCGGTGCCGAGGTCGTCCTCGTCCTCACCGAATGGGCCGAGTTCCGCGAGCTGGACCCGGCCGTCCTGCGTCCGCACGTCGCCCGGCCGGTCGTCATCGACGGCCGTGGAGCGCTGGATCCGCGCGTCTGGCGGGCGGCCGGCTGGACCTACCGGGCCCTGGGCCGACCGCCGCTCGGACCGCTGCCCTCAGAGCTCGACCTCGACCACCGCACCGGTCTCGACCTGGTAGATGAAGCCTCGCACCGAGGTCGTGGCCTGCAGGAAGGGTGAGGACCGCAGGATCCGCAGCGAGACCCGGACGTCGTCCTCCACGTTCGCGAAGGCCTGCACCGACCATTCCGGGCGCACGCCGGTGTCGCGTTCCAGCTGGTCCCGGAAGCCGTCTTCGGTGATCTTCTCCAGCCCACAGCCGGTGTGGTGCAGCAGGATGATCTCCTTGGTGCCCAGCACGTTCTGGCTTACGGCGAGTGAGCGGACCACGTCGGTGGTGACGACGCCGCCGGCGTTGCGCAGGATGTGCGCGTCGCCCTCGGCCAGGCCCAGCAATGCCTCGACGTTGATCCGCGCGTCCATGCACGCGACCACCGCGACTCCGAGTCGCGGGCTGGCCGGGGTGTCCGCCAGCCCGGCCTCCTGGCGGCGGGCCGGGTTGCCGGCGGCGTAGGTCAGCAGCAGTTCCGTGGCCGTGGCCATGCCCTCACGATCGTCTTCCGGCGGGATGACATCCGCCGGCCGAGTGCTGTCACCGCTCACGTCTGCGGCCTCCCGGTGCCTGATGGACGTCGACTGCCCGCTGGACATCGACTGCCTACTGGACATCGACATCAGCCGTGCGTCCGGCTGGGTGAGCACGTCTGCCGGCTCCCAGAGCAGATCATGATCGTCGGTCCTCCGATCGGTGTGCAGCCCGCGCGCCGCGTCAGCCAGGATGCCGCGCTCCTACCCAGGAGCGCCAACGTTTAGCGGATTCGACGGGGTTGCGCCACTCACGTAGCCCGGCGCAGCGAATCACCTGCATCACCTACAGTAAAACAGGGAACACAACACGGGTGCGGCAAACACACTCGCGTTACAGGTCATCACCACCCGGGGCCGATCGGGATGACGAACCACGGGCGACGGAGCCGGACCCGCGGTCAGACCGGGGGGGTGGGGCCATCCGCGGAACGGGCCAGCCGGTACTCTCCACTGGTGGTAGGAATCGATCGAGGTCGTCGGTGGTGAGTCACCGGCAGGCACGCTCGCCGATGCAGGTACTCATCCACGAGATGGGCAAGTTCGGCTTGGTCGGTGGCGCCTGCTACGCCATCGACTTCCTGGTTTCGAACCTGTGTCACACGGTTCTCGGCGTCGGCCCACTCAGCGCGAAGACGATCTCCACGGTGATCGCGGCCACCGTCTCCTATATCGGGAATCGGCAGTGGTCCTTCAACCACCGAGCCCGAACCGGGCTGCGGCGGGAGTACACGCTCTTCGTGATCCTGAATACGATTGGCCTCCTGATCGCGCTCGGCTGCCTCGGGTTCGCCCGATACGCGCTCGATCTGCGTGGCGTGCTTGCCTTCAACCTGTTTGGCAATGTTCTCGGTACCGGGCTGGGCACGGTCTTCCGCTTCTGGGCCTACAAGAAGTGGGTCTTCCTGCACCCCGACCACCCGAAGGCCGCCACGCGCCCCGATCTCGACCCGCGAACCCGCAGCGCGGTGCCGGAGCACGCCGGCCAGGTCTGACAGCCGCCGCCCGGCGCCTGCTGGCGGCGGCGCCCCTCGGCCGGGCCAGGCCGGACCGCCGGGGCCGTCCGCTCGGCACAAGCCCGTTGTCATCTGTCCGCGGCCTACCAGTCCCGGCTCCGCGTCGCGCGCAGTCGCAGGTAGAGAGCCTGCACCGGCGGTTCGCGCGAGTCGCCGGCCCGGCGAGGGAACGCCGCGGACCGCCCGCGGCACCCGCCATACTGGTCCCGACCGGACAGCACCGAGAGTGGTCCGGTCAGGCGCTGACGCACGCTCGCGGCAACCCGGGTGAGTTACGCTCTGCGCGCCAAACCGCCGCTACGCGTCCGCCAGCAGACACCATGCGTCAGTGCGCACCCGGATCCCTGGCGGCCCGCACCGACCGGTCCAGACCTCGTCGGGAGGGTATGCCGTGTCCCAGTCCTCGCTCACGTCGCCCCGAACCGGCGGGCGACCCCGCGACGAGAGCCGGGACCTCGCGATTCGGGCGGCTACGCTCGACCTGCTGGCCGAGCTCGGATATGACGGCGTGACCATGGACCGCGTTGCCGCCCGGGCCCGCTCCGGCAAGGCAACGATCTACCGTCGCTGGCCGTCGAAACTGGCGATGGTGCTGGACTCGATCGACGCGTTCGCCCAGGAACGGATGCCCACGCCGAACACCGGATCACTGCGGCTGGACCTGCTCGAGTTCCTCGTGTCCTTCCACGAGGCGATCCGCAGCGACCGCGGTCGGATTCTCGCGGAACTGATCTCGGAAATGCCCCGGAATCCCGAACTCCGGAACGCGCTGCGCCGCGGTCTGTCGGCGCAGCGCGACGCAAGCTGGCGTGCCATCGCGGAAAAAGCGGTGGCCCGGGGCGAACTGCGGGCCGAGGTCGACGGATCCCTTCTCACCGAGATCGGCACCGCTGTCATCGTCCAGCGCGTCCTGCTTACCGGCGACCCCGTCGACCGGGCATTCCTGGAAACGATCGTGGACGAGGTCCTGATCCGCCACGCGGGCTGAGCGACACCCCGAACCCGCACATGGCGGCGGCTGTCCGCTCCCGCCCTGGGCGCGTCCGGCCCTCGGAGCCGAGGTCAGCGCCGGGTGGGCCACCACCCAAACACGCCGCACCGTGATATTCCGGTCACGGAATGCAGAAGATGTGTCCAGAAGGCGACCTGCCGCGCCAAAGTAACGGCAAAGCCCTAACATCGGCATGAACCCGGCACGGGTTGTACACGCGGTTCATCCATTCCACCGCTTCTGGGCAGACACGGCCTCCGAGCCGGCGCTGCCTCCGAGGCGCGGGGAACAGGATGACCGGTCACCACGCGGCCGTCCGACCAGCGCGTCGAGGAGGCGCGTGGCGAGGGCGCCCTCGCGCGGCATCAGGAGGACCTCATGCAGTCACCGGGATCCGGCCCCCAGGACCCGGACGCCGAGACCCGGCGGGCGGGCGTGCCGCCGCGTGGCGGATGGCCGGCCGACGGTCGTCCCGGCGGCTCCGGTCCGCACGGCTCCGGTCCGCACGGCTCCGGTCCGCACGGCTCCGGGGCATACGGGGCCGGGGCATACGGCTCCGGGGCATACGGGGCCAGCTCGTACGGCGCGAGTGACGAGGACGACGACGCGGAGCAGACCCGGATCGTCAGTGACTCCGACGACTACCGGCGCGGAGCCTGGCCACCGCCCGCTCCGTCGCGCGACGCGCCCCCCGGCGCGGGACCGAACCCGCCGGTCGATCAGCGCTACCCGTACCCCAGCGGCCCGAGCGGTGCGGATCCGCGCACGCAGGTGCTGCCCGAGGGCTACGGGACGAGTTCCTACGGCACCCCGGGCGGGGCTGGGGACAACTCCGCGGACCAGTATCCCCCGTCGGGCTTTCCGCCGGGTGGAACGTATGGCGAGTCTCCGCCGGTGGGCGGTGGCCAGTACGGCACCGCGGGCTATGCCCAGCAGGGCGGCTACCCCGCTCCCGGCACCGACTACAACCAGGGCTACCAGCAGGGTTATCCCACGCCGGGCGCCTATCCACAGCAGGGCTATCAGCAGCAGGGCTATCAAGACGCCGGTTACCAGCAGGCCGGTTACCAGCAGGCCTATCCACAGCAGGGGTACCAGCAGCCCGGTTACCCGCAGCCGGGCTACCAGCAGCCGGGCGACTACGGCGGCTACCCGGCAGGCGGCGGTCCGAACGGGAGCAACCCGGGTCGGAAGCGCGCCATCATCATCGGCGCGGCCGTCGTGGCGGTACTGCTGCTGATCATTATTCCGGTGGCGCTGCTCTCCGGCGGTGGCTCCGACGACAACAAGCCGATCGCGGCCGCCACGGCGTCCGCCCCCCCATCCAGCGCGCCGACCACATCACCGAGCCCGTCGACGACACCCTCGCCGAGCCCGTCGGCAAGCGCCTCGGCAAGCTTCACCCCGGCGGAGAGCGCCCTGCTGGCCAAGCTGGACGACTCGGCCATGACCGAATGCGAGCCGAACACCAACGGCGAGGGCGACCACATCGAGGCCTCGCTGTTCTGCAACTCCGAGGACGGCAAGGTCGTCGCCGCCTACTCCTACGCCACGACTGCCGACCTGAACAGCGACGAGGAAGTTCGCAAGTCCCTCGTCACGACAACGGACGGCAAGTGCAAGGAGGGTGGCGACGAAGTCTTCACCTGGAACTTCGACAACGGCCAGACCCAGGGCACCGCGGTCTGCAGCACCCGCACCAACGATCACTTCATCTACTGGTCCTACACCAACAAACTCGTCGCCTTCATGGCCACGGGGACCGACGGCGCCGCCCTCTACGAATGGTGGAGCGGCTTCGACCCGGTCCCGCAGAGCTGAACTCCCGGCATAGGGCGGTATTTGTGCGACAGTAGCCCAATACCGAACGTGTCCGGAGGGTGATACGCCTACGCTGGGGCCGCATACGTCACCCATCCCGGGAGGAACCGTGCCGAGCCGTGGCAGTGGCGACGACGAAGCGCCACGCTCAGCCGACCAGACGCCATCACCGCCACCCGTCGGCGGCGGTGATGGCGCGCAGGCGGATCTCGACGACACCGAGCGAACCATCCTGCAACCCCCCGGGCGGTATCCGCTGCGTGGACCCACGGGGCCAGCGCCCGCTGGTCCGCCGTCGCCAGGTTCGTTCCCTCCGGGCCCGGGCTCACCGCCTGGTGCGGCCCGCCCCGGGCACACCTCGTGGTCGCCGCCACCCGCGGGTCCGTATCCCACCGGCCCGTACCCCACCGGCCCCGGAGCCGGTGTCCGCGAACCCGCCGGGCCACCCGGCCCACCCGTTCCCTCCGCACCTCCCCGGCTGGGCGGGCCGGCGGTTCCGCCCGTACCCGCGCGGCCTGGTGCACCCGGGGGCCCGAGCTGGCCGCCGGGGCCACCGACGTCGAACAACCAGGTCTGGCCACCCGCAACGGGGCCGGCCGGTCCGCAGGCAGCCCCCAGCGGACCCCGGCCCGTGGGACCGCCAGGGCCGCCGAGCCCACCTGGAGCACCTGGCGCCGGACCGTTCCCGCCACCCGGGTCCTACCCGCCGCCGAGGATCTCGGGACCGCCGGACCCGCCCGGCGGACTTGCCGGCCCACCCGGGCCGCTCTACCACGCCCCGCCGGCCCGGCCAGCGACCGGCCCGGGGGCCCTGCCATCAGGTCCGCGACCCGGTCAGCCAGCCCCTGACCCCGCGCCTCCCGCGCGACCGGGGCCCCCTGCACCGACGTGGTCCGGCGATGGCCGCCAAGGCTCGGACGGCGGTGAGCTCACCTATCGACTGACTCCGCCTGGCTCCACGATGCCCGGGCGCACGGGTGGCCGCGGCTCCGGCGGCGGCCCGTACCCGGGCGCTGTGCCCGAGCCGACAAGGCCGGGGAGCGGTGCGGGCGAGCGGACAGCCCTGCGCGGGCCCGCCAGTTCCACCGGATCGGCGGGTCCGCCCTTCGCCCCGATGGCACCACCGCAGCTCGCGCCGGCAGCTGGGCATCGCCCACCCGCGAGCACGGGCGGACTCCCCCTGCCCGAGGTACCAGCGCTGGACGCACTTGGCCGCGCGTCTGGCGGGTACCGACCGAGCGAGTCCGGCCCGGACGACGACGCGGTGCTACCCGGCCTTCTGCCAGGCCTGCCGCCTGAGCCCGGCACGAGCCCGCGCGCCCCCGCCCCCACCCCGGAGGATCTCCGTCGACCGGCGGCCGATCGACACAAGGTCCTCGTTGACCGGCGGCTGCTGGCCGCGGGCGGCGCGCTGGCCGTGGTACTGATCGTCGTCTTCGGCATCCTTGCCTTCGCCGCCGGCGGCGACACCAAGACCGCCGCCGCTCCCGCCGGGCCGACACCGGCGGCACCAGGGGGCGCAGCGAGCGCCGCTCCGGCCGGGAATCCGCAGGACCGCCTGCGCGCCATGCTGAACCCGACCGCGCTGACCGACTGCACGGCTCCGACCCGCAGCGACAGCGCCTACGCGGATGCCACCCTGAACTGCAAGGCGTCCTCCGGCGGAAACGTGTCGGCGTTCAGCTTCCCGAACCGCTCGGCGGTCGACCGGCAGATCGGCGCCCGGGAGGCGTTCTACGTCGACGAGGGAAACTGCGATGACGGGCAGCAGAGCACCGAGCGGTGGACGTCTCCGACGGACAGGGTCGGCGGCAACCGGCTCTGCTACTTCTTCGCCAGGCGGTTCTACGAGTTCTGGACCTACGACGACAAGCTCGTCGCCTTCTCGACGGACGACCCCGACGCGGCCCAGCTCAACACGTGGTGGCACACGTTCGATCCACTGCGGCACTGATTGGTTGACCTCACCCGGGGAGGCTGGTCCGATGGCGGCGGAACCCGACCCAGATCTGTCGCGGGAGTCGGAGTCACCCCCGGCCGCGACGGTTCCAGCCAGCGACGCCGAAGGCGGCCAGCGGCGCCGACGCGGGCACGCGGGACGGCGGCGGAGCGCCATCATCGCCACCGTCACGGTGCTCGTCGTGCTCGGCGCGGCGGTCACCATCGGTCTCACGGTTGCCGGCGGGTCGCACTCGGACGGCCCCGCACGTCCTCGTCCCACCGGGTCAGGCCCCGCTCGCAGCGGCGGTCCAGGCACGTCCGCGCTTCCGAGCGCCGCCGGGACCCTCGACGCGGCCGACGCCGGACTGCTGGCCGCCCTACGGCCGTTCGTGGTGACGGACTGTCAACCAGGCGCACGCGACGGCACTGGCGTGACCGCCGCGCTACGATGCGCGCCGGGCGCCGGCGCAGTCGGGTCTCCCACCCAGCTCTCCATCGTCAGGTACGCGGACGCCTCGGCGCTGCGAGCCGACGTCAGCCGCCGATCGGCGGCACTCACCGACACCGGGGACTGCAGGCTGGGACAGACCAGTGTCGAACACTGGGCGCACAGCTCCCGCCGAAGCGGCACCATCCTGTGCGAGGCGACTCCGACCGGATTCACCATCACCTGGACCATTGACGCCGAGCTCCTGGGCTTGACGGCCGAGGCTGCCGACCCCACCCGCCTGTTCGCCTGGTGGCGCACCTTCAGCCCGGTATGAGACCGCGCCCGAGAATCCTCGGCCGCTTCGGTGGCCGCCGTCAGTAGTCACCGCTCGGGAAATCGGGATGGCCGCGTGCCTGATACGGCGCCGCGAGCTCGGCGAGGTTCTCCTGCACCCGCTCGACGTGCGGTACGCACGACAGCACGACCCGCCCCCGCCCGCCGGCCGTCTCGACCACCAGACGGCCCGATCCGACCGCTCGCTCGAACAGACTCTGCTGGACGGTCGCGCCCACCAGCCAGGCCAGCGGGATGTCACGGCCGACCCGGGTCACGAGCCCTTCGCGGATCACCAGCCGCTGGCTGGTGACGACGTAGTGGGTGGTCAGCTGGCGCAGCCACGGCAGGACGCCCAGGTAGGCGATGGCGCCGAGGGCGACGAGGAGCACGAGGTACTGGATGGGCTTCTGCACGAAGCCGCCCGGAGCGAAGAAGACACCGAGCACCGCGAAGAGCATGGCCGCCACCGTCCACAGCGCGGGGACGATGAGGCTCACCCAGTGCGGATGCAGGTGCAGGACGACCTCTTCGTCCCGGGTGAGGATGTCATCGGGAAATGCCACAGTGACGATCGTCGCACCTGACCCGTACGAGCCACGCCGGGGTCCCTGGGACCCGGAGGTCATCGAAGGTGGACGACATCGGCGGCGCTGTAGGCGCGGCCGTCCACGACCAGGCGACCGTCAGGATCGACATCCGTCGCTGTCCCGGTCTCGACGCCCCCGCCGGGCAGCATGAGGCGGACCTGCCGGCCGACCGTCGCGCACCGCGCCAGGTAGGCGGCGCGCGCCTGCCCAGGATCCGCCTCCCAGGCAGCCAGCGCCGTGACCAGATCGCCGAGGAGTCGCCCGAGCAACGCGGTCCGATCCAGCGCGGCGGCCGGGGCTCCGAGCTGGAGCAGGCTCGTCGAGCGTTCCGGCAGCTCATCCGGCTCCGCCAGCACGTTGAACCCAAAACCGATGATCACCGATGCCGGCGCGGGGACGGGGACCAGCTCGGTCAGGATGCCTGCCAGCTTCGCGCCGTCAACCTGGACATCGTTGGGCCACTTGAGCACCGCGGGCTGGCCCGCGAACGACTGCACCGTGGCCGCCAGCGAGGTTCCCACCACCATCGGCAACCAGCCCAGGCGCGCGGTCTCGAGCGACGGTCGCAGCAGCAGCGACACGGTCAGCCCGGCGCCCGGCCGCGACAGCCACGAACGATCGAGCCGCCCCCGGCCCGCCGTCTGCCTCTCAGCGACCAGCACCTGGCCACGCGCAGCCGCTCCGTCGGCAGAGCTGGCATGCCACCGGCGGGAGATCTCGGCGAGACCGGGTTCCGCCACGACCGCGCGTGCGGCTCGCGCCAGGGCGGCATTCGTGGAGTCGATCTCGGAAACCACCGCGACATCAAGACCCGCGGCCGAGACGAGCTCCGTCAGCCGCGCGACGTCCATCGGACCGCGTTGGCCGGACGATCCCGGTGGCGCGACGGGCGGTCCGGCGGACGATGCCTCCGACGGTGACGTCATGCTGCCAGCCTGCCAGAAGCCACCGCCGCCACTGCCGACAGCAGGAACGGACTCCGCTGACATCTCATCTTCAATCGTCACTCTCAGGTATCGGCCCCACAGAGTGGTCGACTCACTACCAAGCCGGACGGTCCGGGCACCCGATGGTGTGACCTGCGATACCGCAGGCCGTTGCTCGACCACAGATTCCTCACATTGGATGAGATCAACTCCACATGAGTCGAGCGCGTGGACGCACAGGGGCCGTACGCTGCGGCCTATGGCTCTCTCTGCGCCCGCTGAGGATTCTGCTCACGACCCGCACACGACCGCAGGGCGACTGGCTCACCTGCGACGGGTGAACGACGAGGCCGTTCACGCCGGATCGCAGCGGGCCGTGGACGCTCAGCATGCCAAGGGCAAGATGACCGCGCGTGAGCGGATCGAGGCGTTCCTCGACCCGGGCTCGTTCGTCGAGACCGACGCCTTCGCCCGCCACCGGGCGCACGACTTCGGCGTCCAGGCCAACCGGCCGTACGGTGACGGCGTCGTGACCGGCTACGGCACTGTCGACGGCCGCCAGGTCTGCGTGTTCAGCCAGGACTTCACCGTCTTCGGCGGCAGCCTCGGCGAGGTCTTCGGCGAGAAGATTGTCAAGATCATGGATCTGGCAATGAAGACCGGAAGCCCGGTCGTCGGCATCAACGACTCCGGTGGCGCCCGAATCCAGGAAGGCGTCGTCTCGCTCGGCCTCTACGGCGAGATCTTCTATCGGAACGTCATGGCCTCCGGAGTGGTTCCCCAGCTCTCGCTGATCATGGGCCCGTGCGCGGGCGGCGCCGTGTACTCGCCGGCGATCACCGACTTCACCCTGATGGTCGACCAGACCAGCCACATGTTCATCACCGGCCCCGACGTCATCAAGGAAGTCACCGGCGAGGACGTCGGGATGGAGGAGCTGGGCGGCGCGGCGACCCACAACTCGCGCAGCGGGGTGGCCCACTTCCAGGCTGCCGACGAGGCCGAATGCCTGGAGCTCGCCCGCGCTCTGCTCTCGTACCTGCCGTCCAACAACCTGGACCCGGTGCCGGCGTACGACGGCGTGGACGACCTGGACGCCGAGGTCGACCCGGAGCTGGACACCTTCATCCCCGACTCACCCAACACGCCCTACGACATGCATGAGATCATCGAGCGGCTACTGGACGAGGGCGACTTCCTCGAGGTGCACGCCCAGTTCGCCCAGAACCTGATCGTGGGATTCGGCCGGATCGACGGCGCGTCGGTCGGCATCGTCGCCAACCAGCCGATGCAGTTCGCCGGGACGCTCGACATCGACGCCAGCGAGAAGGCCGCCCGTTTCGTCCGGACCTGCGACGCCTTCAACATCCCCGTGCTGACCCTGGTCGACGTGCCCGGCTTCCTGCCCGGCACCTCCCAGGAGTGGAACGGCATCATCCGGCGCGGCGCCAAGCTGATCTACGCCTACGCGGAGGCGACCGTTCCGAAGGTCACGGTCATCACCCGCAAGGCGTACGGCGGTGCCTACGACGTCATGGGGTCCAAGCACCTGCGGGCCGACATCAACCTCGCCTGGCCCACCGCCGAGATCGCCGTCATGGGTGCACGAGGCGCGGTCAACATCATCTACCGCCGGGATCTCGCCAAGTCCGAATCCCCGGAGACTCGCCGCGCCGAGCTGATCCAGGACTACACCGACCACTTCGCCACGCCATACATCGCGGCGGAGCGCGGCTACCTCGACGCGGTGATCAACCCTTCCGAGACTCGTCGCGAGATCATCCGTGCACTGCGCCTTCTGCGGACCAAGCGCGAGTCCCTGCCGCCGAAGAAGCACGGCAACATCCCGCTGTAGTGGCAACGTCCGACCAGTGAACGACGGAGCAGTGCCGGCGGGAGCACCGGGCCGGACAGGCATCCAGCCGGACAGGCATCGAGCCGGACAGGCATCGAGCAAGGAGACGACCGTGGCCAAGGACGAAGGCGCGCAGACCAGCCCGCCGCATCTTCGGCTGATCCGTGGCAACGCCACACCCGAGGAGATCGCTGCGGTGGTGGCGCTGCTCGCGGCCCGGTCGGCCCCGGCGGAAGCCCCGCCCCCTCCCCTCCGCTCCGCCTGGGCCGATCCCACGCAGGCCCTTCGCGGCCCATTGCACGTCGGGGCGGGCTCGTGGCGCCGCTCCGGGCTGAACCCGGGTGTGCGAACCCGGGCCGGTTGGTGAGCGAACGGAAGTACGACGGTGAGATGCCGGCGACATCACGTCAGAGTTCAACGAGAGCGAGCTGTGCGGCCCGACTCGCCTAACCAAAGGCAGGCCGGACGAGGACGGGAGCATCGTGCGTAAGATCCTCATTGCTAACCGCGGCGAGATTGCGGTTCGGGTGGCCCGCGCCTGCCGCGATGCGGGTTACACCAGTGTTGCCGTGTACGCCGAGCCAGACATCGACGCGCTGCACGTGCGAGTAGCGGACGAAGCGTTCGCCCTTGGCGGGACCACACCCGGCGACTCATATCTGCGTATTGACAAGATTCTTGACGCGTGCAAGACGTCCGGAGCCGACGCGGTTCACCCCGGATACGGCTTTCTTTCCGAGAATGCCGAATTCGCCGAGGCTGTGATTGCGGCCGGTCTCACCTGGATCGGGCCGCCGCCGGAGGCCATTCGCCGTCTCGGCGACAAGACCGCGGCCCGGCACATCGCCCTCGCTGTCGGCGCTCCGCTCGCCCCCGGCACCGCCGACCCAGTCGCTGGCGTGGACGAGGTTGTCGCCTTCGCCGAGCAGTACGGGCTGCCCGTCGCCATCAAGGCGGCGTTCGGTGGTGGCGGTCGAGGCCTCAAGGTCGCCTGGACGATGGAAGAGCTTCCCGAGCTGTTCGACAGCGCGGTCCGCGAGGCGGTGGCTGCCTTCGGTCGAGGCGAATGCTTCGTCGAGCGGTATCTGGACCAGCCACGGCATGTCGAGACCCAGGTCCTCGCGGACACCCAGGGCAACGTCGTCGTCGTCGGCACTCGCGACTGCTCGCTGCAGCGGCGCTATCAGAAGCTTGTCGAGGAAGCTCCCGCCCCGTTCCTGTCGGAGTCGCAGCTGACGTCGTTGTACGAGGCGTCGAAGGCGATCTGCAAGCAGGCAGGCTACGTCGGCGCTGGCACCGTCGAGTTCCTCGTGGCTCGCGACGGCATGATCAGCTTCCTCGAGGTGAACACCCGTCTGCAGGTGGAGCACCCGGTCACCGAAGAGGTTTCCGGGGTGGACCTGGTCCGCGCCCAGTTCCGCATAGCCGAGGGCGAGACGCTGGACTTCACGGATCCCGCCCCCCGGGGCCACTCCATCGAGTTCCGGATCAACGGCGAGGACCCCGGGCGCAACTTCCTGCCGGCCCCCGGAACGGTGACGACGTTCGTCGCTCCCGCAGGTCCGGGAGTCCGCCTGGACACCGGGATCGAGAGCGGCAGTGTCATCGGCGGCGCCTTTGACTCGCTGCTCGCCAAGCTCATCGTCACCGGTGCCAGCCGCCAGGAAGCCCTGGAGCGGGCGCGGCGCGCCCTCGACGAGATGGTCGTCGAGGGCATGGCGACGGCTCTGCCCTTCCATCGCGCAGTGGTCAGGGATCCCGCTTTCGCCCCTGACGACGCCGCGGAGCCGTTCCGCATCCACAACCGCTGGATCGAAACCGAGTTCGACAACACCATCCCGGCGTTCGTCGGCGGTGCCGACGTGGATACCACCTCCGAGGCAAGGGAAGCCGTCGTCGTGGAGGTCGGTGGGAAGCGCCTTGAGGTGGTGCTTCCGGCAGGGTTCGGTGCCTCGGCCACGACCACCGCCAAGGGCGCGGCGCCCAAGCGGCGGGCCCGCGGCGGCGCCGCTGCTGCGAAGGTGACCGGCGATGCGCTGACCAGCCCCATGCAGGGCACCATCGTGAAGGTGGCAGTCAGCGAAGGGGACACCGTCGCGGCTGGCGACCTCATCGTCGTTCTTGAGGCGATGAAGATGGAGCAGCCCATCAACGCGCACCGAGATGGCAAGGTCACCGACCTGTCGGCCGCCGTCGGCGCTGTGGTCACCAGTGGCGCCGTCCTCTGTGAGATCAAGGACTGACACAGCCCACTCACCGTCAAGCAGGTCTCACCGCCCGGCCTCTTCGTAAGCTGCGGGTATGAACGCTGGCGAGGAACGCCCCATGGTGAGCGACCAGGATGTGCAGGTAACCACCCCGTCAGCGGAGGTCCAACGCCCCCCGCTGACGGGGCGCGTGCACTACCTGCTGGGCGGAACTCTCCCGCCCAGCTACAACGCGTGGATTTCGCGCGATCTGACTGGTCCGGGGTGGCGGACGCGCCAGGCGGCCCGCCCCTTCATCCTGATGCTTCCTTTCGCCCTGGTCTTTGCGCTGATGCCCGGCGAGATAGCGGTGCGGGCTCTGACCGTAGCCTTCCTGCTGATCTCGGGGGTCGGGCTGGGGTTTGCTACCAGCGGCTACTTCCGGAATCGTCGGCTCGAACAACACGGATTCCCGCCCGTCTTCCCACAGAATGACGACGAGGGCGTCGAATAAGGGCAGATGCCCCGAACCTACTTTGGTCAGCCAACGAGACACGACTCCGGAACCACCTCGTACTGCCGCCCCTCCGGACTCGTCCAGACGAAATGTCCGGGTCTGGGCTGACGCAGCTTCCAGTAACGCCTCGGACGGGCGCCACCAGACGAGTCTCCGCGGGAGCTCCTGTCCGCCGAGTGTTTGAGACGATGATGCCGCCGACATTGTGGCCCAAGATTATCCCCCCGGGTTTTACCGCCGTTTCGATGCGGACTGGTGTGGTCGAGATCGCAGGCCATGGAGGGTCTATCGCAACCCGGGAAGATACACCTCGGATTCCGGGCCTGAACATACCGACGCAGAGCAGGAGATGGAAACCTCCGTTCACCGACCTCAAGAATCTTGCCATCCGCGGGATCCGTCAGAATTCGGCGCCAGGTGCTGCGGCCATCCTCCGCCATCTCACGGGCAATCCCCGCCGGGATGGGCCCGTAGCCGGGAATCTCGCCAGGGCTCTCGGAAATGCCGAGCAAGCAGTCAACCGGGACGATTACCTGGATTTCCAGCCGAACGCTCTCGCGATTACTCCCCATCAGCAGGTCGAAGAGAACGTCCGCCCTACGTTGATCCAGGTCCCGCTCGTCGTCAGTACCACCCGTCTGCCTGGCCAGGACATCGATTCGACGGAACGCCATTACCATTCGATCCGCCGGCAGCAGGGCGGAGAGCCTACCCATCCCGTCGACCTCGGTACGCATATCCACTCGGCGTTTGGCAGCCGCTTTCCTGCGTCGACGGTCTGCGCCTTCCGGGTCGATGCGAATTACTCGGCGTCGCACCGCTGCCGCGAAAGCGTTGTGGCTCGGTCGGCCACCCTCCTTGAGCACCGAGCCCGCGACCTCATCGGCCTGCTCGTCAGCGAGATTCGCGGTCGATCGCTCCAGTGCCGACAGCCGATCGAGATCAATGATGCCGAGGCCAAGCGCGGTTACCGCCACCGGCATACGACGGACGACACCGACCGCAAAAGCGAGTCGCCGGCCAGCCACCGCAGGCGACATCCCCAGCTCAGCCGCCAACTCATCGCCGGCGAACTCGTCATACGCCTGATAGGCCTGCTCACTCCCGTCAAGCTGAGGGGGCCGATGCTGAGCAAATTGCGCCCGGACCAGCAGTCTCTCGGCCTCACATCGGGCAATCTTTTTCCCGATCTCGGCGTCGAGGCGCAGGCAGTCAGCGGCGTCGAGATCAGCTACACGGCGACCGTCGATCATCGAGCACTCGAGAATTCCCACACCGTCCGCGCAAGATTCAGATGTATCCGATACTCCTTCAAGATCGACCTTGCCACCTGCAGTCAGAAACCGAGGAAGACTCGCGCCCGCAGGGTCCAATGGCGCTTAGTTAAGCGGTCCGGGCAAGGATGATCTTCGGTGGCTGATCATGTCGGGTGCCGGTGTCTGTTGG
>NZ_JALKFX010000111.1 GCF_023243045.1 Frankia sp. AgB32
GACCGGGAGCGCCTGCGCGACACGGTCTGACGCCCCCCGATCCGGCCCGCCGGCCCACACGAGCGCCCACAGCGCGGTCCGGCGGGCCGTCTCATGCCGCCTGCCCGCCCAGGAGACCGCCGCCCCCCTCCGCGACGGGTGGCGGGCAGGCACCCGATCCCCCTGGAGTGATCATGTCCTGGTTGACTACCACGCCGGCTCCGGCCGAAGCGCCCGCGGCACTCGTGGCCCGCCAGGGTGCCGAGGTCATCATCCGCCACAGCAATACGGACACTCACCTACCGTGGGTCATCTGGCACGCCCTGACCGCTGCGACCCGCGCCGGCGCGCTCGACCACCTCGACGCGGAGTGGACGGTGTGGTCGTCGTCCGGGGGGCGGTCCCGCCGGGACGGCGGCGACGTCGTGCTGGCGTACGGCTACCTGTCCGGCCGGGAGGCCCGGCTGCCCGTGGACGTGTGGCAGGCGGTGGCCGTCGCGATCCGCGCCGGCCGGATGGACCAGCTCCCCCACGCGTCATGACCCGGCAGGCGACGCTTGCCCGGCGGATCACCGCGGTCGACCCGGCCGCGGTCGGTCAGGCCCTGTTATGGGCGGGTAGCCACTCGCCGGCCACCTCCGGTGCGATCGGTGCCCGGAAGGTGGCCGACCGGTTGTGCCTGGCTCCGCCGCTGATGTCCACAGCGCTAGAGGTGCTCGCTGACCAGGGTCTGCTGGACCGGCGGCGTAATGCCACCGGTCAGACCCTGTACTCCCTGACACGATGGCCAGGGTTGTCCGCCGGCCGGCCCGTACCCGGCTGGCGGGAGCTGTGGCATGCGCTCGCCGCCGCGCTGACACCCTCCGGCGAGCTGGACGACGTCGCGGAGGTTCTGGACTCGCCGGCGGGACACCTGGACCGGACATGGCTGGCGCTGCGGGCCGCGACCTGGATGGCCGGTGGGCTGCTGGCCGTGACAGGCGACGGACAGTGGACCCTGACCGCCCAGGGGCGTCACACGGCAACCGCCGTCCGGATTGCCGAGTTGGACGACCAGGACGTGTGGGCGGCGCTGGCCGCCACCCGGCCACCGGGAGACGACACCGACCGGGTGGACTGGCCGGCAGTCGCGCAGCGGCTCGGCGCCCGGCCGGGGCAGATGGACATGTGGATGGAGAAGTCCTGCGAGCGTGGGCTACTCGCGCGGACCGGCCACGGGACAGTCCCCACCATCATCGGCCTCCGACAGATCGCCGCCGGGCAGGGGTGATCCTGCGGGCAGCGGGCTGACCGGTTCCCCGCGGTGGCGGCATTCGGCGCTGGTCTCCTCGGCGCTGGTCTCCCCGGCCGGGGTGGGCGCGGGACGCCCGGCAGCCACTGGGATCTCCACCCAGCCCAGCAGGGTCAGGTCGTCCGGGTCCGGTCCGGTAGCGGGTTCTAGGCATCGTCGTCCTCCGGGTAGTGGCGGTCGGTCTCAGCCCGCGAGCGGCGGACCGCGTACAGGACCAGCGCGGTCACCGCGTTGTCGCGGTGGCGGGCGTGGAACGTCTGCCCGTCAGGTGCGCGGGAGGTCCAGCCGTCGTACGTCGCGATGACAGTGCCAACGGGGGCGTGGACCTCGTAAATCTGCTCGCCCCGGTGGTGGAGCCGGACACCGTCAGGTCTCGGCACGGGACGCCTCGGCACGATGGCAGGCGCACGGGCAGTCCCCGTCATGCGAGCACACCCCGGGGCACCATTCATGCCCGCATTCCACATACACGGCGCCGTCGATGCAGCGGTCCCGTTCCCCGTCGAGCCCGCAGGCGCAGGGCTGCCGGGTCAACTCCACCCCGTGCAGCCCTGCCCACATCACACACGGCGGGCACCAGCTACTCGCCCCATCCCGGGCGTAGGCATAACGGCCAGAGTCCACCCGAGTGCAGGCCCCGGGGCCTGCCGCGGACGTGGTCTCGCAGGGGCGGGTTGCCAGCAGTGTTGCGGCCTCGGTGAGCAGATCGGGCTCAGATTCCGGCACGGGTCTCCTCCTCCATCACGCAGATGCATTGGTCGGGCGTCTCCCCGTCATCGCAGGACGGGCAGGTGTTCACCCCGTCGGGCAGCCGGGCGGACTGCCACGCGACGACCGGGACCTGCCCCGGCCTCGGCGTCGGACTGGCTGGCGCGGCGGGCCTGTCCGAGAACGGGGCGGACAGCGGACAGGCCGGGCTAGTCATAGGTCACCTCGCCGAACCGGATCGACCAGCCCACATACGCACCGGCATCCCCAACCCAAACGGCGCCCTTCGACAGGTCGGGTGCGACGGTCACGTTGAACGGGCGGGCCATACCGGCATCACGCTGCCTGGCGACATGACGGAGTAGCGCCAACGTCAGTTCCGTCTCGGTCAGACTGCCGTGGACGACGAGAGGCGGAATCGTGCTACGGCAGGTGACACGCTCAAAGGTGGCCTGCCTCTCAGCCTGGTCTGCCTCTCGGCGGGGCGTCACCGGGACAGCTCCGACCGGCGGGCCGCCTCATACCGGGCATGCGCCTCCCGGAACACCGCAGGGTCACCACCACGATCCGGATGGGCGGCAGCCATCGCCGGCTTCGCCCACCAGTCGGGCATCGGCGGTTCGGCCGCGTGGAGTTCAGGCTCGTGCCGCTCACGTCCGTACGAGGACTGGCCGGCGGTCTCCAAATCGGCGCGGCTGGTGAACCGTTCCCGGCGGTGGTCCTCGCAGTAGACCCGTTTCGGTGTGCGCCGGGTGATCCGGAGCCGATGGAGATGCCCTTTCCAATGCTCTCCGGGGCTGACCTTGCGGTTGGCGTAGGCGGTCCAGCAGTCGAGGCTGCCGCGGCACTGGTTGATCTCCCATAGCCAGTCGCCGATGGCGGGCGGGGTGGCTGCGGGCCTGGCCCCGATGGCGCCCTCGGTGGCGCTCACCGGGAGGTCTCCGTCGTGCTGGACGGTGTGGGGCTGCCGGCCGGCGACACCGCGAGAGCCGCCGTCAACGCGGCGCGGAACACCCGCTCGCGAGCCGGAACGCCAACGCTCGGATGCGCCCCCGTGACCCGGCAGAACGGGCACTGCCAGTCGTAGCCGCCGCAGCCGTTGTTCCACGACTCGTCCCCGCCGTCGTGATGCCGGTGGCAGTCGTGTTCGTGGTCGCCGTAGCGCAGGTCGAGCACGCCGTCGATCGCGGCCCGGACCATGGCGTCCGTGACCACGGGGGTCGTGCTGCCCGCCGTGTCCGCGGCGGCGGACTCCACCCGCTCGTATCGCTGCCCCGTCAACATGCGGACCCGGGTCCGGAGCCGCCCGCGGGCGTTCTCCAGCTCGGCTACCCGCTGGCGGAGCGCGCCCAGCTCGACCGCAGCGCCCGCGGCCGATCCCCGGGTCTGCTCGTGCATCGCCCGTTCCGACCCGAGATGCGCGGCGAGCCGGTCCCGTTCGTCGACCGCCGCCAGCATCTGGCGGAGCAGGCCGACCGGCACGGTGAGCGACACCATGCGCTCGTGTGCCGCCGCTTCGTTCGCGTCCAGCAGGGCACGCAGACCCGCCGGGGTCAGATCGTCAGCCACAGTCGTTCTCCTCCTGGCCGGCCGCAGCACGGACGGTCACGTCCTGCGGGATCTCGACCCAGCCCAGTGGTGTCAGCCCATCCCGCGACGACGGGACCGGCTCCCGGTGCCACCTGGGGGCAGGGTCGTCGATGCCGAGGCGGAGCCTCCACCACTCGTCGTCGCGGCAGGCCCAGGTGATGAGCTCGCTGTAGGCGCGGCTCTGGGCGTAGAGCTGGGCGCGGACGGTGGGGCCGCCGAGCAGCTTGGCGTTCGCGACGTCCAACGCGGCCAGCAGAGCGGGCAGCGCGTTCACAACGGCGACGACGAACTGGGTGTCCTCCGCGCGGACGATCCCGCCGTCCTCCCAGTCGTAGTTGCCCGTGACCTTCTCGCCGCCGGCCCCGTAGATGAGGTGGTCCGCATCGACCATGTGCAGGTGCCGAAGGTTCCCGTCGACCTCATCGGTTGAGATGAGCTCGCCTCTGCCGCAGTACGAGCAGGCGTCCGGCTCGTCAGGGTCATCGGGGTCGGGGTAGACGTAGGACCACATGGGCTCGCCTGCTCGCCACGGCAACGGGGCCGCGGCAGCGCGGAGCTGTTCGAGCGCGGCCCGGTCGACGGCGCTCACCGGGCACCCGCAGCGGCCTCATGTGCGGCCCGCATCTCCGCATACGACCCGTACAAATCCAGCTCAACGCAGGCATCCTGCACCGCGCCGAGCGGGACCGCCCCGGTCATCGCCAGCACCCGCACCCGCAGGTTTGTCAGCCCCTCCACCGCCAGATAGCCGCGGCACGGCTCGTCACGGCGATCCGTGTGACAGGACATGATGTCCCGCCAGCCGTCGCCCTCGCCGGGCCCGGGAACGGTGCGGGCGAGGCCGCGCATCAGCTCCAGGCTGTAGCCCGGGATGTCAGCGCCGGACGGATCCGCGGCGCGGCGCCAGGGGCAGGTGCCGCATGGCCGCACGGCCGGGTAGCGGACGCTCACCGGGCATCCGCGGCTGATCGCGCCGTCAACGTGGCTGGCGGCATCGGCGTAGGTATCTGCGGGCAGGTCCAGCCAGACGACGGCGGCCACCCGATGGACCGGCAGATCCGGTTCAGGCTCAGTCATGGTTTTCCCCGTTGTTGAGCCGCGCGGCGGCGTCTGTGCCCTGTTCCAGCGCGGCTGGCGTGAGAGCGGCGATGATCCGCGCGTCCGGCAGATAGTCCGGATAGGAGTCGCCCAGCTTGTCGGTGGCGAGCCGCTCCTCGGCGGTCGGCTCGTCGCCCTCGGCGATCCGGCCGAGCGCGGCGAGCGCTCGGTCCCGCTCGGTCACGAGCAGCACGGCCGCGTCGACGTGGGCCTGATGCGCCACCGCCGCCGCCCGCGCGGCCTGCCCGGCGGCCTGCTCCTGCTCGCGGACCACCCGAGCGAGGCGGGTCGCCTCACCTCTCGCCGTGTCCCACTTTTTGATGACGGTGAAGCGGGCGGCCATCTCGGCGTCCCGCTCCTGCCGGTGGATCTCCGCCAGCACCAGCGCCTGGTCCCGCTCCCGTTCGGCGGTGTCCAACGCGGCCAGCAGACCCGGCGCAGCGTTGATCGCCGCGGCGATCGCGTCCATCTGCGCGGCCGTGGGCCGCTGGCCGCCGGCCTCCTCATCCCAGGAGAAGACCAGCCCGACCCGGTAGCCGTCCTCCCGCGGTCCGCACATCATCTCCGCCGCGCCGCTGTCCAGTACCTGGCCGGCAACGTCGCGGGGCAGCTGTTCGAGCGCGGCCGGGTCGACGGCGCTCACTGGGCACCCGCCCGCCCGAGCAGCCACCAGCCCACGGCGAGCGCGGCCAGCACAACCACCACGGCGCCCGGCGGACCGCCCCGGGCCGCGAGTAGCTGCCGGCGGACCCGGCGCAACTCGGCCTCGGCGGCGGCGGCGCGCACCACAGCCTGACCGGCACGGGTGCGCTCGGCGGCCAGGGCGCGGCGGAGCTCGTGCACGTCGACGGCGCTTTCGTCAGGGTCGGCGCCGCGTGGGGTGGCGGACTCGACGCTGATCCACTCGATCGTCATTGGACTCCTCCGACGTGACGGATCGCGGCGAGGACGCAGGCGATGCCGTGTTCGCCGAGACGGGCCAACTCGGAGCCGAGGTCGACCGGGGTGTCGCCGCCAATCGCGGCGGCGATGAGCAGGATCGCCCGCTCGCCACCGGAGGCTGTGATGCGCCTGCGGGAGAGTGCGCGCCAATCGATCTCGGCCAGCGGGGTGTCTCCGAAGACGATCTCAGGGTCATCGGTGTAGGTGACGCCGAACCGCACCGGCTTGACGGTCATGCAGTTGATCCAGTAGCCGTCGTTCCAGGTGGCGAGGAGTTCGACGGCGGCCTCGGCGGTGAGGCTGCCTCGGGCCCAGGCGCGGAGGGCGGCGAGGAGCTGGCCGGGGGTCAGGGGGTTTGTGGGCGGTGTCATGGGTCCCTCGATCGGATAGCACGGGGATGGCACAAAGAGCGCCAGTGGGAGCCGAACTGCGCTTACCCACCCCTGTTACGGTGCGTGAAATGCCCAGGTGAACCATGCCAGGTCCGTTTACACCTATCTAGGCAAAACGGGTCCTAACACACTGCTAATGCGGTTGGGGGCTTCAACCCCCTCCCGGGTTCAAATCCCGGAGCCTCCGCCCTTCGTTCACGCGGCCAGCCACGCTGGTTGGTCCGCTGATCGGCAGGAACACCAGCCCGGCTGATTGTTCTCGCCGCTTACCCATGTTGCGGTCCGCCGGCGCCGGCACTATCGCCGCCGCGAGCTCGGCCTTGGCCTCGGGCACGATCAACGCGCTGGCGGACGGCTGCCCGGCATACACCGGCGGGGTCCTCGCCGGCCACCCGCAGACGACGGACGCTGACCGGACAGGTCCACGTCCGGGCAAGGGCCGCCCACTCACCCACGGAGAAGGCCGTCCTGTCCACCAAGATCGCGCGGAAGAGCACGCTCGGCCGGCGGGCTCCGTCTCCCCGCGCCGCCCGGCGCGCCACCGTCCTGATCTGACGGTGGCACTTCCCGGGAACAGCGCGGCGGGAGGCCCGCACCGCCTACCTGGCCGACCGCCGAACGAGCCGGTCCGGAGGTGCTGGACGATTCGGCGGCCGACCGGTTCGCGGAGCATCATGCAACGGTGCCCGCCCTGATCCGCGAAAAGCTCGGCAGGGGCGGGTATTCACTGCTGGTCATCGTCGTGCCGTTGTTGCTCGGGGTTCTGGTGATGCACGGCGGCCTGTCCGGTTATCCAGGCCGAACCGGACCGGCCGGCCATCATCTGGCCGGCCTGCACGCGGCTATGTCGCCCATGGTGGGTGCGACCAGAACGCACTCCGATCCCGGACCGGCCGCCACGCTCGATCCGGCTGCCGCCAGTGGGCCGCAGCACGGCACCCATTCCGGCCCACTGTGCCTGGCCTTTCTCCGACTCAGCGGGCTGCTGTTCCTCATTGTGCTACTGGCCAGCGCCGCCCGCGCCGCGCGCCGCCTGCCCGACCGGTTCCCTGGTCCGCCGCGGCCAGGCCGGTTGCCGCCCGGAGACCGGCTGCGCACCCTCGCTCCCACGCTCTCCCAGCTCTGTGTGCTTCGCCGGTAGGCCGCGCCCAACCCGGCCGAGGACGTCGCCCTGGACTCCGCCGGCCGGCTTACGGATCACGGCCTTGCAGGAATCCGGCAGACGAGGACACCGCACGTGAGACGACTGATACTGCTTTTCGCGACGTTGCTGGCGCTGGCCTTCCTCGCGGCCTGTGGCGGCGACGGGAGTGACACCGACCAGGATTACACCGCCACGGGTGCCCACAACGCGGCGGACATCGCGTTCGTCCAGCACATGATTCCTCATCACCGGCAGGCCGTCGAGATGGCCGATCTGGCTCCCACCCGCGCCAAGGACGCCCGGGTCAGCACCCTGGCCCGACAGATTCGGGCCTCGCAGGCACCCCAGATCGAAACCATGACCAGCTGGCTCACCGCCTGGGGCCAGACCATCGCCTCTCCAGCGGCGCAGGGCTCGCCCGCCGCGAGTTCCACCAGCCCCCCGCACCCGGGGCACGTCATGACCGACCAGTCGATGGCGTCCATGACGCCAGGTGGCGACATGGACGGGATGATGTCCGTCGAGGACATGACCGCGCTACGCGACGCCCGTGGATCCAATTTTGACGAGCTCTTCCTCGCGATGATGATCGAACATCATCAGGCAGCCGTCTCCGCCGCCGCAGCCGAACGCAGCGACGGCATTCATCCGCCAGCACGCCAGCTCGCCGAGGACATCCAGCGCACCCAGACAACCGAGATCAGCGACATGCAGAACCTCCTCACCGAAATCTGACTCGCGGCTGCTCCGCGGCACGACCCGCACCGATCTGCGAACTCCTGGTGGTGGCCGCCGCGCTCGCGGCCACCACCACGTCCGCGGCGGGCGATGGGAGTCACTACCTGACCGCATGCCAGCCACTCAGGATGGCCTTTCCCGGGACACTTTCCGGCCAAGTGGAACCCGCCGGTTCGGAACCCGCCGGAGGATGCTGCCTGGCAGCACGTGTCGCAGGCCCCGGCCTGGGGCGCCCCAGGACCGTGGTCATCGCCGTGCGTCGCGGGTCATCGCCGTGCGTCGCGCGGCGTTCCACGACCTCCACAGCCCGACAGCCGGAAGGACATCAGCCCGGTGATTACCGACGATGTTGTTGCGGCCGTCTTCGACTCCCTCCCAACCCCGGTTGCCGTGCTCGGCCCGGACGGCACGGTGCTCCGTCTGAGCGAGGCCTGGCGGCGCAGCGCCGCGACAGGCTTCGCGCTGCTCCCGGTCCGCCCGGGTATGAGCTGGCTGGCCGCCTGCGACCAGGCCGCGGACGCGGCCGACCGGGCGGCCGGTCAGCAGGCCGACCCGGGCGCTTGCGCACCGACCGGCAGCACCCACCTCCTCCGCGCTGATCCCGTCACCCCCGTCCGCACGCTCGCCCGGCTGTCCCGCCAGATCATCGACCGCCGACGGACCCGAGCACGGATCGAACTGCCGCAGCCGACGGTCGGCAACCACCGCTGGCTCGACGTTCGGATGAGCACCTTCGTACGCGGCGCCGGGGTGGTCGTCATCGTCGACGACATCACCGAGCGACACGAACGGGAGGCAGCGCTCCAGCGCCGGGCGACGACGGACGCCGTCACCGGCCTACCGAACCGGGCCGCGCTGCATGCGTGGTTCGCGGCGGCCTCCACCGCGACGGACAATGCCGAATCCAGCGGGCCAGCGCCCGGCGCGGAATCCATGGTCGACACGCCAAGCGCAACCGGGCCGGCCGCGCTTTTCCTGGATCTGGATGCATTTCGCCGAGTCAACAACTCCTTCGACTACTCGATTGGAGACGCTACTTTACGCGCCGCCGGCAAGCGCTTCTCAAGCGTACTCGGCCCGACCGACATAATCGGGAGATGGGACGGCGACGAATTCGTCGTGCTGACCAGGTCCAGCACTGCCGCGGCCGTCGCGAATCTCGCTGAACGTCTCGATGCCGCCCTCGCGGAGCCGCTCGACGTGCATGGGCACCGAATCCACCTCTCGGTCAGCATAGGCGTCGCCCTGGCGCACGTCACGCCACCCCCCGCGCCCCCCATATCGCCAGGAGCTGGGCGAAAGCTGTCGATTTCGCCTGCGCAAGGCACTCCCCACCCCCCGACCGAGGACTGGGACGTGCTCGTGGCACGGGCCGGTCGGGAAGTAATCAGAACCCGATCCCAGCACCGGACAGGGCAGGCGCGGCGATCCCGCTCCACACCGTGACTTGACCATTATGTTGCTCCACAGTAATTCCCACAACCATAAGCCAAAAATCATTCACAGAGCGTCGCACTCACTCGCCACACCCCTTCATTCGGCCGTAATCTCCGACCTGTGCAGCTCGCCTTCACCGTTCACGACCTTCGCGCCGGAGCGCGCACCGACGTTCTCGTGCGCGCCGATGACGAAACTTCGATAGGAGTATTGGCCGCCGCGCTCGCGGCCGCTGTTCGGCCCGTCAGTCGCCATCGCGCGCCAGCTCGGGCAGCACCGTCCCTCAGCATCGCCGGCCACGCCATCCCGCTCGACCCGGACCTGCCGCTCGCCCGATCCCCGATACGCGAGGGCGTGGTTCTGTTCCTCGACGCGCCCGCGTGCCGGCGAGCCTCCGCGGCCGGCCTGGTCGATCTCGTCGTCGCAGCCGGCCCAGGTGCCGGTGTCATACATCCACTGCCCGCGGGAGAACACGCCATCGGCACCGATCCGGACGGCGCGATCCTGGTCAACCCCCCGGGCCTGACGGAGCCTCATCTGCTGGTGCGGATCGCTGTCGACGGGACCTGGGACGTCCTGCCCGGCCCGCATGCCGAGGTCGTCCGCCCGGCCCAGGGCGCAGCAGCCGACGTGGCGAGCATCCTGGTGCGCTCACCCGCGCTCACGCTGCGACTCCAACCACCCCAGCCCGCGGTGACCCCAGAGCTGCGCGCCGCCACGACACCAGGCTGGCTCGAGGTCAACCGTCCGCCCCGGCTCCGGGCGCCGCGTGAAACGTGCGCGTTCCACCTGCCCGTACCGCCCACCCGCCCACGGGCGACTCCGGTGCCAGTCCTGGCCACCCTGTTGCCTTTACTGGCCGCCGCCGGTCTGGCAGTGGCGCTGGGATCTGCGACCCTGCTGCTGTTCGGCCTGCTCGGACCCGTGAATCTCGTGGCGTCGGTGGTGAGCACCCGCCGAAGCGATCGCCGTACCCTTCGCGCCGAACGCATCCGCCATCAGCAGCTGAGCGCGGATGTGCGGCACGCTGCCGAGCTGGCGCTGCGAACCGAGCACGATCAGCAACACGCTGACCATCCCGATCCGGCGGGGTTGTTCATCAGTGCCTGGCAACGCGACGCCGGGCTGTGGCGCAGTCGCCGAGGCGATGAGGACTACCTACGGCTGCGGGTGGGGACGGCGACGCAGCCCACCGCGATCGAGATCTCGCCGACCGCCCCGGGGCAGCAGGCGAACCGGCTCAGCGCGAACGTCCCGGCGGTGATCTCGCTGGTCGACCATGGCGTCATCGGCGTCGCCGCCCCCGGCGACGCCGCCCGCGCCCTTGGTCACTGGCTCGTCATCCAGGCCGCTGTCCAGCACGGCCCTCGGGATCTGGCCATCTGCGTGCTGGCCGCCGATCCGCAGCGGGCTGTCGCCTGGCGCTGGATTCGCTGGCTGCCGCACTGCCGGCGGGTGTCCTCGGCGGTCGCGTGGTTCGCGGCGGACCCCGCCAGCCTGTCCGCGTGTGTCGCCGAACTACGCGCGATGATCGACGATCGAAAGGACCAGCGGTCTCGGAACGCCGCTCCCGAGCCGGACGTCCTGGTCGTCCTCGACGGCGCACGGACACTGCGCTCCCGTCCTGGGATGACCGCCGTGCTGGAGGCGGGTCCCGCCGTTGGCATCCACGTCCTCTGCCTGGAATCAGCGGTGCGGGACCTGCCCGCCGAGTGCCGCGCCGTCGTGGAGCCCGCGGGCCGCCACCTGGCGATGCGGCAGGATCGGGGCCCAGCCGTCGAGGGCATCAGTCCCGATCTCGTCGGGCCAGCCGGCAGTCACCGAAGCCCGTCAGGACTCGTCGGGTCCGCGCGATGGTGCGAGTCGGTCGCGCGTGCGCTTGCACCGCTGCGTGATCCGGGAGGCGACGACAGCGCGCTGCCCGTCTCCGTACCCCTCTCGGAGATCATCTGCCTGGACCGACCGACTTCAGCGGCGGTCGGTCGGCGGTGGCAGACCGCCCAGGGAACGCCGGCCGCGGCCGGCGAGCGTCCCGTGCCGATCGGCGTCGCCAACGGTAGGCCATTCCACCTGAGTCTCGTCCGCGACGGCCCGCACGGCCTGATCGCGGGGACGACCGGATCGGGCAAGTCCGAGCTGCTGCAGACGATGATCATCGCGCACGCGATGACCTACCGGCCGGACGAGATGGTCTTCGTCCTGGTCGACTACAAGGGAGGCAGTGCGTTCGCCGAGTGTGCCGCGCTTCCGCACACCGTCGGCCTCGTGACGGATCTGGACCCGCATCTGGTTCGGCGCGCCCTGGTCTCGCTGTCCGCCGAGCTACGCCGCCGCGAGGAACTGCTCGCCCGGTTCCAGGCCAAGGATCTGGAGGCGCTCGCGCTGCAGTCCCGGCCACCCGGCACCGTTCCCCCCCGGCTTCTCCTCGTCGTGGACGAGTTCGCCTCGCTGGCCCGAGAGCTGCCCGAATTCGTGGCTGGCCTCGTCGGCCTCGCCCAGCGCGGCCGATCTCTGGGCCTACACCTTCTGCTGGCCACCCAGCGTCCGAGCGGAGTCGTCTCGCCCGAGATCCGGGCCAACACGAATCTCCGCATCGCACTGCGAGTGACGGACACCGCTGAGAGCGAGGACATCGTCGGCCGACCAGACGCCGCTCTCCTCTCGACGGCGACGCCGGGTAGAGCAGTGCTACGAACCGGACCAGATCGCGTGTCGGTGGTGCAGACAGGCTGGGTCGGCGGCCCGGCTCCGACCGCGAACATCGAGGCCACCGCGCCCCCGCCCGAGGTGATTCCGCTGCCCTGGCCGGACCAGACCACCGGATGGACTCCTGGAAACGAGGCTCCGACCGACTCCGCCAGAGAGACCGAGCTGACCGCCCTGGTTCACGCGGTGCGCGGGGCCGCCGCGGCACTGCACGTGCCCGCCCAGCGGCGCCCCTGGCTCTCGCCGCTGCCCGACCAGATCTCCGTGCTGGATTCGCCGTACCGCCAGACGCCAGGCAGCCTCCCTGCGGTGCCCATCGGGCTCGCCGACCACTGCGATCTCCAGACCCAGCGGCCGTTCACCTTCGATGTCGTCGACGGCGGCCACCTGCTCGTCGTCGGCGCCTCCCGATCAGGGCGATCCACGGCGCTGCGCACCGTGGCAGGCGCGATCGCTGCCGCGCTGTCGCCCCAGGACGTGCACATCTACGGTTTGGACTGTGGCGGCGACGCCCTCGCCGCGCTGACTGCTCTCCCCCACACTGGCGCGCTCGTCGGCCGGGACGACGTCGAGCGCGTCAGCAGGTTGCTCGCCCGGCTGACCAGCACCGTGGAAGGACGGCGGCGACAGTTCGCCGCCGACGCGGCGGCGGACCTGCGCGAGGCGCGCCGTTCGGACGGTGCCGCCGGCCTGCCCTACCTGGTTCTCCTGGTCGACGGCTTCGAGGGATTTCTCGCGGAGTTCGAGGACCTGGCGGGCGGGGACCTGGTCGAGAGCCTGCTGCGGCTGCTGCGGGAAGGACCCGCCGCCGGCCTGCGCGTCGTGCTGTCCGCGGACCGTCGCGCGTTGACCGGACGCGTCGCCTCGCTGATCGAGGAGCGGCTGGTCCTGCGGATGGCGGACCAGGCCGACTACGCGCTCGCCGGCCTCACGACGGCTGACATGCCCGAGCGGCTGCCCGCTGGACGAGGCATGGCGATCGGCGGGCGCTTTCCCAATCCGGTCGAGGTTCAGCTGGGACTGCTCGACGCCGAGCCGTCCGGACAGGCCCAGACGGCGGCGTTGCGAGCAGTGGGCAGGTACGCGGCCGCGCAGGTGACCGCCGCCGATCCCCGGTGGGCCGACCATCGCCCCTTTCGCATCGAACGGCTGCCGGAGCGGGTCGACCACAGCCGCATGGTCCGGACACGCGGTCGCCGGGCGGTCAGCGGCTCAGCCGGCTCGGACCGAAGGGTGGCACTCGGACTCGGGGGTGACGAACTCGACGTCATCGAGATCAATCTCACCGAGGCCCCCGGGTTCGTCATCGGCGGCCCGCCGCGCGCCGGTCGCAGCAGCACTCTGCTGACGATCGCGCTGTCGCTGCTCGCCGCCGGCGAGCCGGTCATCGCCGTCACACCACGCGCGTCGGCGATGCGCAGCCTGCTGGGCCATCCGGGTGTCACTTTCCTCGACGCCGACCTCAACCGTCCCGGCGCGACAGGGTCCGGCCGCGCCACCCCGCTACTTCCGGACGGCGTGCCCTGGCCACCGCCGGACCCGCGGTCCTGGCTCGGACAGCAGGCGGGACCGCGCCCGAGCGTCGTGCTGGTCGACGACGCCGAGCTGATCGGTGAGCCGGCAGCAACGACACTCGCCGACCACTGGCGGCAGGCCCGGGACACGGGGGGCGCTCTGGTCCTGGCCGGGCACACAGAGGAGCTGCTCCTGCACTACCGCGGCTTTGCGGTGGACGTCCGTCGAGAGGGGCACGGCCTGCTGCTTTCTCCCAGACGAACGACAGACGGCGATCTCCTCGGCGTCCAGCTTTCTCGGGGCGGCGCGGCCGCGCAGCCACCCGGACGCGGCGTCATCGTCCGGCACGGTTCGGTCACACCCGTCCAGGTCGTCTGTCCCGCGAGGCAACCTCTGCCCTGCTCTGATCGCCCGTCCCCACCAAGGGAGTCCCATGAGAACGGTCACCACCCCGGCGGCGATGCAGGCCGCCGGCCGGATGAGTCAGCTCCTACCCGGTCTGCAGCGTACGGCCACGAACCTCGTCAACCACGGCAACACCCTGGCGGATCCGCGGCACTGGGAGGGCCCGAAAGCCCAGGTCTTCCGCGGCCAGATCTGGCCGGACGTCCAGCACGCGCTCACCACGCTGCACGCCAACCTCACCGAGCTCGCCCACGGCATCGCCGAGATCAACAGGAGGACCGCCGAGGCGGGGAGCTGATGACCGCGCCGCACACCGCACGGACCGACTCGCCGCACCAGCCACGGCAGGGAGCCCACCATGACCTCGTCCGATCTCACCGTACGCAGCACGCCTGAGGCAGTCAGCGCGATCGCCGGCCTCGCCTCGATCGTCAACGGTCCGCTCCTGAGCCACTTCGACGACCTGCGCTCCACTGCCAGGACCCTCACCGACCCGGAGAACTGGGACGGGCGCGGCGCGGTCGATTTCCGCACCAGTGTCTGGCCGGGCTACGAACGGACCCTGACGGACCTGCACAGCCAACTCGACCAGCTTCGTGCCAGGCTCGCCGAGATCCAGAACGACATCCAGAACGCCGGATGACCAGCCAAAGGACGCAACGCCGATCAGTCGCGCGATCCGCGAGAGAGCAGATTCGTCCGTGTCGAGCAGGACGCAGGCACGCTCTGTCCGAACCACCGCCTCAGCGATCTCCAGGTGCAGCAGCAGCCACCCGGACCCCAGCCCGAGCAGATCCGGAGTCGGATGCCGCTCAGCGAAACTGATCGCGGCGGCTCGCGACAGCGCGGCGGCTGCCGGGGACACCCAACCCCCGAACGCGACGGACGCCCAGCGACCTGTATCAGGCGCCGGCCCGCAGCAGTTCAGCCTGGCGGCCACATCCTCGTCGCCGAACGGACCCGCCAACGCGGCGGGAGCGAGCAGGAGGATCCGGCCCGCGCGCGGCGTCGGCGCTCCACCCACGGCCGCCGACGGCTCTGGAGCGGTGGATCCGATTACTGGATGGGCCGGCGAGACCCCCGCGTGCGGCCAGGGAGCTGCCGGCGAACTGTCGGGCTCGTCCAGCGCCAGCGCTGCCTCGGCGGGCGCCGCGACGAAGCGGAGGCCGTACACAACTCGGCCGCCCCACAACGCGAGGTTGGCATAGGGCGCCAAGCTGATCAAGGTAGCAGCCGTCTTGATCGCTGCGCCTTCAGCGCGTCGCCGCTGGTCCGCCATACGTACCTCCACCTCGACCCTGCAGCTATGGTGACTTACTTAGGTTTACCTAACTTAAATGAGAGGAGCGCGATGCGCCACAAGCCGGTCGTCAAACTGAGCCGGATCCTGGGCCTGCCCCTCACGGAAAAGGCGGCGAGACACTACGACCGGCGATGTTTTCTGCCGGGCGTTCATGGTCACCGTCGCGTGACGATGACGCCTACAAGGAGCGGCTGCGGGAGAAGCAGCGTCTGCGCTTCCAGTACCACGTCAGCGAGAAGCAGCTGAGGGCCGCCTTCGCCGCCGCGGCGCGAGGCTCGGGTCGGACCGGTCACACCCTCATCGAAGACCTCGAGTGCCGCCTCGGCGCAACAGTCCGGCGATCCGGGCTGGCCAAGACGATCTTCAGGCTCGACAGTTCGTCAGTCACGGACATATCCACGTCAACGGTCAGCGCGTCGACCGGCCGGGCCAGCGCCTTCAGCCCAGCGACGTCATTTCCGTCGCACCTCGTAGCCGCGAGATGACCTTGTTCCGGCTTGTCGCCGAGACACCAGATCCCGCCACGAACCCACCGTCCTACCTGGAGGTCTATCGACGCCGACTCACCGTTGTCGCCGATCGACGGCCGCAGCGCGCCGAGATTCCGGTGATATGCGACGAACAGCTCGTCGTCGAGTATTACGCCCGCTAACATGACCCAGATGCACCAAAGCGGTCACCTACCGCGAGATTGATCGCGCAGGCACACCCATTGACCGGACGCTGAATGCCCATCGTGTGGAAGCTATCCGGAATCTGTCAGCCGATGCTCCCGCTCCGCAACCGCACTGGTACGGTTACGCCGGGTTCGTACCGCTGTCGTCCGCCGTCGCAGCGGGCGTAAGGAGGCCGGATGCCTACTGCGCACCGCCCCTGCCTGCCGGTCCGGACCAGACCGGCAGGCCGGCGTGGTCTCGCGACGCAGCACCTCGCCGCACCACGTCGGAGCCAACGTCCCCATGAAGAACGAATCTCATCAATGATCACAAAAATGCGGGAAAACTTACCGTTCGCACCGGATTGCTTGCTCAGCCGACCTAGCATGAGCGCCGGGCGGGATGCCCGGCGGCCGGGCACCGCTGCACCGCCAGCGCACTCGTCCGCCCGACCCTGCGCCTGATCGGGGGCGATCCATGTCGACCACGCCGTTCCCCTCGGCACCGTCGCCCTCGCGGCCGCCGACCCGCAGCGACCGCGCAGGGCGATCAGGCGGCGGTCCGCCCGCCTCCGGATCCGCACAGCAGGACTCTCGCGACGCGGGCGCAACGCCGGGGGGATCCGGTGTCACGAGCAGCACGTCTGTTCCGAGCCGGCAGGTACTGCCGGTCGGAACCCCTGATGAGCGAGCGCGCGACCGCCTACGTGCCCTCGTGGCCCTCGGCGTCATCATCCTCGCGATCGTCGGCGTACCCGTCCTTCTCGCACTGGTGCTCGGCGCGCCGATTCAGCACGACGGGGGCGGCGGCGCCGTCGCGCGGGCGGCGCTGTCGCTGGTCCTCTGGGCCATCTGGCTCCACTTCGTCGCCTGCCTCGTCACCGAATGGCGGGCGGAGCTGCGCGGTAGCGGACTTGCCCCCCGCATCCCCCTTGGCGGCATCCCGCAGGTCCTCGCCCGCCGGCTGGTCGTCACCGCGCTGTTGCTCTCGGGGACGGCCGCCCTGGTCGTCCCGGTTACTTACAGTCAGGTGGCGGCCGTTGGGGAACGGAACCGATCCGCGGGGGTTCCGCGCGCGGTTCCCCCGACTCCGCTGCGGCCGCAACTCGTGCCGCCAGCACCCGCCGCGCCGCCGTCGGCCCCGGTCCCGCTGGACGTCCCGGCCCTCCAGATGGCGCAGAACAGCTCGGTCTCGGCGCCGCAGGCCTGGACCGCAGCAGCGGGCCCCGGCGTCATCCGTGATCCGGCCGTCCCGTTCGAGTCCGCGCCCGCCGCGCTGACTCTCCACCCGGACATGCCCGCTCCGGCGAGCGCCGGATATGCGCCGCTCCCGGATCACGAGGACGTAGCCGACGACGATCCGTTCGACGACGCCTTCGGCCCGGATCCACACGGTGCCGAGATATCCGATGATCTGTACGACGACACTGGAGAAGACCTCACTGACGCGGTGCCGGCGGAGGCCACACATCGTGACGAGGAGATCCAGGCGCATCCTGCCTGGCAGGTCGACCCGCCGGAGTTGGCCAGCCCGCTGATTGATCGGCACAGCCAGCTGGTGCCAGGCGAGCGGGTGGTGAAGCTCTACGAGGTACAACCCGCCGAAGGAAGACACCACGACACTCTCTGGGGCATTGCGGAACGCTTCCTGGGAGACGGACTGCGCTACCGGGAGATCTTCGACCTCAACGAAGGTCGCACCCAGCCGGACGGCCGGACGCTGTCCAAGCCCTCCCTGATCCACGCCGGGTGGGTGCTCCTGCTCCCGGCCGACGCGCAGGGAGACGGCCTGCGCGTCATGCGGATGCCGGAACCGACGAGCGGCTGGTCGGGGACCGACGACGATGCGGACGACGACGGGCCTCGCGGCACCGACCTGGAGCTGGTCGAGCGGGCAGAGGCGCATCCCATCCCGATAGACGACGGTCCTCCGGCGCACCTCGTCAGCGGGCAGCCGCCGTCGCCGCACCTCGCGGAGGCATCACTGGTACCGGCGTTGGGTCCGGTCGAGTTCACCTCCGCCGGCCTGCTCGCCGCCGGGGTTCTCGTGGCGCTGGCCAGGCGGCGGACCGGCGTCGCCGGGCAGCCAGCCAGCCCCGTCGAGCAGGCGCTCCTGCTCGCGGCGGACACCGAAGCGGCGCGGTTCCTCGACCGGTCGCTACGAGCGCTCGCCGTCGGGCTGACCACGCAGGGACGTCTTCTCCCCCCCGTCTATGCCGCCATCCTCACCGAGGAAACGCTGATCCTGCACATGGCTCCGGCGGAGACCGAGCCCCCGCCATCGCCATGGGCGGCAGGCGAGATCGACGGGTCCTGGCGGATCGACCGGATCCCCGGGGTCCTGGCGGACGACGGTCCCGCTGCCACGCAGGAAATCCCCGCGCCCTACCCCGCCCTGGTGAGCTTCGGACACGACGATGCCGGCTCACGCATCCTGGTGGACCTCGAGGGGGCACCTGGCGTGATCAGCCTTCTGGGCGACCGGACGATCGCGCTGCAGGTCGCAGTCGCCGTGGCGCTTGAACTCGCGACCAACCTCTGGTCGGACGACCTCCGGGTCTGCCTCGTCGGGTTCCCGCCGGACCAGGCGCTCGACGACCTGCTCTCGGTCGTGCCGGAACGGCTGTGGACGGCGCCCAGCGCGGCCGCCGCCCTCGACGAGCTGTCCGAACCGGAGGACGACGACACCGCGGGCCACCTGGGCGGCGACGACTTTCCGCTGGAGGCTGGCCAACGCATCGCCGGTAATCCGGGAGCACTCGCACCCGACCTGCTCATCCTGGCCGAGCCGGCGGGCGAGGAGGAGACGGACCGGCTTGTCCGGATGGCGCGGGGTCGCCGCCACGCCATCGGCGTCCTGACCATCGGGGATTCGCGGGCCGCACAGTGGCGGTTCACCGTGGGCGCGGACCACCGCATGTCGCTCGGCGTTCTCGGCGTCGACGTCTGGGCACAGTCACTCGCCCCGGTGGAGTACGCAGCGATAGCCGCCCTGTTCCGGGACGCGCCCCCGCCGGCGGACGAACTGTCGCGACCGGAACCGGCGGCACCGCCACCGGTGCCGGGCGACACGGGTGCGCAGCCGCGCCCCGAGGTGACGCCGGGCGGCCGCAGTTCGAACCCGCTGCCGGTCGACGAGGTCACTCGCCCGCCCGCGATCCGCGGTTCGGTGCCGGGCGTCGTGCCGTGGACGCCACCCCCGCCTGCGTCGGCGACCGAATCCTCGACCGGCCTGACGCCGGGCGGCGCCAGGCCTGCCCCCGCTCTTCCGGCGGCGGTGGACCAGGATTCGACCCGGCCGCCCGCCAACGGACGACGCCAGCCGACCGAGCCACCGCCGATGACACCGGGCGCGCCGCTCCCGCCGATCACACCGAGCCCGGCGGCCGCGCCCGATGCTGTGGAGCCGCGGCCGGTCCGGCCGGCGGCCATTGCGCGGGCATCCGTGCCCGACTCCGCCGGGAACGACGACGACCGTGGTTCCACCGGCCCCGGCCTGCCGTCCCATCCCGAGCGACCGCTGATCCGACCCACCGACATTCCCCTCGTTCCGCCGGTGCTGTACTTCGAGACGCCACGTATGCGGGCCAACCGTGAGGCCGCTGTCACCGCAGCCCCCGGACCCGAGCGGGCCGCCCTCGCCAGCGGACCAGGTCCCGGCGCGTTGGACCAACCGCCCGGGCCGGGGCGGTATGGCATGCCGGTGGAACGGGTCCCGACGCCGCCGCGTCAGGTCCCACCGCGTCCGCCGGTGCCGCCGCCGAACGAGGCGAAGTCCGCCGCGCCACAGCCGACCCCGGCGGCGAGCCTGCCAGCCGGACTGCCTGCCGCGCCGTCCTACTCCGACGGGGATCCGACCATTCCCGGTCGGGTCCCGCGGGCCGCTGACCCGTTCCCGGCGGCGCAACCTCCACTGCCGCGGGCGACCGACGAGCCGCCGGCCACCGGCGAGGCGCAGGTACGCCTCCTGGGCGTGCCGACGGTGGAGGCGCCCGGGCCGCTGCCGGCCGTCGACGCCGATCTCCTCACCGAGATCGTCGTGTATCTCGCGCTGCACCGCGAGGGGGCGCACCGCCACCAGCTCGCCGAGGAGATCTCCTTCGCGGGCACGGACCCGGGCGGCGGCGACGCGGTGGTAGCCGCGTTGGAGAAGACGCGACGTTGGCTGGGAGTCGACGCCGAGGGGCGGCCCAGGCTCGCCGCCGATCCAGAGGGCCGCTGGCGGCTGGCTCCCGAGGTGCGCTGCGACTGGGAGCTGTTCGTCGCCTACAACCACCGGGCCGAGATGCCCGGCAGCGACACCGAGGCGGACCTGACGACAGCGTTGCGGATGGTCAGCGGTGCGTTGTGGACGAACCTGCCGGCCGACCGCTATCGCTGGGCCACCGCCGGGCCGATCGCCCGCGGCACCCGGGCAGGCGTTGTCGACGTGGCCCACCGGCTCGCCGGACTCACGCTGGACTTCGGCGACACGATGACCGCGATGGCGGCCTGCCGTACGGGGCTGCGGGCGGTACCGACCTCCCAGATCCTCTGGCGGGACCTGTTGCGCACGGTGGCGGCCAGGGGCGACCGGCGGACGCTGGAGGCGGTTGCAAGCGAGATGTATCGGACGATCAGCAGCAGTGGCACCCGTCGCGGCGGTCGCGCCGAGGCGGAGACGGACGCGCTGGTCCAGACGCTGCTGCCGGGGTTCAGGAAGGCGCGCCGCTGACCTCGCCGCGGGCGAAGCCGCCAGCGGGGCAGAGCGTGCACGGCGCTACCGTCAACAGCGGTTCGTCGAGCGGAGGAGCGGGACATGGCCAGGCTGGCCTACACGACGATCGCGTCACTCGACGGGTACGTGGTCGATGCGAGCGGCGACTTCTCCTGGTCGGCCCCGGACGAGGAGGTCCACACCTTCATCAACGAGCTGGAACGGCCCACCGGCACCTATCTGCTCGGCCGGCGCATGTACGAGGTGATGTCGGTGTGGGAGACGATGCCGACCGGGCCGCCGACCAGCGACGGTCAGCCGGACCCGGACGCCGTGACGCACGACTTCGCCCGGCTCTGGCAGGCGGCCGACAAGGTCGTCTACTCGTCGACGCTTGCCTCCGTGACGGCGCCGCGGACGCGCCTGGAACGGGAGTTCGACCCGGCCGCGGTCCGGTCGCTGGTCGCCTCGGCACAGCGCAACGTGTCCATCGGCGGCCCCACCCTCGCCAGCCACGCCATCCGAGCCGGCCTGGTCGACGAGTACCACCTGTTCCTCACGCCGATCGTGGTCGGCGGCGGCGTCCGGTCGCTGCCTGACGATGCCCGCGTCACGCTGGAGTTGCGCGACGAGCGCCGGTTCTCCAGCGGAGTGGTGTATCTGCGCTACCAGGCCACGGGGTAACGCGGCCGGGCCACCCAGCTCACCGGCCGGAGCGGCAGGTTCACCGACCGGGGCGACGGGCAGTGGCCGACGGCTCAGGCTGCGCCGTCCGGCGCGGCGAGAACCCGGCGGGTTGCGCGACGAAGGCGTTCTGCCTGCCGGCGCAGGTCCTCGGCCCGCGCGTCGAGTTCGCCGCGCGCGGCATGCAGGCCATCCACAGGCACCAGGTCATCGCCGAGCAGGGTCCTCGCCCGCCGGCTGGCTGGCCGCCCACTCGCCATCGCGACCCCACCGGCGCCGTCGGAGAGCTCGCCGGCGGCCACCGACGCGGAGATTCGGGCTCTGACCGCCGGGGTGCGGCCACGCCGCGCCCGGGTGGCGGCACCGGCGGTCCCGGCACGTCCGCCGCCGCTGTCCGCGCCCGCGGGGCTCGCACCGACCATCGCGTCCGCGGGGGACGCGCCGCTTCGCGAGCGGCGACGGACCGCACCCGCGGCGGCGTCCCCGGGGCGGCCGGCACGCGGCGACGGTCCTCGCCGTCGGCCGCCGGGACGGGTCAGCGCCGGCGGCCGGGCCGGTTGCAGTTGTTCCTCGAACCGGTCCCGTTCGTCGGCGAGGCTGGCGAGCTCCGCTCCGATCCGGTCGAGGTCACGGTTGAGGCGTCGGCGCAGTCGCCGCGTGGCGGGGCTGTTCGGACCGGTCCGCCGGCTGTGCCGCAGGTCGTGGCGCAGTCGCTCCAGGTCGTGGTGTACCTGCTCCTCCAACCGCGACAGGCGTCCCTGCGCCTGCCGGGCGGCGAGCCGGGAGAGCTGCCCGGTGATCAGGGGCGAGCGTGCCAGGGTCCGCACGCCGACGGTCATCACGGCCAGGCCAATCACCTCGGCGGCGATGGCCAGCGGGGTGAGCCGCAGCCCACCGCCCAGCAGACCGACGCCGATCGCGACCCCGACGAGCGGCTCCGTGCTCACCGACGCGGGCAGTGAGGCGGGCAGCGGCGCCATCTCGTAGGCGCTCTGCGCGAGAACCGCGCTGATCACCGCCGCGGCGACGATCGCGAAGGGGAACCAGGATCGTGCCAGTCCGCCGACCCCGCCGGTCGCGAGCAGGTGGCCCGCCCCGCTGACCAGAGCGGCCTGCAACGCCGACAGCACCCCCGCCGCGCCGGCCAGCAGCGGCGCGCGGCGGACGGCGGTGAGGCGTCTGGTGCCCCAGGTGGCGGCGAAGACCATCAACGCGATCAGGACGCCGGTCGTCACCCAGCCGGCGGTCGTGGCATGGCCCGCCTGGCCCGAGTCGGGGGCCCCGGCGGCCACGAACACAGCGAGCCCCGCAGCGGTCGCCGCGGCGGCGAGCCAGTCCCGCCGCGGCACGACCCGCCGGGCGAGCAGCGCGGCCAACGGCAGCGCGAACAGGAGCTGGCAGATCTGCAGCGGCTCGACCAGGGCGACCGCGCCGTGCGTGAGCGCCGCCGCGGCCAGCAGGCTGCCCAGACCGCCGATGGCGACGCCGAGGTCCCACAGCGGCCGTCGCACCAGCCACAGCAGCAGGCGTAGCCGCAGGACGTCACCCGGCGGCGCCGTGAACGCCACCCGTTGCTGGATGACGGCGGCAACGCCGAAACACACCGCGGCCGCGAGGCCGAGCAGATAGGTCGCCACGCCTCCTCGATCCCACCAGCTTCTCGGCACGCCCGAGGGCGTGCGTCGTTCCGTCCGCGGGACAGATGCCCCGCGGGGCGATGGCCAGCCCGTGGAGAACCGGCTACCTCACAGAGTGACATGTCGACGGACGGACGGCCGCTGGCGGTAGCCCATCGGTACTCATACGGGTGGTGCGGACGTGGTTCGCTCTGCGGACACAGCGCCTCACACGGCCGGACGGCCAGAATCCGGACCGGCCGGCGCCCGGCCGCCGACGGGGTCGGCCGCCCGGTCCCGACCGGGCGGAGCAGGGCCGATGCAACCTGGCCCGGCACCCGGACAGCGCCGAATGTTAGAAGCGCGACAACACTGACGACGGATGGCCCAAAAGCGTGCGGATGTGCCGCCTCGCCTCGCCGACCGCGCCACGGCGGCCGAACATCGAGACCGCCGACATCCGCGCTCACAAATGCCCATCACAGAGAAACTCTATGCACACCCAATCCTCCGCCCTGCGTGAATGTCAGCAAACTGACGTGGGAGTGCTGTCGCCGTGCCACGTAGCCACTTTGGCCGAATTCCCGCCCCGGTTGTTCATTCACCCGTCGGCGCGTCTCCTACCGACCGAGCCACGGATGGCTCGGCGTTCCTGCGCCGGTGCGGCGGCGACGCCAGGCCTCGGATCGACACCGGGACCGCCACCCCCGAAAACGCCGACCCGGCCGTCGAAGGCACCCAGGCCGGCGCAGATCGGGCCGGTATTATTTCGGCAAACCCCGCTGCGGGGCGGATTCCGTCCCGCAGCGGATGCCGGCCGAAGCCGGCCAGGAAAGGCGGTCGAGCAACCATCAGGGCAATCAGGCCGGACGGCACCGGCAGCGCGCGTTCCCCGGTGAGGCAGGCGCGGTATCTGCGTTCCGCCGTGATTCTGCTCGTTGGCGTGCTGCTCGTTGCAGGTTGTCAGCAGTCGGGTACTCGGTCGGCGGCCCAGCAGCCGCCCGCGGCGGCGGCCGAGCCCAGTCGCGCGGCGCTCGGGTCGGCCATCGGCGTGGCCTCGACGCCGCCCACCCCGGCGTCCGGTGCCCCCTCGGCCGGTGCCGCGCCGAGCGGTGCGACGCCCGGTGGAGGGGAGGCGTCCCGCTGGGTGGAGTCGGCGTTGGCCGGCATGAACCTCAACCAGCGCATCGGCCAGATGCTCATGGGCTACCTGTTCGGGACCTCGGCCGGTGACCGGTCCCCGGCCGCGGTTGCCGGCAACCGGCTGGTGGCGGGCACCGACACGGCCGCCGACGCCGTGCGTGACCTCGGGCTCGGCGGCGTGGTGCTGTTCGACGCGGGCGGCCCCGGGCCGGGCGCGCTGCCCGACAACATCGTCGCTCCCCAGCAGGTCCGTGACCTCACCACCGGCCTCTACACGGCGGCGCCGGTCCCCCTGCTCATCGGCGCCGACCAGGAGCAGGGCACGGTGCTGCGGATCCGCGACGGGGTGACGCTCCTGCCCGGCGCGATGGCCCAGGGCGCCGACGGCCGCGTCGAGGACGCCCGCGACGCCGCCCGGGTGACCGGAGCGGACCTGCGCTCGCTCGGCGTGAACGTTGACTTCGCGCCCGACGCCGACGTCAACACCAACCCGGCGAACCCGGTGATCGGGGAACGCTCATACGGTGACGACCCGGCCGCGGTCTCCCAGCTCACCGCGGCAGCGGTCGAAGGCTTCACCGCGGCGGGCGTCGCGGCCGCCGCGAAACACTTCCCCGGCCACGGCTCGACCTCCGTGGACAGCCACCAGGATCTGCCGCTGGTCACGGCCTCCCGCGCGCGGCTGGGCGCGGTGGACCTGGCGCCGTTCCGGGCCGCGATCGCGGCCGGCATACCGATGGTCATGGTGGGGCATCTGCTGGCCACCGCTGTCGACAGCCGCCTGCCGACCTCCCTGTCCGCCGCGGCGGTGACCGGCCTGCTGCGTCGTGACCTCGGCTTCGGCGGGGTGGTCGTGACCGACGCGCTCAACATGGCGGCGATCACGAAGCGTTACTCACCCGGCGAGGCGGCGGTCCGTGCCGTGCTGGCCGGCGACGACCTCCTGCTCATGCCGCCGCAGCTGGTGGAGGCCCGCGACGGGCTGGTCGCGGCGGTCCGCTCCGGCCGCATTCCGGCGAGCCGGATCGACGAGTCGGTCCGGCGGCTGCTGCTGCTGAAGTGGCGCCTCGCGCACGTCCAGCCAACCCCGGCCACCGACGGCGCCGCGGTGGCCGCCCGGCTCGCCGCCCGTTCCGTCACCCTGCTCGCGCAGTCCTGCGGGGTGCTCCCGCTGCGAGCCGGCACGACGGTCACGGTTGCCGGCACCTCGACGGCAGCGGCCAGGCTGCGAACCGCGCTGGTCGAACGGCACGTCGCCGTCACCCCGGCCGGCTCGTCCGCCGCGGCCAGCGGGCCGCCGGGTGCTGCCGGGAGCCGAGCGGTCACGATCGTCCTGGCGGGTGACGCCGCCGCGGCCCGGGCCACCCCCGGCTCGGTGGTCGTGTCCACCGGGGCGCCCTACCACCCGCCGCCGGCGCCCGCCGCCTGGCTCGCCACCTACTCCACCGACCAGGCGTCCATGACGGGGCTGGCCGGCGTGCTCACCGGCGCCTCTCCACCGGCCGGGCACCTCCCGGTCGTGACGACCGGTCCCACCGGCGCGGCCCTGCCCCGGGGCTCGGGTCTGACCGCGCTACCCAGGTGCTGACCGCGCGCCGTCGACCGGCTGGGCGTCGACGGTGTCGTGCAGCCGGGCGAACGCACCGGGCGGGGGTCTCCGCGGAGTGTTCCAGCGACCAGAACATCGTCTGGTAGTCGATGGCCGCGTCGCTGACCACCGCGATGTCCGACATCGCCGCGATGAGCAGGCCGCCGCCCTGGCAGATGCCGTTGACGGCGGAGATCACCGGCGCCGGGCTGTCCTGGACGGCCAGGAACGGCACGATGTCGGGCCCGAGGATGTCGGGCCCGACGTCGCCCGGCTCGTTGCGGGCGCCGAGGTCCCCACCGGGCGCGAACACGTCGCCGACCCCGGTGATCACCAGAGCCGCGAGGTCGGGATCGGTGTTGACCAGGGCAACGGCCCGTTTGATGCCGTAGTACATGGCCGCGAGCTTCGCGCCCTCGTTGCAGAGGAAGACGCGGCCGGAGCGACACCAGGAGCAGACGCCACAGGACGGGACGAGCGACATCGCGACGTGGTCACCCGGCTGGACGGTCGTGACCCGGGCTGGTCGACTCCGGCGGCGCCGATGGCCTACGTTCGTCCCTGACGCCGGTCGACGAACCGGGCCCGTCCATGCTGATCGAGGGAAGAGACCACAGGGATGACTGACGAGGTTGCGGAGCTGTCGATGCTGGTCACCGGGGGTGGCACGGGCATCGGCGCGGCCGTCGCGAGGCGGCTCGCGAGCGAGGGCGCGTGGGTGACCATCTGCGGCCGGACGGAGAAGACCCTGCGCTCCGCCGCCGAGTCCATCAACGCCGACCTCGGCCGGGAGGCCGTTCGGCACCACATCGCCGACGTGACCAGTGAGTCCGACGTGGCGCGGGTCGTCGCCGCCGCGGCCGAGTGGCAGGGCCGCCTGGACGGCGTGGTGGCGAACGCGGGCGGCGGCGGCAGGCTCGCGCCGCTGCACGCCCAGGACGCGGCGGAGTTCGAGCGCGTACTGAAGCTGAACGTCATTGGCGCCATGCTGCTGGTGAAGAGCTCGGTGCCGCTGTTCTCCCGCGCCGGCTCGGGTTCGTTCGTGGCCGTCTCCTCGATCGCCGGCCATATCACCCATCCGCTGTTCGGCGCGTACCCGGTGGCGAAGGCCGCGCTGGAGGAGCTGATCCGCAACGCGGCCGACGAGTACGGCGCCGCCGGCATCCGGTTCAACGCCGTCCGCCCCGGGCTGACCTCGACGGAGATCCTCAGCTTCATCACGCCGGGTACGCCGGTGTACGAAAGCTACGACCAGAACACCCCGCTGGGCGGCGCCTCCGACCCGGACGACGTGGCCCAGCTCGTCAGCTTCCTGCTCTCGCCCCGGGCCAGCCGGATCACCGGCCAGATCGTGAACGTGGACGGCGGCCTGTCCCTGCGCCGCGGCCCGGACTACTCCCCGCTGATCGAGGCCCGCTACGGCGGACGCGACGGCCTGCTCGGCCGGGCCCGCGACGACGCGGGCACCACACCTTGATCCACCAGTGCGCCGCGGAACACCTGGCCGGGCCGGGGCCCGGCCGGTGGGTTGGGCGCTGGTAGACGGGGCGCCGCTGTTCGAGCAATCGGTGGTTGGCGGCACCTGGCGGCGGGCCTGGAGGACTGGGACCTTCGGCTGCGGCTGCGGCTGGCCAATGCCGGCGCGCGGTTCAGCCGGCTCCTGGGCGGGGGGCCACCGGCCTCGCCCAGACAGCCGCCAGAAACCAACCAGAAAACAGCAGGGAAATACCAGATGCAGGTCAGATGACGACACGGATTTCCCGATCATCGCGGAACGGGCGGTCCAGGTACGTGTGATGATGTCCGGCCATGGACGTCACTGTTGCCGAGAAGTTCTTTCTCCTCTCGCTGAACGACGCCGGAATGGATTTACTCGGCGCCGGGTCCGACGTGGCCTACGCCGCCGCCCTGCTCGCGGACCTGACGATGGCCGGGTATCTCCGCCTCGACGAGGAAAACCGCACCCTGTCCCCCGGCCCCACGTTCCCGGCGGAGAACCCGCTGGCCCGGGCGGCGTTCGACCCGATCGCCGCAGCGGACCCGGCCCCCTCGTTGGACACCGCTGTGCGCCTGCTCGCCGGGGAGCTGGCCCCGGTGCGGGAGGCGGTGGCGAACCGCCTGGTCGAGGAAGGCGTTGTCGGGACCGAGAAGGGCCACGTCGCCGGGGTGTTCCGGATCGTCCGCCACCCCGTGAGAGCCCCCGCCACCGCGCAGGCCGCCAGGGACGAGGTGCGCCTCGCGCTCGCCCCCGGCACCCCCCTCGCGCCCTCGCCGGACGCCGCCGTGCTGCTCGCGATCCTGCGTCCGTTCGGGTCTCTCGACCGTTTCGCGCCAAAGGACCGGCGGCCCGAGGCCGCCGAGCGGGCCGCCGCTCTGATCGACGCGGCCGTGCTTCCCCGGGCACTGGGCGAGGTGGTCCAGGCCGTCCGGTCGGAGCTGGTGGCAATGCTGGCAGCCGTGGGGGGGGGGGGGGGGGGGGGCCCCCGGCGGCCGCCACGGCGGCTGGTCCGCTGGGGCTGGACGCGTCATCCGGGTCGGCGGGCATACCTCTGGACATCGCC
>NZ_JALKFX010000112.1 GCF_023243045.1 Frankia sp. AgB32
TTTGTGTCAACTATGATCTCCTCCGGACTGCCCCTATTCTAGTAGAGGCCCCTGTCCGGAATTAACGGGGCACCTCACCCGGTAGCCGAACACCCCCCGGATCTCCCAGGAATGCTCATACGGCGTCTTCGCCCGCTCGACATACCGCTTGACCACCGACGGATCCACCACACCCAGCTGGCCCGCCAGGTAGTCCACGACACCCCACGGCACATCCAGTGGATCCGTCAGGAACGTCCCCAGACAGCGCACCGTCCCCAGCTGCACCGCGAACCCCAGCCGGTTGTGCTCACCGCGATGCCGGCCGACCAGCTTCCGATCACCATCGTCGAGGACGAAGAACCGCTCCAGCTCCGCCCGGTCCGGCTCCCCGACGAACCGCCCGTACGCCGCAACCTGCTCATCACTCAGAAACTCCACCGGCACGAACGATCAACGTAGACCAGTCCGAACCGGACCCAGCCAGCGGTCGCCGCTTAACGCCAATTTCCGTACCGATCCTCCTCGACCCCCGTGATCGCCGCGACCTGCGGTCGGCGTTCCCGTTCGTAGTCGTCGAGTGACGCCGGCCCGCACACGCCGGCGAGGACCTCCCTCAGCCGCCAGGCCAGCGCGGCGACGTCGCGGACACCCGAGGCGAGTCCCTGCCCGGCGAACGGCGGCATGGTGTGCGCCGCGTCGCCGGCGAGCAGCACGCGCCCGACCCGCCACCGGCCCGCCATCCGCGCGTGGAACGTGTAGACCGCGGCCCGCTCCACCGTGACCGTCGCCGGGTCGATCCACGGCGCGAGGAGCCGGGCGACCGTGTCGGGGCGGGTCATCTGGTCGGTGTCCTCGCCGGGGCGCAGCATCCACTCCCAGCGGTGCCCGCCGGGCATGGGCATGGTGACCGCCGGCCGGCGCGGATCGAGCACGAACGCGATCTCGGGTGCCACCGGCAGCGGCTCGGCCGAGCGCACGTCCACGACGAGCCATGGCTGCGCGAAGGTCGTGCCCGCATAGCCGGCGCCGATCAACGAACGCACCGTGCTGGGCGCCCCGTCGCAGCCCACCACCCAGCGGGCCTCGACCACGCTGGCGTCGTCCAGCTCCACCCGCACCGTTTCGGCGCCCTCCCGTAGCCCGCGCACCCCCACCCCGAGACGGACCTCCACCGACGGGATGGCGGCGATACCGGCGCGCAGCGCACGTTCGACCGACGGCTGGTGGATGAACGCCCCGACGGGCACGCCGAGTTCGGCCGGACCCTGGCCGGCGGCGAGCAGCAGGCGCCGGTCCGGTCCGACGAACGTCGCCCGCCGCGAGGAGCGGACCTCCGCGAGCAGTCCGGCCATCCCGGGAAGACCCACCAGCAACCGCAGCACCTCCTCGTCCAGGCCCGCGGCGCGGGGACGGGGATAGGCGCCCGGCGCCCGGTCCACCGCCAGCACGGACACCCCGCGCTCACCGAGCAGCGCGGTGAGCACCGCACCCACCGGGCCGAATCCGGCCACCAGCACGTCCACCGTCACCGCGACCCCCTCACCCGTTCCTTCTACGTAGCGTAGAAGAAGCGGGTGGGTCACGCCGACGAACTCGGCGACGACGAACTCGGCGACGACGAACTCGGCGACCAGGACGCCGCGGGCGGGCCGCGGCTACCGACCCGCTCGGGCGACATCAGTGGGTGGGCCTGCCGAACCAGCGGGAGAGATGGTCGTCCAGGTCCTTGGCTGTGGGCACCCGTCGATTCAGTGCCCGGGCAGGAAGATCTCCTTCACTTCGCGTGCCGCGTAGTACACCAGCACATAGCCGGCCGCCGGGTCGGCCCACCACCAGCCGGCCAGGGCGTTGAGGATCAGACCGAGCAGCACCGCCGCCGCGAGCAGCCCATCCACCAGCGTGACCCGGCCCTCGGTTCTGAGCACCGGATTGTCCAGCGCTGTGCCGGTGCGGGTTTTCCCCGCGGCGAGCGCGACCATGACCGCGGCGGTCACCGCCGTCCAGGCGATGCCCAGCGGCGAGTGGCGCGGGTGAGAGCCGGCGGCCAGCACCCAGGTGGACTGTGCGAGCAGGTAGAGCGCGAGCAGCGCGAAGCCCGCGCCGATCAGCCTGAGCGCGCGGCGTTGGCGCTCGGCGCCGGTACCGGACAGCTCCCAGATCACCACGGTGGACGCGCCGATCTCGATCAGGGAATCGAGGCCGAACCCGGCGAGCGCCACCGACCGCGCGCCGATCGCCGCGACGGCGAGCACCGCGATACCGACCACGTTCCAGCCGAGCGTGGCGTACTCCAACGCGAAGCCCCGGCGCAGCAGGGCCGGGCGTGCCCTCGCATCTCTGCCGATCATCATGGCCGCCATGACGACCGGGCCACAGCCGGAACGTCGCGTGCGGAGGTGTCCGCGCGGGCATCCGACCAGGGCGTCATCCGCCCGCGCCGGCGGGTGGGGTGGGGGTGCGCAGGGCGCGGAGTTCGGCGGCGAGGTCGTCGGCCTGGCGTTCGGCGCGTTCGGCCCGCAGGCGCGCCTCGGCGCGGGCGTCGGCGAGGACCGTGAGGCGTTCGGCGGCGGCGTGGCGTTCGGTGTCGAGGCGGGCGTCGCATTCGGCGCGGATCCGGTCGGCGTCCGCGGCGGCGGCGGCGCGGGCGCGTTCGGTGTCGGCGGCGGCCTGTTCGCGCAGGCGGGTGAGGTCGGCGTCGGCGCTCTGGCGGGCGCGCAGTGCCTCGGCGCGTTCGGCGCGGATGTCCTCGCGCAGCGCGTCGCGTTCGGCGCGTAGTTCGGCGAGGATCCGCGCGTCGCGTTCGCCGTCGCGGCGCAGCCGGGCGAGTTCGGCCTCGGCCTGCTCGCGGGCGGCGAGGGCGTCGGCGACGCGCTGGTCGGCCTGGGCCTGGGCCGTCTCGACGAGTGCCTGCGCGTCGGCGCGGGCGGAGGCGATGTCGGCGCGGGCGGCCTCGAGGGCCGCGGTGATCGCGGCGTCGGCGTCGGCGCGGGCGGTCTCGGCGGCCTCGGTCGCGTGTCGCAGGCCGCAGGTGGCGTCTTCCAGGCGCCGTTCGGCCTGGTCGAGGGCGGCGACCGCCTCCGCGGCGACCGCGTCGGACTCGGCGCGCGCGGCCTGCGCGGCACGGGCGTTCTGTTCGGCGCGCACCGCGCGGGTCACCGCCTCGGCGACGCGTTCGGCGGCTTCGGCTTCCGCGGCCTCGACCTGCGCCTCGGCGGCGGTGATGTCCCCGAGCAGCGCCATCTGCCGGCCGAACGCGTCCAGGGTGCGGGTCAGCTCGCCGGTCAGGGACTGCACCTGACCGGCGAGTTCCTCGGCGCGGGCCCGCCCCGCCGCCAACGGCCGCGCCCCGTCGCGGGCCGCCGCCTCGCCGCGCCCGCCCGCCGCGTCGCGCCGGCCCGTCTCGCCGGCACCGCGGGCCGCCAGCTCCCGGCGGCGCCGGTAGGCCGCCAGTCGGTTGTGCGCCGGATCGGCGCAGTACCCCGGCGGACGCCCGGGCCCCTCGGCGGCGGCCGCCGGCCGTGTGCAGCCGGGAAACGCACACCGCGGCGCCGGGGCTGACCCCTCACCCGAGGTGCGGTCGGCCGTCACGTCGACGTGACCGCTGTCGCCGCCGGACGGCGACGGCGGTGACTCGGCGCCGTCCAGCACGGCCTGCGGTTCTCGCGCCGCCGCGTCGGCGGCGTCCGCGGATTCGGCGTACGCCCGCGCCGACTCCACCGCGCCCTGCGCGGGCGCCTCGCCGAGCGGCCGGGGGAGCGCGGTGAACGACCCGTCCGGCTCCGACGGTTCCTCCCGCTGACGCGGCGTGCGGGGCACCCGGCTCATCACGATCCCTCCCTGTCACCACCACCCACCAAGCCGTTACGTTTCGACTCCTGGGTGATACGTAAGTGAGTATCGTTATACCGCACGACAGAACGCTACGCATCAACCGGTCTGCGCGTGTCCCACGCTGACGCGCGATAACGCTCGCTTATCGCGCGCCAGGATAGCCGGCGGCCCGAGGGGGGAACGTCGGGCCCGGTCGGCGAACTTGCCATAGTGGAAAGTTCGAGTCACACTTTCCACTATGGAAAACACGATGGCGGTGCCCACTCCCGACGATGCTGCCGCTGCCCTGGCCGAGGCGGGTGCCTCGCGGGCACAGCTGGCCGGCGGCCTCGGGCTGCCGTCCTGCTTCCACAGCTCGATCGGCGTGACGGTGGCTCTGCAGATCGCCGCGGCCGCCGTGGAGGTCGCCTTCGACACCGGCTGGACCCGACTGCTCGCCGTCGCCGCGGCCGCCCTGTTCGCCCTGACGGCGGGCGTTCAGCTGTCCCGGTTCCGGCGGCTCAACGGGGTGCGGATCGGGGGACTCACCAGCCGGGTCGTGCTCGGCACGGGGTGGGCCGCGGCGAGCTCGTACGCGGTGGCGCTCGGTGGCGCGTTCTGGGCTGCCCTCACCGGCCGGTGGTGGCTGGTGGCCCTGTGCGCGTGTGCCGGGGGACTGGCCTACGCGGGCAGCGGCCGACGGTGGTTGCGTCTCTACCGGAGGGACCCGGCGGCGCACGCTCGCGGCGAACCGGCCGGGTGGCTGGTGGTCCTCTCGGCCCTCGCGCTGGCCGTCCTGGCGCTGCTGGTGCTGGTCGGCCGCTGATGCCCCAACTGGATGCCCACCTGCAGGCACCGGCCCGGCTGAGACTGATGACCATGCTGACCGCCGTGTCCGAAGCAGAGTTCTCGACCCTTCGCGACAGCCTTGAGGTCAGCGACTCGGTGCTGTCCAAACACGTGGGCGCTCTCGCGTCGCTCGGCTACGTCGGGAGCCACAAAGGAGTTCACCGCGGCCGACGAACCACGTGGATCTGGCTGACCGCGCCCGGCCGGGCCGCCCTCGGCGCCCACGTGGCCGCACTGCGCGAGGTCATCGCCGGGGAGCAGGCGGATCCCGGTCGTCGCACTGATCTTCAGGTCGCGGCGGGTCCGATGAGCAACCGGCTACGCGAGCTGCGGGCCGCGCGGCACTGGACCCAGGCGGACCTGGCCGACCGCCTCGACATCTCCGAACAGACAGTCAACGCCATCGAAACGGGCCACTTCGACCCGAGCCTGTCCCTGGCCTTCACAATCGCCGCGGTGTTCAAGGGCCGGATCGAGGACCTGTTCTTCCCCGCCGCGGACACCGGCCCCGAGACATGATCGTCTGGGACATCGCCATCCTCGACGAGTCCAATACGTGAGCGTCGCGTCTGGCAGGGGTGGGAACCGAGTACACCAGAAAGGGGCCGTGGCGATTGTTTCCGCACCTCATCCTCACCTCATCCGCGACGGCCACCCGGTAGTACGCCCTGCCTCGGTGCCTGGAAGCCGCCGATCTGCTGCTCGAGCAGTTCGGCCAGCCGCAGCGGGGTGCGGTCCTCGAACATCGGACCGATGAGCTGCACTCCCACCGGCAGGCCCGCGCAGGGCCGGCCCGCTGGTATGGCGGTGGCGGGCAGACCGGGCATGGTGGCCAGACCAGCCCAGACAAGCTGGTCGAAGTACGGGTACTCGACGCCGTCGATGTCGATCCGGCGTTCCAACAGATCGGGGTTGTGGTCGTGCGGGAACGCGGGAGTCGGCGTGATCGGGCACACCACGGCGTCGAACTCGGCGAAGAGCTGCCGCCAGCCGTGACGGTGAAGCTCGCGATGGTTGTTCGCCTCGATCCAGTCGCGGTGGCGCAGCACCATCCCGCGCAGCCGCGCCGCGTCGAGACTCCGGTCGTCTGCGCTCAGGCCGGCGGCGCGGGTCCGCAGCTGCTCGTACGCGTCGACGGGGAAACGCGCAACGGAGCCCGAGAACAGCAACCGCGTGTAGAGCGTCGCGGCTTCGGCCAGGTCGGGCAGCAGCGGGCTGTGCCGTTCGACGCGGGCGCCGCCGTCGACAAGCGCGTCGGCCACCCGGTTCACGCCCGCCCGCACAGCGGACCCGGTCGCAATCAACGGATGCTCGTCGAGGACCAGGACCCGGAAGTCGCTCAGCCGCTGGTGGCGTGCCCGCGGCAGGGTCAGCTCGTACGCCACGCCGAGCGTGCGCGGGTCCGGCCCGGCCATGACGTCGAGCAGGAGCGTGAGGTCGCGGGCGGTGCGTGCCATCGGACCGACGACGGCGAGGTCGAGGTCGACCGGCAGTGCCGGCGTGGCGGGCGCGACCATACCGCGGCTCGCCGCCAGCCCGCGTGTCGGCTTGTGCGCGTAGACACCGCAGAAGTGCGCGGGGGTGCGCAGCGAACCGGCGATGTCGGAGCCGAGGGACAGCGCGCCGAATCCAGCCGCCAGGGCCGCCGCTGATCCGCCGGAGGACCCGCCATGAATCCGACCGTATCGACCTCTGAAAGAGGCCATAAAACGCGGATTCGCACAACGGGATGGATGACTCAACTCATCATGTTGCTCTCCGGCCACGGAAAACTCGCCCGACCGCTGGCCATGGCGACGCGCGGCAGCCTGGCGCACCCACGGAAGATGGTCACGACGGAGGCGCCCCGGCGCCCCGATCGATGGCGATATGACACGGGAACCCACCCCGACCAACGATTGCCGCGCACCGTGATTCTCATACATGACCAGTTGTGACAGCTCCGCGAGCAGCCCGATCCGTCAGGGCCCAAAGCCTGGGCCGACGGGTGTGCTGTCCGCGGCCGGCTGGGGATGGTGCTGCCTCGCTCTGGCCGGCGCGGGCCTTGAACCGGCGAGGAGGACTTGTGACGATCGCCGTAGGGCGAAGTCCTCGGTTTCTGCCTGGTTGCCCGTCATCCTGGCCGACTTCGTCGGCACGCCCGTGGCGGATCTCGAGGTGCGGTTGATCGACGTCGACCCGGCGCGGCCCGGCGACCTCGCGGGGCTCGATCCGACCGTCAGGGACTGGATCCTCACCACACCATCGCGCTGCAGTTCCTGCTGCAGTGGGACGACAAGGGGATGGAACGCCAGCCGATCCTGGACCTGTTCGACGCCTTCGGCACCAGGGAGAAGACGCTGCATGCCAATCTGGGCGGGCACACCGGCACACCGGCACCCGGTGGTTCGAGCCGGCCCTGCGCGCTGGCGGTGGCCAGCGGGTGTGCGCATCGCGTCGCCGTCCACCGGTTGTGACCACCGGCCGGGGGCAGCGGCATAATGCCGGCTGTGCTCGACTGGTCGCACAACGTCTACTATCAACGGCTGCTGCTGCGCCACCTGCCGCGGCCCTGCCGGCGGGTGCTCGATGTCGGCTGTGGCACCGGAGCGTTCGCGGCCCGGCTCGCCGAGCGCGTCGACCAGGTCGACGCCGTCGACCGCTCCGAACGGATGATCGAACAGGCCAGGCGGCACACCCCCCACAACGTCACCTGCGTTCTCGCCGACGTGCTGGTCGACCCGCTGCCGGGCAAGGACTACGACGCCATCGTCTCGATCACCGCGCTGCACCACCTGCCGCTGGCCGACGCGCTGGAGGTGCTCGCGGCCGCGCTGCGCCCGGGCGGGGTCCTTGCCGCCGTCGTCCTTCCCCGGGTGGACCTGCGCCGGGAGTGGCCCGTCGAGATCATCGCGATGGTCGGACACCGCCTGCTGGGCGTCATCTTCCTCGCGAACAGGCTGCTGCGGGGCACCGACCCGTTCGCGAAGGAGCGCCATGTGGACACGGGCATGCCCGTGGTCATGGATCCGCCGCTGACCACGCGCCAGGCCGCCCGCGTGGCCGCCGGGGTGCTGCCCGGCGCGCGGGTGCGACGGCTGCTGTTCTGGCGTTACCTCCTGGTCTGGGAGAAACCGATCCTCCACGACAACAACCCCGCCGCCGCGGCGCCGACGTCGCCGACGCTGGACGCCAGGTCCCAGGTGTCCGCGTCCTGCCTGGCCGACGTCACTGCCCGTGCGCGAACTGATCGCCATGCCCGCACGTCAGAACGCGGGACCCACGCGAACGGATCTCCCCCCTGGGCCCGGCCGGGTGGCGGGCGTGCGTCGGTCGATCCCGGCGGGGCGCTGGGCCGGCCGCGCTGACCCGACGGCGCGTCGACACCCTTGACCTCATGTGCGATTCAGGTTGCACCGTGGTCGTCATGATGACGGCTGACGCCTTTGACGACCGGGCCCGCGAGGCCGAGATCACGGCGATCAGAGGGGTGGTCGCCACGCTCGAGCACTCCCAGCAGAACGAACTGCCCGAGGAGTTCATCGGCCTGTTCCGCTCCGACGCCATCTGGACGACCGCCCACGGACTTCGCCTGTTCGGCCGCGACGAGATCTCGGTGTTCACCCACCGGGTGCTTCCCGGGGCGATGACGGACCTCACGGCCACCTACGAGGTGGTGCACGTGCTGTTCATCCGACCCGACGTCGCCGCGGTGAAGGTGCGCCAGCGCTACCTGAGCGCAGGCGGCCAGCCGATCGACGGCCAGCACGAGGGCAGCCCGCTCTACGTCATGGCCAAGGAGGACGGGCAGTGGCGCCTGGTCGCCTGCCAGAACACCACCGTCCTGCACGGGTGAGCGGGGAAGTACTCAGCTCCGCGGGCCGGGAACCTTCCCGGCGGGCGGCCCCGCTTTCACCATCCCCGACACTGACCATCCACAAAACCCTCTACACCGCCACCACCCCCACCACCACGGTGACCATCAGCGACGAACATCAGAATCACCGGTGGATACCGCCCTCCCAGGTCCTCGACGCCCTGCACTGGGACAGCAACCGCGACACGTGGGCACTCGTCACCGCGAACGAGGACGGTGTCGGTGGCATCGCGCGCGGAAGGTAGGCCGGTGGCCGCAGCGCTGCCCATGTCGAGCGAGGAGACCGAGGAGACCGAGGATGCCCCAGCCAGGCAGCATCACGATCCACGAAACGGTGATAGCGGAACCCGGGGCCGGCCCCTACGACGTGACCCGCGGCCCCGACGGGGCGCTGTGGATCACGATGGTCCACGCCGGCCGGATCGCGCGGCTGACCGACGACGGCCAGCTCGACTCCTACCCGCTCACCCCGGCCGGCTGCGGCCCGTCGATCATCACCACGGGCCCGGATGGCGCGCTGTGGTTCACCCGGAACCGCGACCACCGGATCGGCAGGATCACCCCGGGCGGCGAGACCAGCTCCTTCGACGTTCCCACGCCCGAGGCAGGCCCGTTCGGGATCACCACCGGCGCCGACGGCGCCCTGTGGTTCACGGAGATGAACAGCGACCGGATCGGACGGCTCGACCCCGAGGACGGCACGGTCACCGAACATCCGCTTCCCGTCGCGGGCGCCTTCGCGGCGGCGATCACCGCGGGGGTCGACGACGCGCTCTGGTTCACCCTGAACCAGGCGAACGCGATCGGGCGCATCACCCTCACCGGGCAGATCACGCTGCACCCGCTGCCCACCGCCGGCGCGGCCCCGGTCGGAATCTGCCGCGACACCGACGGCGCCCTGTGGTTCGTCGAGATCGCCGCCGGCCAGATCGGCCGGCTGGGCCCGGGCGGCCGGGTCGAGGAGTTCCCCCTGCCCGACCGCGCCGCCCGACCCCACGCGATCACCGCCGACCCGACCGGCGACGGCTGCTGGTACACCGCCTGGGCTACCGGCCGCGTCGGGCACATCAGCCCGAACGGCCACATCGAGGAGTTCGACCTGCCGACGTCGACCGGGGAGCCGCACGGCCTGACCGTCACCCCGGACGGCACCGTCCACGTTGCCCTCGAGGCGGGCCTGCTCGCGCGCCTGGCGCGGCAGCAGCCCGGCGGGGCGCAGGCGTCCGTGCGGGCGGCGCGCGGCGACGGGCGCGACCCGCACGGACCTGCGTGAAAGACCGTTGTCGGCGGCGTTGTCAGCGGCGTTGTCGGCGGCGTTGTCAGCGGCGCCGAACACCCGGCCGGTACACCGGGCGCGGCCGGTAGACCTTCGGCGGCGTGTGGACCACACCGACACCAGCCCCGTACACGGCCGTGGTCCCGGAGCTGGAGGTGGTCCCGGAGCTGGACGGGGACCCGGAACTGGTCGAGGTCCCGTAGACCACGCCGGCCCGATAGGTCGTGCTGGGCGGGTACACCCGGCGGGGCCCGACGGCGACACCACGCCCGTGCACGCCGCCGACTCCCAGCGGCCGGGCCTGCGCCGCGCTCGCCGGGACGAGCGCGAAGGCCGCGGCGGCGAGGAGCAGAGCGAGCATCGGCAACAACGTCCTCTTGACGATCATGTTCGGTTTCCCGTCGTTGGGTCGCGGCTCGTGCAGACGCCGCTGGACACTGGACGGTGGCCACCTCGTCACGGCAACGTCACCCATGGGACGGGTTCGATCGCCGTCGGTTACATCATGCGGGATGGGTGCCGGGTGCGCCACTGCGCCCGGTGCGTCCGGCCGCGGCCGTGGTGTGCCGCGAGCGTCGGGTGGGGCTAGGCGAGTTCGACCTCGTCGGCCTGCATGCCCTTCTGGCCCCGGACCACGACGAAGGTGACGGCCTGACCTTCCTGGAGACTCTTGAAGCCGTCGACCTGGATCGCCCTGAAGTGGACGAAGAGATCGTCGCCGCTCTGCGGGGTGATGAACCCGTACCCCTTCTCATCGTTGAACCACTTCACCACACCACTCTGCCGATTACTCATACGTCTCATGCCCTCACTCAAAGTGCCGATCACGTCGCGGTTATTCTGCACCTCGGCGGGACGGCTGTCCTCACAACCCGCGCTCCGCTCCAGACAGCCGGACGGAGCACCCGTCGCGCCGAACCGCGCACCAGCGCAGCGCCGGAGGAGGAACCCATGGCACACGTACGACGGTTCGACCATGTCGGCATCACCGTCGCGGACCTCGACACGGTGACGGCGTTCTTCGTCGGACTGGGCCTCGAGGTCGCGTGCGCGCGGATGGTCGTCGAAGGCGAGTTCCTCGACACGGTCATCGGCATCCCCGACGCCCGCACGGAGATCGTCATGCTGCGCCCGCCGGGCGGCGGCACCTGCCTGGAGCTTTCGAGCTTCCACCGTCCCGACCACGTGCCGGGATCGCCCGCCGCGATGGCCCATGAGCTGGGTCTGCGCAACGTGGCGTTCGAGGTCGACGATCTCCAGGCGGTCGTCGACCGGCTGGCCGCCGACGGCTATGGGCTGGTCGGCGGCATCGGCCAGCACGAGCAGACCTGGCGCATGGCCTACATCCGCGGCCCCGAGGGCATCATCGTGGCCCTCGCCCAACGGATCGACGGACCAACGCCATCGCCGTGACGGACCTGAGACGCCGCGGGAGCGCGTGACGTCCCGCGCGGGACACGGGTGCGGCTGGCGGGTGCGGCTGGCGGGTGCGGCTGGCGGGCGCGGCGCGGGCGACGCCGGGTGGCGGGCGGTGGGGAGAAGGCCCGCCGCCACCTGCGGCTCGCAAAGGCGCCGGTGACGCTCGCGGCGGCAGTCGAGGTGCTGCTGGAGGCCGCCGGCCGGGACCCGATCGCCCTGTGCACGTTGCCGTGGCTGGGGTTCGTGCCGGACGACGTGACGTCGGCGCCGCAGGCGGCGGTGGTGCGGTTGGCCGCTGCGCGCCGCCGTTGCCACGTGATCATAGGCATGACCCCGGCCGCGCCGCGACAGGCCCTCCGCGCGCAAGGATGACGCCATGGCGGATGACTCCACGACGATCGAGCTCAGCCGGTCCGAACTGCGCGCGGTCGTCGGCTGTGCGGCGGCGTGCGCGCGGCCTGCCCTGGCGGTCTTCGAACGTGAACGCCCTGACGACCGGCGTCCACGAGCCGCGATCGACGCTGCGCAGGTGTTCGCGGCGGGAGCCGAGCGGACCAGGGCGATGCGGGACAGCTCGTGGTCGGCACACCGGGCGGCCCAGGAGACCCGGGAGGCAGGACAGGCTGCGGCGAGCGACGCGGCGCGCGCCGCCGGCCACGCGGCCGGTGCGGCGTTTCTCCATCCCCTGGCACAGGCCACTCAGGTCAGGCACATCCTCGCCGCGGCAGCTCATGCCGCACGGGCGCTCGAACTCGCCGCCGGAGACGATCCCACCGTCGGGGCCGACCACATCGCCTGGTCGCGGATCCTCGCGCGTCCCGTGGTGGCGGACGTCCTGAGGCGCTACCCCGTCGCTCCGCGTGGCGGTGGGCGGGTCGCGGAACTGATCTGCCAGCTGGACGCGTCGCTCCAGCTGGACGCGTCGCTGCGGTGATCCCGACGGTGTGCTGATGCACGAGTGCCGTCGCTCTACCGGATAACAGACCCTTGTCCGTAACCTGATCCACACCGGGGCCTGGTGGCCAGCACGAACGCCGCGGCCGCCGGGACGCGACTCATGCGCGTTATCCGGTAGGTCGACCGAGGCGAGGTGGGAGCGACCAGGATCGACACTCGGCGCGCCGCCGTCGAGGCGTTCCTCGACTCGCCGACGATCAGGGGTGACCCGCACACGCTGCGCGCCTGCACGAACGTGCTCGACCGGACCGCCGAACTTCTCGGACCGGACCGGGCGCTCGCCGACGTCACCGACGACAGGGCCGGCGACGCGCTGACCGGGCTGTGGGGCGCGGCGAAGTCGGCGACCTGGAACCGCAACCGCGCCGTGGTCGGCTCCTGGCTGACCTGGTGAGCCACCCGCCAGCACCGGATCACCCCGAGGTGCCCGCGGCCGCCGAACGGCCGCCGTGAGCACAACGCCCGGCCGAACCGGAGTACTTCGGCGCGAACCGGGGCGTGACCTGGCTCAACGCAGTAAACGACCAGGCTGCGGGGCTCGGCGCCAAGGTCGTGTGCGGGACCGCGCGGGACTCCCTGCACCTGCTCGACGTCCTGTTCAGCCAGGAGGGCGGCCCACGCCCCGAGATCGTGGTCGCCGACACCGCGTCCTACAGCGACCTGGTCTTCGGGCTGATGCAGCTGCTAGGCATGTCCTACCGGCCGGTCCTGTCCGACCGGCGGCTGTGGCGGACGGAGCCGGAGAAGGAGGCTGAACCAGCTCGTGACCAGTAGTGAGGACCTTTTCCGATGGGACAATGCGGCCGAGGTCTACGCGCGGACGGTCGGTGGGGACGACGACAGCTTCTACCGGAGGTTGGCACCCTTCCTGCGCCACCAGTTCGGTGACGTCACCGGCCTGAGCATCCTCGACCTCGGCTGCGGACACGGGTGGCTGACCGCGCTTCTGCGCCAGGCGGGAGCCCACGTCGTCGGCGTCGACGGCAGTACCGCTCTGATCGACATCGCTCGGTCCCGATACCCGGGCATCGACTTCCAGACGCATGACCTCACCGCCGGGCTGCCGTCCCCGCCACGGACCTACGACCGCATCGTGTCCCACATGGTCCTGATGGACATCCCGGTACTGGACCGGCTCCTGGCCGACGTCACGAGTGCACTGTCCCGGGACGGGGTGTTCGTCTTCTCCATCCTGCATCCCTGCTTCTTCGACCAGGCTCCAGTCCAGGACGCCGACACCGGCCAGTGGCACCGCCACGTACGCGGATACCTCGAGCACGAGCAACGCTGGATCGCTTCCTTCGGCGGCCACACCCACTACCACCGGCCACTGTCCTGGTATGTCGACCGCCTGGCCGCCCACGGGCTGGCCGTCACCGGTCTGCATGAGCCAGCCACGTTGCCCGCCCATCGGCGTCCCGCCACGCAGTGGAGCGACTACGAACGCTGGTTCGCCACGATCCCCACCATGATCGCCCTGGCCTGTCGCCCCCTCTTCCAGCAGACGCGGAACGGGACCCGCTCCGGGGTGCGAGAGTGATCAGTGCGTCAGGTTGGGGTACACCCCAACACCACGCGATCGACTGGCCCGACAAGTGTCAGCGTGGAGTCCTCGTCGGGGTTTCTGGGCGCAGGTCCACTCGGTGGTCTACGCCCGGCGCTGACCCGACGGTTCGGCGGGGGGCGCTGAGCCGGCGGGGGCGCCGAACCACGTGGGCAGCGCGCCGAGCAGATCCCGCTGGTCGTCGCCGATCCAGGCCACGTGACCGTCCGGGCGTAGCAGCGCCGCGGGGACGTCGAGTTCCTCGCTGACCTCGACGACGTGATCGACGCGGTCCGCCCAGCCGGCGACCGAGAGCCGGCCTGTCTGGTCGAGCAACAGGCCGCGACCGGCGTGCGTCAGCGCGTAGAGGCGGCCCCGCGTGAGCCCGATGTCCCGTATTCGCCGCCCGAGCAGACGATGGTCCGTGCCCTCCTTGTCGTCTCCGTCGCCAGCCTTGTCGTTGTCCTCGCCGGGGTTGTCGGGCCCCGCGCCGACGTCACCGGGTTGCTGGCCGAGGTCGTAGCGGATCCCGATCGCGGTGATCTTCTCGATCAGGTGGTGGTTCACCTCGTCGAGGTTCACCAGTTCGGCCAGCAGCCGGCGGACGGCCTGGGGGCCGGGTTCGGGGGACAGCAGCTGCATCTGCGCGCGGGTGTTGTCCAGCACGTCGGCGGCGACCGGGTGCCGTTCGGTGTGGTAGCTGTCCAGCAGCCCGCACGGTGCCCAGCCGTGGACGTCGGCGGCGAGTTTCCAGCCGAGGTTGAACGCATCCTGCAGGCCGAGGTTGAGGCCCTGCCCGCCGGTCGGCGGGTGGATGTGCGCCGCGTCGCCGGCCAGCAGGACCCGGCCGGTGCGGTACCGCTCGGCGAGCCGGGTGGCGTCGCCGAACCGGGACAGCCAGCGCGGGGAGTGCACACCGAAGTCGGTGCCGGCGAACACCCGCAGCCGCGCGGCGAACTCCTCGATGGTCGGCGGGACCGTACGGTCCTCGGCCACCCGCTCGGCGGGCACGATGATCCGATACAGCCCGTCCGCGAGGGGGATGGCCCCGAAGCGCTGGTGGGTCCTGCGGACGTCGGCGATCACGTCGGTCAGCGTCCGCGCCGGCACGGCGATTTCCACCTCCCCGAGCAGCGTCTCGACCCTGGTGGGCTCGCCGGGGAAGGCGACGCCGAGCAGTCTGCGCACCGTGCTTCGGCCGCCGTCGCAGCCGACGAGGTAACGCGCACGCAGCCGGGTGCCGTCGGCCAGCTCGGCGGTGACGCCATGGTCGTCCTGGGTCAGCCCGACCAGTCCGCAGCCGCGGCGGATCCGCGCGCCGAGCTCGGTGGCATGCTCAGCCAGCAGACGCTCGGTGACGGTCTGCGGGATGGCCAGGACATACGAATGGGCGGTGTCGAGCCGGGCGGGCCACGATGTGGCCAGGCCGGCGAAGAAACCACCGACGGCGACCTGCCGGCCGAGTGGGAGGAACCGCTCCAGCAGGCCACGCTGATCCAGCACCTCAATGCTGCGTACGTGCAGGCCGAGCGCGCGGGCGTGCCCGGTCGGCGCCGCCAGCCTCTCCAGCACGACCGTACGCACGCCGTGCAGGCGCAGCTCGCCGGCCAGCATCAGGCCCGTCGGTCCGGCACCGGCGATGATGACGTCGGCGTCCGTCACCGACCGCCCCTCTCGCGGTCTTTCCCCGCGCCCCCGCGCGACTCGGTTGTCCCTCGCAACGCTGGCATTCCCTGACTCCCCTGTTCCGTGGTTTCTGGCCTCGGCCGGGGATTGTGCAGCACGACCTGGGTCTTGCCGCAAGCCCCCAGGTGTGCTATAGGTTAAAAGTGGAAAGAAGTGGAGACTTTCTTTCCGCGTAGTCGTGCGCCGTGGACGTGTGCCAGGGACGGATGACCTCCCCGCGCGGTGCGCAGGCCGGAGCGGTGCCACTTCTTCGCATCCCGTTTTGACGGGCACGCCACGATGACCTGAGCCGCTTTCCGCCCCGCCGGAAAGAACCGTCGCCCCGGGTCGTTCCCGCCGCGCGCGTCGCGGCTACGCGGTCAGGTCCGGGCCGCGGGCGGGGGAGCGGATGGTGAGGACGGCCTCGACGGCGCCGGGGCGCAGCGCCTGGTAACCGTGGTCGGTGTCGCTGTGCCAGACGGCGGTCTCACCGGGGCCGACCTCGACCTCCCGCCCCGGCCGGCCGGCGCGGGCGCGGCCGTGGGTGACGAGCAGGTGCTCGACGACGCCGGGGCCGTGGGCGGCCGAGACGTGGCGGGCACCGGGGTCGAGGTGCAGGAGGTAGACCTCGACGGTGGTGCCGTCGGGGTGGCGGGTCGCGTCGAGCAGGCGCGCGCCGATGCCCGGGGAGGCGACCTCGGCGCCGACACGGTCGGCGAGCAGCGTCGACAGCGGCACGCCGAGCGCCCCGGCGAGCGCGTAAAGCGTGGACAGCGTCGGGTTGCGGGCGCCGTTCTCCAGCTCCGACAGCGAGCCCTTGCCGACCCGGGCGCGCGCCGCGAGGACACCCAGCGACAACCCCCGGGCCTGGCGGGTCGCGCGCAGCCGGGCACCGACGGCGGCCACGGCGTCGGGGTCCATGGTCGCTACCGTACCGAGGGTTCTGTTCGTGGAACGCTACGGCGTATCGTTCTGTATATGGAACCGGACGATCGGGGCGGATCGGTGGACGCGGCCCTCCCACCCGGCGCGGACGATCCGTCGCCGGCGCGCCTCGCCCACCTGGTCAGTGCCGGCGTCGTCACCGCGCTGGTCGGGTTCGCGAGCGCCGCGGTCGTGGTGCTCGCCGGGCTGCGCGCCGTCGGCGCGGACTCCGCGCAGGCCGCCTCGGGTCTGCTCGCCGTCATCGTCACCCAGGCGCTGGGCACGCTGTGGCTCAGCCGCCGCCACCGGATGCCGATCCTGCTGGCCTGGTCGACACCGGGCGCGGCACTGCTCGCCTCGACCGGCGCGGTCGAGGGCGGCTGGCCCGCGGCGGTCGGAGCCTTCCTCCTCGTCGGCGGCCTGATCCTGCTCACCGCGCTGTGGCCGCGCCTGGGAGCGCTCATCGCGGCGATCCCCCCGTCGATCGCGCAGGCGATGCTCGCCGGGGTGCTGCTGCCACTGTGCCTGGCGCCCGCGCACGGGCTGGTGGACCATCCGGCGCTCGTCGCGCCGGCGGTCGTGATGTGGCTGGCGCTGGGACGGTACGCGCCGCGCTGGGCGGTGCCGGGAGCGTTCGTCGCCGCGATGGTGGCGATCGGGATCTGGCTCGGGCGCCACGGCGGCGCGCACGGACCGCTGCTGCCCGGGGTCACGCTGACGGCGCCGACGCTCAGCGGCGCGGCGGTGCTCTCCCTCACCCTGCCGCTCTACGTGGTCACGATGGCCTCGCAGAACGTGCCCGGCGTCGCGGTGCTGTCCTCCTACGGCTACACCGTTCCCTGGCGGGAGTCGATGACGGTCACCGGCCTGGGCACCCTCGCCGGAGCCTGCGCCGGCGGCCACGCGATCAACCTCGCGGCGATCACCGCGGCGCTCGCCGCGAGCCCCCAGGCGCACCCCGACCCGCGGCGGCGCTGGATCGTCGCCCACCTCGCCGGGGCGACGTTCCTCGCCCTGGCGCTGGCGTCCACGGCGCTGGTGACGGTCGTGACCGCCGCCCCCGCCGGGGTCACCGCGGCGGTGGCGGGCCTGGCCCTGCTCGCCACGCTCGCCTCGTCGCTGACCTCGGCGCTGGCCGACCCACGCGAGCGTCAGGCCGTGATCCTCACTGTCGTCGTCGCCGCCAGCGGCATCAGCCTCGCCGGCGTCGGCGCCGCCTTCTGGGCCCTGGCCGCCGGCCTGCTCGTGCGCGCCACGCCGCGCACCTGACCACCCCACCTCACCCTGCCGATACCCACTACTTGACTTCGCCGAGTACCAGGCTTAGTTTTCTCCCATGGCGCCGACGCATGATCCCCAGCTCCTCAAGGGCGTCCTGTCGCTGCTGCTGCTGCGGCTGCTCGACGAACGCGAGTCCTACGGCTACGAGGTCGTCCAGCGCCTGCGCGAACTCGGACTGACCGACATCAGCGAAGGCAGCGTCTATCCCGCGCTGGCCCGCCTGGAACGCGAGGGCCGCGTGGCGGCCCGGCTGGTCTCCTCCCGCTCCGGCCCGGCCCGCAAGTACTACCGGCCCACCGCCGCCGGCGCCCAGGCGCTCGCCGAGGGCACCGAGAGCTGGCTGTCGCTGGCCGCCGTGGTCCACCCCGTCCTGGTCCGGCACCCCTCCGCCCCGCCCATCTCAGCAGAGGACACCTGAACATGGCCACGTCACAGACGGTCCTCGACCGGCTACGCCTCGAACGCGCCGTGTGGACGATGGACACCCGGCTGCAGGACCTGCCGCGCCGCTCCCGGATCAACAAGCGCCGCGAACTGCGCGACAACCTGCGCCTGGCCGCCGCCGACGTCGGCGCCCGCCAAGCCGTCCGTCAGCTCGGTGACCTGCGGATCCTCGCCGCCGACTACCTCGCCGCCGAGTACGGCGAACGCACCCGGCGCCCCTCCTGGTCCGCCGCCGCCCTGACCATCCTCGGTGTCGAGGCCGTCATGACGCTGCTCGTCCACACCGGGCGGGCCGCGTTCCACGCCGGGATCACCGCGACGAACCCGCAGGCCACCGGTACCTACCACTGGACCGGGATCCCCTACCTGATCAGCGACGAGACGTTCACCTACGTGCACGGCACCCACACCTCCGTCGGCGGCGCCTGGACCCCCCTGGTGTATGTGATCATGCTCGGTGGGGCTGTCGTCACCGGCCGGCTGTGGCGGCTGCACGCCGCCTGGCGGCGTCAGCGCCGCCAGCGCACGCTCGGCGCCACCGAGGACGCAGCCGGCGGCGGGGCATGAGACGCACCCGCGCGGCGCTGCCCGTCGCGGCGATCCTCGTGACCGCGGGCCTGCTCGCGCCGCCGTCGAGTGCCCTCGCCGCCCCGGCGGTGCCCGCCACCGCGACCACCGCGACCACCGCGGCCGACGCCGGTCCGACGACCGACGTCGACGCGGGGGCGCCGTTGGACGGTGTCACCGCCGCCGGCGTCCCCGGCGCCCTGTTCCGGGTCGAGGAGCACGGCCGGATCCGCCAGGGCGCGGTGGGCGTCGCCGACCTGAGGACCGGCGCACCGCTGCGCGCGCAGGCCCGCGTCCGCGTCGGCAGCATCACGAAAACGTTCGTGGCCACCGTGGTGCTCCAGCTCGCCGGGGAAGGACGCCTCGCCCTCGACCAGCCGGTGCAGCGCTGGCTACCGGGCCTGCTGCGCGACGGACACACCATCACCGTCCGTCAGCTGCTCAACCACACCAGCGGCCTGTTCGACCACACCGCCGACCCCGCCCTGGCCGCCGGCATCGTCGCGAACCGGGTCTTTCACCCGGCGCAGCTCGTGGCCCTCGCGCAGACCCATCCGCGGTCGTTCGCGCCCGGCGCCGGCTGGGCGTACTCGAACACCAACTACCTCGTCGCCGGCCTGCTCGTCGAGGCGCTCACCCACCATCCCCTCGGCCAGGAACTGAGCCGGCGGATCCTCACCCCGCTGCACCTGACCGGCACATCGTTCCCCACCACCACCGGGGACATCGCCGGCTACCACGCCCACGGCTACGTCCCGGCCGAACTCGGTCCCACCCCCGACGGGCACCCGTTCGACGTGACCGGGCGCAACCCCTCGGCGGCGTGGGCGTCCGGCGCGCTCATCTCCACCGCCGCGGACCTCGCCCGCTTCTACCGCGCCCTGCTCGGCGGTGCACTGCTCCCCGCCGCCATGCTCACCCAGATGAAGACGACCGTCGTGGAGGACCCCACCGACCCGCGGGTGCGCTACGGCCTCGGGATCGAACGGGTCGTCGACCCCTGCGGGGTGAACTGGGGTCACGGCGGCGCGATCCTCGGCTACGAGTCCATGGCGTTGCACAACGAGAACACCGGGCGCACCATCGTCCTGGCCAGCACCCTGCACCCCGCCCCACCGGCCGGCGCGGCCGCGCTCACCGCCGCAGCCGACCGCCTTCTGTGCGACACACCGCCGGTCTGACGCCGACGGTGAGCCCCCCGGACCACGGCGACCACGGCGACGTGCGCCGCCCGCCGCCTGGCGGGGCCGGTCAGATCGCGGCGATCGTGGCGGGGGCGCGTTCGGCGCGGCTCAGGGCGCGCAGCACGGCGGTGGGCCCGTGGCGCGCCACGGCGAGGCGGGTCAGCAGCCCCAGCACCGCCTCCACGGCGGGTGCGGGCATCGGCGGTGCTTCGACGCCGACGCTGACGGCGAGGTCATCGGCGTGCACGGTGATCTCCAGCAGTCGGCTGGTGAGGAAGTCCTCCAGGCGCAGCACCGACGGGCCCAGGCGCACGAGCCGTCCTGGCGGCGCGCCCGGCAACGCGACCGACAGCCGCGCCAGCGCCTCGTCGGCACGCTCCGCGAGCGCCACCGGGCCGTCGGCGGCGACCCGCTCACCGAGATCACGCAACCTGGTGTTGATCTCCGCGTCGGGTGCGGCGCCGAGCCACGCCGCCCCCGTGTAGTGCTCGAGCAGCGCGCGGGGTGCACCGTCGGGCGGGACGGCGGTGAGCATCTCGGGGACAGCGACGATCTGCCAGGCAAGATGCCCGGCCAGCGCGCCGACCCGGTAGTGCGCCAGCGCGCTGTCCGCGTCCCAGGCCGCGGCCAGGGCCGGGTCGCGCAGCAGGGCCGCGGCGGCGGCCGCGGTGTCCAGATAGGTCTGCCAGATCGGGGTCATGGCCGTTCATCCTGCCCGGGCGGACGCCGCCGCGGAACGCTCACCCGGCCGGCGAGGTCCGGTCAGGGGATCGAGGAGGATCTGCATCAATCGGTTTGACCGGTCGAGGTCCGGGCCTATCCCAATTACTGGGAATTCCTCTTGATATCTACCTTGACTTGTATTTCGAAATGAATTCCGGTACCGCCACCGCTCGACGGGCTCGACGGGCTCGACGCGCTGGACGCGGGCGCCGCGGGCGCCGACGCCGCTCTCCCGGGGGACGCGAGGGCGGCCTGCGCGGTGCCGGCGGTGCCGACCACCACGGCCGTCGCAGTGGTGAGCAGCAGCGCGGATGCGCGACCCGAGGTCTTCGACAGTGTCATCAGAGGGCTCCCACGGAAGGTTCGTTGGATCGCCAGCATCGAGCGGCAGGGCCGGCCAGCAGCCCGCGACACATCCTGTGCGATTCAGCGACGAACAGGACGGCCCCGCGCCCACGACCCCGACAGCCACGCCATGATCAAAAACAGGGTCGGATGCACGACCGTCCCCCGCCATGGCGACACAGCCCCCCGGAAGGAGCTTCCCGTGGCATCAGCCGAAGACTGTTCAGCCGAAGACTGTTCAGCCGAAGACTGTTCAGCCGAAGACTGTGAGGAATGTGGGGGTACCGGCCGCGGTGGAGCCCGGCGCTGCCCATCGTGCGGTGCGGAAATCGGAGTGGGCCGGAAGGGCACGAAGATCCGCGTGACCGGTATCAACGCCGAGGAGGTCGCTCAGGTCGCCCGGCGGCTTGCCCATGACGTGTCGTCGCGACCCGAGAGCCGGGCACTTCGGACGCCGAGGGTCTGCGGAACGTTCTATCTGGTCTGCGTCATTGCTGCGTCATCGTCACGACCGTCGGGGCGTTCCAGCTACGCCAGGACGGACCGGATCGGGGAACGGAACTTCGTCGCTCTCATCGGCGACACGCTTCGCCACCTCACCTGCCCTGTGCGTCTCGTGCGCACCTGGCGTGCCCTGCTCGCCGAGCGCGGCCACACCACCGGCCGGGTGCTGCGCTCTATCGACCGCCACGGCCGCTGGAACCCCAACTCACCGACCGTTATGACCTACATCCGCACCAGCGACCTCTGGCGCGACAACCCGCTGCGCGGCGTCGGCCTGTAGATCAGCCCGGCCCGGGACCTAAGGAATCAGCCCCCGGGAATGACGGAACGAGGCGGGGCGGGGGATCCGTGTCCGATGCGGGATGGTCACGAGGGCGGGCGTGAGGCGAGGTCCAGGTTCACGGGGCGGGGCAGGTGCCACCGGCGGGAAGCCGGCCGCCGACGAAAGCGAGGAACCGCGGGGTGGTGCAGATGTCGTAGACCTGCCAGGAGCCCCCGGCTGTTCGACGAAACGCCGTGCGGGAGCCGTCGTCCTGCAGACCGACCCCAACCTGCTGTGGTGCGGTCGCGGCGGGCACGAAACCGGCCCAGGCGAGGTAGCTGCTGGTGCTCGGATCGTAGGCGTAGTAGACGGAGCCCGGTTCGGTACCCACGATCCAGCCGGGCTGGTAGCCGCGGTCCACGACGTAGGCGCGGACCAGCTCGCCGCGCACGGCCGGGGTGACCGTGAGGTTGTGCAGGGTCACCGGGTGGCTGGTCGTGCCGGCGACAACGGCCGGCCTCGACGTGCCACCCCGCGCTGCTGCCGTCCCGGTGGGTGCGGACACCGGCGGCGAGGCCTTCCCACCGCCGCATCCAGACGTCAGCATCACCAACACCGCCAGGCCACATCCGACGCCGAGCTTGAGCGTCTCCGCGCAACGCGGGCACCCGGCCCGCGACGGCCGCGGCCAGCACGAACGACGCCTACCCCGCGTCACTGATGCCACCGACGTGCACAGCCGGTCATCGCCGGTGACACCCGTGCGCGCCCCTCACCCATGACTGCGATTGTCACCCGTCTCCTGGGTTTGAAGCTGCCCCGGTTTCGTTCACGGCGAGGCGCCGACCTGCGCCCGCTGCGCGACCCCGACGACGCGCCCGACGCCGACGGGCGGTAAGCGGCGACCACCAGCCGCCCGCCCCGGCGACAGGGAACCGGCCTCAACGCGGTGGATCGGCTCCCTGGGATGAGGAGGAGCTGTGCGCGGTCTGTCCCGCGCAGGTCCACGACGCGGGCCGGTTCGACATCGTCGACGGGCCGGCAGCGGGCGGCCGTTATGACGCCTCCACCGCTACCGGCGGGATCAGGCCACCGGAGTGCCGGTGTGCATCCATCCCGGCAAGATCTGGTCCGTCATGCCGACGCCGGCCAGGCCGAGGCTGTGCTGGGTGGGGCGGAACGGGCGGCGGCCCGCAGGTTCCCGGCGGACGTCGTGGTCGCCGCGCTGCGGGCCGCGCTCGCTGGGCTGTGACGTCAGCGGCCGAAGGTGAAGAAGTGCAACCGGCCGCCGGCCTGCACCCCGATCGACTCGTAATGCTCGAACAGGACAGACGGCGCGCCGTCTCCGTCTTCGGTAGCCAGTACCGGCGGGGCGGCTCGCCCCAGCCGGCTGCCCGGTGCACCTGGTCGGTGTAGCCCTCGGTCGTAGCCGAACCGTTCGTTGTCGGTGGAGTGGACGAACGTCACCGACAGGTCGGCCTGGACACGGGAGAGGACTGTGAACTGGGCGGTCAGGGCGTGCACCATCTCGTCGACCGGTGCGGCCACGTCCAGCGCCTACTACACCGGCCGCCACTCCGCCGCCGACATCGCCGGCCAGGCCCGCGCCGGCGCCCACCCCTACCTCCGGGGCTGCCTCGCCGCCTACGAAGCCCGCGCCCGCGCCGCCGCCGGCCAGCATGACCAGGCCCGCCAGGCCCTGCGTGACATGCAGGACGCGGTGTGGCTCGGTGAGCCGATGGTCGGCACCGAAACGTTCGGCGAGGAACTCATCCACTGCTTCCTCGCCGTCGTCTCCGGCCGCCTCGGCGACGGCGAACATGCCGAACCCCACGCCCACCGCTCCCTCGCGATCCTCCAGGCGACCGGCGGCGGCTACGAGGACATCGGCGGCACCTACAACGCCCTCGCCCAGGCATTCCTGCGCCGCGCCCACCCGGACCCCGACCAGGCCGCCGACGCCGCCTCCCGCGCCCTGGCCGTGCTCGACGGCCGGCCCACCCGCACCGTCATCCAACGATCCGGACAGATCTGGCAGGAACTCGGCGCACGCTGGGAAAACCAACGCGCCGTCCTCGACCTCCGCGAACAACTTCAAGCCCACCGGCAACAGATGCGGCGCTTTCTCCACGCCTCGGTCTCGCCCTCCGCACGGTTACGCGCAGCTACCTGTCGCGTCGAGAACACCCCAGATTCTGGCCTTCAGGTGGTGGGTGGCCGTTCTGGACCGCCGCCGGCAGCGACGTCCCCCCGCGGCTGCGAGGGACCCACGCCCACCTGTCCGCTCAGCGCCAATGTCCGGTCCAGTCCTCCTCGACCCCCGATCTGGGGGCGCGTTCACCCGGCGCCGGCCAGGAACCCGGCGAGTTCGGTGCGCAGGCGGGCGACGTTGCCGAGAAGCAGATGCCCGCCGGTGGGCAGGACCAGCAGCCGGCCGTGGGGGAGGTGGGCGGTGAGCGCCGCGGCGTCGCCGGGACGCGGCAGGGGGGAGTCCCGCGCGGTGACGACCAGCGTCGGGCAGGTGAGCTCCGCCCAGCGCAGCTCGTCGGCGAGGATCCGCGGGACGCTGACGGTGAAGTCGAACATCATGCCGGCGCGGCGCGGGGCGACGGGCAGCAGCGTCGCGCTGATCGCCGCGAGTTCGGCGCGGCCCTCGGCGTCCAGCGCCCGCCACCCGAGCCCGCTGCCGTGGGCGAGCGCGGTGGGATGCGTCGTCCACCACACACCCCGCTCGCCGCGCAGCAGCGCGCGCAGCACGAACGCCGGCGGGGTCGGCGTCACCCGTTTCGCGGGCAGCACCGGGGACTCCAGCACGAAACGCCCGACCCGGTCGGGATGGCGCAGCGCGAGGTAGGCCCCCGCCGTCGACCCCGCGGACAGCGACACCACCCCCACCCGGTCCAGGCCCAACGCGTCGAGCAGCGCGGCGAGCGCGTCGGCCTGCGCCTCGACGCCCGCGGCGGCGGGCAGCTCGGAACCGAGATAGCCGTAGCGTGACACCGCGATCGCCCGGAAACCCTCACCCAGGCGCCGCCGCGCCCAGTCGACCCCCTGATCCCAGCCGCCGCCGTTACCATGCAGCACCAGCACCAGCATCCCGGACCCGCCGAGATCGGCGAACTCGACCGTGCCGTACGGGGTCGGCACCCTACGCAGCGGCGCCGGGGGGTCACCCAACCGACGCCAGGCATCCTCAACATCACGTCGTAGTCGGCTCACCGGCGAAACGACCTTTCCCGCGCGCGGACGACCCGGTGGACCATGCCTGGCTACCAGGCGGCTCGGGCCAGGCTCGCACCCATCCCCCGCGCGGGCGCGTCGGCACCGCGAGAACGACGACGACCGCCGCGCAGGACGACCGCCGCGCAGGACGACCGCCGCGCAGGACGACGAGGACGGTCCGCGTGACGACCCAGGCAGGAGATGTCGCGCGTCGGACTACCCGCAGTGCACGGCTCGTCTCCCCATGCCACCTAGAGTACGTGTGGTGACGGGAAAAATTCGTACTGTGACCATTGCCGGGACGTTGGCGGCACTGACCCTCCTCGGCGCCACGACCGCCGCCGCCGCCGCGCCGCCGGCACCCGGGCGCACCGGTACCCCGCCACCGGTGACCCGTACCGCGCCCGCGCCACGGCTGGCCCTTCCCCGTCCCACCGGGCACCTCGCCGTCGGCCGCGACACCCTGCACCTGGTCGACCGCTCGCGGCGCGACCCGTGGATGCCCACCGAACCCCGCGAACTCATGGTCGACGTCTACTACCCGGCCGTCGCCGGCACCGGCACCCCGGCCCGCTACGCCGAACCGGAGGAGATCCGCCGCTACCTCGCCGCCCTCGGCCTCGCCGGTGTCCTGCCGGCGCAGGCCATCGCCGACACCACCATCGCCAGCCGCACCGGCGCCCACCCCCTGCCCGGCCACCGGCCCCTGGTCCTGCTCTCACCCGGCCTCGGCGTCGGACGCCGCTCGCTGACCGGCCTCGCCGAACACCTCGCCAGCCTCGGACTCGTCACCGCGACCATCGACCACGCCTACGAGTCCGTCGGCACCGCGTTCCCCGGCGGGCGGATGCTGACCTGCCTGGCCTGCGACCGGATGACCAGCGACGCCGCGTTCACCGCCGCCACCCGCACCCGCGCCGCCGACCTGTCGTTCGTACTCACCAGCCTCGCCGGCCCGCACCCGGCGTGGCGCGGCGCGGGCCTGGTCGACCCCGGCCGGGTCGGCGCCGTCGGACACAGCCTCGGCGGCGCCGCCGCGATCTCCGCGATGATCCACGACCCGCGGGTGCGGGTCGGCGTCGACATGGATGGCACCCTCGGTGAAACCCCCGCGCCCGGCGAGTTCGGCGCACGCCCGGTGCTGCTGCTCGGCGCGAGCGCGGACCATCCCGGCCCCGACGACACCCTCGCCCCCGCCGGCAGCGACGACGACCCGACCTGGGCGGCGGCGTGGCGGCAGCTGGGACCGACCGGGCTGTGGCTCGACGTCGACGACGCCGAACACTTCAGTTTCACCGACGACCCGGTCCTCGCCGACCAGCTACCCCTGCCCCCCACCGCCACCCCGGTCGCCCGCGAGGCGCTCACCGGCGCCCACGCGCTGGCGATCACCCGCGCCTACGTCGGCGCGTTCGTGCTGCGCGCACTGTCCGGCGCCGCCCAGCCGCTGCTCGACGGACCCAGCCCCACCTATCCGCAGGTCCGCTTCATCGGACACTGAACCCACCCGCCGCGCGCCGCGCGCCTTGCCGGTGCGGGGCGCGCGGGCGGCGCCCGGTCAGGGCCGCGGCGGGCGCCGGCAGAGCAGCATCGCGGCGGGCTGGCGATCCACCCCGTCCGGGGCGCGCCGCACCCGGGCGGTCTCGGTGAACCCGACGCCACCCAGCAGCTGGGCGATCCGCGGCGCAGGCCAGCGATGCGACGGGGCGACCCGATGGGCATGTGGCACCGGCCCGCCGTCGTCGGTGTCGGTGGCCTGGAAGGCGACCAGCAGCTGCCCGCCGGGCGCCAGCACCCGATGGAACTCGGTGAACAACCCGTCCATCCGCGCCGGCGGCGTGTGAATGATCGAATACCAGGCGACGATCCCGCCCAGGCTCGCGTCGGCGAACGGCAACCGTCCCGCCAGCCCGCGCACGAACGGCACCCCGGGATGGTCCCGACGCGCCCGCGCGATCATCGCCGCGGACAGGTCCACACCCAGCGCGTCCACCCCCGCCCGGCGCAGCAGCGCGGTGAGCTGACCCGGCCCGCACCCCACATCGGCGACCACCCCGGGACAGCCACCCCCGGCCGCGGCGCCGGTGCGGACCAGGTCGGTGAACGCGGCGATGATCGCCCGGTCCACCGGCTGACGGTCCAGCGCGTCGGCGAACAGGTCCGCGTACAGCTCGGCGACCTCGTCATAACCCTCACGCACGCGGCGCGGCTCGGGCGGTGGCGCGCAACCGTTCACGGCTCTGGAGACTAACCGTCGCGAGATCGCCGACCGGCCCCGGGCGGTGCGCTCAGTCGTGTTCGCCGCTGATCGTGTGCGCCACCGCGACGCCGTCGGGCCGGTACACCCGCACCGCCGGGCCGGACGGATCGGTGCCCAGAGTGTTCGCGCAACGCGTCGACACCCAGGTGGAGAACTGGTTGGGACGCATCAGCGGCCGCCAGCTCTCCAGGTCGTAGGTGTCCCCGGTGGCGAACCCGGCGCCGCCGCCCAACGCGGGGATCTGCGCCAGGGCCTGATGGCAGGTCAGCTGGGCGTGCAGACTGTCGGCGACCGGCCCGGACAGGCCCCGCACGCAGGCCCCGATCGCCGACCACATCGCCGCGACCGCCAGGGTGCGACTGGCCCTGCGCGACGCCGGGGTCGGCCGCAGCGAGATCCGGAACCGGGTGTCGGTCCACCGTTGCACGACGATTTCCTCGACGTCCTGGGACGGGCCGCAGTACGGCGCGCCGTCGGCGCCCACCGCCACCGCCCCCGCCGGCGTCGGTGTCGCGCGGGTGGGGGGCGCAGCGGCGGCACCGGCCTGCACGGATCCGTCCTGCGCGGCGTCACGTCCGGGTTGCGTCGTGAGGGCCGGCCGGGCGACGCGGTCCTCTCCGGTGCTGGTACAGGCGGCGAGCAGCACCGCCGTCAGCGCCGCGCACAACGCCACCGCGCGTGGCGTGCCCGCCACGACCAGGTTCGCCCGCGGGGGGCGCGGCGAGCGGGGCCGCCGCGCGGTGCGCCCGCCGGCGCGGGCCAGCGGGGCGCGGTCGTGGCGGTGGGCGAGGCGATGATCTGCGCGCGGCGTCTGCACCGTCGAAGGGTAGGCATGGATGGCACGGTCGGGCACGAGGGCACCACCGAGGCGACCCGCACCCGACCCGGCCGGGGGATCACCTGGTCCGGTGCGGCCCTCGAACCGCCGCGGGCGCGCACCGGCAGGTGGGCGCCGCCGGCAGCGCCGAGGTCGCGGCCCCGGGCGTGGGGGGCGCGGCCGCCCCCCCCCGGCCCCCCCCGGCCCGGCGCCCCCGCCCCCCGCCCCCC
>NZ_JALKFX010000113.1 GCF_023243045.1 Frankia sp. AgB32
CAGGAGCCCAGTGCGGTAGTCCCGCACGCTGGGATCTGTGCGGGGGGCCGCCCGCAAGGGCGGTCCCTACCGCGATCGGTCTGGTCGTGGTCGACCTCGACACCCCGAAACCCGGCGACCGGCCGCCGGTCGGCGCATGGTCGTCCACCGGCGCCCGGTGCGGCACGGACGCTCTGCGCATCCTCGCCGAACGCGCCGGAGCTTACCGTGCCCCCGACCTACCTCGTCCGCACCGGCCGCGGCGGCTGACACCTCTACTACACCGCCCCGACCGACATCCGGCTGACGAACACGGGCCGCACCCTTGGCCCCTGAATCGACACCCGAGCGTGGGGCGGCCAGGTCGTGGCCGCGGGCACGAGCGTCGCCGGACGGCCCTACGCCCTCACCCGCGATCTTCCGCCGGCCCCACTTCCCGCCTGGCTGTTTCAGCCCCTCCGGCCAGCCACGCCGCGACCCGCACCCGCCCACGCCACGCGGGTGCCCGCCGACCGGCGCGGCGCCTACCTGGCCGCCGCCATCCGCCGCCAGGTCGGCTACGTCGCCGCCGCGTGCGACGGCGACCGCAACAACGCCCTGTACCGGGCCGCGCTCGGGCAACTGGTCGCCGGTGGCGCGCTGCCTCGTCCGGGCAGTCCGCTGCTAGGTCAACGGGACCGACATTGACCTCCTAGTCGTCTGCCAAGGATGATCTTACCTGCCGTTGGCAGGTGCGCGGTATCCGCAGGTGTTCCAAGGCAACTGAGACCAGGACTGAGACGACAGAGGCCACCGGCGCCGCCGATGGCCTCTGTCTTGCCTGCTTGTGTGGGTGGGCAGGGGCGGGGTCGAACCGCCGACCTTCCACTTTTCAGGCGGACGCTCGTACCGACTGAGCTACCTGCCCCAGGTCGTGTGGCCGGGATGGATCTTCGGCCATACGAACGCGGTCCCGACGGGATTCGAACCCGCGACCTCCGCCTTGACAGGGCGGCGTGAACTCCAGACTTCACCACGGGACCAAGCGTTAAGTGCGATCTTCAGTTGTTGCCCCAGGCTGGACTGAAGCGCGCCCTGCCAGGAACTGAGGGTCATGCTACACGACGGCGGGGCGGGGCGAGCCGGTAGGGACGATGGATTCTTGCCCAACGCTCACCGTGCCGAATCACTCGCGACACGCTACCCGGCCGCGCCCGCGCACCGCCCCTGAACCACCGGCGGCCGAGGCGGCTCCTGCGCTCCTCCGTCCCGGTCGCAGTGAGCCGCGATCCAGAATAGAGTGTCAGATCATCGCCTTCCGGAGCGAACTCGCTACCGCCTCGACCGAGGGTCGACCATGACTGGACCGGTGGACAGGTGGTCCGCAACGGCCGCGATCAGGCTCCCCCGAACGGGCGATCAGGCGGTTTCCGCCAGCGCTCCCGCGGCCGCTTCCCAGCGAATATCCTGGAGAGGCCAATCCCGCAATTTGGATGTCTGGGCGATATGTCCGGTCCATCCTGCGGGTACGCAGGGTGGCGTGCACATCGGGTCCACGCCGCGGGACATCACGCGAGACCGCGTACCGGGGGAGGTTTCAGACATCGATGCCGTCCGCCGACCGGGTCGCGAGGCTCATACCGCTACAGTCAATGAGTGTCATGAATAAAGAAGGTGCTCCTGGGGAGAAGCTTGCCGCGCAGGTCGCCCGGCGCATCGAGGAGGACATCATCGACGCCGGCTGGCCGGTCGGGACCGTGATCGGCTCCGAGCTGGCGCTGATCGAGCGGTACGGGGTCAGCCGCGCCGTTTTCCGGGAGGCCGTCCGGATCGTCGAGCACCACCAGGTCGCGATCACCCGTCGCGGCCCGGCCGGCGGGCTCGTCGTCCGCGCGCCGGACGAGGCCGCGGTCGCCACCGCGGTCGGCGTCTACCTGGAGCATGTCGGCGTCACGATCGAGTCGATCCTGCACGCCCGGCACATCGTGGAATCGCTGGCCGCCACCCTCGCCCCGAGCCGCATCACCGAGGACGGCATCGGGATCCTGCGCGGCATCCTCAACCGCCAGGCGACGGAGGACCCGAGCGAGCTCAGCCTCCACCACCAGCTGCACCACGCGATCGCGGCGACGACCGGCAACCCGGTGGTCGTCCTGTTCCTCGATGTCCTCAACGCGCTGACGCTGCGCTACAGCGCACGGGAGTACTCGGCCGCCCGCCGCTCCATCGCGCCGTCGCTGCTCGCCGAGCGGTCCGAACGGGTGCACCGCGACCACGTGGCCATCGCGGAGGCGGTGATCGGCGGTGACGCGGCCCGCGCCGAGCACCTGGCGACGGAGCACCTCAACGTCATGCACGAGTGGATCACCTCGCCCTCGACCGGCGGCGTCGTGCGGCGGCTTCGCTCCACCGCACCCGGCCTGACGTCCACCGCGGACGGCACCGTCGCGCCCAGCAAGCTGGCCGAAACCGTCGCCGGTCGCATCCACGAGGACGTGACGCAGGCCGGCCTGCCCGCCGGCGCGGTCATCGGTTCGGAAAGCGATCTGCTGGCCCGCTACGGAGTCAGTCGCTCGGTGCTGCGCGAGGCCGTCCGGCTGCTCGAATACCACTCGGTGGCGCAGATGCGCCGGGGGCCCGGCGGCGGCCTGGTCGTCGGCGAGCCGGACCCGTCCGCGACGATCGAGGCCACCGCCCTCTATCTGGAATACACCCAGGCGGGTGTGGAAGACCTGCGGATCGTGCGGAACGCGCTGGAGCTGAGCTGCATCGACATCCTGGTGGAGCGGCGCGACCCGGAACTGCTCGAACGGCTGACCGCTCTGCTCGCCATCGAGAGCACCGGCCGCGACGACAGCTTCGACGACCCGTCGGGCGACGACAACCCTCACGAGGACGGCGGGTTCGATCGCGGCGACGAGTTCGACAACGGCGGGGCGCCCGGCCATCGGCTGCACCTCGAACTGGCGCGACTGACCGGCAACGAGGCGCTGGCCTCGTTCGTCCGGGTGCTGACGGCGGTCTGGCCGCGCCATCTCGCCAGAGCCCACGCCCGCGCGGACGGCTACTCGGGCCGCCAGCCGCCAGCCGGCGCCGTGGCGGCGGCGCCGGTTCGCCTCGACGGTCCCCCGCAGCACCGCGCGGCCGACCGGGCGGCCCATCGGGGGATCCTCGAAGCCGTGATCGACGGCGATCGCGGCCTGGCCCGCCACCGGATGCGCCGTCACCTCGAAACGCTCACCGCGGTGGCGACCCCGCCGGCCGCTGGCCGCGCCGGGATGCACGGCTGAGCGGTTCGCTGCCTTTTCCACAGGGATAAATCGGGCGCGCGGGCCTGTGGACGAGACAGGAAGCCTCGTTCCCACGCACGCGCCGCTCCCAGGCGGGCGTCGGTGAGGTCGGATCCTTCTCACTCCGCCGCGAAGGATCGTTGGTTCGTGGCGTCGCCGTGGGATCGTCGGCACGAGAGGTCCGACCGGAGTCGTCTCGGGGGTGAACGTCCTGATCGCGGAACTGATGGCGGTGCGGCACGGACAGAGCGAGGCGAACGTCGCCTTCCCCGCGGCCCGGGCTGCGGGCCGGCTCGACTCGGGCCTGACCTGCCGGGACGCCGAGGTGCAACTGACCCCCCTCGGCCGCGCGCAGGCCGCGGCGCTCGGCCGAGCGCTCGCCGCCGACTCGCCGATCGCGCCGCCGCCGCAGATGGTGGTGTGCTCGCCGTACCTACGGGCCCAGCGGACCTACGAGATCGCCGCCGAGGCAGCCGCAGGCGCCGGGCTGACCATGCCGACGCCGACATTCGACGACCGGCTCGTCGACCGGCTGATGGGCGAGTTCGAGCTGATGACCCGGCTTGCGATCGACGCCGGGTTCCCGGCCGAGGCGGCGCGGTGGCGGGCCGAGGGGACGTGGCTGTACCGGCCGCCGGGCGGCGAGAACTTCCCCGACATCGCCGAGCGCCTCGGGTCGCTGCTGGCGGATCTCCATGCCGCGTATCCCGACAAGCGGGTCCTCGTCGTCGCGCACGATGCGGTGGTGGTGGTGCTGCGCCAGATCATCGAGGAACTGTCGTACGACGACCTGGCCCGGATCAGCGCCGCCGGCGGCATCCGCAACGCGGGGATCACCCGTTTCACCCGCACCGGCGGCCGCCTCGCGCTGGCCGAGTTCAACACCGCCACCCACCTCGCCGGCGTGCGGGCGGCCTGAGCCCCGGGCGGACCCGGCTGCCGGGGTCAGCGGTGTTCGCGGCGCCAGACGACGCGCAGGCCGGACCAGTTCTCGTCGACGGCGGCGACCTTGTTGTCGACCAGGCCGCGCGGGAGAGCGACCTCGCGCAGCAGATTCTCGTCGACGTCGCTGCGGTGGCCGGCGGCGCGGCGCGGCCAGGCCAGCCACAGCCCGCCCGCCGGCCGAATCGCCTCGGCGAACATGTCGACGGCGGCATCGACGTCCGCGGGCACCCGGCAGAACGCCACCGCGACGTCGACCGCCCCCAGCCCCTTGGTCAGGCCCGCGGCGAGCGGGCCACTGACGTTCTCCGCGTCGACGTCCTCGGGCAGGCCCGGGATCCCCCATCCGGGAGGCGCGGCGGCCAGGACCAGCCGATGGCCCGGCCTGATGCCGAGCTTGCGTGCCAACGGGGTTCCGGAGTACCCGGCTCCCGCGGCAGTCACTGCTTTCCCAACCACGTGACCACGTCGTTCTCCAGTTCGCGTTCTTCAGGGGCGCGGCCGGGATGCGGACGGCGGTGCGGCAAGGCGTGGCCGGTGAGAAATGTGCCTCATCGAGGGAGCCTGGCACAGTGCCCGGCTGACCGGAAGGGATCACTCGGGCACGGTATCGTTACGCTCAGGTCGAGAGGCGCTGCAACGGACTGAGCTCGCAACGGGCCCAGATCCGCCACGCTCGGCCCGTATCACCGTGAAAGGGCGCCTCCCACGACAGGGAGGTGTCACATGGCCAGTTCCACTTCCGTCCGCGACGCGTCGGCGTCCGAGGCGACCCGCGACGGCGCCGCCGCCAACGAGAGCGCCACGCCTCGCGACAGCGCTGCGGCCCTGCGGGAGCTGCTCGGCCAGCGGGTGGTCGTCCTGGACGGTGCCTGGGGCACGATGCTGCAGAACGCCGGGCTGACCCCGGCGGACTACCAGCTCGACTCGCTGCGTGACCATCCCAAGGACGTCGCCGGCGACCCGGACCTGCTCAACCTCACCCGGCCGGACGTCATTCTCGACGTGCACCGGCAGTACCTGGCCGCGGGCGCCGACATCACCACCACGAACACGTTCACCGCGACCAGCATCGGCCAGTCCGACTACGGGCTGGAGTCCCTGGTGCGGGAGATGAACATCCGCGGCGCCCAGCTCGCCCGGCAGGCGGCGGACGAGGCCGGCGGCCGGTTCGTCGCCGGTTCCGTCGGCCCGCTGAACGTGACGCTGTCGCTGTCCCCGCGGGTCGAGGACCCGGCGTACCGCGCGGTGACCTTCGAGGAGGTCCGCGCCGCGTACGCCGAGCAGATCAGCGCGCTCGTCGAGGGCGGCGTCGACCTGCTGCTCGTCGAGACGATCTTCGATACGCTGAACGCGAAGGCCGCGATCGCGGCGGCGCGTGATGTCGCGCCGCAGCTGCCGTTGTGGATCTCGGTGACGATCGTCGACCTGTCCGGGCGGACGCTGTCGGGGCAGACCGTCGAGGCGTTCTGGACCTCCATCGCGCACGCGGAACCGCTGGTCGTCGGCGTGAACTGCTCGCTGGGCGCGGAGGAGATGCGCCCGCACGTCGAGGCGCTGTCCCGCATCGCGAACACCTACACCGCCTGCCACCCGAACGCCGGGCTGCCCAACGCCTTCGGCGGCTACGACCAGACCCCCGAGGAGGCCGGCCGTCTCATCGGCGAGTTCGCCGCCGCCGGGATGGTCAACATCGTCGGTGGCTGCTGCGGGACGACGCCGGCGCACATCGCCCGGATCGCCGCCGCCGTCGACGGGCGTCCGCCCCGGCCGGTCCCCGCCCCCGAGCCGCGGACGCGGTTCAGCGGCCTGGAGACCTTCGAGATCGGCCCGGACACCGGCTTCGTCATGATCGGCGAGCGGACGAACGTGACCGGCTCGGCGCGGTTCCGCCGGCTCGTCGAGGCCGACAACTACCAGGCCGCCGTCGACGTCGCCCTCGAGCAGGTGCGCGGCGGGGCGAACCTGATCGACGTCAACATGGACGCCGACCTGCTCGACAGCGAGCGGGCGATGACGACGTTCCTGAACCTGCTGGCCACCGAGCCGGAGGCGGCCCGGCTGCCGATCATGATCGACAGCTCGCGCTGGAGCGTGCTGGAGGCGGGGCTGCGCTGCGTCCAGGGCAAGGGCGTGGTCAACTCGATCAGCCTCAAGGAGGGCGAGGAGGTCTTCCTCGAGCACGCCCGGCAGATCCGCGACTTCGGCGCCGGCGCCGTCGTCATGGCCTTCGACGAGCAGGGCCAGGCGGACACCACCGAGCGCAAGGTGGCGATCTGCGGCCGCGCGTACGACCTGCTCACCCAGATCGGCTTCCCCGCCGAGGACATCGTCTTCGACCCGAACGTGCTCGCCGTGGCCACCGGCATCGCCGAGCACAACGGCTACGCGAAGGCGTTCATCAAGGCGCTGCCCCTGATCAAGGAACGCTGCCCGGGGGTGCGGATCAGCGGCGGCATCTCGAACCTGTCGTTCTCGTTCCGCGGCAACGACGTCGTCCGCGAGGCGATGCACTCGGCGTTCCTGCTGCACGCGGTGCGCGCCGGGCTGGACATGGGCATCGTCAACGCCGGGCAGCTCGCCGTCTACGCGGACATCCCCGCCGACCTGCTCGAACTCGTCGAGGACGTGCTGTTCGACCGGCGCGAGGACGCCACCGACCGGCTCGTCTCGTTCGCCGAGACCGTCAGCGGCGGCAAGGGCACCCAGCGGGTCGTCGACCTGTCCTGGCGGGAGGCGCCGGTCGCGGCGCGCCTGTCCCACGCGCTGGTGCACGGCATCGTCGACTTCATCGAGGCCGACACGGAGGAGGCCCGGGCGAGCGCCGCGCGCCCCCTCGACGTGATCGAGGGCCCGCTGATGGACGGCATGAAGATCGTCGGCGACCTGTTCGGCTCGGGGAAGATGTTCCTGCCGCAGGTGGTGAAGAGCGCGCGGGTGATGAAGCGCTCCGTCGCCTACCTGGAGCCGTACATGGAGGCGGAGAAGGCTCAGCTCGCCGCCGACCGGGCCGAGCGGGCCCGGGTGATCGAGGAGGCGGGCGGCGTCGCCGAGCCGGAGGACGAGGGCGCGGGCGAGCGGCAGGGCAACGGCAAGGTCGTGCTCGCCACCGTCAAGGGCGACGTCCACGACATCGGCAAGAACATCGTCGGCGTGGTGCTGGGCTGCAACAACTACGAGGTGATCGACCTCGGCGTGATGGTGCCGGCGAAGGTCATCCTGGACACGGCGATCGCCGAGGGCGCCGACGCGATCGGTCTGTCCGGCCTGATCACGCCGTCGCTGGACGAAATGGTCGCGGTCGCCGCCGAGATGCAGCGGCGCGGGCTGCACCTACCGCTGCTCATCGGCGGTGCCACCACCTCGCGCCAGCACACGGCGGTGCGCATCGCCCCCGCCTATGCGTCGACCACCGTCCACGTGCTGGACGCCTCCCGGGTCGTCGGGGTCGTCTCCGATCTGCTCGACCCGGGCCGCGCCGCGGAGCTCGACACGGCGAACCGGGTGGAGCAGGAGCGGCTGCGCGAGGCGCACGAGAACCGCCGCTCGCAGCCGATGCTGAGCCTCGCCGACGCGCGGGCGAACCGGGAGCAGGTCGACTTCTCCGACCTGCCCACCCCGGCGTTCACCGGGCTGCGGACGGTCACGCCGGACCTGACCGCGCTACGCGACATGATCGACTGGCAGTTCTTCTTCCTGGCCTGGGAGCTGAAGGGCAAGTACCCGGCGATCCTCGACCAGCCGGTCGCCCGCGAGCTGTTCGACGAGGGCAACGCGCTGCTCGACCAGATCATCAAGGACGGCAGCCTGCAGGCGAAGGGTGTCTACGGCTTCTGGCCGGCCGTCAGCGACGGCGACGACATCGTGATCGAGCTGGACGGCGCCGGGCAGGGCCGGGCGATCGACGGTGCCGTCGACGGGCGGCTGCGGCTGCCGATGCTGCGCCAGCAGACGGTGAAGCCGGCCGGCCGGCCGAACCGCAGCCTCGCCGACTATGTGGCACCCGCCGGTGACCACCTCGGCGCCTTCGCAGTGGGCATCCAGGGCGCGAGCGCGCTCGCGGCCGAGTTCGAGAGCCAGCAGGACGACTACCGGGCGATCATGGTGAAGGCGCTGGCGGACCGGCTCGCGGAGGCGTTCGCCGAGTACGTCCACCTCGCCGCCCGCCGGGACTGGTTCGAGCCGGGGGCCGAGCCGGCCCTCGCGGATCTGCACGCGGAGCGCTTCCGCGGCATCCGACCCGCGTTCGGCTACCCCGCCAGCCCGGATCACAGTGAGAAGCAGGCGCTGTTCGACCTGCTCGACGCCGGCTCCGCCGGCCTCGCGCTGACCGAGTCGTTCGCGATGACCCCGGCGTCGGCCGTCAGCGGTCTGATCTTCGCGAACCCGGCGTCGACCTACTTCACCGTTGGACGCATCGGCCGCGACCAGGTCGAGGACTACGCCCGCCGGCGTGGCCTCGACATCGCGGAGATCGAGCGCTGGCTGCGCCCGAACCTGGCGTACGACCCGGAGTGACGGGCAGCTGCCGGCCGGCGTGAGCATCGCCTCGGTTCACGCCGACACCTGATACTTATGTCAATATTTCAACGTTAATAGGGGGTGTAGTGCGGGGTAGGCGCGGCGGGTGACCTCGGCAGTTCGGGGGCGTCGCGGCGAACCGGCCGGGGCATGCCGCAACGGTGCGCCGACTCGACGTCCCCGCCGAAGCCGCTGCCCCGGCCTGCCCTGCCCCGACCTGCCCTGCCCCGACCACCTCCGCCACCGACCCGGCCCGGACCACGCCGACCGGCCCTGCCCCTGCCGCTGGCGCCACCCCTGCCGCAGCGCGGCCGAGTGGGCGGCGGCGTGGACGGATATGGATCATCGTCGCGCTGTGCAGCGCGTTGCTGTGCTGGCCGGTGGCGGTCGGCGCCCTGACGACGAACCTCACGGTGCAACGGGCCGGCTACTACCGGCAGGCCGTCGAGGACGCGGACGTCTACGACCGGCTGTACGACCAGGTCCTCGCTGATCCGGCGGTCGCGGGGGTGACCCGCGACCTGCTCGCGGGGTTGCCCGTCCCGTCCGACGTCGTCGTCGACAACCTGCGGATCGTCGCGCCGGCCTCCGCCGTCCGCGGAACCGTGAACACCCTCAGCGCCCAGATAGCGGACTATCTGGGCGGCACCTGCCCGACCCTCGCGCTCAGCGTCGACCTGCGGCCGGTGTTCGCGGCGATCGCGAAGCTCGCGACCATCTACCTGGCCGGACAGGTGTCGGGCACACCGACCTTCCAGGCCCATGACGTCGCGGCCGTCACCCAGGTGCTGGTCGCCGGCCTCGACCAGATGGCGCAGGGACGCCGCCCGGCCGGCATCCCGACCTTCGACCTCACCGGCCGGCAGGCCGATCGGATCACCTCCGTCCTGGTGAGCAGACTGCCGCCGGCGGACCGGGTGCGGATGCGCGGCGAGATCGCGGGCCTGCTGCGCCAGGGTCGGGTGTCCGCCGCGCTCGCGGCGGTGGGACCGCTGCTGTTCCGGGGGGACGAGGCGGCCCTCACCGACCTGCGTCGGCGCCTCGCCGGTGACCAGCTCGACCTGGGCACGCCGCTGGCCCGCGCGCACCCGTCGGCCGGCACCGGGGTCCTGCGGACGCTGCACCGACTGGGCCGCGCCGGCACGCTCGCGTTGTGCGTGCTGCCGGCGATCCTCGCGGTGGCAGGGGTACTGCTCGCGGCGCGCCGGGCCGGCCGGCGATGGGCCGACGCGGTCCTGCTCGCGGGCAGCGGGATGCTGGCCGGTGGCGGCGTGGCGCTCGGGCTCGGCCTGCTCCTGCCCACGCTGGTGGGCGACCCGACCGCGGCTGTCATCGGTGCGAACCCCACGCTGCCGCCTCGGGTCGGGGAACTGCTGCACGACCTGCAGAGCAGCATGATCAGCCGGGTTCAGGGGAGGTCAGGCCAGCTGGCCGTCGCGGTGCTGCTCGCGGGCTGTGTCGCGGTCGCCGCGGGCCTGCTGGCCCGCTACCGACCCCGGCTGCTCGCCCGGCGCCGGGTGGCGGCTCTCGTGGCGTCCGCGGCGGTGCTGGTCGGCGGTTCGTGGCTGGCGGCACCGGCCCGGTTCCGCGGGGGCGAGGCGACGAACTGCAACGGAAGCCGCGTCCTGTGCACGCTGCGCTACGACCAGGCCGCGTACGCGGCCAGCCACAACGCCATGTCGTCCAGCGCGACCAATTTCGTCGGTGCGACGCAGGACCCGGATCTCGTCGGCCAGCTCGACACGGGCGTGCGCGCGCTGCTCCTCGACGTGCATCACTGGACCACCCCGACGCAGGTGGAGACGTTCCTGGCCGGTCTGCGGCCGCAGGAACGGGAGGCACTGGCGCCGCTGGCCCGCGGCGCGCAGTCGGCCCGCCCAGGACTGTGGCTGTGTCACAGCGTGTGCCAGTTCGGCTCGGTGAACGTCGACGTGGCGCTGCGGTCCATCGGCGACTGGCTGGAGCGCAACCCGTCCGAGGTGGTCACGCTCGTGCTGCAGGACTCGGCGCCGCCCGACGAGGTCATGGCGGCGTTCCGCCGCTCCGGGCTGGCGCGGTATCTCGTGACCCCGCCCGCGGACCCGCACGGCCGGTGGCCGACGCTCGGCCATCTGGTCGCGACCGACCGGCGGCTGGTCGTCTTCGCGGAGAACGCGGACGTTCCGGGCAGCTGGTACCGGCGGCTGTTCCGGTACGCGGCCGACACCCCGTTCGACGTTCCGTCGGCGAACGCGTTCACCTGCCAGGTGCGCCGTGGGCCAGCGGACGCGTCGATGCTGATGGTCAATCACTGGGTGGAAGGTGACGATCCGGGCCGGACCTACGCCGACTCGGTGAACCGGACACCGTCGTTGCTCGCCCATGTGCGCCGCTGCGAGCAGGCCGGCAGGCGACCGACGTTCATCGCCGCCGACTTCACCACCATCGGCGATCTCGTCCCGACCATCGCCGCCCTGAACGCGGCCCGCGTCCATTCCGGTCACTGACACGGTTTACCTCGGTCGCGTCGGGTATCCGTATTATGTGCATCCGCTCGGTGGCAACGGCGGCCGGGGCGGCGGGGGGCGCACGGATTGCGCACCCAACCGTGCTCGGCTTTTATTCGGGACGTATTCCGCACGCGTGGCCGGAATGTTTTCCGCGCTGGTTTCCGCGCCGGTTGGCCGCGCGGATCTACCCCGAAACCGGCAACCACCGGTCTGGCGGGATCCGGGGCGTGGCGCGAAGCGGCCGGAGCCGCCCGGTGGCCGCGCCGGTTCGCTACTGACCGTGCTGGTGGTGGCCGTCCTGTTGGCAGCGGCGATCGCCACCCGGCCGCGCGGCGGGTCTGGCCCCGGCGCCCCGGCGCTGGTCATCGGCGACTCGGTGGTCGCCGTCGCGGCGCAGGCGACGAGCACCGGCCCGGTCCGGCTGATCGGCTACCCGGGGCTCAACCCCGACGTCTACGCCGGCACGTCCTCGCCGATGCTGGCGGCCGACCTGGCATTGGCCGGCCGGCCCCGCACGGTGGTGCTGAACTGGAACGGCAACAACCCGCGCGAACTGGTCGGCACCCGGCTCGTCGCCGACTACCGGGCCGAGCTCACCGGGCAGATCCGCTGGTACCTGCGACACGGGGTGCGCAGGATCGTGCTGGCCGCGGCCATACCGTCCGCGCTGAACGACTCCCGCCGGCAGCAGGACTGGACCTCGCCGGCCTCCGCGCGCGGCGGGGCGATGCTCGGCAACCCCCATCTCAACGAGATGTACCGGAAGCTGGCCGGCGACTTCGGCGACGCGGTGCGCTACTCGGACCGGGCGGCCCTGGCGATTCATCCCGACATGAGGTTCAACGCCCGGCTGGACGGCCGGCTCTGCATCGCCGACTACGTACATCCCGCGCCGTACTGCGCGGCCCGCTACGCCCGCGCCCTGGCCGCGCTGGCCGGGGACGACTCCTGACGGCGCCGCCGCCACCGCTCAGGGACGGCGGGGTTCGCTCAGCGACGCGTAGGCGTCGGGCCGGCGGGTGGTCAGGAACGGGAACAGCGTGAGCCAGTCCTGGCGCTGGTCGAGATCGAGGTCCGCGACCAGCACCGCCGGGACGTCACGCGGCGCGCGGACCAGCACCCGGCCGTACGGGTCGCTGATGAACGAGCTGCCGTAGAACGTCAGCGCGCCCTCGCTGCCGATCCGGTTCACCGCGACCATGAACGTCCCGTTCGCTATCCCGCTCCCGACGATCACGCTCCGCCACAGCGGCTCGGTGTCGAAACCGGGATGGTCCGGCTCGGAGCCGATCGCCGTCGGGTAGACGAGGACCTCCGCACCGGCCAGGCCGTAGGCCCGGGCAAGCTCCGGGAACCACTGGTCCCAGCAGGTGGGGAAGCCGAACCGGCCCTGGTCCAGCTCGACGACGGGGAAGCTGTCCGGACCGGCCGGCCCGGGGCGGAAGTACCGGTCCTCGTGGTAGCCGGCGGTGACCGGTATGTGCATCTTGCGGGTTCGGGCGAGGAGCCTGCCGTCGGGGCCGACGACGATGGCGGTGTTGTACCCGAGGCCGTCGTCGAACCCGAGGGCGTCGCCGTCGTCCGCCCGTTCGTACAACGACATGTGCACGGTGAGGCCCAGTTCGGCGGCGAGGGTGGTGGCGAACCGGCGCGTCGGGCCGTCCTCGACGCTCTCCGCCAGCGCGGCCGGCCGGCCACCGGTCGCCCCACCTGCTGCCTCACCGCCGGCCGGCGGTGAGGACGGCGGCTGATCGGCGAAATAGCGCGACAGGGTCAGTTCCTGGAAGCAGACGAGGCGCGCGCCCAGCTCGGCCGCGGTGACCGCGCCGGCCCGCAGCGCCGAGGCGTGCTCGGCCGGGTCCGGATGCCAGCGGTGCTGCACGGCCGCGATCCGCAGCGGCGGCCGCGAAGCTGGCTGCGTGCGCGCCGGTGACGCGGGCACGCCGAGGCTGGTGACCGTCAGCATGCCCGCGATGGTCTCATGCTGTTTGCCGTCACTGCGGGTTGCCGTCACTGCGGGCCGTCACTGCGGGCGCGCGCCGCGGCGATCGGCGCCGTCGAGCCCTGCGATGATGCCGCCGTGCCCGTCGCCCGCCCCGACCCAGCCGACCCGGCCGACCCGGCCGACCCGGGACACCCGGGACACCCGACCGACACGGCCTGTCCGAGCGCGCGGCGGATGCCGGCGGAATGGGAGCCGCACCGTCGGACCTGGATGGCGTTCCCGCCGCCGAACGACACGTTCGGCCCGGAGGGTTCCGCGAGCCTCGCCGCCGCGCGGACGGCCTGGGCCCGGGTGGCCACCGCGGTCAGCCGCCACGAACCCGTCGTCCTGCTCGCCGGTCCGGGCCAGGGCGCGGCCGCCGCGCGGCTGGTGCCGCCGGCGGTGACCGTGCTCGAACAGCCACTGGACGATGCGTGGATCCGCGACACCGGCCCGACCTTCACCATCGAGGACGGTCGCCGTCTCGGCGCCGTCGACTGGGTGTTCAACGGCTGGGGCGCCCAGGAGTGGGCGAGCTGGGCGGTGGACCGGTCGCTGGCCGCCCTGATCGCCGGCCGAGCCGGCGCGGCGGTGCGGCACTCGTCCCTGACGAACGAGGGCGGCGGGATCGCCGTCGACGGCGCCGGCACGGTCCTGCTCACCGAGACGGTGCAGCTCGACCCGCTGCGCAATCCGGGCTGGGACCGGGCCCGGGTCGAGGCGGAGGTACACGCCCAGCTCGGCACGTCCCGGGCCATCTGGCTGCCGCGGGGGGTGGCCCGGGACTACGACCGGTTCGGCACCCGTGGTCACGTCGACGTCGTCGCGGCGTTCGTCCGCCCCGGCGTCGTCGCGGTCCACAGCCAGCCCGACCCGGCCCACCCCGATCATGCGATGACCCGGGAACTCGCCGCGCTGCTGCGGGGCAGCCGGGACGCCGCCGGTCGACAGCTGACGGTGGTCGAGATCCAGGCGCCGACGGTGCTTGAGGTCGACGGCGGTCCGGCCGGCTACTCCTACCTGAACCACTACATCGGCAACGGCGTGGTCGTCGTCGGCGTCTTCGACGATCCTCGGGACGCCGAGGCGCTCGACCTGATCGGCCGGTTGCACCCGGCGCGGCACGTCGAGCCGGTCGACGCACGCGTGATCTTCGCGCACGGTGGCGGGGTGCACTGCCTCACCCAGCAGGAGCCCGCGATCGCGGGCTGACCCGAGAACCCAAGCACCCGCCGGGACCTCCACAGCGGAATGAACCCGCAGGTGGACGGAGTGCGCGACGGCGACTTCGCGGTACTGGTCGGGCACGGCGACCACAACCCGTTATTGACATGCGTTTCGGGAATCGTTTTCATCAGGGTGCGGCGGCGTCAACCCCTCCTGCGCCGCCGCGCCGCCCGCCCGCCTGCCTGGACCCGTCGAAGAGGACTCCGTGCCCCCCTCCCCTCGCCTCCGCCGCCCGCCCCCTGTCCGCCTGCCGGCCGCCTTCGCCGGAATCGCCCTGCTCGTCGCCGTCCTCGCCGGCTGCGGCTCCGGCGGCGCGGCGTCGGCCGCCGACGGCCGGCTTCCGGTCGTCGCGACGACGAGCCAGGTCGCCGACTTCACCCGCGCCGTCGGCGGCGATCGGGTCAGCGTCACCCAGATCCTGCGACCCAACGTGGACCCGCACGACTACGAACCCACCCCGGCCGACCTCGACGCGATCGGCGATGCCAAGGTGCTCGTCGAGAACGGCGTCGGCCTGGAGAGCTGGCTCGACGACACGGTCGGCGCAGCCGGCTTCGACGGCGTCCGGGTCGACGCGAGCCGCGGCGTCGCGATCCGGTCGGGCACCGGCGACGAGGAGAAGGGCGGCGATCCGCACATCTGGCACAACCCGCTCAACGTCAAGATCATGGCGGCGGACATCGAGCGCGGGCTCGCGCAGGCCGATCCCGCGAGCGCCGGCTACTTCCACGCCAACCGCGTCGCCTACGACGCACGACTCGACGCCCTGGACGCCGACATCCGCCGGCAGATCGCGACGATCCCGCCCGCCAACCGCAAGCTGGTCACCAACCACGACGCCTTCGGCTACTACCTCGCCCGGTACGGGTTGACCTTCGTCGGTTCGATCATCCCGAGCTTCGACACCGCCGCGGAGCTCTCCGGCAGCAACATCCGCAACCTCGTGGACCGCATCCGGGCGACGGGCACCAAGGCCGTGTTCTCCGAGTCCTCGCTCCCGCCGCGGACCGCGCGGACCATCGCGTCAGAGGCCGGCGTCCGGGTGGTGGCCGGCGAGGACTCGCTCTACGGCGACACCCTTGGACCGTCCGGCTCGGACGGTGCGACCTATCTGCAGATGGAGGAGCACAACACCCGCGAAATCGTCGCCGCGTTGAGATGAACGTCGACGTTCCGGCGCAGCAACCTGAAGTCGACACTTACGTCACGGTAGAGTTGGGCGCGCAATAGGCGGAGCCGCGTTGACCAACCGCAGACCGGACCGGGGGGTAGGTAGCGGCGCGGCGCGGCCGTCGTCAGGCCGGCACGACCGACCGAACCCGTCGGGCGGCCTGACGGTGTCGCGTGTCCGCCGAGCGGATCCCGGAACGGGCGCGAGGTAACCGACACGTGGATGACGATGTGACGCGCGGCTCGGATCGCGCGACCAGCCTGGACCCTGGAGTCCCGCCGCCGCGGCTCCCCCAGGAAGGTCCGCGCGCGGACCGGCACGACCACTCGAACCATGAATATCCGGACCGCAGCCATTCCGACCGTGAGTATGCGGACAATGACTTTGCGCGCCGCGACTATCCGGACTATGTCGACCTCCCCGGCCAGGCTGCGGAGCTGGCCGACCAGCCCGAGACCGACGCCCCGGTCCGCTCGGGCAGCCGGGCCAACGCGTTGTGGACGGTCTTCGATCAGGTCGTCTCCAGCGGCACGAACGCGGCGATCAACTTCCTCATCGCCCGCCGGGTCGACCCGACCGGGTTCGGTGCCTTCGCCATCGCCTACACGATCTTCGCCATGGTGGTCGGCCTGGCCCGGGCCGCGGCGACCGCGCCGCTCGGGATCAGCTACGCCGACGCGCCGCCCTCGGCGTTCCGCGCGGCGGTGCGCAGCGCGGCCGGTACGGCGCTCGCGCTGGGCTCCGTGGTGGGGGTGCTGCTCCTGCTGGTCGGGGCGGCGCTGCGGGGCGCCGTCGGACTGAACCTGGCCGCCATGGGCGTGATCATGCCGGCGCTGCTGCTGCAGGACGCGTGGCGTTATGCCTCGTTCGCGCAGGGCCGGCCGCTGCTCGCGGTGGCGAACGACCTGGTGTGGGCGGCGGGGCTGGCCGCCGGTGTCGGCCTGCTCGCCGTCGCCACCCCCGGCGGTCACGGCGGCGCGGCGCTGGTCCTGCTCTGGGGAGCGGCCGCCGGGCTCGCCGCGCTGGTCGGCATCGGACAGCATCGCGCCTGGCCGGCGCCGCGCCGCGCCTGGGCGTGGTTCACCGGGCACCGTGAGACGACCGGCTTCATGACCGCCGAGTTCCTCACCCTGCAGGGGGCGCAGCAGTCCTCCACTCTGATCATCGGCGCGATCGGCTCGACGTCGCTGGTCGGCGCGCTGCGGGGGTTGCAGACACTGCTCGCGCCCACCACGAACCTGGCCGTGGCGCTGATGAGCTTCGCCATCCCCGAGTTCTCCCGGCGCAAGCACATGCCCGGCCGCGACGTGCTGCGCGGTGCGTATCTCGTCAGTGGACTGGTGGTGGTCTCCAGCACGCTGTGGGGGCTCGCGTTCATGGTGCTGCCGGGCAACTTCGGCGCCGCCCTGCTCGGCGACACCTGGAAGCAGACCCACGAGCTGCTGCTGCTCGCCGTGATCGCGCAGGCCGGCCCGGGTCTTGCGGTCGGCCCGGCAGCGGTGCTGTACGCCTTCGGCCGGACCAGGCTGACCTTCTGGATCAACCTGTTCTTCGTGCCGTTCCTGCTCGCCTGCCCGGTGATCGGCCTGCTCGTGGGCGGCGCCCGGGGCGTGGTGATCGGCAACATCATCGTGTACTGGGCGACGATCCCGCCCTGGCTGTACTACCTGCACCGCCAGGTGCGCGTCTCGGCTGAGCAGCAGGCAGTGACGAGCGGGTGACCGACCGGCCGCGGGCGGGCGGTCGTCAGGTCGTCTGGACCGTGGGCGGGTGGCCGTTCCAGGTCACGAAGCACGACGACGTGGTGCCGCCGTGGCTGAAGTCGACCCGCAGCCACCCGTCGGCCTGCCAGGCAGGTACCTGCCAGCCGGGGTCCGGGGTCGCCGAGACCAGCCGGGCCGAACCGCGCCCATCTCCAGCACCACCCGCCCGCCGTTCAACTGATAGCCGCGGACCTCCGCCGCTGGCGACGCCGACCTGCTCGCCGCCGAGGGGCGCTACGCCGCGTTCTGGGCCGAACGCCGCCGGGCCCGCGGCTGGCGGCTGACCGCCGAGCACCAGCCGCCCACCACCGCGGACACCGCCGCGGACACCGCCGCGGACACCGCCGGTAGCCAGCTTCGCCGGTCATGCCGGCCGCGACGAGCCGTCCGGCAGTGTTCGACAACCTCCGGAAATCGCCATCCAATACCGGTGTAGACGTTTCCGTTCCTCGTTCACATCCTCCTTTCATCGAGCTCTCCCTACGTTCGCGAAAAGATCCGCCGACCGGTTGTCATAACACAGAGGGAGTTCAGCATGGCCGGAGCAGAAGCCATCGCGGGGCCACTTACCACCGGTAGCGGTCGATATGCCATGAAGAAGCTGCCGGCGGTCACGCTGGCCTTCTGGATCATGAAGGTCGCCGCGACAACCCTGGGTGAGACGGCCGGCGACCTGTTCGCCCAGACCCTCAAAATCGGTTATTTCATGACGACGGTCGCGCTTTTCGCCATCTTCGTCGCCACCCTGGCGATCCAGCTGCGGTCCCGCCGCTACAACCCCTTCTGCTACTGGGCGGTCATTCTCTCGACCAGCACGGCCGGAACCACGATGTCCGACTTCATGAATCGCGACGCCAGTGCCAGGTACCTGGCCAAGGGCGCGGACTCCCTCGGGCTGGGCCCGCAGGGCCTCGGCCTGGGCTACCCCACTGGCGCGGCGATCCTGATCTCCATTCTGGTGGCCATCTTCGTCGTCTGGAAACTGACCCGACTCACCTTCTCGATCGGGCACATCAACACGTTTCGCGGCGAGTGCCTGTTCTGGGCGGCGATCCTGGTGTCGAACACGCTCGGCACCTCGATGGGCGATTTCCTCTCGGACAGTTCCGGGCTCGGCTACGCCGCCGGCGCACTGGTCATCGCGGCCGCGCTCGGCGTGCTGCTCGCCCTGCGATACCTGCCGCAGGTGCCGAACGTGCTGCTGTTCTGGCTGGCCTTCGTGCTGACCCGCCCGCTGGGGGCCACCGTCGGCGACCTGCTCACGAAGCCGGTCGCCAAGGGCGGCCTGCAGCTCGGCACCGCGGGTTCCTCCGCGGCCCTGCTCGCCCTGCTGCTCGGCTTCGTCGGCTACGCCTCCTTGCGACAGGAGCGGACCGAGCGACAGCAGCGTGTGCTGTACCCCGTAGGCCCCCCGACCGACTCCACGGCGGTGGTCGTCGAGGCGTCCTGACGCGGGGGGCGGAGCCCGCGATCAGCCGGTGTGGTCCTCGTCGGCGGCGAGCGCGAGGCCGAGCAGGACGTGCAGATTCCGCCGATCCGCCGGGGCGAGGTGGTCGAGGACCCGGTCCTCGACGTTGTCCATCGCCCGTTCGGCGCCGCGCAGCGCGGCGGTGCCCGCAGCGGTGCGGTGCACGAGGTGGCGCCGGCGGTCGCTCGGGTCGCGTCGGCGCTCCACCCAGCCGGCACGCTCGGCCACGTTGAGCAGCAGAACCGTGTTGTTCGCGTCGATGCACAGCGTCTCGGACAGCGCCCGCTGCGGAACGCCATCGTCCTCGCGGACGTGGTTGAGCAGGACGAAGCACTTTAGTGACATGCCGAGATCGCGCTCGCCGGCCTCGCGGTAGACGCGGCGGGCCAGTCGAGTCAGCAGGACGAGGGTCCCGGCGTCGCTCGCGACGGCTCCGCAGCTGGCCAGCCCGGCGGAGCTGGCCAGCCCGGCGGAGCTGGCCAGCCCGGCGAAGTCGGGTGGAGCTATCATGATCATCGACAGTACCGCGCGCACGTTGAGTTGGCAAGAAGATAATCACTGCTACAGTGACTATCCATGAACAATGCCGATGCTGCGGCTGGCCCGTCGACCACGTCGACCCGCCGGCGGCTGGCCCTCCTCGTGGTGCTCGTCGCCCAGTTGATGGTCATCCTGGACGGCAGCGTCGTGAACGTCGCGCTGCCGGTGATCCAGAATGACCTGCGCATCAGCCAGACGAACCTGACCTGGGTCATCAACGGCTACCTGATCAGCTACGGCAGCCTGCTGCTGGTCGCGGGCCGGCTCGGCGACCTGTTCGGCCGCAAGCCGATCTTTCTTGCCGGCCTCGCGATCTTCACCGCGGCCTCCGCGGCCTGCGGTTTCGCCGGCAGCGAGACCGTGCTCATCGCCGCCCGCTTCGCCCAGGGCGTCGGCGGCGCGCTCGCCTCGGCAGCCGTGCTCGCCTTCATCGTGACCGACTTCCCGCAGGCCGAGGAGCGCGCCCGGGCGATGAGCTTCTACCTGCTCGTCACCGTCGGCGGCGGCTCCATCGGGCTGCTGCTCGGCGGCGTTCTGACTGAAGCATTGAGTTGGCACTGGATTTTCGCGATCAACATCCCGATCGGCGTCGTCACACTGGTCGCGGGGCTGCGGCTGCTCCCGTCCCGGGCCGGCACCAGCGCCGGGGGCGGCGTCGACATCGTCGGCTCGGTGCTCGTCACGGCCTCCGCACTGATCGGTATCGACGGGATCGTCGGCGCGTCCGAGCACGGCTGGCTGTCCGCACGCACCCTCGGCACCCTCGGCGTGGCCGTCGTGCTGCTCGCCGCGTTCTTCGGCTGGGAAAGCCGGGTGCACAACCCCATCGTGCCGCTGCGCATCCTGCGGGAGCGGTCCCTCATCGGATCCGCGGCCGTCCGGGCGGCTGTCATCGCAGGTCTCTACGGTGTGTTCTTCTTCGGGTCGCTGTTCCTGGAGGAGGTTCTCCACTACGGCTCGATCAAGACGGGTCTGGCCTTCCTCCCCCAGACCCTCGTGATCGCCGCGCTGTCGTCCGGTGTCACCACCCGGCTGATGGGCCGGTTCGGGCCGTTCCGGCTGCTCGTCGCCGGCCTGATCATCATGATCGCCGGCCTGGTCCTGCTCGCCTGGACCAACGGCAACACCGACGCCAGCTACCTCCCCTGGCTGTTCCTGTCGCTGATCGGTGTCGGGGTCGGCGCGGGCCTGCTGTTCATGCCGTTGCTGGTCATCGCGATGAAGAACGTCCCCGCCGAGGACGCCGGGCTCGCCTCCGGCGTGGTGAACGTGTCGATGCAGATCGCGGGCGCCGTCGGCCTCGCCGTGCTCGCCACGCTGTCCGCGAACCGCACCAACGACCTGATCCGGTCCGGGCACGACCCGCTGCACTCGCTCGCCGACGGCTATCGCCTCGGCGGGCTCGTGGGCGCCGGCTGCGTCGTGGTCGCCCTGATCATCGCTCTGCTCGTGCTGCGCCCCAGCCAGCTCGCCGCGGCTGCCGCTGCCAGCGCGCCCACGGCCCCTCCCGAGCTGGTGGACGCCGTGGTGGCAGGCACCCCGGCCGACGTCGACGTCGCCGTGATCCCGGCCCAGCAGCCGAGCGGCTCCATGAACGAGCAGCCCGCGAACGACTGATCGCCTCAGATCGACCCGCGCCGACCCCCACGAAGTGGGGCAACAATGCGAAGGGCACGGTGACTTTTTGTCACCGTGGCCGGGGTCCTCGCCGACGCCGGCCCGACCCTGGACGCGGTCGACTCCCGCCTGGTCGCCGACCCGTTCCACCTGCTCGACTGCGCGATGACCTCCGAGGGCGGCTGCGCCCTGCTGCTCACCACCGCCGAGCGGGCCGCGGACCTGCGCCACCCGCCGGTCGCGGTGCTCGGCGGCGGCGCGGACCACTTCGGGCCCAGCTACCGGTTCCCGCCGGCCTGGGATCTCGCCGGTTTCCGCCGCCACGAGAACAGCCAGGAATCCACCGGCGTTTCGGCCCGCCGCAAACAGACGGCCGGCCATCGATTGTTTGTCGCCGCGCAATCGAAGAAGTGACCGGCGTTGCGTACCCATCGGATTCCCGGCAGGATTGTCGCGGTCCCGCGTACCGCAAACAAAGTCCGAGTGGCCCGGCCGTCTGCGAAACTCAGCGTCGAACACCTCCTTGGCGTCGCCGCGAAGGGATGGAACGTGTCCACGGCAGTTCTCACGGTCAGGAGCGACGCCGGCGAGGTCGTCGTGGCCGAGGGCCGACCGCGGTTCATCATCGGCCGAGCGCGCACGCGAATCACGTGATCGCGGATGGCCGCGTCTCCCGGCAGCATCTGATGATCGAGGCGACGGGCCAGGGCTGGGCGGTGGGAACCGCGTCTCGCCGCGGATCTCGACCGTGTTCAGCATCCGGCTGCCGCCGAGCCAGGTGCCGTTGGAACTGACGTCCCGTTGCCGTTCTTCGGCGAACAGGGTTATCCATGGGTGTTCCTGCGCCTACTGGACACTCCTGGCGCCGAGTCCGCGGCGCGTTTCCGCCAGTCGCGGCACTACGTCCCGGCGTCGGTGACGGCGCCGTCGGCCCGACCCACGCCGGAGGCACTGCCCAGCATCCGGCAGCAGTCGGACGCCGATCTCAACACACTCCTGCGGGCCGGCCAGACCCGCCCGCAGACCTTCGACGGCCAGGTCGTTCCCGGCCCGCAGGTCCCGATCAACCCCAGTGCCCCCGAGCGCGACGCGCTCTTCAACCACACGGAGCGTCAGTACGCGTTCGACATCGGCGCCGGGCTCGCCCTCACCGTCGTCTACATCGGTGTCATCGCCGTCCTCCTGCGCCGCCTGGACCCGAAAACGAACCGACGACGAAAGCCGACGACGCAGTAACCGCACCTGCCGGTGGGTGGTGGTTCAGGCGGAGCAGGCCCAGCTGATGGATCCGGCGAGCGTTCGGCCACCGGACGTCGACGCCGAGAAGACGACGCTGCCGCCGCTGGCGCTGATCTGTGCGTCGGTGGGCACGGCGGTCACGACGTCCTGGCTGCTCGGCCCGAGGACCGACACGGCCACCAGCGCGTGGTAGGTGCCAGGCCCGCGGTAGGCGGAGACCCGCACGGACTCGGAGATCTGGTAGCCCTGCAGCGACCCGCTGGCGGACGCGACGTAGCGGGCGCCGGGGGTCTCGCAGGTCACCGTGGTGTCGACATGCCCGGACAGCGTGACCGGGGAGGTGATGGCCACCGTCAGCGATCCGGGCCCTCCGGTGCCCTGGCCGGCCGAGGTCTGCGACGTCACCGCGGCCGCCGTCGCCGGGTCCGACGTTCCCGCGGACGACGTTCCCACGGACGACGTTCCCGCGGACGACGTTCCCACGGACGACGTTCCCACGGACGACGAGGTGACCGACGACGAGGTGGCCGACGACGTCGTGCCGGCGGAGATCCGCGCCGCGCCACCGCCCTGGCAGGCAGTGAGCGCCAGCATGAGCGCGCCGATCGAGGCAGCGGCCAGGGGACCTCGAAGGACCGACATCTGAAGGGGCATGGGACGGGCTCCTACCTCACGAGCGACGAGCCTCAGAAGCCCACGGGCGGGGTCCTGAGACACCGGCGGCCATCGCCGGTGTCGGCCGAGGGCGAGCGGTGCGCCAGACCCGCCCGCCCGGCCGGCCTGACAAGAGCACCAGCCCGACATGAGACCCGCGCCAGGGAATGATGTGAGAAGGGTTCGAGTCGGCTGCCTGTGGCGGGTCAGGCCGGGCGGGGCGGGTTGTCCGACGGGCGGACGACACCGATCTCGTAGGCGAAGACGACCGCCTGCACGCGGTCCCGCAGGTCGAGCTTGGCCAGAATCCGCCCGACGTGCGTCTTCACCGTCGCCTCCGACAGCACGAGCCGGGCCGCGATCTCCGCGTTGGACAGGCCGGCGGCCACCTCGTTCAGCACGTCCCGCTCGCGCTCGGTGAGCCGGGCCAGCCGCCGGTCGACAGGCGGCGCCGCGTCCGGCCCGGCCGACTGCGACGGCAACGGCGACGCGCCACCGTACTCAGGCGCGGGCGCGCCGGTTCCGGCCGGCCCGGTGAGCGCCGCCGGGTCGGGCAGGCGATGGGCGAACGCGTCGAGCAGGCGGCGAGTGATGCTGGGCGCGACGACCGCGTCGCCCGACGCGACCGCGCGGATCGCCGCGAGCAGGTCGGCCGGGGGGACGTCCTTGAGCAGGAACCCGCTGGCCCCGGCCCGCAGCCCGGCGAAGGCATACCCGTCCAGGTCGAACGTCGTGAGGATCAGTACCCGCGAGGCGCTGCCGGCCGCGACGATCCGGCTCGTCGCCTCGATGCCGTCCACCCCCGGCATCCGCACGTCCATCAGAACGACATCGGGGCGCAGGCTCGCGGTGAGAGCGACGGCCTCGGCGCCGTCCCCGGCCTCGCCGACGACACTCAGGTCGGGCTGGGATTCGAGCACCATGCGGAAGCCCATCCGCAGCAGCGGCTGGTCGTCCACGAGCAGGACCGAGGTGACAGGAGCGGCGGCGGAGCCGGGATCGACGGAGGTCACCCCGGCACCTTCCCATCGGCGGCGATCCAGGTGCTGACCCGCCAGCCGCCGTCCGGCCCGGGGCCGACCTGCACCGTGCCGCCGTACACGGCGCTGCGCTCGCGCATGCCGACGAGGCCCTGGCCGCCGGGGGCCGCCGGGCCACCGGCCGGGTTGGCGCCCTGGCCGGTGTCGCGGACGTCGACGGTGATCCCGCGCCGGTCGTAGCGCAGCTCGACGGCGGCGGTGGCGGCCGGGCCGGCGTGCTTGAGGGTGTTGGTCAGCGCCTCCTGGACCAGCCGGTAGATCGTGAGCTGCACGCCGGCCGGCAGGTCCAGCGGCTTCCCGGTGACGGTGAGGAGCACCGGCAGGCCGGCCTGGCGGACCTGGCCGATCAGCGCGTCGAGGTCGGTCAGCCGGGGCTGGGGCGCCGTGCCGTCGGCGGCGCCGTCCGCGCGGAGCACCCCGAGCAGGCGGCGCATCTCCGCCAGCGCCTCCCGCCCGGTCCGCGACACCTGCATGATCGCCTGCTTCGCCTGCGGCACCGAGCTGTCCAGCGCGAACTCCGCGCCGTCGGCCAGGGCGATCATCACCGACAGGTTGTGGGCGACGACGTCGTGCATCTCGCGGGCGATGCGGGCCCGTTCGGCGGCGGCGGCGATCTGGGCCTGCTGGTCGCGCTCGCGCTCCAGCCGGTCGGCGCGGTCGGTCAGGCTCGCGAGGTAGGCGCGCCGCGTTCCCGCGTTGCGCCCGAGCACCCCCGCGGTGACCACGACCAGGCCGAGCACGATCAGGTTGGCGGGGACCGGAGCGTGGTTCTGGGTTCGCCAGGCGATGCTCCCCACCACTGTCGCGACGGCCATGGCGACTGTCGCCGCCCGCCGGACGCGCCGGGTGCCCTGCGCCGCCGCCGTGTAGAAGGCGACCAGCACCCCGAAGTTGCTCGCCACCGCCGAACCGATGAGGGCCTGCACCCCGGCGACCGCGAGGCAGGCCGCGAGGACGACCATCGGGAACTGGCGCCGCCAGACCACCAGCAGCAGTTCCAGCGCGGCCAGTCCGAGCACGGTGAGCTGGCGCGTACCGGACGCCTTCGCCAGCGTGTCCAGAAGCGCGGCGAACACGATCAGGCTCAGCCCCGCGGCCAACATCCCGTCCACCAGCTTCGGGTGGGTCTGCAGGTAACGGCCGACCCGGACGTGGCGCAGCCGGCCGAGCACCAGCCCCGGTTCGGCCGGGCCCGGGTTCCCCCGAGGGCCGGCCGCGGCGGATTCCGGCTGGCCCAACGCCGGCCCTGGCCGGACCTGCTCCGGCTGGCCCGGTTCCGGCTGGCCCGGTTCCGTCAGCACTGCCATACCCGCCATCGTGACCTCCCGAGCAGTGGGAATCGAGACCGTGTCCCCCGACGGACGGCGCACGCGGGGCCGGTCCGGTGAGGTCGCGGGTCAGGCGTCCCGCCGGACCAGCAGGACCGCCGCGGCGGCGAGGGTGACGACCAGGTAGGCGAGCAGCACGAGCAGCCCATGCGTCGGCGAGGGCACGCTGGGCGAACGCACCACCTGCATCAGTGCGTCCCCGGACGCCGAGGGCAGGTGGTCGCCGATCCGGGCCAGCCGCGGCGGCAGCGCCCCGACGATCTGCGGGAGCACCAGCAGAACCCCGAACAGCGTGGCGATCGCGGCCGGCGTGTTGCGCAGCAGGGCGCCGAGCGCGAGGCCGAGCACGCCGATCCCGGTCACGAAGAACGCGGTGCCCAGCACCGACCGCAGCACCCCCGGGTCGGACAGCGCCACGTCGATGTGCCGCGAGGACAGCTGCGCCTGGCCCACGGTGAACGCGATCAGGTTCGCCACCACCATCAGCCCGAAGCTCGCGGCCGCGAAGACCGCCACCTTCGCCCACAGCACCGGCAGGCGGCGCGGGACCACCCCGAGCGAGGCGCGGATCATCCCGGTGGCGTACTCGCCGGAGATCACCAGAACGCCGAGCACCCCGATGGCCAGTTGCGCGAGGTACATCCCGCTGAGGCTGGTCGCGGTGGCGTCGAACGTGCGCATCTCCTCGGCGCCATAGTTCGGCCAGTCGTTGGCCGTCACCCGGGACAGGATGAAGCCCAGCACCACTGTCACGCCCAGCGCCGCAGCCAGCGTCCACACCGTGGAGCGCAGCGAGGTCAGCTTGGTCCACTCGGAGCGCAGCACCCGGAGCTGGGTGACGCGCATCGCCGGCCGGTGCCCGTGGCCCGCGGGCCGAGGTCCACTCGCCGAACGTCCGGCCGTCGCCGTCGCAGGCCCGGTCACGGTCGTGGTGGTGCCGATCATCCGGGCCATCTGCGTGCTCATGCCCGAGCCTCCGATCCCACGATGCCCGCCAGGGCAAGGGTCTTCTCGTTGTCCGTGCTGCTGGAGCTGGTGATGTTCGGACTGGTCGTGCCGTACTCGACCGCGTCGCGGGTGAGGTCCATGAAGGCGTCCTCCAGCGAGACCTGCTTCGGCGTGAGCTCGTACAGGGCCAGGCCGGCCGCGCGGGCCGCCTCGCCGATCTGCGCGCTGGTGCGGCCGGTGACGTCGAGGGTGTCGGCGGCGGTCGAGGTGACGGTGACGCCGGGGCCGGCGAGCACGTCGCGCAGCGCCGCGCTCTGCGGGGTGCGCACGTGGATCGCGGCCGGCGAGGCGCTGGCGATGACCTCCTCGACGGTCGTCTCGGCGATGAGCCGGCCGCGCCCGACGACCACCAGGTTCGTCGCCGTCTGGGCCATCTCGCTCATCAGGTGCGAGGAGAGGAACACCGTGCGGCCCTCGGCGGCGAGGTCGCGCAGCAGGCTGCGGATCCAGCGGATGCCCTCCGGGTCCAGCCCGTTCACCGGCTCGTCGAGGATCAGCGTCGCCGGGTCGCCGAGCAGGGCGGAGGCGATACCGAGCCGCTGCCCCATGCCGAGGGAGAAGCCGCCGGCGCGCTTACGGGCGACGTCGGTCAGCCCGACCATCTCGATCACCTCGTTGACCCGCCGGCGCGAGATGCCGTGGGTCTGGGCGAGGGCGAGCAGGTGCTTGGCCGCGGACCGGCCGGTGTGCACCGCCCTGGCCTCGAGCATCACCCCGACCTCGTGCATCGGCGCCGCCGCGTCCCGGTAGCGGCGGCCGTTGACGAGCACCTCGCCGCGGGTCGGCCGGTCCAGGCCGAGGATCATCCGCATCGTGGTGGACTTGCCGGCACCGTTAGGACCGAGGAACCCGGTCACCGTCCCCGGCCGCACCGTGAAACTGAGGTCATGTACGGCGACCTTGTCGCCGTACCGCTTCTCCAGGCCCCTTGCCTCGATCATGTGATCCCGGCTCCCGTGTGGTCGTCGCTCTCGGACAACGATCACGTTAGGGATCTTCGAAGCCCCTGCCGACATCCTCAAGGCCGATCTTTCCAGGCCTCCACACCGCCACATACGCCTCAGGTAGTACGCCTCAGGGGTCGTGGCAACCGGACCGTCGGCAGCTCCGGTCGAACGGTTCCTCCGGCGACCGCGAAGGGTGGCGCCCAGTCGACTTTTCATCTGCTAACATTTCTTAGCATGTGCTTCAGGATCTCACCGTGACGACTTCGGACCTCGCCGGAGACGAGCTGGTGCGGGTGCTGGCGACGCTGGCCAACCCGCACCGGCTGCGGGTCCTCGCGGCCTTGGCCACCGGGCGCAACTACGTCAGCCAGCTCGCCCGGGACCTGGGTATCAGTCGTGCGTTGCTGCAGGTTCACCTGCGCAAGCTCGAGGCGGCCGGGCTGGTTACCGCGCAACTGGAACTGTCCGAGGACGGCAAGGCAATGAAGTTCTACGAGGTCGTGCCGCTCGACCTCCATCTGACGCCGGAGATCATCGCGGTCGCGGCCCGCACACTCAGCCCACCAGAGAAGAGGGAAGACGAATGAGCGCCACCGACTGGCAGGAAATCATCGGGACCATCGGGATCTTCTCGCTGATCGCCATCGTGATCGTCGTGTCGATCTGGCAGTTCGCGTCGACCCGGCGAGCGAAGATCGTGCTTGCCCGCGAAAGCGAATACCGCCGGATCGCGGACAAGTCCCTGCTCGTCCAGGAGTCCGTCGAACGCCACCTCGCCGAGCTGGGCGGGCGGGTGGCGGAGATGCAGACCCGGATGCAGACGCTCGAGCGGCTCCTGAAGGAGGTGGAATAAGCGCTGGCCGCCAGCCGGCGAGTGGCGGCGGCACCACGTAGACCCGGGTGGCCCGCCCGGCC
>NZ_JALKFX010000114.1:0-18659 GCF_023243045.1 Frankia sp. AgB32
CCGGTGGTGCCGGTGGCACCACCGGTGGCCGCGGGCGGCCCGGCTGCGGGACGCGGAGGACGCGGCCCAGGAGTACCGGGACGCGGGTTCGGCCGCCCGCCAACAGGCGCGGCGGGAGCGGACGGCGCCGCGGGAGCCGGGGCGGCACTGGCCGCAGCGGGCTGCGGGGCGGCCGGGGCCGGCGCCGGAGCCGCCGGAGCGACCGGCGGCGTGGCGATCGGCGCGGCGGGCGCCTGCGGTCCGGGAACCGGGCCCGAGCGGGGCGCCGGGCCAGGCCGACCGGGCACGGGACGCGGGCCGGGACGCGGCGCGAGACCGGGGCGCGGCGGCGGTCCCGGACGGGCGCCGTTACCCGCCGGACGCGGCCCGGGACGAGTACCCGAAGCGGCCCCACCCTCGGCGGGGAACGCTTCCTTCAGCTTGCGGACAACGGGGGCTTCGACGGTGGATGACGCGGACTTCACGAACTCGCCGAGGTCCTTCAGCTTGGCGAGCACGGTCTTGCTGTCGACACCAAGCTCCTTGGCGAGCTCGTGTACGCGGGCCTTTCCTGCCACGGTGCTCCTTCTTTCGGCCCGCGGTCCGTGCCCGCGTAGCCTCGTTACCTGCTGGTCGTGATCATGGCTGGGTGCTCATTGAGCGATCATCGCTGTCTCGACCTGCTTCCCTGTCGACGTCTTCTGGCGCCGCCGGCGTCGGCACGGGCACCTCGGTAGCCGGCGTCCGTCCCGTCTGACCCGGGTTATCCGCTGCCGCGAACCAACCCTTACTTCTCTACCCGATTTTTCCTCGGTCTGTAGCCGCTCCTGCCACCCGATCCCGCGGACGGGATCCGGCGGCCTCGCACCGGGGCCGCTCCAGATACAGCCTGACCTGCTTCGATCCGAACGGACCAGGCGCTCTCAGGGCCCGCGAAAAGGCCCTGCGCCGCTCCGCGAGATCTAGGCAGGCAACGTCCGGATGCACGTGCGCACCCCGACCATGCCTACGGCGACGAGCGTCCGGCAGGAGCTCGCCGCCGTCCACGACGATACGCAGTAGGTCAGAACTCGGCGCACGGCTTCGACATCCGATACAGGTACGGATGGGCTCCGCACGACACGCCATCATTAAGTCTATCCCGCCCGACCCCGCGAGTGGCCACCGGCGGTGGGAGACCGGCGTGGCACCGTTGGCGGACCCGCCCGCCTCGGCGCCGCGGCGGGCGGCGTGTCCGTCGGCGCGCCCGCGGCCTGCTCGCCGTCCTCCGCGTCCGAGTGGATGTCGATGCGCCAGCCCGTAAGGCGGGCCGCCAACCGGGCGTTCTGCCCTTCCCGGCCGATCGCGAGTGACAGCTGGTAGTCCGGGACGACCACGCGTGCGGACCGGCTGGCCAGGTCGGTCACCTCCACCCGGGCAACCCGGGCCGGCGACAGCGCGCTGCCGACGAAGGTCGCCGGATCGGCGGACCAGTCCACGATGTCGATCTTCTCGCCGCGCAGCTCGGCCATGACGGCCCGCACCCGGCTGCCCATTGGGCCGATGCAGGCACCCTTGGGATTCACCCCGGCGACCTTGGACCGCACGGCGATCTTGCTGCGGTGCCCCGCCTCCCGGGCGATCGCGGCGAGTTCCACCGTGCCGTCGGCGACCTCGGGCACCTCCAGTCCGAACAGGCCCTTGACCAGCTCGGGATGGGTGCGCGACAGGGTGACCGTGGGGCCGTGGGCCCCACGGGCCACGTGCACCACATAGCACTTGATGCGATCACCATGCTCGAGCCGCTCGCCGGGAACCTGCTCGGCCGGCGGCAGCACGCCCTCGATGGTGCCGAGGTCCACGAGCACCACCCGCGAGCCGGCCCGCTGCTCGTGATGCTGCACCACGCCGGAGACGATCTCGTGCTCCCGGTCGGCGTACTGCCCGTAGGTGGCCTCCTGGCTCGCCTCCCGCAGGCGCTGCATGATGACCTGCTTCGCCGTCATCGTGGCGATCCGGCCGAAGTCGTCCGGGGTGTCGTCGTACTCGCGACTGGTCCCGTCGGGACCTTCCTCCCGAGCGAGGACGGACACCTCTCCGGTGGTCCGGTCGATGACCACCCGCGCGTCCGGCGCCGACCCGGCGGTGTGGTGGTATGCCGTGAGCAGGGCGGTCTCCATCGCCTGGACCAGAGTGTCGAAGGCGATGTCCTTCTCCCGCTCGATGCCGCGCAGCGCTGCCACGTCGAGCTTCACGGGGTCATCTCCTTACCGGCCGGGCCCTGGGCATCGACCTGACGGCCCTCGTTGTCGGATTCCGGCCCCGGCCCCGCCGGAAGATCTGCGACTGCCGTCGAGTCCGGAAGGTCCACGGAGCCCGGCGCCGCATCCGACGTCTCACCAGAGAGATCATCATACTCCACGGCCGAGAACTCGACCTCGACGGTTGCCCGCGCGACCTGGTCGAACGCCACCCGCGCCACCCGGCGCCGCTGTGGGCGCCCCTTCCGGGCCGGCCCGGTGGGCACGGCCAGGTCCGCGCCGGACTCGTCCGCGGACAACACCCGACCCGACATGGTCTCGCCGTCGTGACCGCGCACTGTCACCAACCGGCCGACCGCCCGCTGCCAGTGCCTGGGCATCGTCAGGGGCCGGTCCACTCCCGGGGAGGTGACCTCCAGGACGTAGGTACCCGCCACCAGCTGGTCGCCTTCCGCGTCCGCCGCGTCGAGGAGATCCGAGACAGCCCGGCTCGCGTCGGCGACCGCATCCAGGTCGACCCCGCCGGCCCGGTCCACGATCACGCGCACCGTGCTGTGCGAACCCGCCCTCGACACGGTGACATCCTCGAGATCGAAGCCGGCCTCGGTCAGGCCGGCCGCCAACCGCTCACGCAACGCCGGCCCGACGGTCCGCGCCCGCCGGGCGCCCCCGGCCGATCCCCGGCTCCGGCCACTGCCGGACTCCCCCGCCCCTGCCACCCGCGCCGTCCCTTCCCGCATACCTGGTCATCCGGTCGCCCGGCCATCCGGTCGTGAGGACCGGTCGACGGCGCCCGGCGGCTGGTCCGCGGCCGCCGTCCGATCGCGCGCCGGCCCGGCCCGCATCCCTGCTCCGTCAGCTCTTCACCCGTTGGCCGGCGTCCACCACCACGGCCGGGCACCCCTGAGAACCGGCGCCGACGCGGGTGAACGGTCACACGCGGCACACGCCTGTCACCGCACTGATCACAACCGGCCGCCCGGGGCCACCGGGGACGATCGACCGACAGGTGAGATCCATAGCCTACGTCCACGAGCGCCCGGACCTGGAACAGCCCGCGCCCCATGGGTTCACCCCCGTACCGGTGGCTCACCCGGGAGGGGTCGGACGGGCGTCGGACCTGCGCGCCGCGATGTGCGAAGCTCGGGACCGTGGACCCGGCCCTGCGCATTCCCCCGTCCCGGCGGCGGCTTCTGGCGGGGCTCGGCGGCCTGGCGCTCACCGGCGCGGCCGGGGCGCTCTGCACCGGTTGCACGACCACGACCCACCTCGCCGAACCGGACCTGGGGCTCAGCCCCACGGACGTGGCCGCGGCGCGCTCGGCCGTCGCCCGCTCCACCGCCCTGGCCGCCTCCTACCGGGCCGCCGCGGCGCGGCATCCGTCCCTGCGCCTTCTCTTCGACGCCCTGCAGACCCATCACGAGGTCGCGGTCGCGACGCTCGACGCCCAGGTCCCGGCCGCGGCCGGCGCGCCGGCAACCCCCGGCGGCCCCCAGGACCGCCCGGCCCCGCCCGGCACCACACCGGCGGTCGGCCAGACCGCCGTCTCCGGGGCGGGTTCCGGCGCGCCGGCGGCCACGGTGGGCGTTGACGAGTCGCCGTCGGCCCGCGTGGCGACCCTTACCGCTCTGCACACCACGGAGGGGACCGCGGCGGCCACCGCGCGAACCGACAGCCTGCGCGTGAGCGGCACGCTGGCGCCGCTGCTGGCGAGCCTGCACGCGGCCGGCGCGGCGCAGGTCGAGCTGCTCGGCGGCTACCTGGCCCAGGCTGGCGGCGCCGCTTCCGGCGGAGTGGGCGGATGAGCGCCGCCGGCTCGGCGGGACGCATTCTCGCCAGCGGTTCCGACGCGGTGGGTGACGCGCCGACGACCACCGTCGGGGTACTGAGCACCATGGTCGAGGCCTGCCACGCCGCGATCTACGTCGCCGCGACCGCCGGCGGCGCGCTCGCCCCGCTCGGTGCGCCGGCCGCTGTGGCACGCCAGCTCGCCTATGGCGCGTGGATCGCGCACCAGCGGTTGCGGGACGATCTCATCACCGCGATCGAGGCCCGCGGCGCCAGCGCGCCGCCCGCGCTGCCCGCCTATCGGATCCCCGCGGCGCCGATCACCGTGACGACCGCGCTGCAGTTGCTCGCGCAGGTCGAGGACACCTGCGCCGCCGCGGCGCACGACGCCACCGCCGTGCTCACCGCCGACACCCGGCGGCTTGCCGTCGACGCGCTCGGCGGGATGGCGATCCGCGCCCAACGGGCCCGCCTCGCCGCCGGCCTGCCACCGGCGACGGCGACCCGGGCACTGCCGGGTACCTGAGGCCGCAGCACCGCCGCGGCCGCCAGACCCCCTTGACCGCACGGCCCGCCGACTCACCCTCAGCGGGTGGTCCAGGCTCCCGGATCGTTACTGAGAGTCGTCACATATTCGGGCAGACGCCCGCTCGCAACGTCCGCGAGCGTCACGTGCTCCAGCACGCGCCGCAGGTTCACCCGCACGGCGATCCACACGTCCTGCAGGTTCTTGGCCGCACCCTCGTAGTTCGCCTCCTCCGGCCGCCGGCCGCGGACGCTGGCGAGCGGCCCGTCGGTCACCCGGATCACCGCGGCGACGGTGATCTCGTCGGCCGGTCGGCCGAGCTGGTAGCCGCCGGCGGCGCCGCGGCGGCTCTGCACGAGCCCGGCACGGCGCATATCGGTCAGGATGTTCTCGAGGAACCGCAGGGGAAGATCCTGGGCCACGGCGAGCGCCTCGCCCTTCACCAGCTGACCGTCACTCGCCGCCAACGTCAGGAGTGCGCGCAGCGCATAGTCGGCGCGAGCGGAGATCTGCATGGATCTATTCTGCCGCCCGCCGCCCGCCGGCGCTCTCACCAGGCCCGCGACAGCCTCGCCGACCTCGTGGTCGCTGGCCGGATCACTCACCCGGACCCGGAGTCCGCGGCGGGGCTGATTCCCGCGCCGGCCTCCACGGCGTCGAAGCCCACGGCGGCGGGCACGGTGGCCGGCTGCCCGGGTCCACCCGCGGAGGAGCGTCCCCGAGCGGCCCGTACCGCGGAGTTGCCCTCCGCGACCAGGCCGCGGCGCTGCCGCATCCGCTGGTCAGCGACGTTGAAGATGGAGTCCACGATGACCCCGATGACGAAGATGGTGATCATCGAGGCCATCACGCCGACCGTGTCGCTCAGCTCCCGGGAGTTCTCCAGATCTGCGCCGACCGACGGATGTCCGGGCACGATCACCAGCAGTTCGCCAGCCATCAGACTGCGCCACGCGAACGCCCAGCCCTGCTTGAGCCCCGCGAGCACGGAGGGCAACGCCGCGGGCGCGACCACGTGCCGGTAGAGGGAGAACCCCTTGGCGCCCATGCTGCGCCCGACCCGGACCAGCAGCGGCGGCACGTAGTCGACGCCGTAGATCACGCCGTTGGCGATCGAGGGCGCGGCGCCGAGGATCACAACGAACATGATCGCGGACTCGCTGAGCTGGAACAGCAGGATCGCCAGCGGGAACCAGACGATCGAGGGCATGGTCTGCAGCGAGGTGATGAAGGACCCGACGGCCGTACGCAGGAACCTGAAGCGGGAGACCGCCACGCCGACGACGCTGCCGATCACCACGGCGAGCGCGTACCCCTTCAGCGCCCGCACGAGCGTGCGGGCCAGCGCATCCCAGAAGTGGCCGGTGCCGACGCGGTGAACGAACTCGGTCAGCGCCTTCATGGGGCCGGGCAGCACGTAGGTGGGCTTCCAACCGCTCCACACGACGAGCTGCCACAGCAGCAGGAACAGCACCAGGGCGCCGAGCTTCGGCCAGGTCGCTGCCCAGGCCCGGACCGCCAGCGGCCGCCGCTGCACGATCGGTATGTCGAGCGCGTCGAGCCCGGCCAGCGCCGGATCGACGTCGGGCGCGGACAGCTCCCTGGCCTGGGGCCGGCTGACGACCTCGGTCTCAGTGGCCATGGCGGCCCACCTCCTCACGCAGACGGGTGGTCACCTTCGTGGCGAGTTCGGCGACGCGGGTGGAGTCGATCCGCCGCGGCCGGTCGATGTCGACGTCGAAGATCTCGGCGACCCGGCCCGGTCGGGACGACAGCAACACGATGCGGTCGCCGAGCCGCACCGCCTCGCGCACGTCGTGGGTGACGAATATGACCGTGACGCCCGTCTCGCGCCAGATCCGCTCGAGCTCGTCATGCAGCAGGTCGCGGGTCATCGCGTCGAGGGCGCCGAACGGCTCGTCCATACAGAGGATGTCGGCCTCCTGCGCGAAGGCACGGGCGAGGCTCACCCGCTGGCGCATGCCGCCGGACAACTCGTGCGGACGCCGGCCCGCCATGCCCGCCAGGCGGACCATCGCGAGCAGTTCCTCGACCCGCGCCTGGCGCTGCGCCCGGCGGATCTTGCGCAGCCGCAGCGGCACCTCGACGTTGCCGCCCGCGGTCAGCCACGGCAGCAGCGCGGAATCCTGGAACATCATTCCGACCCGGCGACCGGTGGTGTCCACCGTGCCGGTGGTCGGGGCGTCAAGGCCGGCGATCAGGCTGAGCAGGGTCGACTTGCCGCAGCCCGACGCGCCGAGCAGGCAGAGGAACTCGCCGGACCGGACCTGTAGCGAGACATCGTCCAACGCGTGCACACGCGCGGCGCCGGAGCCGAAGAACCGGCTCACACCGTCGATCCGCAGCGCGGTGTCGGACAGGACAGCGGTCACGGAGCACTCCCCCGTTGCATGGCCTGGGCGCACCCCGCGGTGGCGGGGTGCGCCCAGGGGCGGATCAGGAGTCGGAGACGGTCGGCTTGCCCTGCTTGGACAGGACGTCGTTGAGGATCGTCAGGTCGAAGATCCCGTCAAGCCTGGGCTTCTTGAGCAGCCCGAGGTCGGAGGCGTGCTGGGCGGACAACACCAGTGACCTGGCGATCGGGTCGGCCGTGAACGTCAGCGACTTCCACGACGAGGCCAGCACGCTGTCGGTCAGCGGCTTGCCGGTGAGCTTGCCCACCGCGGTGTTCGTGACCTTCGCGGCGGCGTCCTTGTCCGCGTTCAGGCCGTTGATCGCCTCCACGTTCGCGGTGACGAGCCGCCGGACGATCTCCGGGTTCTTCCTGAGGTAGTCGGTGCGCACGATGAGCAGGGTCGTGACGAACTGACCCTTGGTCTCGGGCCACTGGTCGGCCTCGTTCACCAGCACCTTGCCGCCGGCCTCGACGAGGCGCGACGCGGTCGGCTCGGGCACCCAGGCGCCGTCGATGGCCTTGTTCTTGAAGGCGTCGACGGTGAGGGCGTTGTCCTGCGGCTTGATCGAGACGTCGCCGCCGCCCTGGGTGTCGGTCTTCAGGCCGTTCTTCTTCAGGTAGTACCGCAGCGCCACGTCCTGGGTGTTCGCCAGGCCCGGGGTGGCGATCGTCTTGCCCTTGAGCTGGGCGGCCGAGGTGATGTCCGGCCGCACGACCAGCGAGGCGCCGCCGGAGGTGGCGCCGGAGATGATCCGGATCGCCTCGCCGTTGGACTTGATGAAGCTGTTGACGGCCGGGTTCGGGCCGATGTAGCCGGCGTCGATGGCGCCGGACAGGATCGCCTCGGCCTCCTGCGTGCCGGAGTTGAACGTGGAGGGCTTGAGCGTGACGCCGGACCCGAGGTCCTTGGCGAAGATGCCCTTCTCCGTGCCGTAGAGCGCGGGCGCGTGCGTCAGGTTCGGGAAGTACCCGAGCCGCAGCGTGCCGCTGGCCTGTCCGGGTGTGGAGCTCACCGAGGTGCCGTCACTGCCCGAGCTCGAGCAGCCGACCACCGCCAGCGCAAGCGCTCCCGCGGTGACCAGTGGCGTCAGCGCGCGCCACAACCTGCTCGGTCTCATGTAAACCCCCAGTTCACGCGCGTCAAAACCGACGCCACGCATGTCGATCGATGCCATCGGGATGGTAAGCATGCCAGATCGGCCAGATCCTGGCCATGCGCCGACATAGGCCCGACATGGTTCAGTAACAATTCATCGACGACATCACGACACAAGGGACGAAAGGGGCATCGCCGGGCAGGTCGGTGGGGCTCGAACCCCGACAGAGCGCGGCGGCCAGGCACTGCGCGGCCGTCTGGAACAGGACTGCGCGGCCGCCGCCTAGAACAGGATCGAGGCGAAGGTGCCGACGCGGCGGAAGCCGACCCGCTCGTAGACCCGGCGGGCGGCGTGGTTGAAGTCGTTGACGTACAGGCTCACCTGAGGGGCGAAGGCCGCCCTGGCCAGCGCGACGACGCTGGCGGTGCCGGCCGCGCCGAACCCGCGCCCACGCAGGGAGGGGTCGACCCACACTCCCTGGATCTGACAGACGTCGCCGGCGACCGCGCCGATCTCGGCCTTGAACAGCACCCGGCCGTCGACGATGTGCGCGAACGAACGTCGCTGCCCGATGAACTCGGCGATGCGGGCGCGGTAGAGGGTGCCGCCATCCGCCATGACCGGCGACACGCCGATCTCCTCGGTGAACATCGCGATGCAGGCCGGCAACAGCACATCGAGCTCGTCCGGCCGGACAGGCCGGACGAGCGGGTCGGGGGCGACCAGCGGCGGCCCGTCTATGACGAGCAGCGGCTGGTCGGCCCGGACCTCACGGGCCCGCCCCCAGGTGGGTTCGAGATAGCGCCACATCGTCATCACCGACGACGAGACCCCGACGACGGACGAGCACCGGCGGCCCTGTCGGCGGGCCCGCTCGGCGAAAAGCCTCGCCGACGCGGGTCCCGCCGCCACGGGCCAGAGATTGGCGCCGGAGTAGCACAGCGCCGCCAGCCGGCCATCGACCGTATGGCCCCACATCTCGGCACCCAGCCGCCACGGGTCGAGCCCGGCGGCCTCGACCCGTGAGGCAACGAAGACGTCGGCAACCGGGTTACGGGCCAGCAGCTCACGCACCGCGGGAAGGTCCCGATCGTCCAGCAGACGCGTCGGCGCGGAACGCAGCGGCAAACCCATCCGACAGGTGCCTAGCTGACAGTAACTGTGGGCTCGCCGGAAGGCGTGCCGCCGTCCGTCATCTCCTCGGCAAGCCGCATGGCCTCCTCGATGAGGGTCTCCACGATCTGCGCCTCCGGCACCGTCTTGATCACCTGGCCGCGGACGAAGATCTGGCCCTTGCCGTTGCCCGAGGCAACGCCGAGGTCGGCTTCCCGAGCCTCGCCGGGCCCGTTCACGACGCATCCCATCACGGCGACCCGCAATGGGACCTCCATACCTTCGAGACCGGCGCTGACCTGGTTGGCGAGGGTGTAGACGTCGACCTGCGCCCGCCCGCAGGAGGGGCACGACACGATTTCGAGCTTACGCTCCCGTAGTCCCAGGGACTCCAGGATGGCAGCGCCGACCTTGACCTCCTCGACCGGCGGCGCGGACAGCGAGACCCGAATGGTGTCGCCGATGCCCTCGGCGAGCAGCGCGCCGAACGCAACCGAGGACTTCACGGTGCCCTGGAACGCCGGACCCGCCTCGGTCACGCCAAGGTGGAGGGGGTAGTCACACGACTGGGCGAGCAGTCGGTAGGCCTGGATCATGACGACCGGGTCGTGGTGCTTGACCGAGATCTTGATGTCGCGGAAGTCGTGCTCCTCGAACAGCGAGCACTCCCACAGCGCCGACTCGGTGAGCGCCTCGGGGGTGGCCTTGCCGTACTTCTGGAGCAGGCGCTTGTCGAGCGAGCCGGCGTTGACCCCGATCCGGATCGGGGTGCCGGCGGCCTTCGCCGCGCGGGCGATGTCGCCCACCTTGTCGTCGAACGCCTTGATGTTCCCCGGGTTCACCCGGACCGCGGCGCACCCGGCGTCGATCGCCGCGAAGACGTACTTCGGCTGGAAGTGGATGTCCGCGATCACGGGGATGGGCGACTTGCGAGCGATCGCCGCCAGCGCGTCGGCGTCGTCCTGGCTCGGCACGGCCACCCGGACGATCTGGCACCCCGAGGCGGTGAGCTGGGCGATCTGCTGCAGGGTCGCGTTGACGTCCGAGGTCAGCGTCGTGCACATCGACTGGACGGAGACCGGTGCGTCACCCCCGACCGGGACGGTGCCCACATTGATCTGCCGGCTCTTGCGCCGCGTTCCAAGCGGCCGGGCCGGAGCGGTTGGCATGCCCAGAGTAACGGTCACGTTGTCCTCACTGGCGAATCGGAAAAAGGTTCAATGTGCGACTGATTCGGCCTGTCGGCTGCGGGACGCAGGGCAGTTACACGCACGTGACCCGCGCGGCACCGCACTGGTCACTCGTGCGGGATCACTGGTTCAGGCGGACGGGGTTGACGATGTCTGCGGACAGGAGGAGCAGGCTGAACCCGAGCAGAACGGCAACCGTGGCGTACGTGGCTGGTAACAGCTTGGCGAAATCCACTTTTTGTACAGGTCCACGGTAACCTCGCAGCCTGCGCAGACCATGCCTGGCCTGTTCGAAGCCGAGGACGGCGATGTGGCCACCGTCCAGCGGCATCAGCGGCAACAGGTTGAAGATGCCGAACGCGAGGTTGATGGCGGCGACCAGGATGAGGAACTGGCGCACCCGGTCGAGCGCCGAGGTGTCCGGCGCGGAGGCGACGTCGCCGCCGAGGCGGGCCGCGCCGACCACGCTGATGAAGCCCTGCGGATCGCGGTCGTTACTGAAGATCTTACCGAGGTCGTCGAGGCGGTGGGTCAACGTGGTGTACATCCCGGTGAACCCGCTTCCGATCACCCGGAAGGTGCGCGGAACAGCCTCGATCGGGTTGTACCGCACCGTCTCCAGACGGGGACGGACGCCGAGCGCACCGACCCGATCGTCGCCGGCCTCGCCGGTGACGCGGTCACGGCGGACCTCGACGAGATCCGGATGCAGCGTCAGGTCCGCCCCGTCGCGGTGGACGACGAGAGTCGCCGGGCCGGCACCGTGATCGCGCACCCGGCGGGTGAACTCCTGCCAGGTCCGCAGCGGAGCCCCGTCGAAACTGACGATCCGGTCCCCGGGACGCAGGCCGGCCGCCGCCGCAGGCCCCGGCCCGGTGCAGCTGGAGGTTGTCGCCACGCAGCTCGTGCTGCCGATTTTCGACTCGCTGACCTGCGACAACCCCAGGCCGACCAGAACACCATAGATCAACACGATGGCGATGAGGAAGTGCACGAACGACCCGGCGGCCATGACGACCAGCCGGGCCCGCGCACGAGCGTTGTAGAACGCCCGCGGCTCATCCGCGGCGTCGATCTCCTCCAGCGGCGTCATTCCCTCGATCTTGACGAAGCCGCCGGCCGGGATCAGCTTGATGCCGTACTCGGTCTCGCCACGCTGACGGGACCAGATCGTGGGACCGAAGCCCACGAAGAACTTCGATGCCTTCATGCCGTAGTGGCGGGCCGTGACGAAGTGGCCGCCCTCGTGCGCGACCACGGACACGAGCAGCGCCACGGCGAACGCCACGATCCCGAGAATCTCCATCAGGCCTGCCTCCGCCGCGGCGGACACCGCCGAGCCGCCACCGCTGCCGCTCGGCTGGCCGTGGGCGTGGGGTGAATCACACCGTTTCCCGTTCGCTCGCGCGCTGGATCAGCCGCTGCGCCGCGGCCCGCGCGTCCCGTTCGGTGGCGAACACCTCGTCGAGGGTGGGGTGATCGACGACGTCGTGTTCGGCGATGACCTCGGCCACCAGGTCCACGATACGGACGAAGGGCAGGCGCCCGGCAAGGAAGGCGGCGACCGCTTCCTCATTGGCCGCATTGAACACCGCAGGCGCCGTTCCACCTCGGCGACCGGCCGTGCGCGCGAGATCCACCGCCGGAAAGGCGACGGTGTCGAGCGGCTCGAAGGTCAGCGCCTGGGCGCGGGTCCAGTCCATCGGCGGTTGTGCCTCGGGCACCCGGTCCGGCCAGCCCAGGGCCAGCGCGATGGGCAGGCGCATGTCGGGCGGGGACACCTGGGCGATGGTGGACCCGTCGGCGAACTCCACCATCGAGTGCACCAGCGACTGCGGATGGACGACGACCTCGATGTCGTCGTACGGCACTCCGAAGAACAGGTGTGCCTCGATGAGTTCGAGGCCCTTGTTCATCAGGGTGGCCGAGTTGATCGTCACGAAGGGGCCCATGTCCCAGGTCGGATGGGCCAGAGCCTGCTGCGGGGTGACCTTGGCGAGCTCCTCCCGCCGGCGGCCGCGGAACGGCCCGCCGCTCGCCGTCAGGACGAGCTTGCGCACCTCCTCCTGCCGCCCGCCGCGCAGGCACTGGGCCAGCGCCGAATGCTCGGAGTCCACCGGGACGAGCCGGTTCGGGTCGCCACCGAGCGCGTCGAGGACCAGTGGGCCACCCGCGACCAGGGACTCCTTGTTCGCGAGCGCCACCGTGCGCCCCGCGGCGAGCGCCGCGAGCGTCGGCGCGAGGCCGACGGAGCCGGTGATGCCGTTGAGCACGATGTCGCAGGGCCACGCGGCAATCTCGCTGGCCGCGTCCGGGCCGGCGAGGATCTTCGGCACCGGGAACTCGCCCTTGCGGTAGCCCCGCCTCGTCGCCTCGGCGAAGAAGGCGAGCTGTAGGTCCTGAGCGGCCGAGGCCGCAGCCACCCCCACCGCCTGCACCCCGAGGTCGAGTGCCTGGGCCGCGAGCAGATCCACCCGGGAGCCGCCACCCATCAGCGCCACCACCCGGAAGCGCTGCGGATTGCGGCGCACGACGTCTATGGCCTGGGTACCGATCGAGCCGGTGGACCCGAGCAGAACAACTTCACGCAGGTTCGAAGCCTCCACCACACGACCATTCTCGCAGGCCGGTCGGCGGCTCGGTGCCGCCCTGTTCGGTTCATGACAGGTGCCACCCGAAGATGCGCAATGGGTCCAACGGCGGTCACCGGCCATGACGTCCGCTCCACCGCCTCCTGCCGGACGGTCCACCACGGCCTGGCGAGGTGGACCTACTCAGCCGTTCGAGGCCGTGGGCGAGGGTGTTGCCGTCTCCGCCGGCGTTGCGCCCGGCTCCGTCGTCCCGGCCGATCCGGCGTCAGCAGGCGGCGTCGCGCTGACCGAGGGTGACGGTTTGCTCGACGCGGCGGGCGCCGTGGGCGCGGTACCCGGGGATGGTGAGCCTGGTCTCAAGGGGGGCACTGACGAGCCAGTCGCCCCGCCCTCGCCGCCCGATCCCGAGGCAGGGGTGTACCCGAAGTAGATGAGCACGATGCTGGTGGCCTTGAAGGCGTCCGCGGTCGGGCCGAGCGACGGGCGGGCCTGCGCGCCCGGCCAGGTATGTCCCGCGCCCGTCATGGCCAGCAGGGCGACGCCGCGGCCGCTCGGGCAGCCCGGCCACGTGGTGCGTGACCACGCCGCGGTGTCGTGGGACGTCTGCGTCGCCCCACTGCAGCCGAGCGCGGAGGCGTAGCGGGCGAGCCGGTCGGATGCCGACCGCGCGACGGCGGCGGCGAACGGAGCCGACCGGGGCGGCCCACCCCCGTCGATGGGCGCGATCGTGTCGACCGTCCCGTGGATCTCCAGCAGGCTCGTCGTCGGCCTGGCGCAGGAGACGGGCAGGACACTCGCGCCGACCGTCACCGCGGCCGCGAACCGATCCGATAGTCCGCACAGGTCGGTGAGCACCATGTTCGCGCCATCGCCGTAGCCGGTGGCGAACGTCCGGTGTGCGTCGAGGCACATCCGACCCGTGAGCTCGTTGAGGAGCAGACCGGTGAACAGGACGTCGTCCGGGCCCACCGCGGCGGAGCGCGGGAAGTTCCAGCGCGCCTGGGCGCCGATGGGCGCGGCGAGGACGAAGCCGGCCTTCGTGGCCTGGTCGGCCAGCCCGGTGTAGGCCTCCAGGTCATCGGTGCTCTGGTTGAGATCGTGGAAGGTGAGGATCAGCGGCAGCGCGCGCGCCCCGGTCGCACCGGCGGGCACGGCCAGGACGTAGGAACGCTCGACGCCGGCCACCCGCAGCGTCCGGGTGCTGATACCGGCCGGCAGGGTCCGCCCCGTGACGCATCCGCTCTGCGGCGGCGGGGGCACGGTCGGCGTCGGTGACGTCGCGGCTGCCGCGCCACGGTCCTGACTGCTGTTCGGACCGGCCGCCGCCGGATGCGCCGCGGTCGAGTCGGCCGGCCCGGGATCCCGCGAGGCCGCGTACCACAACAGAAGCAGCAGCACGCCGACCGCCGCTGTGATCGGCAGCCAGACAGTGTTCGTGGTGCGCGTGCGGTGCCGCAGCGATCCGCGGCGCCGGCTCGCGGGGCTACCGAGGGACACTGGTTCCGTCAGCCTGGCCGCCTGCCACGCCCGCCGCCCGGCGCGGTCCTCGCTGCGCCGCCGCAGTCGGTTCGGCGGCCAACTGGCCGCACGCGGCCGCGATCTCCCTGCCCCGGGTGTCCCGCACGGTCGTGGCGATGCCGCGCTCACGCAGCCTGCGGACGAACGCACGCTGGCCCGCGGGGGCGCTGGCCTGCCACGACGACCCATCGGTCGGGTTGAGCGGGATGAGGTTGACGTGGGCGAGGCGGCCGGCGAGCAGGGCCGCGAGCGCCTCCGCCCGGTCCGGGTCGTCGTTCACTCCGTCGATCAGGGCGTACTCGATGCTGATCCGTCTGCCGGTCAGCTCGGCGTACTCCCACGCGGCCGCGAGCGCCTCGGCGACCGGCCAGCGGTTGTTGATCGGGACCAGGGTGTCGCGAAGCTCGTCGTCCGGGGCGTGCAGCGACAGCGCGAGGGTTACCGGCAGCCCCTCGGTTGCCAGCCGGCGCATGGCCGGCACCAGGCCCACCGTGCTGACGGTCAGGCCGCGGGCCGACAGCCCGAGCCCCTCCGGGGGCGCGGCGACCAGCCGGCGCAGCGCCGTCGTCACCGCGGCGTAGTTCGCCAGCGGCTCACCCATGCCCATGAACACCACGTTCGACAGCCGCGCCGGCCCGCCCGCCAGCTCACCGCGACGGATCACCCGGGCGGCATGGACAACCTGCTCCACGATCTCGGCGGTCGACAGGTTGCGGGTGAGCCCGCCCTGCCCGGTCGCACAGAACGGACAGCCCATGCCGCAGCCGGCCTGGCTGGAGACGCAGACGGTCGCGCGGTCCGGGTACCGCATGATCACGGATTCGAGCAGCGCGCCGTCCGCCGCGCGCCACGCGGTCTTACGGGTCCGGCCGTCATCGCAGCTCTGCGTCCTGGCGGCGGTGAGCAGCCGCGGCAACAATGCGTCCACGAGCGGGCCGCGGACGCGTTCGGGCAGGTCGGTCATCGCGTCGGCGTCGTCGGCGTCGATCAGCCGGGTGAAGTAGTGACGCGAGAGCTGGTCGGCGCGGAACGCCGGCTGGCCCAGCGACACCGCGACCTGCCGGCGTTGCGGCCCGGAGAGATCCGCGAGATGCCGGGCCGGCCGGGTGGGCCGGCGGGTCAGCGACAGGGCGACGCGCCCGCCGTCCCCGGCGGGGGCCTGCCCGTCCGGGGACACGGAATCAGCGGTCGTGGAAGTCATCGCGGGGTCCAGTGTGCCAGGCGGTTGCCGCCCAGACGAATGCGGCAATCGACCACCGAGGGCGGAACGCGGCCGGCGCCACTAGCTGAGGAAGGCGGTCAGCAGCAGCCAGGCGATGGGCGCGGTACACAGCATGGAGTCCAGCCGGTCCATGATCCCGCCGTGGCCGGGCAGCAGGTTGCCCATGTCCTTGATGCCGATGTCCCTCTTGAGAAGCGACTCGCCGAGGTCCCCGATGGTGGCCGTACAGGCGGTGGCCAGGCCGAGAAGTACCCCCTGCCAGGCGTGCGCGCCGAGGGGCCAGCCGACCAGGGTGGCACCCATCGCCATGCAGGCGATCAGGGAGCCGGCAAACCCCTCCCAGGACTTGCCCGGGGACACACTCGGCGCCATCTTGTGCCGCCCGCCGGACAGCACGCCGGCCGCGTACCCGCCGACATCACTGGCCACCACGGTGGCGATAAAGGCCGCGACCCGCCAGCTTCCGTCGGACGGCGCGGTCAGCAACGCCGCGAACCCGGCGGGAAAGCCGCCGTAGCCGGCCACAAAGCCAATGCCGGCGATGTCGCGGATGAGCCCGTCCGCCGGTCCGGCGAGCCGAACCGCAATCCCCGCGCCCACGGTGGCGGCCAGTGCCAGCACCAGGCCGGTCGTACCGGCGGCGTACGCCACAGGCGGCATCGCCAGCGCCCCGGCGACAAGTGGGACGGTCGGCACCCGCACCCCGGTGAGACGCACCGCGCGGATGATCTCAGTGGTCCCCACGGCGACAGCCACCGCGACCACACCGACGAAGGCGGCCCGGAAAACGGCCAGCGGCACGATGATGACCGCACCTAGCAACAGACCTACCGCGATCGCGGCCGGGAGGTCCCGGCCCGCGCGGGACCTCCGAGGCGGGTTCGGTGCGGCCTCCTCCGCCAGCGGGGCACCGGCCGCAGAGGTGGGAGTCGACCCGACCCGCGTCTGGGCGGGGGCTTCGAGACCTTCCGCGCTCTCGTGCTGATCGCCGTCAACCACGGCTGGGCCGTCGATCGCCGTCATGTGGGCCTGCATCTCGCCGGAAGCGGACAGTACGGGCGTCAGCCCCGCAGCTCACGGCTCGCCCTGGGCGCGTCGTCCCGATCGGGCCCGTCCGGACGGATCGGGGTACGACATGCACTTCGACAGCCGGGACGCGCGGAGTCAGACCGACAACAGGTCCGACTCCTTGATTCGCAGCAGCTCGTCCACCTGCGCGACATACCGATGGGTGGCCTCGTCCAGGTCCTTTTCCGCCCGTCGGCCCTCGTCCTCGCCGGCCTCACCGTCGCGGACGATCCGGTCGATGCTGTCCTTGGCGTGCCGCCGGATGTTGCGGATGCTGACCCGAGCTTCCTCGGCCTTCGTGCGCGCCACCTTCACCAGGTCACGACGCCGCTGCTCGGAGAGCTCCGGAAAGACGATGCGGATGATCGTGCCGTCGTTACTGGGGTTCACGCCCAGGTCCGAGTCGCGGACCGCCTTCTCGATGGCGCCGAGGGACGACTTGTCGTATGGCGTGATGATCACCATGCGCGGCTCGGGAATGTGGAACGAGGCAAGCTGCTGAACCGGCGTCAGCGCACCGTAGTAGTCCACCAGAATCTTGGAGAAGACTGCGGGCGTGATGCGGCCGGTGCGGATGTTCGCGAAGTCCTCCTTGGCGACCGAGACGGCCTTCTCCATCTTCTCCTCGGCATCGAGAAGCGTGTCGTCGATCACCGCTGTTCCTTCCGTCCGCTCCGACTCGCCGACATCCACCCGGCACCATGGGCTGCGGTGCGCGGCTGCCCGGCCAGGACACCATCACCCACGATCCACGGGGACGACACTGGCTGCTGCCCGGGTACACGGGAGTCCGCCCGACAACGACTGCCGCCGTGACCCGTAGGAGCAGTGTCCCGCACGAGGTCGCCGACGGGTGGCCCGGGGTGACACGCCACGCCGGACGCGCCAACGAACCGTCTGTCGGCCTAGAACCATGCGATATCCGACACGCCACCTGGGCGCCCACCGCGCCGCGCACCCGGATCGGCGGGCGGTCGCAGCGACCGTCCGCCGATCCGGGCCTCGCGGTCAGGCCTGCCGAATGTTGAAGCGAGCGAACCGACCAACCTCGATCTTCTCGCCGAGGGAGGCAGCCGCCTGGTCGAGCAGAGCACGAATGGTGATCTTGCTGTCCTTCACCCAGGCCTGGTCAAGCAGCACGGTGGCCTTCACGTACCCGTTGACCCGCCCATCGACGATCTTCGCGATCGCCTGCTCGGGCTTGCCTTCCTCGCGGGCGGCCGCCTCGTAGATCTTCCGCTCCGCTTCGAGGACCTCGTTCGGAATCTGCTCCGGCGAGACGAAAAGCGGGTCGGCGGCAGCGATGTGCTGCGCAAGGTCACGGGCGAGCTGCTTGAAGTCCTCGGTCTTCGCCACGAAGTCCGTCTCGCAACGCAGCTCGACCATGACGCCGAGGGTCGGCGGCAGCTGCGGATCCGTCCGGTGCAGGTAGGACTCGACCAGGCCGTTGGCCGCGCTGCGCGTTGCCCGCTTGGCGACCTGCGCCTTGCCCTTTTCCCGCAGCCAGGCCTTGGCCTTCTCGACGTCGCCGTCGTGGTCGACCAACGCCTTCTTGACGTCGCTCATCCCGGCCCCGGTCAGCTCCCGGAGCTTACGGATGTCAGCGGCTGTGATGTCTGCCATGGTGCTCTTCTCGTCGGTGTGGGTCGAATGCTCTCGTTGTCCTACGGGCGCCGCTGGTCACCGGACGCCTTGGGCGGCCCACGCCGGAGCCGATCTGTCGGCTCCGGTACCAAGCGTGGGACTCGCGACGAGGATCTCCTGGTGGCCCGGTGGGCCACCATCGCCGCAGGCTGCGCCCGATCATCAACAGCGCCGGCGGCCCGACCCGCCGCGAGCCGCCGATCCCGACAGGCGCGCCGAGCGCCACGGGGGCGCGGGGCGCCCCCGGGGGCGGCGCCCCCCCCCCCC
>NZ_JALKFX010000114.1:18669-27255 GCF_023243045.1 Frankia sp. AgB32
CCACCACCCCCCCCGGGGCCCCCCCCCCCCGCCCGCCCCCCCCCCCCCCCGGCGCGCCGCCCCCCCGGGGGGCGGGGCGCGCCAGCGGTTCAGACTCCCGAACCGACCGTGGCGCCAGAAGGCGCATCGGCGATTGAAGCCGACTCGGCAGTGGTGACCGACTCGGTGGCGGCAACCGGCTCGGTGGCGGCAACCGGCTCGGTGGCCGCCGCGGGCTCGACCGCCGCTGCCGGCTCGGCGGAATCCGACTCGGCAACGGCCGGCTGCTCGCCGCCCGCCGCCGCGACACCCTCACCGCGCAGCACCGCCTGCTCCCACTCCGCCAGCGGCTCCTCACCCGAGGCGGGCTCAGGCTTGGCGTCGGGGGAGCTGGAGGCGCCGGCACGGGACATCAGACCGTCAGCGACGGCGTCAGCGACCACCCGGGTCAGCAGTGCCGCACTGCGGATCGCGTCGTCGTTGCCGGGAATCGGGTAGTCGACCTCGTCGGGATCGCAGTTGGTGTCGAGGATCGCCACGACCGGGATACCCAGCTTGCGCGCCTCGCCGACAGCGATGTGCTCCTTCTTCGTGTCGACGACCCACACCGCGCTGGGCACGCGGCTCATGTCGCGGATGCCACCGAGAGTCCGCTCCAGCTTCGCCTTCTCCCGGGTCAGCACGAGCTGTTCCTTCTTCGTGCGAACCTCGGTCCCGCCGGTCACTTCGATCTCCTCGAGCTCCTTGAGCCGCTGGAGTCGCTTGTAGACGGTCGAGAAGTTGGTCAGCATGCCGCCGAGCCAGCGCTCCTTGACGTAGGGCATACCGACCCGGGCGGCCTGCTCCTCGATGGCCTCCTGAGCCTGCTTCTTCGTGCCGATGAACAGCACCGTCCCGCCGTGCGCCACGGTCTCCTTGACAAAGTCGTAGGCCCGGTCGATGTAGGACAGGGTCTGCTGCAGGTCGATGATGTAAATGCCGTTGCGCTCGGTGAAGATGTAGCGCTTCATCTTCGGGTTCCAGCGCTTGGTCTGGTGCCCGAAGTGCACGCCGCTTTCGAGCAGTTGCTTCATGGTGACGACGGCCATGGCACGTCGCTCCTTTCCGCCCGGTTGTAGCCGGACGCCTCGGTTCTGACGGCGCCGCCTCGCGGCGGACACCCCTGACGCCCCGTGGTCATGGCCGGCGCTGCGCGACGGACCGAGGAGACCCCTCCGGCGGCCTGACTACTGCCGGCGGAAGCGGGCGTGCGAACTGAGCTCGCAGCGCGAGCCCTGTGGCGATGATACCCGCCCGAGCCATGCGGCCCAGCCGGTAACCCGGCGGCAACCAGCAGAGACCCGTTCCACCCTGCGGACACCGAACCCCGACACCGGGCCGAAGTTCGCCCCGGATGAACCGGTTCGCGCCAACACCTCGACGATCTCCGCCGGACGAGCGCGACCTCAGCCGCGATCGAGAGCGACGCCGCGCCCACGCCAGCAACCCGGTCCGAACCGGAAACGCCTGGTCTGAGGCAACACGGGGACACACACCGAAAGGAAGTTATCCACAAGCAGAAAGTCCTCGCTACCCAACAACGACGAAACAGCGCACCGTGGATCTCGACCGACCCGCCGCTCTCGCGGGCCGTTCAAGCGGCGGCCGGGACCACCCCCCGGACCGCGCCCGGCCGCCGCACCTCCCCCGACCCCGGAGGTCAGCACCGCCGTGCCCCGACTGCCCCGTACCGACCCGCTCTGGTTCGTGATTCCAGCGCTGGCGCTGCTGATCGCGCTGGGCTGGCCGACCCGATTCCCCGTCAACCCACGCGCGGACGGCGCGATGTCCATCGCCTCGGCCCACGGATCAGGCGCGCGGCAGATCTCGCCCGTCTCCCTGCGGGTCGAGTCGGCCGCCCGCGGTGACGCCGTGTCCACGACTGCCGATCCGATCCGCGCAGTGCCGTATCTCGGGGAGGTTCCGAGCCCCACCGCCATGCCACGCGGCGTGTCCGCCGATACCGCACCGAGCACCCCACCGCCACGCGCGCCGACGCCCACGCCCCCTGCCCGTTCTGGGGCCGTCGCGACGCCGACGTCGACGCCGTCCAGAGCAGTGCCGGCAGCGTCAAGGGGAGCGCGCAGCGCGAGCCCGCTTCCGCCGCCCCCACAGACCACTCTCCGCCTCCCCGGACCGCGTGCCACCCGGCCCGGGGATCCCCGGCCGCCGGCCCCGCCCCCCCCCCCCCCCCCCCCGGCGCGGGGGCCCCCCCCCCCCCGGGCCCCCCGCGCCCCCCCCCCCCCCCCCCCCCGCGCCGCCGCCCGGCACCTTCTCCACGAGAACGACAGCCGACGGCAGACCAGTGCTGCGCTGGCCACTGACCGGCCAGGCGGCGGTCTCGCGCGGTTTTGAACGCCCGGCGACCCAGTTCGGCGCCGGCCATCGCGGTATCGATCTTCCCGCCCCGCCCGGAACCCCGATCCGAGCTGCCGCGGACGGCATCGTGAGCTACGCCGGTCCGGTGGCGGGCCGCGAGGTGGTGGCAGTCAGCCACGGTGCCGTCCGCACGACGTACGAACCTCTGCTACCCACCGTCCGGGTGGGCGACCTGGTGCAAGCCGGAGATCAAATAGGTCTGCTCGCCCCCGGCCACCCCGGGTGCCCAGGCACGGCCTGCCTGCACTGGGGTCTTCTTCGCGGAACGCAGTACCTCGACCCGCTGGCCTCCTTCCGGCGAGTGCGGCCACGCCTGCTTCCGGTGAGTGGCCGCTGAGCTGGCGCTCCACGCCGACCCGGCTAGGCCCGCGGATGGGCCTGCTCGAAGGCGGCTCGCAGGCGTTCCGGCGTCACGTGCGTGTAGATCTGCGTGGTCGCAAGGCTTGCGTGCCCGAGGAACTCCTGGACCGACCGCAGATCGGCGCCGCCTTCGAGCATGTGGGTCGCCGCGGAATGGCGCAGCCCGTGCGGAGTGAGCCCAGCAGGCACGACGCCAGCCGCCGCGCAGCGCTCGAGAATCCGCCGCACCGCACGCGCATCCAGACGCCCGCCGCGCTGGCCGACCAGCAGGGCCGCGCCCGCGCTCGGCGTCGCCAGCATCGGGCGCCCCGACGAGGCCCGCCAACCGCGGAGCGCCGCCGCAGCGGGCACGCCGAAGGGGACGCTCCGCTCCCGCCCGCCCTTGCCGTGCACGCGCAACAACCGCCGGTCGTCGTCGACGTCGCCGAGATCCAGCCCGCACAGCTCGGACACCCGGATGCCGCTGCCGTACAGCAACTCCAGCACTGCCGCGTCACGCAGCCTGAGTGCGTCCCGTACGGCGACCTCGCGATCGCGCCGGGCGGTCCGCCCCGCCGGGGCCCCACCGGGGTCGGCTGCGGCCCGGCCGACCGGCGCCGCTGTTCGGCCGGCCAGCCCGGGCCCCACCTGCAACAGCTCTCGAGCGGCCTCGACACTGAGGATCTGCGGCACCTGGCGTCGCGCGCGCCCGCCAACCAGGCGGGCGGCGACGTCCGAGGCCAGGTACCCCCGGCGCGCGGCAAAAGCGGAGAACACCCGTGCCAGCGAGGCCCGCCGCGCCAGTGTCGCCGGAGCGGCGCCCGCCACCCGCATGGTCGCCAGCCAGCTCCGAAGGATGGTGAGGTCCAGGTCGGCAAGATCGGGACAGCCCGCCCGCGACGCATGGCCGCGCAGGCCGGCGAGATCGGCCGAGTAGGCGCGGACCGTCTCCGGCGATCGGTTCAGCTCCGCGACGAGGTAACGCCGGAATCCGGTGATGGCCTCAGCCCAGCCTGGCGCCCTGCCAGCGTCAGCTGGTTCGTCGGCATCGCTGCCCACTGCCGCCTCCGGCCCCCGAGGCACGTCTCCGGAGCGCGGTGCCGCACCGGGCCGCGCCCGCGGCCCGGCCCCCGCGCCCGCGCCTGCCCGCGGTCGGACCGAGAGGTCGTCCGCAGGCCGCTCCGCTGGGCCAGCAGCCGTCCGCCCGGAACCGATCCCACCGTAGGAGGCCATGAGTGGACCGTCGTCCCAGGGGTCACCGGCGTCAAGGCCGCAACGGCGGCTGGTCCGCAACCGGCCAACCGGCTTCGGACCAGCCGCCCGCGACCGGAACCGTCCTTCAGGCCGGCCTGCCTCGAGTTGCGGAGTTGGACGGGGCTCGGCCGAGCGCGGTGAGCCGGTAACCGGCGGGAACACTCTCGACGAGTCCCTCCACCACGAGCGGGCCCAGCATCGCCAGCACCTCCTCCGGGCGCAGCGACAGTTCGCGGGCCAGCATGGCGACGCCGACAGCTCCCCGCGGCGGCATCGCGTCGAGTAGCTCCCGGACGACCGCGGACAGGCTGTCGCGGACTCCGCCGCACAGCGGCCGGGGAGCAAACGACCCCATCCCGGCGATCTCCTCGCAGATGTCGTCGGCGCTGGTCACCAACACGGTCTGCTCCCGGAAGTCGCGCAGGAGCCGATGGCAACCGGCGCTCATCGCGCTGGTCACCGGTCCGGGAACCGCCATGACCTGCCGGCCGAGCCGGCGGGCGTGCGCGACCGTGTTGAGGGCGCCGCTACGCAGCCCCGCCTCGACGATCACCGTGCCGCGGGACAACGCGGCGATCACCCGATTCCGGGTCAGGAACCGACGGCGATAAGGAGGCGTGCCCGGGGCCACCTCGCTGACGAGGGCACCAGCCCGCGCGATCTCCGCCAGCAGATCGACATGCGCCGCCGGGTACGCCACGTCCACCCCGCCGGCCAGGACGGCAACAGTCGGCCCGCCGGCGGCCAATGCGCCCCGGTGCGCCGCCGCGTCGATACCGAAGGCGGCCCCCGACACGATCGCCCAGCCCTGTTCCGTCATCGCGAAGGCGATCTCGCCAGCCTGGTGCAGACCGTAGCTCGTCGCAGCCCGACAGCCCACCACCGCGACCGAGCGGGCCGCCACGTCACGCAGGTCGGCAGCGCCCCGGACCCACAGGCACAGCGGCGCGCCGACCGCGGCGGCGCCGCCCTCGGCACGGACGTGGTCCAGCGCGTCGAGCTCGACCGGCCATTCCGGATCCTCCGGGCACAGCAGCCGGGCGCCGGCGTGCGAGGCCGCGTCCAGGTCGCGACGGGGGTCGACGCCAGGATGGTCCTGGCGCACCTCGTCCCACACCGCCGCGGCACCGCGCCGCCCGACCTCGATGGCGATCCGCTGGTGCTCGGGCCCGAAGGCACGGGCCAACGCAACCCTGGCGAGCCGGTGCGCGTCCGTGTCCCGGGCACCGGCTCCGAGGGGCGCGCTCGCGAATCGGACTCCCTCGTCAGCACCGCCCTGGCTCGGCTCACGACCAGGCTGGGCCGGCTCGGTCCTGGCGTCGGGTTCAAGCCGTCCGTCCTCGCCGGGCAGCTGCCGCCGGTGTGGATCGGGACCGGTCGAACCCAGCCGATCGGCTCCCCCGTTCACGCGGCCCACCCCGGCAACCGCAGCTCCAGCGCAATCCCGAACTGATCCGGACCGGGCGCCGGCAGGTCCGCGAGATCGGCAAGGGTCCAGGCCAGCCGGAGAACGCGATCGAGCCCGCGGGCCGTCAGCATCCCCCGTTCGAAGGCCCGCTCCGCGAGTGCCGTGGCCCTGGCGGGCAGCGGCCACTGACGACGCAGCGCGGGTCCGGGCACTTCCGCGTTGGCGCGCCAGGGCGTTCCGGCGAGCCGGGCGCTGGCGAGCCGACGAGCCCGCGCCACCCGGGTGGCGACCGCTGTCGAGGACTCGCAGCGGTCGACGTCAGCCCTGAGTTCGGCGCGGCTGGGTGCGCTCAGGGCAACCTGGATGTCGATCCGGTCCAGCAGCGGGCCGGACAGGCGGGCCAGGTAGCGGCGCCGAACGAGGCTCGGGCACTCACATCCCGTCGCGCGTGGACCGCGGGCCTTCGAACAGGGACACGGGTTCGCCGCGAGAACCAGTTGGAACCGCGCGGGAAAGCGAGCGATGACGCGGGCCCGGGCGACCTCGATCGCTCCGCTTTCCAGCGGCTGGCGCAGCGCGTCGAGAGCCAGCCGGGAAAATTCCGGGGCCTCGTCCAGCAGGAGAATCCCCCGATGTGCCTGGCTGGCCAAGCCTGGGCGGACCACGGCGGAACCCGAACCGATCAGCGCGGCCGGGGTGGCGCTGTGATGGGGGTTGCGGAACGGCGGCCGGGTCACCATCGGACAGTCCGCTGGCAGCACTCCTGCCACCGAGTGAACCGCAGTGACCTCCAACGACGCCTCGCGGTTCAGCGCGGGCAGCAGGCCGGGCAGCCGTTCGGCGAGCATGGTCTTCCCGCTGCCGGGCGGTCCCTGCATGTAGAGATGGTGGCCTCCGGCGGCGGCGACCTCGATGGCGAGACGACCCCTGCTCTGGCCGGCGACGTCAGCCAGATCTCCCGGCGTGCCGTCGTCGGCTGCCGGTCGGGCCGGTGGCGGCACCGGTACGTCCGGCGCCTGCTCTCCGCGCAGCAGGGCAAGCACACCGGCCAGGGTCGCGACCGGTTCGATCCGCGTGCCCGGCACCAGCGCGGCCTCGGCGGCGTTGGCGGCGGGCACGACGACTCGTTCGATGCCAGCCGCCGCCGCCCGCAGCACAGCGGGCAGCACGCCGCGGACCTCCCGCACCCGCCCGTCGAGAGCAAGCTCCCCGATGAAGACTCTGCTCAGCAGTGATGCGCTGGGCACGACCGCGGCCGCCCCGAGGACGGCAACCGCCATCGCCAGATCAAATCCACTGCCGGCCTTCGGCAGCGTCGCGGGGAACAGTCCGACGGTGATGCGATGGTTCGGCCAGTCCTCGCCGGAGTTGACCACCGCCGCGCGGATGCGGTCACGCGCCTCGTGCAGCGAGGCGTCCGGCAGGCCGATGAGCGTCAGGCGGGGTATGCCGATGGCGAGGTCCGCCTCCACCTCGACGAGATGGCCCTCGACGCCCAGCACGGCCACCGCCCGGGAGCGGGCAAGCGGCATCAGAACGCACCCCGCAGGTGCTCCACCCGAACCGGCCCCGTCGGCTGACGGGACACCAGCACCACGTCGAAGCGCACCGGCGAGGGTTCGTGGGGGTGCTCGGCGAGCCACCTAGCTGCCAGTCGGCGAATCCGAGCGGCCTTACGGCCCACCACGGCCTCGGCCCCGGACCCGTAACGGGTTCCAGATCTGGTCTTGACCTCGCAGAACACAAGCGTCTGGCCGTCGCGGACGACGACGTCGAGCTCACCGTCCCGACACCGCCAGTTGCGGTCGAGGAGCACCGCGCCGCCAGCAGCCAGGTGCTGGCACGCGACCTCCTCGCCGAATCTGCCCAGTTCGTCCTTCGCCGCCATCGCGCCGCTCCCGTCCGCCGGGGGACACGCGCCCGCCGGCGGTCATCAGCGTCCGCGGATCAGGTGGCTTCGACCAGATCGAAGGTCAACATGTGGAAAGCAGCGCACTGTCCACAGGCGGGGCGGCCGGATCGGCGACCAGTCCGGCGACTGGGGTAGACCTGGGAGGTGCAGCGATTCAGAGCTCCGCCTTGGTCAGCTCTTCCACGTTGATGTCCTTGAACGTCACAACCCGCACATTCTTCACAAATCGGGCAGGACGGAACATGTCCCACACCCAGGCGTCGCGCAGTGTCAGCTCGAAGAAAACCTCACCGTCGGCACTGTTGCGGACCTCGATCTGGTACTCGTTCGCGAGGTAAAACCGACGCTCCGTCTCGATGACGTACGAGAACAGCCCCACCACGTCCCGGTACTCGCGGTAGAGCTGCAGCTCCATCTCGGTCTCGTACTTTTCGAGGTCTTCCGCGCTCATGCGGTCTCCGTGACGCCGTGCAGGCTGATGGCAGGCACCCTGTCCTCCAGCCGCGATGATCGGGCTTCCCTCGTCGGCACCGCATGCGCGGCCACGTTCACGTACGACTTCCGGTGTTCGTCACACGGTCCGTACCGCGTCAGCGCCGCCGCGTGGGCCGCGGTGACGTATCCCTTGTGCTGCGCGAAATCGTACTCGGCATAGCGCGTGTGCAACGCACGCATAATCCGGTCCCTCGTCACCTTCGCCACGATCGAGGCGGCCGCGACACACGCAGCGACCCGATCCCCCTTCATCACCGCCAGCGACTCCGTACCCAGGCCAGCGACCGGAAAGCCGTCGGTGAGGACATACCCCGGCCGCCGGGTGAGCCGGGCCACTGCCCGGCGCATGCCGGTGATGTTGGCCACGTGCACGCCGACCCCGTCGATCTCATCAGCGGGAATCACCACCGTCGACCAGTCGTCGGCGACAGCCAGGACGTCGTCGTAGAGCCTCTCTCGGACCGGTTCGGACAACAGCTTCGAATCCGCCAGGCCGGGCAGGCGTCGTCGCGCCTCGGACGGCAGCACCACGGCCGCCACGACGAGCGGGCCAGCGCAGGCTCCGCGACCGGCTTCGTCCACCCCCGCGACCGGGCCGAGCCCGCACCGGTACAGCGCCCGCTCGTAACCGAACAGGCCGGCGTCCCGCCGAATCACGACGCCGCGCGGTGTCATGGAGATCCGCGCCGCCGAGATCGAGGTGGGCCACCAGCAGGAACCGGTGGGCGACGGGGGGGCCCCCCCGGCCCCCCCCCGGGGGCCCCCCCCCCCCCCGCCCCCC
>NZ_JALKFX010000115.1 GCF_023243045.1 Frankia sp. AgB32
CCGCTCAGCTCCCGCCGGCCGTCCAGGACCACGACCACTACAGAGAATCACCTAACCCACGATCTCAAACACGTTCTGAGGGGGTTTGTTGTCGCTTGGTATGGACGAAACGGGCGTCGAACCATACAGATCGAGCACCGTGGTCCCTCTGAAACGCGGCGGCCCCTGATTATCGCCGCTCACCGTGACCTTTGAGCCCGCCGGCACACACAGACGACTCGCCCACCAGCAAGATCGCCCGGACACGACCTGGCGACGGCGAGGATTCAGCGGAGCGGGGCCGGTGGCGGCAGACTGTGGGTGAGCGCCGTTCGAGTCTCGTCGAAACTCAGCATTCCGGCGATCTGGCCGCACTCGGGCCGCGGATCCTCGTAGGACCACGCCACGTCCGCTGTGACGACGTCGGCCACCACCGCGTCCCAGTAGGACGCGACGCCTTTGTAGGCGCAGTAGCTGGTGGTCCCGCTCGGGCGGAGAAGGTCCCCGCGAACCCGCTCGGGGCTGACGTACAGGCGCGGCGCCAGGGCGGTCTCGTACACCCCGGTCGTGTCCGTGGTGTCCACGAGCACCACGCCCGCCACCTCGACGCGCAGCGATCTGCCGCCGCGCAGGCAGTCGACGCGGTGGTAGGGATTCCGCGGGTGCCCGAGGACCCTCTCCTCCTCCTCGTACCATTCGTCGATGTCGTCCCAGGGGACCCGCACGTAGCCCGCGGCGGCCGGCTCGGGCGCGGGATCTCCCGCCAGAACGTCCGGGGCGGGAAAGGCGTAGGTCGGGGGTTGCCCCTGCCGGTGAACGAGCAGGACCCGCTCGCTGTCGACGACGGCGCGCCCGGCGACGAGGCCGCGGACGCGACGGGGATGGGGCTCGACGTAGAGGAGGGAGTCGGGCAGGCGGGCGCTGAAACGGCCGGCCGGTCGCGCGGCGAGCGGGCCATGCCCGGTCGTGAGGCTCACAGCGCGGTCCGGTCGTCATCCGCGTGTCCGCCGCCGGGGAAAGCACGCACCATGGCGTCGACGGTGAACGAGGCGACGAGTTCCTGCGATTCGGTGTGGACGTCGCAGACGGAGTGGGTCATGCCGTCGCCGGCGAAGGTGGACCGGTGGTGGTAGCGCAGCCAGCGATCGGCGCGCACGTCGGCGTGCAGCGAGATGCTGATGGCGTTGATGCCCATCGACAGGCTTCGATGGGCCTGGTTCTGGCTTACGGCCGCGTGCGGCCGCAGCGCCGCGGCGATCGAGAGGTGGCCGGTGAACTGCGCGAGCAGGCCGGCATGCAGGCACGGGTCGGCCGGCACCGACCGGAAGCGGACCCACGCGTCGATCTCGGGTGGTCCGATCGGCGCGTCCGGAGCCTCCGAGTAGCCGCCGTCGACCATCCGGATGTCGCGGCCCAGGACCGACATGTCGTACGGCTCGCTGTCGTACGGCCCGGGGCAGGCCGGTGGCGCGCCGCCGTGGCGGACGACGTCCGCCGCCGTGGCGTCGAGCAGCAGGGTGCCGATGGCGCGGCCCCGCCCGTTCTGCGCGACGCGGGCGGTCAGGGTGGTGAAACTGCGTCCCGAGCTCACCTCGGTCAGCGTGAACTCCAGCGGCTCGCGGGCGTCGGCGGCCCGGTGGAACACCATGTGCGCGGAGACGACCCGCCGGCCCGGCGCGCGGCGCCCGGCCGCCACGATGGCCTGGCCGAGCATCTGGCTCGCCTCGACGACCGGTCGACGCACGTCGGCGAGGGCGACACTGACGTAGTGGTCGTCGCCGACGGGCCGCACGTTCATGATGTCGATCAGGTCGGCCGCGTCGCCCCAGGTCGGAAAGCGCTTGACGGTGACATCGCGGAGCTGGGTGTCGTCGGTGGCATCGACCAGTTCCACCCGCACCCGGTCGTGGTCGAAGGCGGCCAGCTCCGCCAGCCAGCCCAGCTCCGGCGCGGGCTGGGAGTAGCACCACGCCAGGTCGCGCCCGTCGACGGCGGTTGTACCCGCCGGGTCGCCGCCGGCGTCCTCGCGCGCCCACCCGCCGCGAGCCACCGGTGACGTCGACGCCTCGCCGCTCCAGCGCCGACCGGTGCCCTTGACCGGGCAGACGACCTCGCCGGTGTCCTCGAACAGATCGAACCGCACGTCGGAACGGGGGAAATACAGAACCGGCTCCTGGCCGGTCTCCCGCACCACGACCGCCGCCGTCGATTCCGCCACAAGCTGGCCGGCCCACCAGGCCCGGGCCCGGTACGGGCAGGACTGACGGGAGATCGTCCGCCCGGCCGCCGGCGCGGCGTCGCCGGTCTCGAGCCTCGTCCCCGCGCCGTGCGTCGTTGCCATCATCATGCGACCTATCTTAACGTTGACGTCTACGTCAATAAGCCTGAAACTGGTGAGATGACGGTGGCGACTGCTGGTGAGCTGCTCCGCGCTCGGGCCGAGGACGAGTCCCCCGCGCTCCTGATCGGGCAGGACAGGTGGACCTATCGGGAGCTGGTCGAACAGGCCTGCCGTCGGGCGGCGCTGTTCGAGGAGGTCCGTGACCCGGCGCGCCCGCCGCATATCGGCGTCCTGCTCGACAACGTGCCCGACTACGTGTTCTGGCTGGCCGCGGCCGCGCTGTCGGGCTCCGTCGTGGTGGGCATCAACGCGACCTACCGCGGTGACCAGCTGGGACAGCTGATCCGGCACTCCGACTGCCAGCTGCTCGTGACCGCGTCCGGCTACCAGGAGTTGCTGGCGGGCGCGGGGAGCGGGCTGGCCGACGATCGGACCCTGGTGGTCGACTCCCCGCAGTACGCCGATCGGCTGGCGGGGTGTCCCACCGCGTTGCCTGACCGGGTGCCGCGGGCGGAGGACCTGTTCCTGCTCATCTTCACCTCCGGCTCCACCGGACTGCCGAAGGCGGTGCGCTGCACGCAGGGCCGGTTCGCCCGCACCGGCGCCCACGTGGCCGGGGTCGCGCGGCTCGGCGCCAGCGACGTGGTGTACTCGCCGCTGCCGCTGTTCCACTCCAGCTCGCTGTTCACCGGCTGGTCGTCGGCGTTGAACACGGCGGTGCCGCTCGCGACCAGGCCGCGGTTCTCGGCGTCGAACACCCTGGTGGACGTCCGCCGGTTCGGCGCGACCATATTCACCTACACCGGCAAGGTCCTCAACTACCTGCTGGCCACCCCGCCGCATCCCGACGACGCCGACTGCTCCCTGCGGTTGGGCATCGGCAACGAGGCGTCGACCCGGGACATCCGTACCTTCGCCCGCCGCTTCGGCTGCACCGTGCGCGACAGCTACGGGTCCACCGAGGGTGTGATTGTCATCCGGCGCGATCCGTCGATGCCCGAGGGCGCCCTCGGCCGCGCCGATCCGCTGGTCAAGGTGCTCGACCCGAGCACCTTGGTGGAACGTCCGCCGGTGGTGTTCGGCGCCGACGGGCGCCCCGCCAACCTCGAGGAGGCGGTGGGTGAGATCGTGCACACCGCGCCAAGCAGTGACTTCGAGGGCTACTACAACAACGCCTCCGCCACGTCGGCCCGGTTCCGAGACGGCGCCTACTGGTCCGGCGACCTCGCCTACCGCGACGCCGACGGCTGGCTGTACTTCGCCGGACGGTCGAACGAGTGGCTGCGCGTCGACGGGGAGAACTTCGCCGCGGCGCCGGTCGAGACCATCGTCGCCCGCCATCCGGACGTGCGTTCCGTCGCCGTCTACGCGGTGCCCGACGACCCGGTGGGCGACCGCGTCATGGTCGCGCTCGAACTGCGCGAGGGCACCGAGTTCGACCCCGGCGCGTTCGACGACTTCCTCGCCGCCCAGCCCGACCTGGGCCCGAAGTGGCTGCCGGCCTTTGTCCGGGTCACCGCGGAGCTGCCCAAACTCGCCAGCATGAAGATCGACAAGATGCGGCTGCGGCGGGAGGCATGGCGGGTCGAGGACGTCGTCTGGCGCCCGGCACGAGGCGGTCCGCTGCGCCCACTCGACGATGCGGCGCGCCAGCGCCTCGATCCGCTCCTCGGCACGGATCGCACTCCAGGCTCTTCGCCGGCGAGATCGTGACGGGCCCCGGAGCCATGGCCGGGGGAGGACTTCCTCTGCTCGGGTCGACCGGAACTCAGTGGCCGGCCGGGCGCACGGGTTCGTCCCGTAGCTGCAGCGCGTTGACGAACAGGGCGGTGATCTGGTCCACACCCTCGTCGAAATCGAAGTCGACGTGCTGCTGGACCAGCCACATCTCGGCGAAGCGGGCGACCATCGCGCCCAGCGCGAAGGCCGCCAGGACCGGATTGACAGCTTCGTCGACGAACCCGCGGCGCTGCAGCTGCCGGATCGAGACCACCACCCGATCGGTGTCCCGCCGCTGGTGTTCGAACCGGGCGGAGTTCAGCTCGGCGTCGTACCGACTCACCTGCTCGATCACGCCGATGATGCGCGCTTCCTTGCGGTAGTTGTCCAGATACTCCCAGTTGCTCGCCCGGATGCGCTCGCGTGGCGTCAGGCTGGATCCGGGCTCGAAGATCACCGTGTCGAGCGGGGTGTTGAGGAAGTCGCTCAGCGCCATCGCGACCTCGCGGAAGATCTGTTCCTTGGAGTCGAAGTAGTGATAGAAGGAACCGTGCGAGAGGCCGGCCTTCTCGGCGATGTCCGAGATGCGGGCTTCGAGGAATCCGTCCTCCTCGAAGACCGCCTTGGCGGCGTCGAGCAGCCGCGCCCGTGTCGCCGCGCCCTTCCGTGAGCGCGGCCCATTCGGTTTATCACGCTCAATCGGCTCGACCGTTGGCAAGGCCATCTCCTTTTCCGTCTCCTTTGTCGCAGCTCCTGGACCGTCTTCATCGTTGCAGCCGGACGGGAGCTACGTCACTCGATTGTACTGGCTGACGGGAGTCGTCTGGCGGGTTTGGAGGTGACCAGGGTCGCCCTCTTCATGCTGCCGCTTGCATTCGCTGTGTGACGACGAGTCCGATCGACGCTTTTCGTCCCCGCGGTTCCCGCGACCCGTCACCGTGATGCTTTCTGTCGCGGCGCCCCGCGGGTCACCGCTATCGACCAGCGCCGGGTGGGCCTGCTCGCGGGCGGACCCGCCACTCGTCCGTTGGCAGCCTGCCTGGCGGTCGACTGGCTGACGGCGGTCGATGAAATATCGAAGAAATCTTTCGATGATTACTTCGTAATGTCTTCGCGAGTTTTCCAGGAAGATGTGCGGCGACCATCTGCCGTCATCTCCTTTCGGGATCGCCGGATCGGCGGATCGGCGGTCCGGTATTCCCCACGCCTGCTGGCGCGATGGTCCGCGCAGCGGGGGATCCGGGGTTGACACGCCGCGCCGGGCCGGTATGGGCGCGGGGGAGGGCCGGCGGGGTTCATGCCGGCGGCGCGGGTGGAGCTGGCCCGGTCGGTCGGTCGCTCCCGGTCGGTCGCTCTCGGCCGTCGGGCGGGCGGGTCGGCGGCGGCCCGGAGCCTTGTCGGCGCCCGAGCCCCGGCGGATCGGCCGCCGGAAGACCTCTCGTCAGGCCCGGCGCGGCGGCGGCAGGGGAGCGTCGGCCCCGCGGCGTCGGACGGCAGTACTTATTTTGACGTCGATGTTGACAAATGGTGGGTGGAGGCGGTGTCATGGTCGGGTGGTAAGGGATGGGTGGACCCGCGGGCCGCGAGGCCGCCGAGCCGGGGCGGACGGCCCTGGTGACCGGCGCCGGGACCGGAAGGCTGTCCCGGTAACCGGTGGCACGTCACGGCTTACCGTCACCGACGAACCAGGGCCGGCGGGCTCCACGTCCGCGTCGCCGGCCCCACCGCCGATCCGGCGGATCGACCGCGCGCCCGGTGCTCCCAACACCGGGCCAGGTCGGCGTTGCCGTGTGTACGCAGGATGTGTGTACGCAGGATGGGTCGGGCGCCGGCCGGACCGACGGGTTCTCCGTCGGCGTCCGGGGCGGCCGGCCCGCCATCCTGCTCGATAAAGGAAGAGTCCTATGTCGTTTTCGCAGCCCTTTGCCATTTTCGATGCCGACAACCACATGTACGAGACGGAGGAGGCGTTCACCAAGTTTCTGCCCGAGCAGTTCAAGGGTGCGATCCGCTACGTGCAGGTGGATGGCCGGACGAAGATCGCGGTCAGAGGCCAGATCAGCGAGTACATCCCCAATCCGACCTTCGAGGTCGTCGCCCGGCCCGGTGCCCAGGAGGACTACTTCCGGCACGGGAACCCGGAGGGCAAGTCCTTCCGTGAGATCGTCGGGAAGCCGATGCGCTCCATTCCGGCGTTCCGCGATCCGGCGGCACGGCTGGCTCTGATGGACGAGCAGGGGATCGACCGTTCGCTCATGTTCCCGACTCTCGCGAGCCTCCTCGAGGAGCGGATGCGAGACGATCCCGAGCTCACCCATGTCGTCATCCACGCGTTGAACGAGTGGATGCACGAGACCTGGTCGTTCAACTACGAGAACCGGATCTTCTCGACGCCGGTCATCACGCTGCCCATCGTCGAGAAGGCGATCGCCGAACTCGACTGGTGTGTCGAGCGAGGCGCCCGCGCGGTCCTGATCCGCCCGGCCCCGGTTCCCACCCACGGCGGCTCGCGGTCGTTCGCTCTGCCGGAGTTCGACCCCTTCTGGAAGCGGGTGGTGGAAACCGGGGTGCTCGTCGCGATGCACTCCTCCGACAGTGGTTACAGCCGGTACGCCAACGACTGGGAGGGCAGCGGGCGGGAGTACCTGCCGTTCCAGCCGAACGTCTTCCGGATGATCGGGCAGTGGCGGCCGATCGAGGACACGGTGGCCTCCCTGATCTGCCACGGCACGCTGTCGCGGTTCCCCGAGCTGAAGATCGCGGTCATCGAGAACGGGGCCTCCTGGGTGGCGCCGCTGCTCAAGAACCTGCGCGACCTGTACAAGAAGCACCCCCACCAGTTCGCCGAGGAACCGGTGACCGTGCTGCGGCGCAACATCCACGTCAGCCCGTTCTGGGAGGAGGACATGGCCGTGCTGAGTGGCCTGCTGGGGGTCGAGCGGGTGCTGTTCGGGTCGGACTACCCGCATCCCGAGGGGCTGGCCGACCCGGCCAGTTACGTCAACGCGCTGAAGGACCTCAGTGACGAGGACAAGGCCAAGATCCTCGGCGGCAACATGGACAGGTTGATCCCGGTATGATCCGGCGGGACCAGGACCGCCGGACCGGCCTCGACGGCGCCGGCCAGCGGGGGGGAGACGGCGACCGTGCTCTTTGAGTTCGATGCCGAGCAGCGGCTGTTGCAGAAGACCGTCCAGGACGTGGTCGCGAAGGAATGCCCACCGGCGCTGGTCCGCGCCGTCGCCGACGACGACGCGGACATCCGCCCGCTGTGGCAGGTGTACGCGGAGCTCGGGTGGACCGAGCTGGTGGATCCGACCGAGACGGTGGAGCTGGCGATCGTCCTGGAGGAGCTCGGCCGCGCCGTCGACCCCACGGCGTACCTGGCGACGACCACCTGGTTCGCCCCGTTGGCGCCCGGCGTCGCGCAGCCGGGCCAGACGGGCAGCGCGGTGTTCGACGGGGTGACGGCGCGGCCGGACGGCCAGGGCTGGCTGCTGGACGGCACCGCCCGGTTCGTCCTGGACGGTGACCGGGCCGACTGGCTGGCCGTCGTGACCCCGCAGGGGGTGTTCACGGTTCCCTCCTCAGCGGCGGTGGCCACGCGCACGCCCGTCTTCGACCCGCTGCTGCACGTCGCGGACGTCCGGTTCGAGGGCGTCGCGGTCACCGGCGGGAACCTCAGCGGGGCCGATCCGCAGCGGGGCCGGCACATCGCCCTGACCGGCATGGCCCTGACGATGATCGGCGCCTGCCGCCGGATCCTCGACCTGGTCCTCGAACACGTGCGCACCCGCGAGCAGTTCGGCGCGCGGATCGGTTCGTTCCAGGCCGTCGCGCACAAGGCCGTGGACATGCACGTCGCGATCGAACGGGCGCGGGCACTGGCCTACTTCGCTGCGCTGACGATCGCCGCGGACGACCCGCGTCGCCGGGTGGCCGCGTCGATGGCCAAGGCGGCGGCGGGGGAATGCCAGTCCGTGGTGTTCCGCAACGGCTTCCAGTTGTTCGGCGGAATGGGCTTCACCTGGGAGAACGACCTTCAGTTCGCACTCAAGCGGGCGAAGGCGGGCGAGCTGCTGCTCGGCGGCGCGGCCGAGCATCGGGCGCTGATTGCCAAGGAGTACCGTGCAGCTGACATTTGATGCCGAGGTCGAGCGGTTCCGGGCCGAGTTCGTCGCGTTCCTCGACGCGAACATGCCCACCGCCGAGGAGGCGACCGAACGGTCCCGTTCCAGCGCGCACATTCCCGCCTGGGCCCGGCGCTGGCAGCGACTCCAGTTCGACGAGGGCTGGCTGCTGCCCGGCAACCCGCCGGAGTTCGGCGGCCGCAACGCCGGCATTCTCGAGCAGTACGTCCACCTGGAGGAACTGGGTCGACGCCACATTTACCACAGCTTCAACCCGCAGGGACTGGGCATCATCGCGGCCTCGTTGTTGTCCTTCGGCACCGACGAACAGAAACACCGCTGGGCCGTGCCGATCCTGCGGGCGCAGATCACCGCGGCGCTCGGCATGAGCGAGCCCGGCGCCGGGTCCGACCTGGCGTCGCTGCGCACCCGCGCGGTCCGCGACGGCGACGACTTCGTGGTCAACGGGCAGAAGATCTGGACCTCCGGCGCGCACGACGCCGACGTCCTGCTCACGTTCGTCCGCACGGATCCGGATGCGCCGAAGCACCGAGGCATCAGCGTCCTGCTCATTCCCACCAGCACACCCGGTGTCACCCGCCGTCCCTTCGGTTCGGTCGTCAGCCGCGACGATCTCGACTTCAACGAGGTCTTCTTCGACAACGTGCGGGTGCCCGCCGAGAACCTCGTCGGCGAACTGAACCGGGGCTGGCACGTCGCCAACGGCTCGCTCGGCCACGAACGCACCCTGCTGTGGCTGGGTTTCTCCCACCGGTTGGACGACCTGCTGGCCGACTTCACACCCGTCGGCCCGCTCGACGCCGACCAGTACGCCACGCTCGCGATGGACGCCCTGGCCCTGCGGCTGCTCGGATCCGCGGCGCTGGCCCGCGCCGCGCGGGACGAGCAGGACGTCCCGGCGCTGTCGGTGCTGAAGGTGTTCGGCTCGGAGGCGTCCCAGCGCCACACCGAACGGGCGCTGGAGTCGGCCGGGCCCGCGGCGCTGCTGCATCCGGCGAGAACCGCGCCCGACCACCACCTGCGCCTGGACACCGACGGTGCCGGCTGGTTCGAGCGTTACGCCCGCAGTTTCGCCGGCACCATCGCCGGCGGCACGTCGGAGATCCAGCGCACGATCATCGCCGAGCGGGTGCTGGGACTGCCGCGGAGCTGACGGGCGACGGCGACGCCGGCTTGGCCCACGAGACCCACACCACGCGGCGGAGGCACCCTTGACGACCTGCGAACCGGGCACGGACCCCGCCGTGCTGGCCGACGGATTCGTGTTCGCGGAGGGACCCCGCTGGCGTGACGGGCTGCTGTGGCTCTCCGACATGCACGGCGAGGCGGTGTACACCGTCGACCCGGACGGTCGGATCGAGGTCAGGCTGGCGTTGCCGGGGCGCAAGCCCTCGGGACTCGGCTTTCTCCCGTCAGGGTCGGTGCTTGTCGTGTCCATGACCGACCGGGTGCTGCTGCGCCTGGACCCGGACGGGACCTGCTCGGTGCACGCGCGGCTGGACGCCCTGGTCACCGACGAACTGAACGACATGGTGGTGGCGGCCGACGGCACCGCGTTCGTCGGCAGCTACCCGACCGGGGACGACACCGGGGTGCTCATCCGCGTGGACCCCGACGGCACCGCCGCCGTCGCCGCGGACGGGATGCGCTTCCCGAACGGTTCGGCCATCTCCCCGGATGGGCGGACGCTGATCGTGGCCGAGTCCAAGGCGAGGTGCCTCACCGCGTTCGACCTCGACCCCGGTGGACGCCTCAGCGGGCGCCGGGTCGTGGCGGATGATCTCGGCGCGGCTCCTGACGGCATCGCCCTGGACGCCGAAGGCGCGGTGTGGGCGGCTTTCCCGCTCGCCCACGAGTTCCGGCGGATCTCCCCGGGCGGGGAGGTCACCGACCGGATCGCGACCGGCGAGCGGATGGCGATCGCCTGTGCCCTGGGTGGGGCCGACCGCCGGACGCTGTACCTGCTGTCCGCCGCCAACTGGCACGCGGCGACGCTGGCCGGTGCCCGTACGTCCGTCGTCGAGACTCTGCGCGTGCGCGTGGCGGGCGCCGGTCTTCCCTAGAACGCGTCGGGCAGGATCTCCTCGAGCAGGATCCGGGTGACGGCGCCCGGGTCGCCGGTACCGGCCACCGGCATGAACAGCAGGTGGCGGGCGCCGGCCGCGACGAAGTCCCGCAGCCGGCGGGTCACCTCATCCGGTGTGCCCACCGCCGCGACGCGGTCGATCAGCGGGCGAACGTCCTGGTCGTAGGTGCCACCAAGGGACCGCGCCGCCTCCTGGCGGGCCCGCGATCCGTCCTTGTCGACGTTGACGAAGATGAAGGCGCACCAGTCGAACTGGCGCAGGTCGCGCCCGGCCTCGTCGGCGACGGCCCGGATCGTCGCGACCGACGCGGCGTAGCGACGCGGCGAGTAGAGGTAGGGCATCCACCCGTCGCCCAGGACCGCCGCGCGTCGCATCGCCGGTTCCGTCCGGCCGGCGACGAGGATCGGCGGCCCCGCGGCCTGTGCCGGCGCCGGGTGCACCCGGACGTCGCGCATCGGGTAGTAGCGCCCGTCGTGCGAGATCTCCTGCCCGGTCCACAGCCGGCGTAGCAGCCCGATGGCCTCGTCGAGGCGCCGACCCCGCTCGGTCAGGGGCACCTGGCAGGCGCGGAACTCCTGCGGATACTCGCCGCCGACCCCGACGCCGAGCATCAACCGGCCACCGGTGGCCCGGTCGAGATCCGCCACCTGCTTCGCGATGATTGCCGGCGGGTAGAGCGGCAGCAGGAGTACCGAGGTGCCGAGCCGCACCCTGTTCGTCACCGCCGACAGGCGGGCCAGGCTCATCATCACCTCCGGCGACGGGTTGCGGGAGGCCACGTGTCCTCCCGTCCACAGCGAGTCGACGGCGAGTTCGTCGGCCCGGACGGCGAGGTCGAGGTTGTCGCCGACGACGAGGCCGACCCGGACGGGCCGGTCGTCGACGGTCATCGCCGCGCCAACCGAACGGGCGCGGACCACCGGCGGTCGCACGGAATCTCGCGCCGACGTCCGGCGGCCGCGAAAGGTCTCATGTGTCTCCCCACGAGATGGGCCCGATCGGCTGCCGTCGATCGCGGCCGGGTGGAAGTCACCCACTGCCGGGCCGAATTCGGGAATTCGTCACCGACGGGCGGTATGGCTGGCCTGTCGAGTGCGAGCGGCGGTTCGGGACAATGCCGGCCCGACCTCACCGAGCCTGACATCCACCGCTGGCTGGTGAGCCCTGAAGACGGCAGGCGTCGCGCGGAACTCTGCCCCGGGTGGCCCCGCATTCTACCCCGGGCGCCGCCTTGCACGCAGGTAACCCGTCCGTACCTGGACGTCGAGGAGAAGAGCAATGACCCTTCCCCCTGTTTTTGATCCATAGCACATCGGGGGACTGGCGGCAAGACCTGGCCGGTGCCGCGGAATCTGTGGCCGAGGCTGAAACCCGCCGAATCGGGAGCCGCGGAATGCGTGTGTTGTTGGCGATGGCCGGGCCGCCCGGGAACGCGACGAAAGGCTGCGCGGGGAGCAGCTGATGGCCGACGCCGAAGTGATCGTCGTGGGCGTCGGTCCGACCGGCCTGTCCCACCGCTGTCGACCGCTGGTGGCGATGGATTTCCCATCGGCGGCGGCCGATCAGGTGTGGCCGGGGGAGACTCTGCGGTAGGCTCGAACTCGACATCAATATCGAGGTCTGTCGCGAGTGCGTGAGTGGAGGATGCGGTGGTGCCGCGGTTGCCATGGGGTGACGATGCGTCTGCGTACGCTGCCGCCTTTGAGGTGTGGCTGGCGTCCCCGCCCGCCGAGTTGCGTGCCGCCACCCGGCCGATCGCCTCCTACGAGGAACGCGTCGCGGTGACGTCGGCCCTGATGCGCGTGCTGTTCGACGAGGGCTGGGCTCGTTACGGGTGGCCGACGCAGCTCGGTGGGCTCGGCGGCGACATCCTGCACCGGGCCGCCATGTGGGAGGCGCTGGCGCGCCACGGGCTGCCCGCGATGGCGCTGTTCGAGCACCTGGAGGTCCTCGCGCCCACGCTTGTCGCGATGGGGGAGCCGGGCTTCCTGGCGGAGGTGCTGCCGCAGTTCCTGCGCGGCGAACAGCTGTGGTCGCAGGGCTTCTCCGAGCCCGAGTCAGGGTCGGACCTCGCCGCCGTGCGCACCCGCGCGGTGGCCGTCGACGGCGGTTACGCGATTACCGGCCGCAAGATCTGGACAAGCTGGGCGCGCTACGCCACCTGGTGCCTGGTCCTCGCGCGCACCGGCACCGTCGCGTCGCGCCACCGCGGTCTCACCGCGTTCGCCGTCGACCTGCGCTCCCCGGGCGTCGAGGTCCGGGCGATCGAGCAGGCCAACGGCACGGACGAACTCGCCGAGGTCACCTTCGACGACGTCCTCGTCGGGCCGGGCCGGATCGTCGGCGAGCTGAACGGTGGCTGGCGGGTCGCGATGCACATCCTGAGCCACGAACGCGGCACCTTCGCCTGGTTCCGCCACAACTTCCTGTACCGCCAGGTGCTGGACGCCCTCGCCCACGGCGAACCGGCCGGCGACGCGCTGCTCGGCGACGCCCTGCTCGACCTGGCCGCGGTGCGCGCGAGCAGCTATGCGGCGTTGCGGTCGCATGCCGCCGACGTGCCGCTGGGTGCCCGGGCGACGTTCGTGAAACTGCACCTGGCGTCCAGCGAGCAGGCGGTCCAGAACTGGCGGCTCGCGAGCGACGCGGACCTCGCCGTCGGGATCCAGGACGACGAGGCCGCCGCCCAGCGCCAGGACTACCTCTTCTCCCGCATCGTCACCGTCTATGGGGGCTCGCAACAGATGCAGCTCGACACCATCGCCAAGCAGATCCTGCGCCTGCCATGACCTCGACGATCGAACAGACCGACCACGAGTTTCTCGACGCCGCGTGCCGCACGCTGCGCGCCCCGGCGGGCGATACCGATCCGCTCGACGCGCTGGGCTGGTGGGACCTGCTGGCGGACCTCGCCGACCGCGACGTCCGCGGTGCCGCGTTGGCGCTGTTCCGCGCCCAGGGCCGGGAGCTGGCCAGTTCGACCGCGCTGGGCGCGCTGATCGCCCAGCCGTTCGCCGCGCTCACCGGGCACGCGCCGGGTTCCCTCGTCGCGGCGATCGGCCGCCACTCGCCGCGCCGCGGCGAGCGGCAGGTCGTCCTCGGCGACGTCACCGGCGCCGCCCTGCTCGTCGACCGCCCCGGCCACGGCGCGGTCGTGGTCGGCGCGGACGAGATCGAACTGGCGCCGGTCACCGTCCCCGGCCAGCTCGTCGTGCACGAGGTGGTGACCGACCTGGCCGGTGCGCCGGCCACCGTCGAGGAGAGCCAGGCCGGGCCCGCCCGGGCCCGCGCCCGCAGCCTCGGCCGCCTCGCCCTGGCCCTGGAGATCCTGGGCGCGGCCGAGGGAACGCTGACGCTCGCCGTCGCCCACGCCGCCACCCGCGAGCAGTTCGGCAAGCCCATCGGCACGTTCCAGGCGGTCCGGCACCTGCTCGCCTGGGCCCAGACCGACTGCGTCGCGCTCGAGAGCGTCACCACCGTCGCCATCGGCCTCGACGAGGACTCGGCCCCGCCGCGCCACGACGAGATCGTCAAGGCCCTCGCCGGTCGCAACGGCCGGCGCATCTGCGAGCGGACCCTACAGGTCCTCGGCGCCATCGGCTTCACCAGCGAGCACTCCCACCACCACTTCCACAGCCGGGTCCTCGCCCTCGACGCGCTGCTGGGCAGCTCCACCGAGCTGACCTACGCCCTCGGCGCCTGGGCCCGCGCGACGCACCTCGACCCGGCCGTGCGCGCCTCGGTACTGCTGCGGGATCCGGCCGCCTGAGCCGCGTGGAGGATCCGCGGCCCGCACAACGGTCCCGCACAACGGTCCCGCACCACGGTCCCGTGCTGATCCGCTGTGCCGCATCCGGCCGCGGAAGCGCCGGGTCGTGGTGCGCGGCGGGGCCGTCGTGGTGTTCCGCGGAACCATCGGATCCCGGTGGTCCGTGGGGGGCCGTCGAGTCCTGGTGCTCCGCGGAACACTCGGGGCTCGGTTTTCGCGGCGACGGGAGCGCTGTGCTGACCAGGCTCAAGCAGCGTTCCCGTCGCCGGCGGCGGCGGGGCGGGCCGCCGGCGGGGGGCCGCCCGCCCGGCCCCCCCCCCCCCCCCGCGCCCCCCCCCCCCCCCCGCCGAGGTCGTCCTCGACCTCGGCGGCGTGCACGCCGGCCGTCCGCGTCGCCCGGCCCGTAGACCCTGCTGCTTACCGAGTTCTCCCTCGGTGGCTACGCCCGGGGCAGGCCGAGAAGCTGGCGGCCGATGAGGCCGCGCATGATCTCGGATGCGCCGCCGGAGATGGTCAGGGCCCGGCCCCAGAGGAAGTTGTGCTGCCAGCGGTCGGCCACCTGCGCGCCGTCGTCGTCGATGGACACCGCGGAGGCGATGATCTCCAGGGCGAGTTCGGACAGGGCGACGTTCGTCTCGGTGTAGGCGAGCTTGGCCACCGGGCCGTCGCTGGGATGCTCGGCCTCGACCAGGATGCGTTCGACGGTGTCGCGGACGATGAGCCGGACCTCCTCGACGCGGGTGAGGGCCGCGGCGAGCTTGGCCTGGATGTCCTCGTGCGCCAGGGCGGGTGTGCCATCCGGCAGGCGCGCCGTGCGGGCGAGCGCGACGAGGTCCTGGAACAGGCGCTCGAGCTGGATCGCGTTGGCACCGACGAAGGCCCGCTCGGAGGCCAGCCCCGAGGTGACCACCTTCCAGCCTCCGTTGACCTCCCCGAGCACGTGCTGGCGACCGAGCTGGAGGCCGTCGAGGAAGACCTCGCAGAACTCGGCGTGACCGGTCATCTCGCGGATCGGCCGCACGTCGATGCCCGGCAGGTCCATCGGGACGACGAACGCGGTGATGCCGGCGTGGCGCTCCGCGGTCGGGTCGGTGCGGGCCAGCAGCAGGCCCATGTCGGACCACTGGGCGTCGGTGCTCCAGATCTTCTGCCCGGTGACGGTGAACGTCTCACCGGCCGCATCCGGCTCGGCGCGGGTGCGCAGGGCGGCGAGGTCGCTGCCGGCCCCGGGCTCGCTGAACAGCTGGCACCAGATGTGTTCGCCGGCGCGGATCCGGGGGAGCAGCGCCCGCTTCTGCTCGTCGCTGCCGAACGCGATGACCGCATGCGCGGCCAGCATCACCTGGTCGAGGGGGCGGTAGGCGTCCCCGCGAATGAGCTCCTCCATGACCACGAGGTCGTGGACGGGAAGGTGGCCCGCCTGGCCACCCCACTCCACCGGCCAGCCGGCGCCCAGGTAGCCGGCCTCGTACAGGGCCCGCAGCCAGTCCCGGATCTGCCGCTCCTGCGCGGCGCTCTCGGGGACCCGCACGCCCTCCCGGTCCATGGGCAGGCCGCGCTCGGCGATGAAGGCGCGGACGCGCTGGCGGTACGCGTCGACGTCCGCGCCCGCGCCGCCCGGCCCGCCCGCCGTGAGTTCGGTGTCTGCCGTGAGATCAGCTGCCATCGGTCCATCCCTCCACCTCGGCGAGCGACCGCTGGGCGTGGCGCGGGTTCGCGGCCAGCCGGGCATCCTGGTGGGCCCGGCGTTCGTAGTAGTGCAGTCCGTACTCCCAGGTGAAGCCGATGGCCCCGGTGAGCTGGAGCAGGTCGTGCAGCAGGTGCGGGGCGCCGGAACTCACGCTCAGCGAGGCTGTGGCGACGCAGCGCCGGGCCTGGCGTGCCGCGTCCGCCGCCGTCGGCTCGGCGCTCAGCAGCCGGGCGGCTTCGGTGACGAGCAGCGCCATCCCGCGGGCCCGGACCGTGTGTTCGGCGAGGCGGTGCTGCACGGCCTGGTAGCCGCCGATGGGCTTGCCGAACGTCCGGCGCTGACCGGCGTAGGTGATGGTGCGGTCGAGCATCCGGCGCACGCCGCCGACCGCGTCCGCGGCGAGCAGCAGCTCGTACAGGTCGACGGCGCGACGGGCGGCCTCGGGAGATGGGCGCAGCAGATGACCGCGCCCGGCGGCAGGCGTGACGTCGGCGCAGCCGCGGGTCAGGTCGAAGCCGTGCCGGCGGCTGTCGGCCGTCCAGTCCGCGGGGTCTTCGAGCAGCAGGAACTCGCCCCGCGCGCGGTTCAGCAGAACGAGCGCGTCCGCGTCCGGCGCGCCGTCGACGAGTCGCGCCACCTGGTCCCCGGCGCCGAGGTACCCGAACGCGCAGACGCGCTCGCCGGCGAGCACGCCGGCCAGCACCTGTTCGGCCTGCGGGTTGCCAGCGCAGTGGGCGAGCAGATGGGCGCTCGCGGTGAGGCCGGCGAAGGGACTGGCGTGCAGCGCGGCACCGAGTTCGGCGGCGGCGGAGGCGGCGACGTCGACCCGCAGGCCGAAGCCGTCGAGCGCCTCGGGCACGCAGAAGGCCGGCAGGCCGAGCTCGGCCAGCACCGGCCACCTCGGGCGCCACTGAACGTCCGTCTTCGGTGCATGCTCCTGCCAGGTGGTGCCGAGCGCGGCGCGCAGGGCTTCGCGGAGCGCGCCGACGTCGTCGGTGGGAATGTCAGCGGCGACGGTGGTGGTCAGAACGGCGTCAACTCCTGGGCCCTGCCGGTCGGTTCGGACCGGCGCGAAACTCGATATTGGTATCGAGTTCGATATTCTGGCGGCAACCCGCCCTGCGTCAAGCCGGCGGGACGGGCGGGCAGCCAGTGTTGTCCGCCTGTCCGCCTGTCCGCCTGTCCGCCTGTCCGCCTGTCCGGGTCGGCCGCGAGCCGGACCCCGCACGCCGAGTCCGGCTCGGGGTGGGCTCCGAGGTTGTCCCGAGGACCACCTCCGCTGCTACTGTCGACGTCGACGTCGAGACTTGCGTCGACGTTCTGGTGGGCGGAATAACGGGCGCGAGGCACGTGAGGGGACCACGCATGGATGTCGAGGCCGCGGCCAGCGTCTTCACCGATCCGAGCGCCTACGCCGACAACGAGCGGTTCCACGCCGCCACCGCGGTGCTGCGCAGCGCATCGCCGGTGCACCGCGTCGAGCATCCCGAATACGCGCCGTTCTATGCCATCACCAGGCATGAGGACGTGATGACGATAGCCCGGCGCTCCGATGTCTGGATCAATGCGCCGCGGCCCGCGCTCGGCCCGAAGCCGAAGGACGGCGAGACGGTCACCATGCCGATCCGCTCCCTGGTCCAGATGGATGCACCCGACCACCCGATCTACCGGCACATCAGCGCGGACTGGTTCAAGCCGCTGGGCGTGCGCCGGCTGCGGGCGCGCATCGAGGAACTGGCGAAGCGCTACGTGGACCACATGGCCGACCTCGGCGGCGAGTGCGACTTCGTCGCCGACGTCGCCGTGAACTACCCGCTCTACGTGATCCTCTCGCTGCTCGGGTTACCGGAGGAGGACTTCCCCCGGATGCTCACGCTCACCCAGGAGCTCTTCGGCGCGAACGACGCCGACCTGGCGCGGCGCGGTGTGGACGGGGACGCGCGCCTGGGCGCGCTGACCGACTTCTTCCTCTACTTCCAGGCGCTCATCTCCGACCGGCGGGCCCACCCCACCGACGACCTCGGCTCGGTGATCGCCAACGCGACCATCCACGGCGAGCTGATCGGTGAGCTGGAGGCGGCCGGCTACTACACGCTGATCGCCACGGCCGGGCACGACACCACCAGTGCCGCGGTGGCCGGCGGGCTGCACGCGTTGCTGGAGCATCCCGAGCAGCTGCGGCGGCTGTCCACCGACCCGGCCCTGGTCCCGACCGCGTTCGACGAGATGGTCCGCTGGGTGTCGCCGGTCAAGCAGTTCATGCGGACGGCGACCGAGGACACCCAGGTGCGCGGCGTCCCGATCAGGGCGGGGGAGTCGGTGCTGCTGTCCTATCCGTCGGCCAACCGCGACGGCGACGTCTTCGCCAACCCCGACCAGTTCGACGTCGGGCGCGCACCCAACCGGCACGTGGGCTTCGGCTTCGGCGCCCACTACTGTCTCGGCACCCACCTGGCCCGGCTCGAGGGCCAGGCCCTCTACGCGGAGCTCATGCCCCGGCTGAAGTCGGCCGAGCTGGCCGGCACCGCGGAGTACGTCGAGACGCTGTTCGTCGGCGGCCCCAAGCGACTGCCGATCCGCTACACCCTGTCCTGATCTGCGGCACGCAGGATCTCCGATGTCAGCGCAGGCCCCGATGGGAGCTCCACATGACCGAGGTTCAGCTCACGAATGCCCCGCTGCTCGTCGAGGCGCACGGCGCCGTGCGGGTGGTCACCCTGAACCGTCCCGGCGCGCTCAACGCCGCCGACGGGACGCTGCACGCGGCGTTGGCGCAGGTGTGGCCGCGCCTGGACGCTGACCCGCAGGTCCGCGCGATCGTCCTCACCGGCGCGGGCACGGCCTTCTCCGCGGGCGGGGACCTCGATCTGCTGAGCCGGATGACCACCGACGTCGAGCTGCGCGCGGCCGTCATGGCGGAGGCCGCCGAGATCGTCCGGGGGATGACGGCGGTGCGGGTCCCGATCGTCGCCGCCGTCAACGGGCCGGCCGTCGGCCTCGGCTGCAGCCTGGCCGCCCTGAGCGACCTGGTCGTCGTCGAGGAACACGCCTACTTCGCCGACCCGCACGTCGCCCTCGGGCTGGTCGCGGCCGACGGGGGAGCCCTCACCTGGCCGTTGCTGACCGGCCTGCTGCGGGCGAAGGAGTACATCCTGCTCGGCGACCGACTCCCGGCCGACGAGGCGCTGCGGCTGGGACTGGCCAACCGGGTCGTCCCGACGGGCACGTCGGTGGCCACCGCGCTGGAACTCGCGACCCGCCTGGCGGCGCTGCCGCCGCAGTCGGTGACCGAGACCAAGGCGATCCTCAACGCCGCGCTGCACCGCGCGGTCACGACGACGCTCACCGACGCGCTCGCCCGGGAGACGGCGTCGTTCGACGAGCCGGCGTTCCAGGCCAACCTGACGAAGATGCTGGCGCGGGCCGCGAACCGGGCGGGCCGATGAGCACCCCGGTCGGACTCGCCCGGGCCCTGCCCGCGGGCGCCGAGCAGTACCGGGCCCGTGGGCTGTGGAACAACCGGCTTCTCGCGGACGGGCTGGAGGCGGGCGCGGTGCGCCGGCCGGACGCGCCCGCGGTCGTGGACAACGACGGTGCGCTCACCCACGCGGCGCTGGCCGCGGCCGTCGCGGCGGGCGTCGGCGTCCTGGCCGCGCGCGGGGTGCGGGCCGGCGACGCCGTCGTGCTCGTCGCCGGCAACACCCGGCACGGGGTGATTGCCTACCACGCGCTGCTGCGTACCGGCGTGACGACCATCGTGCTGGACCGTCGGTGCGGCGCCGCGGACCTGCGCGTCGCCCTCGACGCCGGAGCGCCGCACCCGCGGGTGATCATGCCGGCCGGCGAGACCCGCCGGTTGGCCGAGGCGCTGGCCGACGCCGGCGAGGTCGTGCCGCTGGACCTGTTCGACGAGGTTGCCGTCCCGCCCGGCGCGGACCCGGCCGGATCGCCGCCGTGGCGGGAACCGGATCGCGACCGCGCGGCGGTGGTGCTGTTCACCTCGGGCACCACCAGCCGGCCCAAGGGCGTCGTGCACTCGTTGAACACCCTCACCGCCGGCTCCGACAACCTGGCCCTGTGCACGAGCGCCGACCAGGACGCGGTCGTGTTCCTCGTCAGCCCGCTCACCAGCATCACCGGGCTGCTGCAGCTGCATCTCACCGCGGATCGCCACGCCACCCTGGTGCTGGAGGACCGGTTCGACGCGCAGCGGACCCTGGACCGGCTCAACGCCGCCCGAGCCACCGTGCTCGGCGGCGCGCCGGTCATCGCCGAACGGCTGTTGCGGGCGGCCGCCACGACCGACCCGGCCCCGGGCCCCACCGGGCCGCGTGGCATCAGCCTGCGGACGCTGGCACTCGGCGGGGCGATGCTGCCACGCCCGCTGCTGGAACTCGCCACCGACAGCTTCGGAATCGACATCGCCCGGGTGTACGGCTCCACCGAGGCGCCGACCTTCGCCGGCAGCCTGCCGGCGGACCCGCGCGAGCGGCGCCTCGCCGACGACGGCGCGCTCCTGCCCGGCGGCGAGGTCCGGCTGGGCTCGCAGCAGCATCCGCAGGAGGGCCTGCTGCGCGGCCCGTGCCTGTTCCTCGGCTACCTCGACCCCGCCGACGACGCCGTCGCGTTCGAGGACGGCTGGTTTCGCACCGGCGACCAGCTTGAGCTGCACGACGGTCGGGTGACCGTCGTCGGTCGGCTCAAGGAGGTGGTCAGCCGCAACGGCCTGAAGATCTCCATCAGTGAGGTCGAGGCCACGCTGGCCGACCTGCCAGGAGTCGAGGAGGCCGCCGCGTTCGGCATGCCGGACAGCACCACCGGGGAGCGGCTCGCGGTCGCGGTCGTGGCGGCCGACGGCGCCACGGTCACCCTCGCCGACGTCGTGGCGCACCTGCTCGGCCACGGGACCGCGACGCGCAAGCTGCCCGAGCAGCTCGTCCGCTGGGACGGGCCGCTGCCACGGACGGCGTCGGGCAAGGTCGTGCGCTCGCGGCTGGTGATGGAGACCCCGGGCAAGGACAGTGATCTGGGCGCCCGACTGGCCGCCGAGTGAACAGGGGGAGGGCGTCGTGACCGAGGTCGCGGTGCAGGATCAGCTCGCGGTGGGCGCGGTCCTCGCGCGCTACTGCCACCGGTGCGACGACGGCGACTTCGCCGGTCTCGTCGCGCTGTTCACCGCCGACGGCGAGTTCGCCTACGGCGGCCAGACGTTGCGCGGCCCGGCCGAGATGATCGCGTTCTTCGAGCGTACGCAGGGCCGGCCCGAGCAGCGCGGCATGCACCTGATGGTCAACACGGTGCTGGAACCCGCCGGTGCGGATCGGGTCCGCTCGACCGCCGACTTCGTGTTCCTGCGCTACACGGACGACCGGCTGGCCCCGGCGATGGCCGGGCGCTACCTCGACGACCTCGTCCAGGTCGACGGGGCGTGGCGGATCGCCCGCCGTGAGGCGCGCCTCCTCGACCAGCCACCGTCACCCTGACGTCCCTTTGCCCTTCAGGAGGAGCTGTGCCGCTTCCCTCGCCCGCCGACCAGGTGGCCATCAGCGACCTGCTGGCCCGGTACTGCCTGACGCTCGACCTCGACGACGTGGCGGGCTGGGTGGCGCTGTTCACCCCGGACGCCAGCTACCTGGTCTACGGACGGTCCTTCGACGGGCACGACGCGCTGCGGGCGATGATGACCGCCGCCCCCGGCGGACTGCATCTCGGCGGCCCGCCTGTCATCGACATGCTCGGTCCGGACGACGCCCGGACCACGCGCAACCTGCTGTTCGTCGACCGCTCCGACGGCGTCGCCCGCCATGCCGTCTACACCGACGAGCTGGTCCGGACCGCGGCGGGCTGGCGCATCAGCCGGTGCCGCTGCCAGTTCATCACCGCCGAAGGCCTCTCGGACCGCCCGGCCCGGACGAGGAAACCGGCCTCGGACAGCGCGTGAGCGCCGCGAAGAGCTGATCGGACGGGCCGGCGGTGGGGGGCGCCGGACCGGGCCGCGGTGAGATCCGTACCGTCACCCGGTCAGCCGGCGTGGCGGCGTACTCCGATGGCGTTCGCCCACAGCATGGTCAGCTGCTCCACTGCGGTGTCCAGCTCGAAGCCGGAGCTGTTCTCGGTGTTGAACAGCAGGTCGGCGAAGTAGTTGACCATCCCGCCGAGCGCCTGGGCCGCGTAGGCGGGGTCGATCTCGGCGTCGGCGAGGCCCGCGTCCTGCAGCATCCTGGTCCGGCGTTCGATGGCACGGGCGAACGCCTGGTGGCGTTGCAGCCGGATCCGGTGCACGTCCTCGTCGAAGGTGGAGACCTCGAAGATGACCTTCATGATCTTCGCGTTCGCGGCGTACGTCTGGAGGTAGTGGCGGTTTGCCCGGCGGATGCGCTCGACCGGGTCGGTGCTGGCGGGCACCGGATCGGGGCTGAGCAGGTCGAGCTCGACGGAGTCGACGACCTCGCGGAAGATCTCCTCCTTGGAGACGAAGTACGTGTAGAACGAGCCGTGCGAGAGTCCGGCGACATCACAGATGTCGGCGACCCGGGCGTGCAGGTAGCCGTCCCGTTCGAAGACCGTGCGGGCCGCGCCGAGGAGATCCCCGCGGGTCTGGCGGCCGCGCCGGGTGCGGCCGGTGCCACGCCGAGGGTTCGCCTCGTCGGCGTCGCGCCGGGGGCGGGTGGCGCTGGGCAGCGCGCGTGCCGGGCTGGCTTCGGTGTGCTCAGCCACAATGGCATCCTCTCGGGTGTTCGACGACGGGTTCCGCCGGCTCGCGCGGATTCCGACGACCGGGTAGCGCAATCACGGACACTGCTGATCTCCTGGCGGTGCGGTGTGGGGCGGCCGTCCGCCGTGGGCCCGCGCGGCTGACGCCGCCCAGGTGGGACCACGGCTCGCCCCGCCCGTTGCCGCCGGTCATCGGTTGCCCCATCTCCCAGACAGGCATCGTGCCACCAATTGTCAGGTCGACGTCAACATCGCAGATGTGGTGGCTGCCACGATTGCGGGGACAACCCGCCCCGCTCCGGTGCTGGTCCCGGGGCCCCGACCGGACGCGGTGGCTGCCAGGCGCGGCCGCTGGCGGCGGGGCACGGCCTCAGGTCGCCGCGGTGCGTGGGAAGTGGGCGGCGACCTCCTCGGCGAAAAGGTGGAGCGTGTCGTCGGCCGCGCGGTCGTGGGTGATGAACGCGAAGGTGGTGAAGCCGGCCTCGACCAGCTCGGCGATCCGGTTCCGAACCCGCTCGGGCGTCCCCACGAAGCCGCCTTCGGTCAACCCGTACCCCGGCCCGCCGAAGCGCCGCCGCGCCAGCGCGGTGGCCTGCTCCAGGCGGTTCTCGGGCGCGATCGCGAGCACCGCCTCGACGGAGCGCCGGACCGACCGTGGGTCCCGCCCGATCCGCTCACACTCGGCGTCCAACGCGCGGCTCAGCTCGCCGATCCGGTCGAGGGCGTAGGTCGGGACGTTCCAGACGTCGGCGTAGCGGGCCACCAGCGGCAGCGTCCACCTCGGCCCCACGCCGCCGAGGTGGATCCGTGGCCTCGGCCGCTGGACGGGCCCCGGCAGATTGGGCAGGTCGTGGACGGCGTAATGACGGCCTTCGAAGGTGGTGCGGGGCGCGGCGAACATCCGGGTGATGATTTCCAGCGCCTCACCGAGGCGCTCGCCGCGCTCCCGCGGTGTGCCCCAGGGGAACCCGGCCTGCAGGTGCTCCTGCTCGACCGAGCCGCTGCCGAGACCCAGCTCGACCCGGCCGCCGGAGATGACGTCGGCGGTGGCCGCCATCCTTGCGAGCAGCGCGGGGTGCCGGAAGTTGTTGCAGGTGACGAGGTGGCCGACGCGCAGCCGGGTGGTCCGCGCGAGCAGGGCCGTCGCGAGCGTCCAGCCCTCCAGGCTGGGCACCGCCGGCAGGCCGGGGGCGTACAGGTGGTCGAACAGCCAGAACGCGTCATAGCCGAGGCGTTCGCAGGCCAGCGCCCGGTCAAGCATGAACTCGAAGTCGAGGGCGACCTGCGGCAGGTACACGCCGAACTCGATGCCCGGCTGCCCCGCGGCAGCCGGGCTCGCCCCGGCGGCGGCGGTATGAGCGGTGTGGGCGGTGGCCAAAGAAGATCGGCTCCCTCCGGCGGGCAGGGCGACCAGGCCGACTAACGCGACGGCGGTGAGCCCTCGGGGCAGTAATGGTAGATCAGCCGGATCGAGGCTTCCAGCCGCTCGTACACGTCGTCGATGGTCAGCCGCTGCATGATCCAGTTGCGCATGGCATGCTCGAACACCGCGCTGACCGTTCGCACGATGGCGTTCTGGTCGGCGTCGAGGGGGCCGCCGAGAGTGTCCTCGACCGTCTTGTTGAACACCGACCGGGTGGAGCTCGATATGGCTGCCGCGTACGGGTCTGTCGTGTCGTGGAGAATGGTCATGAACCGGAAGAATCGCGGCTGGAGTTCGAAGGCGCTCGTGACCTGCCGGAATACCTCGCTCAGCCGTTCGGCCTCGGTGGCGCCGGCGGGGACGAACCTCTCCAGTTTCACCTTCAGAACGGACTGCCACTCCATGAAGGCGACCGCCAGCAGGTGTTCCTTCGAGGCGAAGTACCGGTACAGTGTGCCGAGGGCAACGTTCGCGTCCCGGGCCAGATCGTTGATCTTTATATCTTCGTAGTTGTTGCGGGCCAATGATCGAAGTGCGACCTTCACGATGCGCTGACGCCGGGCAAGCTGGTCGTCGCTCAGCGTCTCGGGCGCCGGAGGACCAGCAATCTGCACGGCGAGCATCCTTTCCTGCCGCGCTCCGATGATTTATGTTCGGCGCTGCATGTCAATCTTTTGTGCAGATTTTATCATATTGGATTCCAGGATTATGGCAAGCGATTTCTCCTGTCGTGGGCTGAGAAAGAATCTGTGGCCGCGGGAAGCAGCTGGACGTGCTGGCCAGAGGCCTGTTCTCAGGCAGCGGCGTGCGCGTTTGCCAGCAGTGCCTCGTTGGGATTCTCCGGCAGTTCGGTGAGCGGACGGGTGATCTCCTCGACCGTCGGCCCGAGCCGGGAGGCCGGCTCGGCGAGCGCCGCGAGGTCGAAGCCGTACATCTTCGCGACGTTCTCGGAGAGGACCTTGCGTAGCTCGGCCTGCGGCCAGTCGGCGAACAGCTGGCGCAGGTGCAGCGTCGTGTAGGGGTAGGTGCCCTCGTCGTGCGGGAAGTCGCTGCCCCACATCAGCTTGTCCACGCCGAGGTGGTCCCTGGCCGCCGCGATGTCAGGGACGTGGGGGAAGCTGACGCCGAGCCAGACGTTCTGCTGGAAGTACTCGGTCGCGGACTTCGGCAGCCGTTGATCCGGGGAGAAGCGCAGCTCACCTATCGCGCCGTCGGTACGGATGCGGTGCAGTGTGGAGTCCCACTGCCTGAGCAGCGGCGGCAGCCACGCGCAGCCCTGCTCGGTCATGACGAGCTTGAGTCGGGGAAAACGCTCGAACACCCCCGACAGCAGCATGAACGTCAGCGGACGGTGCGAGAAGAAAGAAATCTCCGCGGTCATGACCAGCGCCGATGAAGAGTGCCTGGAGTACGACGGCAAGCCCTGTCCTCCGTGCACGTTCAGCGGGATCTCGAGGTCCTCGCACACCGCCCACAGCCGGTCGTAGTCCGGGTGGTTGAGTGGTTTGATCCAGTCCACGTGCGGCGGGACCGGCGGGAGCAGTACGCCGCCCCGCAGGCCGTGCTCCTTGATCCAGACCGCGTCTTCGATGGCGTCGTCGATATCGTTCAGGAAGATCTGCCCGACACCCGCACGACGCTGCGGAAAGCGACTACAGAAATCCTCGAGCCACCGGTTGTGCGCGTGGATCCCGGCCCGGCGGTGCGCGTAGTCCGCGGGTTTCGGCGGGTCGGCGAACAGCACGAAACTGGGGAAGAACGGCGGCACGGTGTTCGGGAAGATGACCTCCCCCACAACGCCGTCCTCGTCCTGCTGAGAGTTACGAATCCCGTCATCCCAGTTGCGCAGCCGCCGGTAGTCGCCGAGGTCACTGAAGGGATTGCGGTACTTTCCGCGCCAGGCATCGAAGTCCTCGTGGTACGCGGAGTCGAGGAACTCGCGGTACTGGACGTGACTCCCGCCGGCATGGGTGTCGGACGAGATGATGGTGTAGCGGGCGTCGGCCGGAGAACTGGCCACGTCGACGGTCCTTTCTCGGCAGGATGGGTGCGGCCCCACGGCGGGCGGGCGTGGGTGGATCGGCGCGGCGGGCTCGCCGGCGACACCGGCGGCCGGCGCCTACCCGTCCAACCGGAGCACGCGCCGGGCGTTTTCGCTGAGGAACTTGGGCCAGACCGTGTCCTTGAACGGCACGTGCTCCATGTCGGTGAAGATCCGCTCGAGGGTCAGGCCCATGGGGAAGTAGCCGCCATAGATGATCTTGTCGGCGCCGCGGGTGTTCGCGTAGTCGATGATCGCCTTCGGGTAGTACCTCGGCACGAACGCCGTGGTCGAGTAGTACAGGTTCGGCCACTTCAGCATCAGCTTCACGGCCAGTTCCTCCCATGGCTCGCAGCCATGGCGGGTGACGAAGACCAGGTCGGGGAAATCGAACATGACGGCGTCGATCCGCGAGACCTCCTGTACCGCGGACTTCACCCGCGGACCCGCGATGCCGGCGGTACAGAAGATCGGGATGTTGAGGTCCACGCAGGTCTGGTAGATCGGGTACATCTTCGGGTCGTCGATCGCCACCTGCGGGAACGTCCCGGCTGGGAAGGCGCCCAGCGCCCTGATCCCATACTCCTCGTAGGCCTGGCGGACGGCGCGCACGCTGCCGCTCACGTCGTTCGGGTCGCGCAGGCTGCCACACGGGATGAATCGGTCCGGGTGGTTCTTCAGGGCGAACGCGGTGGCCTCGTCGGCGACGCTGACCAGACCGATCTCGATGCCGTACCGGTCCATCTCGTACAGGGTGACGGAGACCGGGTCGTGGGTCGGGAGGTCCTTGGGGACTTCCTTGAACATGTACTCGACCGGGAACTCGCTCTCCTGGGAGCCTTTGTCCTTGGTCTGCTTACGGATGAAGTCGTACTGGTCGAATCCCTCATGCGGGAAGCCGATGAGCGTGTCGACGATGGGAAGGCCGGCGGGCATAGCCATGAACAGGCTCCTCTTTGGGTATGTGGGAAACCGTTGAAATATGCGTGACCCCGCCGCGGACGCTGCTTTGACGAGACTAGAACGTAGCTTCAGTCGAGTCAACTCGATGGTTGCTCTTGGCTCAATGCCGTGAAGCTTATTTTGATCTTGCGGGTATTTGATCACGCGGTGGGTGGGGCGAGTAGGTAGAGCCGGACCGTGGCGGGGCCTGGGTGGCGGATCGAGGCGGGTTCGTCGGGTTTCTTGACGCGGTAGCTGGTGTGTCGGGCGCGT
>NZ_JALKFX010000116.1 GCF_023243045.1 Frankia sp. AgB32
CCCCGGCTGGTTTCGCCGCCGAGGCCCAGGTGCTGGCCAAGCTGGACCATCCACACGTCGTGCGGGTCTACGACTACGTCGAGGCCGACGGGCTGTGCCTGGTCCTGATGGAGAAGCTGGCGGGGGGCACCTTGACCCGGCTGCGGACGGGGATGAGCCCCGAGCGGGTCTGCGCGGTGGCGCTGGCGGTCGCCGCGGCGCTTGAGCACGCGCACGGGCACAAGGTGCTGCACCGCGACATCAAGTCGGACAACGTCATGTTCGCCGGCGACGGCACGCTCAAGGTCACCGACTTCGGCATCGCCAAGCTGTTCGGAGAGTCGGGGACGATCACCAGCGGCGTCGCGGGCACGCCGGCGTACATGGCCCCGGAGCAGATCGAGGGCGGCCAGCTTGGCCCGTGGACCGATCTGTATGCGCTCGGAATCCTCCTTTACAGCCTGTTCACCGGGCGGCTGCCGTTCGACCCGAAGCTGCCCGTCTTCACGCTGCTGAGCCAGCAGCTGACCGCGCCGCCGCCGCCGATGGACGGCGTGGCAGCTCCGCTGGCCGACGTGGTGCTCCACGTCCTGGCCAAGTCCCCGGCCGACCGTCCGCCGGACGCCGCAGCCTTCGCGCTGGAGCTGGCGGCCGCGGCGGCGACGGTGTTCGGCGCCGGCTGGACGGCGCGCGGTCAGATGCCGCTCTATCTCGAGGACGCGGTCCGCGCCGTGACCGAGCGGCCGGACCTGAGCACCGCGGTCGTCCCGGCCGTCCCGCTCGTCCCGGCCGTCCCGCTCGTCCCGGCCGTCCCGGGCGATCCGGCCGTCCTGAGCGATCCGGGCGTCCCAGGCGATGCGGAGCCGCCGACGGCCGAGTCCGGCGCGGATGCCGCCGCGGATCAGCCCGTCGGCCCGCGCGCCAGGAGCCCGCGGCGCTCGCGCGGTGCCTGGGTCGCCGGCGTCGTCGCGCTCGTGCTGGCGGTGGTGGCCGGGGCCGTGCTCCTGTCCATCAGGAACGACCCGCCCGGGCACCCCACGGCTCGCACCCCCGCGACGGCGTCGCCGAGCACCGGGCCGGCCAGCTCGACGCCCTCCGCAGGCACGACGGGAGCGCGGACAGCGGGGCCGAGCGACCCGACCCGGTCAAACGGCCCGGCCACGTCGAGCGACCCGGTCGCGTCCCCGGTCGCGTCGACGGTTCCGGCCGGCGGTCCCGCCAGCACCGCCGCGTCGCACGTCCAGCCCGCGAACGCCGCCCCGAGCCTGACAGCGTCGTCCATCGCGGGCATCAACGGCGGCGACGACAGCGCACAGGTCCCGGGCTCCGAGGCCGATACCTCCTGGGTGGCCAACGACGCGAGCTGTTCGGCGTGGCTGGACTTCAACGGCGCCGGCTCCTTCGCCGGAGTGCTCAACACCTCGCTGAGCCAGTCCTGCGGCGCCAAGCTCTTCCGCAACGACGGGATCGCGTACTCCTTCTCCGCGTCCTGGGGCGCCATGAAGACGAACTACATTCCCGTCGACGGACACACGATGTGGATCTGCGTCTGGAACGCGGCCAGCCCGGCCACGACCGAGCAGTGCGGCCCCCACTTCGGCCTGACCGGCACCACCCCGGTCAGGAAATGACCGGCTGACGACAGGCCCGTCGACTTCCGTAGAGCTGCGATCAGCAGCGATCTCGGCCTCGTCCGCCGGGGCGCGCCGGCACCGGCGGCAGCGTGCACGCCAGCCAGACCGCAGGGCGCCGACCGGCCGCGACAGCGCTACGACTGGCGCTAACGGAATGTCTGGCTGGGTCTGAAGGGTTCCCGCACCGACGTCGCATCGGCGTACGGAACATGCCGCGCGGCGTGACGGCTACCGCCGGCTGATCCTTCGCTACGAACGCAACGGGCTCAGTTCCCTGGGTTTCCTTCTTCTCGCCGCCGCAATCACCTGTTGGCAGAAACTCCCACACCGCATGAGACACGCTCTAAGCGGTCATCAAGTTGGCCGCCGCGGTCGCACCCAACTCCCAACACGCTTCGCGTGTGGAAGCGTCGAGCGCTCCCACCACCGTCAGCGGCTCCCGCAAGCGCTTCCACCGCAGCCCCGTAGTGATCGTCTCTACCGATCTCACGGCGCCCGTGGTGTCGCTGCCTCCGTGGACGTAGAGGGCATACGGCCGACCGACGGTTGCTTCAAGGCAAGGATAATACACACCATCAAAAAAGTGCTTCAAAGCCCCCGACATGTAACCAATATTGACTGGAGTACCAAGAATGTATCCGTCGGCAGCCAGGACATCCGAGGCAGTTGCCGAGAGTGCCGGCCGAACCTCAACTTCCACGCCCTCAATGTCATCCGCCCGAGCGCCTGACAGAACCGCCTCCAGCATCTCCTGCAGGGTCGGGGACGGGGTGTGATGGACTACCAGCAGCTTCGACACAGGCACACCCTTCCAGGCGGGGCCGAGGTTACCTGACGGCGCCGGTCGCCGCCGTCGAGGCAGGTCACGACCACGCTGTGCGCCGCCCGCCCGCCTGGCCAGCCCGATGGTCGTGGGCTGGTCAGGCGGGCACGGTCGGGTAGGTGTCAGTGCAGCCAGTGGGAGAGGAAGGCGCCGGCCAGCGTGTGGATGGTCAGAACGACGATGGCGATGGCCAGTACGGGCACCACCACCAGGCGTTCGGCTCTGCCGTCGGTGCGGGGGACCAGGACGACCGCCATCCGCCAGTTCACCGGCCAGAGCAGCAGGCAGCCGCGGGGGGTCAGGCAGTCACCGATGAGGTGCGCGAGGCAGCCCGCGACCACCGGGTAGGCGACGAAGCGCATGTCCAGGCCGTGCATCAGGTAGACGGCGATGCCGGCCGTCACGCAGTCCTTCAGGCCCGACCAGAACTCGTGCCCCTCGAAGTCCAGGCCGAGGCCGCGCAGGCCGAAGCCGACGAGGATGAACAGCGCCGCCCACCAGCCATACCGGAAATGGGTCGCCAACTGGCTCATCGCGACGCCCATGGCGACGGCGAAGAGCAGGGAGTGGGTGGCGTGCCGATGGCCGCCGCTGGCCCGGCTCACCCATCGGCACAGCGTCCGGGTGACCGGGCCAAGGGTGTGCGCGATCCGGCCGTTGGGATGGTCGATGTCGGGCAGCAGGCCCGCGCCCGCGGCGACCACCCCGCCGGCGATCACCTGATGGGACGACAACGACAGCGCGTAGCTCCCCAGCCAGTCCTCCCGGCCCAGCACGGGCACGGCGGCAAGCCAGAGCGCGGCGCCGCTCAGCGCATGCGTCCGCCCCATCACCGTCGACAAACCTCATGGATCGACATTCGGCGGACTCTAGCGTGACGTTTTCGCCGGCCTCGCCGGGCGTACCCGGCCGGTCCGGGTGAGTGCACGCTTCGGGCGGGCCACGACCAGGAAGATGGCGGCGCCGCCGAGCCGGACGAGCACCGCGAGTCTCAGCCGAGCTGCTCGCGCAGCCAGGCAAGAGGCCCGCCCGACAGCGTCGCCAGGGCCGCGTCCGCGGTCATCGTGGTCGAGGTGGCAACCGGACGATGCTGCACCGTGCGGGACGCCGGGTAGTAGATGAACCGCTCGTCGAACTCCGCATGGAGTCGGAACGAGTCGACCCAGGTGGCAATCCCCTCGTGCGTGCCTCGGGCGGCCAACAGCTCCTCGGGAGTGGCGAATCGTTCGACGTGGTCCTGTTGATCCTTGCGGTCGATCGAGTAGTAGGCGTAGACGTTCTCGATCGGGTCGAATGGCCTCGTCCAGGCCGAACCCGGGCCTGTAGCCGATATCCCGTAGCCTGGCCCTCGTCGTCCCGCACGCAGCCGGTCCGCAGCACGAGAGTTCTGAGGAGGAGCCGGTGGACGCTCTCACGCTCGGGGCGCCGGACGCCCGGCGGGTGGTGCTGTTCGCCGCCGGCGCGGGCGGCGATCCGGAGCGTCATCGTCCGCTGCTGAAATACCTGGCGGCGCACGGCGCCCGGGTCGTCGCGCCGTACTTCGAGCGGATCATTCCCGCCGAGGCGACCACCGCGCAGCTCCTCGCGCGTCCGCTCGGCCTGGTCGCGGCGCTGCGGGAACACGCCGCGGCGGACCCGCCGGTCGCCGCGGTCGGCCATTCGATCGGGGGATGGGCCGCCCTCTGCCTGGCCGGGGCGACCCCCTGGTCGAGCGACGGCACGCCGATGGACGTGTCGCGCGAACCGAGGGTGTCCCGGCTGGCGCTGTACGCGCCCGCCGTCGGCTGGTTCGCGGCTCCGGGTGCCCTGGATGCCGTGACGGTGCCGACGCTCGTGTACGCGGGAGAGCTCGACCGGATCACCCCGGTCGAGCAGATCCGCGGCCTGACGAAGGCACCCGCCCGGGTCGACGTCACCGTCGTTCCGGGAGCGGGCCACTTCAGCTTCATGAGCATCCCGCCGCCCGGCACGATCGAGGACCCCGCGTTCGACCGCAACCGGTTCCTCGTCCAGCTCGCCCGCGAGACCCAGCAGTTCCTCAACTCCACCGGGGACTGATCCCCAGCCACCTCAGCCGTTGCGGACGGACTCCGGGCCGGTGATCCGGGTGAGCAGCGGCAGGGTCGAGGCGATGATGCCGAGCGAGAGAACCAGGCCGGCGGCGGCGAGCACGAAGAAGGTGGCGCCCGGCGGGACGAGCCGATAGTCGAGCTGCGACCTGAGGAACATCGCCGACGCGGCGAAGCCCGCGCCGACCGCGAGGAGGGCCGCGGCCAGCAGCGGCAGGGCGCTCTCGATGCCGATCGTGCGCCGCAGCATGGGGAGCGGGGCACCGGCGAGTCGCAGCATCGCGAACGGACGGCGCCGGTCCGACAGGCCGGTGACGACGCTGACCGCGAGACTGCAGCCGGCGATCGGCAGGGTGGTCGCCAGCACGACGCTCGCCAGCTGCCGCCAGCCAGCCAGGACCTTCTGCTGGTCGGCGGCCCAGTCGTCGACCGTCCTGGCCTCGTGGCCGGGGTAGGCGGCGGTGAGCAGTGTGCGGGTCCGCTCCAGGGCCGCCGTCGACCCGTCGGTGGTGACGTAGAGCATCTGCACGGGCAGGTTCGTGACCTCGGCCGTGCCGATGGGAGCGGCGGGCCACTCCTGGTCGGGCGTGGAGGTGAGGTTGATGAAGGCGCCCAGCGGCACGGCCGCGACGGCCGCCCCGGCCGCGCAGTGGCCCAGCACCGCGGTCCTGGCCAGGTCCGCGCACACGACCAGGCCGTCCGGGATGGGCGGGGCCGCCGCGGCCAGGGGATCGTCCGCGGCGGCGCGGGTCGTCGGGCCCGGACCGGAACCGCCCGGGCCTCGGCGCACCTCCGGCCGCGCGGTCCCGACACGGCCGGGATCCGCGTGGACGACAGCGAGGCCACCGGCACCGGGAACGGCGCGGATCCGGGCGACGAGGCGGTCGGGGCTGGTACCCGTCAGCGGCGCGCCGTCCATCTCGCCGTCCTGCACCACGGTTCTGGTGCGCACGTCGCCGGCCAGGGTGCCGCGGTCGGTGTTGATGGTACCGATGATGCTCACCGTCGCCGTGACCACGAACAGGGCGAGGACCAGCCCGCTGACCGAGCGGAAACCGGCGTTCGGGTCATCCGCGAGCCGGCGTGCCGCGATCAGCGTCGCCGGCCGCCGCGCCCGGCGCGCGCTCGCCCGGGCGGCGGTCATCGTCAGCCACGGCCCGGCGACCACCAGGCCGACCATGATGAGCAGGAACCCGGTGAGATAGGCCGCGGCCTGGCCGTTCGAGGTCGCCGGCCGGCGGTCGAGGAAGAACGCGAGCTCCCCGAGCCCGGCGGCGAGCACCGCCAGCCGCCAGGCCCGGGGCGGACGGGGCGTCGCCCGGCGGGTGATGCCCAGCGGGGAGATGATGACCCGGCGCAGCGCGACGCGGGCCGCCAGCGCCGCCGCCGCCGGGACGCCGAGGGTGACCGCGGCCACCTGGGCGGCGGACAGGGTGAGGTCCGCGGTGAAGAACCGCGCGCCGGTGAACGGGATGGTCGCCACCAGCGGGCGCAGCGCGAGGAACAGGCCGAACCCGACGGCCGTGCCGACCCCGGCGGCCAGGGTGGACTCCACCGTCGAGATCGTCGCTGTCTGCCGCGGGGTGGCGCCCACCAGGCGCATCGCGGCGTAGCGCTGCTCGCGGGTGGCGGCGGACAGCCGCGTCGCCGTGCCGATGAACATCAGGACGGGGAAGACCAGCGCGGCGGCGACCACCGAGAACATGAGCGTCAGGGCATCGCCGCGGATGCCGGTGACCAGGCAGTCGTTGCCGCAGTGCGGCGGCATCACGGCGGCGATGGTGGTGATCGTGTGTGCGTCGTGCCGGATCTTGAGCTCGGCCGGAGTCCGGCCGATGACCGCGACGAGCGAGTCCGGCGACGCGAGTGCGTCCGCGCCGATCACGCCGGCAAGGCGGCCGGGGATGCGGTCGCCGAGCTGGTCGGCGGGGGTGTCCCGCAGCAGCCTGGCGAAGGCCGGCGAGGCGTAGTACTCCCCGGCGGCGGGCAGCCTGGCCAGGCCCGGCGGGACGGGGGAGGTGCGGCCGGTGGCGGCGACGTCCACCTCGGCGAGGAGCTGGCCGTCGTGGTAGTCGCTGTGCGCCCACCACCACAGCGGGTCGACGGCGGCGGTCTGGGTCCGGCCCTCGGCGCCGCTGGCCAGCCACATCTGCCGGTCGTTCTGGTGGCCGACGGCGTTCGTGCCGGCCAGCGTGGACAGCAGCATCCCGACGCCGATGGCGACGGCGGCGGCGATGAGGACCAGCCGGCCGACGGCGGCCCGCCCGCCGCTGACCGCGAGGCGCAGCGCGAGCGCGATCACGATCCGACCCGCTCGACGGTGAGCGGGCTCGTCTGGCCATCCCGGACGATCACCTGCCGGTCGGCGTAGGCGGCGACCCGCGGTTCGTGGGTGACGATGACGACCGTGGTGCCCTGGGCGCGGGCCGCGTCGACCAGGAGGTTCATGACCTGCTCGCCGGTCAGCGAGTCGAGCGCGCCGGTCGGCTCGTCGGCGAAGAGCACCCTGGGCCGGGACACCAGCCCGCGGGCGAGCGCGACCCGCTGCGCCTGACCGCCCGAGAGCTCACCGGATCGGCGCCGCTGCAGACCGTCGAGGCCGAGCCGGCCGAACCACGACCGCGCCTCGGTGAGCGCCGCCGCCCGACGGGTCCCGCCGAGCAGCAACGGCAGGGCCACGTTCTCCTCGGCGGTGAGCTCCGGGACGAGCTGGCCGAACTGGAAGACGAAGCCGAACGCGTCGCGGCGCAGCGCGCTGCGCCGCTGCTCGTCGAGGGTGTCGATGCGCCGGCCGTCGAGCCACACCTCGCCCGCGTCGGGCACGAGGATGCCGCCCAGGCAGTGCAGCAGCGTGGACTTGCCGGACCCGCTCGGCCCCATGATCGACAAGATGTCGCCGGCGTCGACGGCGAGGGACGCGCCGCGCAGGGCCGGGTTCCCGCCGAAGGCCAGCGTGACATCGCGGGCCTCGATCAGGGCGCTCACGCGCGCACCTTCTCGGCGAGCTGGTCCAGGCGCCCCGACGTCGCCTCGATCCAGCGCAGATCCGCCTCGAGGTGGAACAGCCCGTGGTCGGCGAGCAGGACGTCGACGATCTCCCCGCCGCGGCGCAGGTCGGTGAGTTCGCGCATGCGGCGCAGGTGGGCCAGGCGCTGGGTGTCAAGGTAGGCGTGCGCGTCCCGGCCGAGCATCAGGGCCAGCACGACCTTGGTGAACAGCGTCGTCTGCAGGTGCGGCTCGGGCGGCACCGCCTCGGTGAGCCACGTCTCGAACTCGGTGGCGCCCGCCTCGGTGATGACGTAGCGCCGGCGTTCCGGCCCGGCGCCGGGCTCGGCCTCCCCGGCGATGATCTTGCCGTCGCGGGCCAGGCGGGCGAGCGTCGAGTACACCTGGCCGTACGGCAGCGGCTTGCCGCGCCCGAACAGGGAGTCGTACTCCCGTTTGAGGTCGTAGCCGTGGCTCGCCTCGCGTTCCAGCAGACCCAGCAGGGTCAGAGGGATACTCACAAGGTCACTATAACCCGCGTGTATACCTCGCGTGTAGATACCCGGTGGGCCCGCTGGTGCGGGGGTTGCTGGGCGAGTAGGCGCTGCCCCCGGTACTCGCCCGGCGCCGCGCCGGGCGGGCAGGCGAACAGGCCGCTGCCGACGTGCTGGATGTACTCGTTGAGCGCGTCGTCGGCCTTGCCGGCCAGCGAGCGCCGGATGGTGACGAACTGGCGGCGCGGATCGCGCTGGTAGGCGAGGAAGAACAGCCCGGCGTTCAGCCGGCCGAGATCGTCGGTGCCGTCGGTGAAGGAGAAAGGGCGTGGGACCCGACGAACGGGGTGTCCGGCGTGACATCGTCGACGCGCAGGTCGACGAGCGGGTCCAGGTCCCCGAACGACTCCGCGATCGGCTGCTGGGTCACGCAGCCAGTGGCGTCGGTTACCGCTGGCTGAGGCGGTCGACGGTCGCCAGGATGTCCCGGCGGATCAGGCTGCTGCCGGCCCGGATGGCAGCCCAGTAGAGGGCGAACCTGCGGCGGGTGATCTGATCGGTCGAGTATCCGCGGGTTTCGGTGCTGAGGACCGTGCCGGCGGTGTCGACGCGGAGGTGGAAGTCGGTCAGGTACTTGACCCAGCCGGGTTCGTCGTAGGCGGCGAAATCGTCGACGGAGGACACCTCGACGCGGTTCGGCGCACGTTGCCACGGTCGCGCGATTGCCGCGCCAAGGGCGTAGTCCGGTGCCTGGAGCGAGACAATGCTGACTGGGCCATCCGTGAACAACGGCCTGGAGTCGACGGCATTGCCGTGGCCGAGATGCCGAAGGGCCATCAGGGGCTTCGTGATGGTGAGCTGGTCGAGGGCCAGGCTGGTCAGGACGTCCCACACCCGGTCCGGGTCGGCCGAGAGGACCCGGGAGTGCCGTTCACTGAAGTGGTAGACCGGCATCGTCGTTTCAAGAAGAGTGGGCATTGTCCGCTCCGGTGGTGATGAGGGTGGACAGGACCGATCTGGAAATCCGGTCGACGACGGTGCTGGCGTCGTCCGTGTTGCCCGCGACGAGAAAGATCTCCGCCCAGGCCATTCCGACCAGGTGAGCGTGGACCTCGTCGGTCCCGATCGGATGGACCGGCCGCAGCTCACCGCGGGACCGGGCGCGGGCGAGAATTCCCGCGACCACCTCGAGTTCGGCGGTGATGAACCGGGCGTGGAATCCGTGTCGGAGCACCGGTTCGGCCTGCAGTTCCGCGAGCAGTCCGGGTAGCGCGTTGCGGACGACCGGTGCGCTGAGCAGGGCGACGACGTGTTCGACGAGGGCGTGCACATCGGCGCGCAGATCGCCCCGGTCGAACCGGCCGACGTCGAGTTCCGCGCCGTGCACGACCGCGGCGAACACGAGTTCCGGCCTGGTGGACCAGCGCCGGTAGATCGCGGCCCGGCCGACGCCGGCGGTCTCGCTGATCCGCGCGATCGTGACCTCGGCGTAGTCGCTGGAGGCGAGCAGGGTGCGCACCGCGTCGAGGAGCCGCGCGTCGATCGCACCCTCCCGCGGCCTGCCCCGCACGCCCGACATGATCCCTTTATATACGGAACCAGCGTTTCCGTAAATGGTCCGCGATCTACGGTGCGGGCAGGACCGCCACCTGCGTCCGGTGCAGCGCCGGGTGTTCGGCCTCGTCCGCGATGGCCCGCGCGAGCTGGTCGTATCCGAGCGTGCCGGTGAACAGGCGCTGGTCGAACGGCGGCTCGACGAGTACGTGGCCCGCCGCGCGAGCGGTGTCATCGGCCTCAAGCCCGGCCGGTGGGGTGATGACCAGCCAGTCGAGGGCGGACGCGAGGCGGCCCGGCGCCGGCAGCTCGCGGGCGTGCGCCCGCGCGAACGGCAGCAGGCCCGGCGCAAAGACGTCGGGGTCGTCCATCACCCTGCGTCCGTCGGCCATGGTCAGGTTGGCGAACAGCCCGATCGTGATCAGCCTGGTGACCGGTGATGTCCGCGCGGCGCCGGCCACCCCAGCGATAACGTGACCGGCTACCGTGGCGGAATGGAGATCGCCGCCGACGCTCCGCGTTTCGACCCGGCCTGCCCGATGAGCACCTTCCCGGTGCGGATCGGTGACAGGTGGACCGCGATGGTCGTCCTGTGCCTGGAAACCCGGCCGCGGCGGTTCACCGAACTCCGGCAGATCCTCGCTGCGGTGAGCGCGAAGGTCCTCACCGAGACCCTTCGCGCGATGGAACGCGACGGCCTGGTGAACCGAACCGTGTTCGACGAGAACCCGCCCCGGGTGGAATGCGAGCTGACCGCCCTCGGCCGGACGCTGCTGAATCTCGTCGAGGCGGCTCGGAGCTGGGCCCGGGACAACCTCGACGACCTGCTGGCCGCCCGCCGCCGCCACGACGACCGACGCCGCCACCCGGCGCGTGCTACCAACGACCACACTGGCATCGCGACTCGGTCGCAGTCGGGTGGGACACGACCGGCCGGACCGACCGGACAGAGGAGAGCGTGAATCTCAGTCTCGGTGTCTTCGACATCTTCGCCTACACCGTTCCGGGCTCGTTGTACCTGGCGCTGCTGCTGTATGTGCTGGACCGGGAGTCGTGGATCGATCTCGGGCAGGTGGGCGACCTCAACTCCACGGTGCTGATCGCGGGCGGGGTCGTCGCCAGCTACCTGCTTGGCCATCTGACGTACGCCCCGCGCCGGTTCCTGGGGCGGCGGATGCCGCGGTGGCTGAACCCAGGGGGCAGCGCTTCCCGGGAGTTTCTCGACCGCTTTCCCGCCGCCGAGTCGATGGCGTTCGTCCGGGTCGACCGGGCGGTCGTCTTCGCCGCCATCGAGGTCAAGGCACCTGACTCGGCGGTGGAGATAAGCCGGCACCGGGCCAGCGGGATAGCGCTGCGCAACGCCGGGCTGGCTTTCCTCCTGTCGGCGGGCGTCGCCGTCGTCGAACTGGTCGTCGGCCATGAACGGGGTCTGGCGGGGTTCTGCGTGGGCGCCTTTCTCGCAGGCTTCGTTGGCGCGACGCGGGCCGGGCACGAGCTGTCCCGGTGGGCGGCGCTGAAAACCCTCGAAGTGGCGTTCTGGCTACCTGACATCGAAGCGGCGCTGATCGCGAGATCGCCGGCCCCTCCGCAGCCACCGCCTGCCCCGGCAGCGCCGGCCGGAACGCCCTAGCGCGTTCGTCGCCGAGGAGCGCAGCCGCGTCGCCCGGGAGATCCACGACGTCGTCGCGTACAGCGTCTCGGTGATCATCATGCGGCGGCGGCCGCGGACGACGTCTTCGACACCCATCCCGACCAGGCCCGCCAGGCGCTGCGCTCGATCGAGACCACCGGCCGCGACGCGCTGGCCGAGCTGCGCCGCCTGCTCGCCGTGGTCCGTCCCGGCGCCGACGACGCGGACCCGATGCGTCCGCGGCCTGTCCACCGGCACCGGGTCGAGGGGCTCGCCCAGGTCGGGCCCGCCCTGCTCGCGAACAGCGCGACCGCGCACACCGCGCTCGGTCGCTGGATCGACCTGTTCGTCGACTTCCTGGTGACCAAGCGCGGACTCGCCGCCGTGCTCCAGTCCGACGACCCCTGCCACGACCCGCTGCACAGCTACTTCCTCGAACGGCTCGTACCCGTGCTCGCCCGCCTGCTCGACGCCGCGGCCGGCGCCGGCGAGATCCGCCCCGACTTCGGCGCCCACGAACTCATGCGCGGGGTCGCGAGCCTGTGCGCCGGCGCCGGCCAGCCTGACTCGCGGCTCTGCCCGTCAACCGGGCGTGATGGGCCCAGAAGCTGTCGCTGCGGATGGCCTCCAGCGCGGTGGTCGCGACGCCCTCTGGTTCGGCGAGGACGGCTTTCGCGCCGCCCGCCTCCAGGCCCTTCTGCACGAAGCTCATCGTCTCGGGGTCGCCGGCCAGGTTCGTCCGGGTGAGCGGCGGGAGCACGAGGTGCGCCCGGATGAGCGACTCGCGGTCGCGTAGCTGGCCGTGCAGACATTCCATCAGCGTGCAGACGGCCGACTTGGACGACGAGTACGCCGGCGTCTGGTACATGGCGCCGACCACGCCGGAGCCCGACGACGTTCCCAGGATGTGGCCGGGAGTGCCCTGGGCGATCATGCGGGGCGCGAACGCCTTGATGCCGTCGACGACGCCGAAGAAGTTGATGTCGTAGATGCGGTGCCAGTCCGTGATCTCGTCGTCCAGCGGGTTGCCGCCGCCGGCGACGCCCGCGTTGAGGAAGAGGATGTCGACCTGGCCGTACCGCTCATGTCGTGACCGCCGGCCGCCAGCTCCCGTGCGGCGTCCGTTCTCGCTATGCAGCACTTCAATCCCCAAGGATGCGTCTGTGCTGGCGTGCGACTTGGCGCCGTGACAGGGTGGGTTCATGACGGACGTGGAACGGTTCGAGGTCTCCCGGCAGATCGCGGCGTCACCGTCGGCGGTGTTCGCCGTGCTGCGTGATCCCGCCGGGCACGTGAAGATCGACAGCTCCGGGATGCTGCAGTCCGCCGAGGGCGAGCTGGTGGCCGCGGTCGACGACACGTTCGTCGTCCACATGGACCGCGAGTCGCTCAACGACTATCCGCTCGGCAAGTACGACGTCACCGTGATCATCACGAAGTACGAGCCGGACGCGCTCCTCGAATGGACGATCCGCAGCCGGGTCAGCGCCGAGCCGCTGCGGCACCTCTACGGCTACCGCCTGGAGCCGAATGACGGTGGCACACGGGTGATCTCGTACTACGACTGGTCGCAGATCCACGAGGACTACCGCGGCAAGGGCGTCTTCCCCGTCATCCCCGAGGCCGGCCTGCGCGCCACCCTCGGCATCCTCGCCCGCACCGTCGAGTAGCGCGCAGCCACCGCCGGGCCTGGTCGTCGCCGCCCGGTGAGACGAGGTCGGCTCGTGGACCTCACGATCCTTCGGCACGAGGTCAGCGATGGGATTCTCACGGTCACGCTCGACCGGCCGGACGCGCTCAACGCGTTCACGGTCGAGATGGGGTGTCGGGCTGCGCGACCACCTCGCGACCCTGGCCAGCCACGAGACGAACTAGCAGGTCACCGGGACGGATGCGCGGCGAAGAACCGCCAGATGGTGCTGGTGGCGTCCAGCGCCGTCGACGGGGTGTCGGCGCCGAGGAGCTGGGCGGCGCGGCTCGGCGTCGCCCCGGGCCACTGGTGGCCGGCCCCGGCGATCGTGACCAACTGGACGGTGCGGCCGGCCGGGCAGGCTGCCGTGGACGTCGTCACCGAGGCCCTGGTGGTGATCGCCGGTGCCGCGCAGCGGTCGATGCCGCGCCAGGTCTCGTTGACGGCGGGCACGGGCGGACCGTCGATGGGCGTGCTGTTCGGGCTGTAGGGCTTTCCGGGTCCGCCGTCGTAGCGGATGGTCGGATCGTCGGTGCCGTGGATGTGCAGCACCGAGGCCGGCGTCGCCCCTGCGCAGTCGACCAGCATGGTGGTGGAGTCCACGCCGACCGCGGCGAACAGGTCCGTTTCGCAGGCCATCCGGTAGGCCATCGCGCCGCCGTTGGAGACGCCGGAGAGGAAGATCCGGTGCGGGTCGAGGCGGATCTGGTGGCCCAGGGACGCGACGGCCCGCGTCAGGAAGGCGACGTCGTCGACGCCCGAGCGGGCCGCCGGGCCGCAGCAGCCGCCGCCGGCGTTCCAGGACCGGTCGCTTCCGTCGGGCAACGCGACCAGGAAGTGGCCGGCGTCGGCGGCGGCGTCCCAGTGGTACGTCTGCTCGGCCTGGGTGCCGCTGCCGTACCCGCCGTGCAGCATGACGACGAGCGGTGCCGGTTCGGTGAGCCCGGCCGGCCGGTAGAGATGGATCATCCGCGACACTCCGTCGCTGACGAGCGTCTGGCTGGACCTGCCGACCGGGACGGCGCCAGGCCCCGCCGCGACCGCGGCCGTGCTCGTGGCCTGGGTGGACGGCATCGATCCGGACCCTCCGGCCGCTCGATCCGCCGGCCCGCAGGCGGCCAGGCCGGTGGTGAGCGCGACGGCGGCCACGAGAGCGAACAGCGCTGGTGGGCGGCGCCGCCGCCGAGGTGGGCCGCTGTTCGTCGTCATGGTCCGCGTCATGGTCCGCATGATAGGCAAGGCACTTGCCTATCTGCAATGGCAGGATACGACGGGTGGGAGACATGTCCCGGCCGCTGGGCGCGCAGACCACACCTGCGCTGGTGCAGGCACTGGCCCGCGCCCAGGCCGCGCGGGTGTCGGCCGGGTTCGCCGAAGCCGGGCTGACCGGCCTGCGCCCCGGCCACGCGCAGCTGCTCGTCCCGCTGCTGGCCGGCGGTCGGCGGGTCTCGGAACTCGCCGACCACCTCGGCGTGACCCGCCAGGCCGTGGCGCAGGTCGTCACCACCCTGGAGAAGGGCGCCTACGTGGTCCGCTCCGTCGACCCGACCGACGGCCGGGCCCGCGTCGTCGAACTCACCCCACGCGGACTCGCCGCACTGCGGACGATGCGCCGCACCGCCGTGGCCGTGGAACAGCAGTGGGCGCGGCGCCTCGGCGCCGATCGGCTGGACGAGCTGCGCGCCCTCGTCCTGAGCCTGCTCTGCGACGTCCCCGTCGAGTAGGAGCCGTCCGCCAGATGGTCCGGCGCCGGACCATCTGGCGGATCGTGGCCGCGGCGACGCCGGGCAGGCTCGGGTCGGCGACCGGCTGATCCGCCGTGACCGTGCCGAGCAGGTCGACGTCCTTGTGCAGCGTCCGCGCGTCGCCGACGGCCCGGTAGACGTTGAGCGAACAGCACGCGCCGCTGCCGTTCGCGACGACCTCGGCGAGCGCCGCGGCGTCGAGGCCCAGCTCGCCGGCCATGTCGAACATGTCGAAGACCACGCCGGATACGGTCGCCACCGGTCGACCCTGGTGGCCCAGACCGATGAAACCAACCTGGGGCTGCTCAGCGCGCACGGAAATTCCGTCGTGGGGGATCGGGCCGGCGTCAGGCGCCCGCGCGGGCCGCCTCGCGCAGCAGGGCACGGGTGCGGGCGGCCGCCGGGCCGTGGAACTCGCCGGCGACGAGATCGGTGACACCGGCGTCGGCGAACTCGGCGAACCTGGCACGCACCGCGTCCTCCCCACCGATCACCGCCACGTCGGCCGGTCCGGCGACGCCCTCCCGGTCCAGCATCGCCCGGTAGGACGGCAACGTGCCATAGACCTTGAACTCCGCGGCGGCCTGCGCCCGCGCGGCGGCCGGATCGTCGGTGACGGCCACCGGCAGCATCGCCACCACCCGGGCCGGCGGCCGACCAGCGGCCGACGCCGCGCCCTGGATCGTCGGCACGACGTGCCCGCGGACCGTGCGTGGCCCGGTCATCCACAGCACGGTGCCGTCGACCCGCTCGCCGGCGAGGCGCAGCATCTTCGGCCCGAGCGCGGCGGCCAGCACCGGGACCCGCCCCGTCCACGGCGTGGTCAGCGCCGCCGCGGCGCGCACCGTCTCACCCAACACGTCGACCGGCTGGCCGTCGAGCAGCGGCAGCAGTACGTCCAGATACTCGTCGAAGTGCCGCAGCGGCCGGTCGAAGCTGTAGCCGAACATGCCCTCGATGACCCACTGGTGCGACAGGCCGATACCCAGGGTGAGTCGGCCGCCGACGGCGAGCGCGGTGGTCAGCGCCTGCTGGGCGAGTGCCACGGGGTGGCGCGGATAGGTCGGCACGACCGCGGTGCCGACCTCGATGCCGGGGACCTGGCTGCCGGCGACCGCCAGCGCGGTCAGCGCGTCCAGACCGAAGATGTTCGACAGCCATGCGGAGTGCAGCCCGTCGTCCGCCGCCCGGGCGAGGGTGTCGCGCACCCGCCCCAGCGCCTGCGGCCCCCGGGTGTCCGGCAGCGTGATCCCGATACGCATGCGTGCTCCGTCCGTCGCGGGCCCTCGTCGGCTCGGCTGGCCGACATGACGCCGACAACAGCATGCTTACCCGATCCGGCGCGGCCGTGCTCCCAGAGGAATGTCGAATCAGTCCTTCATGTCCGCGGCGCTGCTCATCAGCAGGACGGCGTCCCGGCGGTTCAGGGAGCCGAACGGCGCGCCACCGGTCTGCGGGTCGAAGCCGTAGCTCCAGGTGGGACCGTCCGCGACCCGTCGGAGCCGCCAGCGACCACGCCCCACGGTCCCGGCTGGCCGCCGCGCGGCATCGCCCACGGAACCCGGCGGGAAATGCCCAGGTGATTTTCAGGGAGCGCAAGCGGGCTCGTAAGCCGCCGGACTGATGCTCGTGGTGGCAGCGAAGGCTGACCAGAGGAGCGGGAGACGCCATGAGTGAGGACGCACAGCAGAGGCGTGACGAACCGGCGCAGCACCCGGTGTGGGCGCGCCCTGCGGGCCAGCCGTGGCCACCGGCGCCCCTCACCCAGCCCGGCGGCGCGGCCTGGCAACCCTGGCCGGGCCCCGGCTGGGCCGCGCCGCAGCCGCTCGCACTGCCCGTACCGCCGCCCAGGCGGCGGCGCGTGCCGCCGCTGCTGCTCGCGGCCCTTCTGCTCGGCGCGGCCGGCGCCGGCGCCGGGATCGGGCACGAGGTCTGGACGCCGTCGGGCTCGACGAGCGCCGTCTCCGGCGTCTCCGGGCTGCGCGGCGGGCTGGGTTCCGGTGGCGGCACCTCCGGCGGCCTGCCCTTCGGTCTGGGCCAGGGCGGCGGTCTCGGGTCGTCCGGCCAGTCGCCGCTCGACCAGGGCGGCACCTCGGACGGCAGCTCGGGCGGATCCGGCACGGAGGGCAGCGGCGCGCCGAGCGACGTCTCCGCCATCGCCGCCAGGGCGGCCCCCGCGCTGGTCGACATCACCGCGACGTTCAGCTACCAGAGCTCCCAGGGCGCCGGCTCCGGCATCGTGCTGACCTCCTCCGGCGAGGTCCTGACCAACAACCACGTCATCGATGGCGCCACCACGATCAGCGCGACGGATGTCGGCAACGGGAAGACCTACAGCGCGAGCGTCGTCGGCTACGACTCGACCCACGACATCGCCGTTTTGCAGCTCAAGGACGCCTCCGGCCTGACCGCAGCCACCCTCGGTGACTCGACGACGGCCGCCGTCGGCCAGTCCGTGGTCGCGATCGGCAACGCCGGCGGAACCGGTGGCACCCCCACCAGCGCCGGCGGGTCGATCACCACGCTCGACCAGTCCATCACCGCCAACGACGACCTGGACGGCACCGCCGAACAGCTCTCCGGGCTCATCGAGGTCAACGCCGACGTCGAGGCCGGTGACTCCGGCGGGGCCCTCGTCAACGACAGCGGCAAGGTGATCGGCATGAACACCGCCGCGTCGGCGGGCTTCGCGATGACGCCGTCGGCCCAGTCCGCGGGCAACCAGGGCTTCGCCATCCCGATCAACCAGGCGCTCGCCACCGCAAGGCAGATCGAGGCCGGGCAGGGCAGCGACGTGATCCACGTCGGCCCGGCGGCCTTCCTCGGCGTGATGATCTCCTCGTCCGACAGCCAGGGCGGCGGCCGTGGCGGCGTCGGCGTCGGCGCCGGGTCGACCACCTCCGCAGCGGCGGTCAGCGCAGTGGTCGACGGGACCTCGGCCCAGCAGGCCGGCGTGGTGGCCGGGGACGTGATCACCTCGCTGGATGGTCACGCCGTGGATTCCGCCACGGCCCTGAGCACGCTGATGGTGACCCATCACCCGGGCGACAAGGCACAGCTCGGCTGGGTGGACACGTCCGGTCGGTCCCGGACGGCAACGGTCGACCTCGGGACCGGGCCGCCGGCCTGACCGGGCCGTGTGAGGAGCCGCTCAGGGCAGCCGGCGTGCACGCAGGACCACGTCGTCGGCGTGGTGCGCGCCGGCGCCGCCGTCGGGTGCGACGCGCGCCCGCTGCTCGTGCACGTCCACAGTCCAGCCGTCGGTGAGAAGCGCGGCGACCATCGTGGGCCAGACGTAGTCGGCCGGGTCGAAGCCGTCGTCGTGCACGGGTTGGGTGTCCATCCCGGCGTGGTGCACGACGAGCAGGACCCCGCCGGGTGCGACCGCCCCGAGCAGCGCCCGCTCCGCCGCCGCGTCGGGGGTGCGCAGCAGGGCCGGGTACAGCGCGCAGACCAGATCGAAGGAGCCGGCCGGGAACGCCGCCTCCACCAGGCCGGCGTGCACCCAGCGGACGGTGACACCGGCGTCGTGCGCATGCCCGGCGGCCCGTTCCAGGGCGACGCCCGAGACCTCGAGGCCGGTCACGTCCCAGCCGCCGCGCGCGAGCCAGACGGCGTCCGCGCCCTCACCGCTGCCGACGTCCAACGCCCGCCCGGGCGTCAGTCCGGCGACCTCGGCGACGAGCGCGCCGTTGGGCTGGCCGCTCCACAGCCGTTCCCGCTCGCCGTACCGCCCATCCCACCTGGCCCGCACGGCCGGGTCGCCGATGTAGCCGTCGGCGGCGGAGAGAACGTCGGATGTGGGCGGTCCTGCCGCGATGTCGTCATGCACCGGTCCATCGTCACCCTCGCCGTCCGGTCTCCCGAATCCGTTTGCCAAAGTGGCAAACATCTGCGGGGCCTGGACGAAGAGCGCGTCGTCCTCGGCCGGGGCGCGTCGCTGCTGTGCGTCGCCCACGTGGGCTTCGCGCTCATCGGCCGGCACGAGCCGGGTCTGGAGGCACTCCTGTTCGTCCTCGCCGGCGCGGCCGCCGGCGCCGTCGAGTACGCCGGCGTGGGCCAGCTTGCCTCGCGCGACGCCCGCAGGATCGCCTTCGGTGTGCTGGCGGCGATCCAGAGCGTCGGACGGATCGCCGCGACGGTCACCGCGGGCGCGCTGTGGACCTTCGTGTCGCCGACCGCCGGCCTCCTGGTCACCGGCCTGGTCACCGGCCCGCTGCTGGTCGCCGGGATCGGCTGCCTCGCGGTTCGCCCGGAGCCGGCCAGGTGAGCGCCGGAGTTCGCTGGACCAGGGCCGGGGCCAGCTCGCGCCACTCGCGATCCGGCAGCGCGGTCGGGTCGGCGGTGAGGACCTGGACGCAGACGTGGTTCGCCCCGGCGTCGAGATGCTCGCGCACCCGGTCGCGGATGACCTCGACGTCGCCGTGGGCGACGATCGCGTCCACGAGGCGGCGGCTCGGCCCGCCGACGAGGTCGGCGTCGTCGAAGCCGAGCCGGCGCACGTTGGCCTCGTGGTGCGCCGCCATGGCGACGTAGCCGGCGACGTGGGCGGTGGCGAGATCGCGGGCCCGGTCGGCGTCGGTGTCGAGCACCACGGCCTGCTCGACGGCCAGGAACGCCGCCGAACCCATGATCCTGCGTGCCTGCCGGGTGTGGTCGACGGGCACGAAGTAGGGATGGGCGCCCCAGGTCCGTTCGGCGGCCAGCGCCAGCATGCGCGGGCCGAGCGCGGCGAGGACCCGCCGTGGCGCCGGCTGCGCCGGCAGGCTGTGGACGGGCACCGCGTCCATGGCCGCGAGATAGGCGGTCATCGACGAGACCGCCCGGCCCACGGCCGGCATCGGGTAGCCGTCGAGCTGGTGGAGGGTGTCGTCGACCCGGTGCCCGCCCAGGCCGAGCAGGTAGCGGCCGGGATGTGCCTCGCCGAGCGCGCGGGTGGCGGTCGCCATGGCGACCGGGTCGCGGAACGTGATGTTGGCGATGGCGGAGGCGACGGTGAGGCGCTGGGTGGCCGACAGCAGCAGCCAGGCCTGGCTCACCGTGTCGCGGCCGAAGGCCTCGCCGTACCAGAGGGCGCCGTAGCCCAGCTCCTCGATCTCCGCGGCGGCCTCGCGCACCCGGCCGGCCGGGTGCGCGTCGAGGGCCATCGTCCAGATGCCGACCTGGTCGAGATCGTCCTGCGCGTCCTGTGTCACTGCTCTCCCGTCTTATCCGGACACCCTGTCCGGTTTGCCTCGGCTACGATACGGACAGCCTGTCCGGTTGTCCACGGGAGGAGGCGGCGGAAGGAGGCGAGGAGTCCGATGGTCGAGCGGGATCCCCCGCAGCGGGGCCCACGCACGGATGCCCGGCGCAACCGGGAACGCCTGCTCGCGATGGCGCGCGAGGCGTTCGACGAGGCCGGCCCCGACGCCTCCCTCGTGGAGATCGCCCGCCGGGCCGGAGTCGGGCAGGGCACCCTCTATCGACACTTCCCGACCCGCGCCGCGCTACTGCGGGCCGTTCTCGCCGACCGGATCGAAAGGCTGTGTCAACGGGCGGGCGAACTGTCGGCCACCGCGTCGGCGGACGACGCGCTCGCGGCCTGGCTTCGGCTGTTCCTCGACCATGCGCGGATCAACCAGGGCCTCGCCGGGGCCTTCATGGCCGAGGGTCCCGAGGCGTCGGTGGCGGACTGCCACCAGGCGATCACGGCGACCGCGACTGACCTGCTCGACCGTGCACGGCGCGACGGCAGTGCCCGCGCCGACCTTCGCCCGGAGGATCTTCTTCAGCTCGTCGTCGGCATTGCCCTGGCCACCGCCCGCGACGACGACGGCGGCCAGGCCGACCGACTGCTCGCCCTGGCCCTTGATGCCACCCGCCAGAAACCCGCGCCCAGCACCGACTGAATACCCCCGGTCGTCGGAGGCGTATCGGAGAATCGTCGCGATGTCCGCGCGGGACCGCGAACAAAGGTGGTGAGAATGGCGGTTCGAGTCGGTTTCGGCATTCCTGACTGCTTTCCCGGGTGGGCCGGCCGGCTGACGTGAAGCGGGTGTCGGGACCGCGATGGGCGGGCGGCGTGCGGTCGCCGCGCGCGGCCACGGGTGTGCCAGGAGGAGGGGGCTCTTTTGGGTGGTCGGTGTCGCCGCCGGCCGCCAGGTCATCGTCCTTCACGTTCGCCGCGACATACTGGCTCAGGAAGAAGGAGTGGTTATTTTCCGCTTCGGCGTCGGGCTGGGCCTGTGCGACGAGCATGGGACCGAATGCGCTGATGGAACTCGGCGGCGGCGTTCGGCCGGCGTTTCGTCCCGAGGGGGAGACACGTGTCTACGGCAGTACTGAAGGTGACAAGCGAGGCCGGGCAGGTGAGCGTGGCCGCGGGCAAGCCGCGGTTCATCATCGGCCGGGCCCGCAACGCGGACCACGTGATCGCGGATGGCCGAGTCTCCCGGCAGCATCTGATGATCGAGGAGACCGCGCACGGCTGGGCCGTGCGGGATGTGAGTTCCAACGGCACCTGGCTCGGCGGCAGCCGGATGCTGAACACGGTCGAGGTGCACGGCGAGACGCGGTTCCGGCTCGGCACGCCGACCGGCCCCGAGGTCGTGCTGCTCGCCGAGGCGGCCTCGCTGGCCTCCCTGCCGGTCGCCCTTCCCGGCGCGGCCGCGGACCAGCAGACCATGCTGCCCCACCAGAGCGGCTACGCCCCGCCGCGCACGCCGGGCCCGGCGATCCCGCCGGCCCGCGACAAGGACGAGGAGGGGGAGCAGGAGCACGGCCAGGACGACGGCCCTGATCCCGACCAGGCGCAGCCCGCCGGGCACCCGCGGCTGGACCGCGAGCACGAGCGCGGCACGGTCTACCCGCTGTGCCAGGGGACGATGACGATCGGTCGCGCCCGGGGCAACGACATCGTCATCGCCGACCTGCTCGCCTCCCGCCATCACGCCTCGCTGACCGTGCGCGGCCAGGACGTCGAGCTCGTCGACATGGAGTCCGCGAACGGCACGTTCCTCGACGGCCGCCGCGTCCAGACCGCGCCGGTCGGGCAGGGCGACATCATCGCCATCGGCCACCACGTGTTCCAGCGCGAGGGCGACCTGCTCGTCGAGTACCTCGACTCCGGTGACGTCAGCTTCGAGGCCGAGCATCTCAACGTGCGGGTCGGCGACAAGCAGCTGCTGCACGACATGACGTTCCGGCTGCCCGGGCGGGCGCTGCTCGGCGTCGTCGGCCCGTCGGGCGCCGGGAAGTCGACGTTGCTGGGCGCGCTGACCGGTTTCCGCCCGGCCGACGAGGGGGCCGTCCGCTACGCCGGCCGTGATCTCTACACCGAGTACGACGAGCTGCGCCGCCGGATCGGCTACGTGCCGCAGGACGACATCCTGCACACGTCGCTGACCGTGCGAAAGGCCCTGGAGTTCGGCGCCAAGCTGCGGTTCCCACCGGACGTGACGGCGAAGGAGCGGGCCCGGCGGATCGACGAGGTCCTCGCCGAGCTGAACCTCACCCCGCACGCGGCCACCGTCGTCGCCAGGCTCTCCGGCGGCCAGCGCAAGCGGGTCTCGGTCGCCCTGGAACTGCTCACCCGGCCCACGCTGCTCTACCTCGACGAGCCGACCTCCGGCCTGGACCCGGGCATGGACCTACAGGTCATGCAGTCGCTGCGCAAGCTCGCCGACGACGGACGCACGGTCATCGTCGTGACCCACTCGGTCGCGCAGCTCGACCTGTGCGACTACGTCCTGGTGCTCGCGCCGGGCGGGCATGTCGCCTACTTCGGTCCGCCGGCGGACGCGTTGCCGTTCTTCGGCGAGCAGGGCTATCCGTGGGTGTTCCTGCGCCTGCAGGAGAACGAGGGCACCGAGTCGGCGGCCCGTTTCCGCCAGTCGCGGCACTACGTCCCCGCGTCGGTGACGGCGCCGTCGGCCCGGCCAGCGCCGGTGGAGCTGCCGAGCATCCGCCAGCAGTCGGTGCCCTCCCAGCTGGTGACGCTGACCAGACGCACCCTGGCGGTCATCGCGTCGGACCGGGGCTACCTGCGGCTCGCGATCGCGTTCCCGTTCGTGCTGGGCGCGATCCCACGGGCGATCAACGGAAACTTCCTCGACAGCCCGGACAGGTTCACGCCGAACTCGGACGCGCCCACCATCTTCCTGATCATGGTGCTGTGTGCCTGCTTCATGGGCATGTCGAACTCGGTGCGGGAGATCGTCAAGGAACGGGCGATCTACCAGCGGGAACGCGCGATCGGCCTGTCGAGAGCCGCCTACGTCGGCTCGAAGGTCCTGGTCCTGTTCATCATCACCGTGTTGCAGGTGGTGCCGTTCACGATCATCGGGCTGGCCGGTCGGCAGCCCCCGGATCACCTGGCGCTCGGCAACACGATCCTGGAATGCATGATCGCGGTGTTCCTGGTGACCTTCGCCTCCGGCATGATCGGGCTGGTGATCTCGGCGTCCGTGGACAACGCCGACAAGACGATGCCGCTGCTGGTCATCGTCACGATGGTCCAGCTGGTGTTCTCCGCCGGGATCGTGCCCATCGGCGGGCAGGTGGGGCTGGAACAGGCCGCGGTCCTCTCGCCGGCCAGGTGGGGCTTCGCGGCGATGGCCGCCGACGCCGACTTCAACACGATCACCCGGGCCGGCGTCCCGCGGCCGAAGACCATCAACGGCGTGCCCGTCGCCGGTCAGACCGTGCCGATCAACCCGCGCGCGCCCGAGCCCGACCCGTTGTTCACCCACTCGAACAGGCATTACGCGTTCGACATCGGCGCCGGGATCGTGGTCACCGTGGCCTACATCGGCGTCATTTCCCTGCTGCTGCGCCGACTCGACCCGAAGAAGACCAGGAAACGAAGTCCGGCCCGGCAGTAGGCGGGCGCCCGAACGGGAGGCGGGTCCGGTCCTGTGCTGGGCCGCCTCGCGAGGAGGGGGTGCCCGGCGCCTGCCGGACACCCCCTCTTTCATGGTCGTACCGGCGCGCCCGGTGCCGGTTCCGCCGGGCGCGCCCACGTGGTGGGAGGGGCGGCTACCGGGCGCCGAGCGGCTGGCCCTGAACCGGGCCGACACCCGCGAGGTCGCGCAGGCGGTTCTCGACGTAACGCTCGCTGTGGTTCGTCCGGTCGGCGATCCGCGCGATGAGGTCGTCGACCCCGACAGCGGCATCCAGGTCCGACGTGCTGACCTGACCGAACTGGTCCAGAATCTGGTAGCGAAGCCGCTGCCAGTTCTGGCGGAGCTGCTGCTCGACCTGCCGACGCTGCTGCTCCTGCTGCTGCTGGCTCATGTATCGATCCCTTTCATGATTGCATTCCGGCGGTTTGGAGGTGCGAGAGAAACGCTATCCCAGGAGTGCCGCCGAAGCCGTGCCGGGCGCCGGATGACGGGGTATTGTCGCTGCCTGCCGTATTGTTTCCAATAGTCCCGGAGAAATGCCGACGCGCCAATTTCCGCCAGTGGTGAAAGCGGGAATTTGGCTGGCATTCGGTCCCCGGGCGCGCGGGGTCGACGACTCCGTACGATTCAGGGCACTGCTGAAGAGGCCGATGAGCGCGCGGAACTCGTCCAGGCCGTACTCGGCGGCGGGTTCGAGTCCGACGAAACACGCCGGACCCTGACGCTACTGTGCCGATCCCGGCGCCAGTGGTCCGCGATGCTCAGCGGTGCCGGCCGAATCGGGCTGGTTCGGGCGGCGCGGCGAGCAGGCGGGTGCCGGCCAGCTCGAGGGTGGGCGCGGGTGGGCCGAGGAGATAGCCCTGGCCGTAGGGGATTCCGGCCTGGATGATGGCCCGCAGCTGGGAGGCGGTCTCGACACCTTCGGCGATGACCTGCTCGCTGAGTTCCCGGGAGATGCTGACGATGCCGCTCGTCACGGCACGGCGCACGGGATCGACGTCGATGTTCCGGATGATCGAGGCGTCGATCTTGATGTAGTCGGGGTGAAGCCGGATCACGTGTTCGAGGCTGCTGTAACCGGTCCCGAGATCGTCGATGGCCAGGCGCACCCCGCCCAGGCGCAGCGCGGCGAGATTTCCGTCCAGCGTGCTGTCGCCGAGCTGTTCGTTCTCGGTGACCTCGATGACAAGGTGACCGGCGGGCCGGGCGTTGACGAGGAGTTCGACGAGCTCGGTGGTGATGGTCGTCGGCGACGCGTTGACGCCGAGCAGGACACCGGGGGGCAGGTGTCCCAGCGCGCGCAGCGCCTGCCGGATCGCGGCCTTTTCCAGGTCGGCGCCGAGACCCACGTTGTGGGCGGCGGCGAACCACCACTGCGGACCGTGGGAGCTGCCCGGAAACCGCGAAAGCGCCTCGACGCCCAGGACCGTCCCGTCAGCGAGGTCCCGGACGGGTTGAAAGACGACCCGTGGGCCGCCGTTGTCGATCAGATCGAGGATCGTCTGGAAGAGCCGGGCCCGCGTGCCCCACATCCGATGAAGATCGAGTATCGAGGTGCGCAGCGACGTCGCCAGCAGGCGCAGGAACGGGCCGTCCGCCGGCGACGGTGCACGCTGAGGTCGAGACCCCAGGCAGCCGACCAGGCCGTACAGCGAGCCGTCGTGATCGTGGACCGGCGTCGCGGCATAGGACCGGATCCCCAGTTCGTGGAACCCGGCTGTCTGCGTGACACGAGGATCAGCGTGGATGTCGGGAATCACCTCGGGGGCGGTTCCGCGCAGGATCTGCGTGTACAGTCCTTTTTCGGCACGCACGGTGACGCCGGGGGCCAGGCTGAACCGCTGCGCGTCGCCGTCGAGGACCTGCAGCACGAGCAGGTCGCCGGTCAGCCGGCCCAGCCAGGCCACATCCATCCGCAGGGTGCGACGCAGGATGCCCAGCAGGTCGACCACCGCGGGGTCCGGGTCACCCACGTCCATCCGTGGGCCGAGCAACGCCCTGTGAACCACGACACGTTCACCCCCGACTACAGGCTGCCCACCATCTCCCGGCACATCCCAGTCGCGGGACGTCGATGTTCGCCGGATCGCCGGGCGGGGCGGCCCAGCACCGCCGCGGCGCCCGGGTCAGACGGTGGCGGGCGCGGCGGTGGCGGTGGCCGCCTGCGCCCGGCGGCGCTCGGCGCGCTCCAGGCTCGCGGCGAAGGACGTCGTGTCGAACCAGGTCGGGAACGCGCGGGCGAGGGGAGCGGGGCCGTGGACCTCGACGTGGCCGGTGTCCAGCAGCGCCCGGTACGGCACGCGGCCGAGTAGCCATCGGTGCATCTGGCGGGCGTTCGCGGTGACGGTGAGGTGGGTGTCCTGGCGTGGATCGTCCCGGCAGACCGTCATCGCGGGCTGCTCGACGTCAAGCCATGCCTCGGCGGCGCCGGGCCCGGTGAGGATCATGTGCACGAGGGTCCGCTGGAACGGCAGCCGCTCCGCGACCGCGTTCTGGTGCAGCCGCCAGATCAGCGAGAGCCCGTCGCAGTCCTCGTCCTCCGGGTCATCGAAGATCCATTCCGCGGCCCACTGCCCGAGAGCCCAGATGATCGGTGTGATCGACCGACCGGACTCGGTCAGCGTGTAGCGGCCGGGGCGGCCCCGCTCGGCCGGCGCCCTGCTGATCAGACCGTGGCGTTCCAGGGCCCGCAGCCGCTGCGCGAGCAGCGTGCGGCTCATCCGCGGGAGGCCGCGGTGGATTTCGTTGAATCCCTCGGCGCCGACCATGAGTTCCCGGATCACCAGCGGTGTCCAACGGTCGCCGAGGACCTCGACACCCAGTGCGATGGGGCAGTAGTCCGAATGGATCGGCATCCCGACATCGGACCACGGCCGGCGGCCGCTGAGTAGTACAGAACTGGTACCGGATCTGACGGTCGGCCGACAGGACAGGTACAGAAACGCGACTGGTTGACGAGGCGGTGGTCGACGGACGCTCGTTCCAGGCCCCGACGGGGGGCGACGCCAGCCCGCAGAGCGACCATCCAGGCGCGGTGGGCTGGTCCGACGAAGGAGACACGCGATGACCCACGGTGCAACGACCCTCAGCGAGACGACGACCACCGGGCCCGATCTGGCCGCGGTCAAGAACAAGCAGCAGAAGACCTGGTCCAGCGGCGACTACTCGGTGATCGCCACCCGGATCGTCCTGCAGAGCGAACTGCTCGCCGAGGCCGCCGACCTGCGCCCCGGCTGGCGGGTGCTGGACGTGGCCTGTGGTTCCGGCAACGCGGCGATCGCCGCGGCCCGCTCCGGCACGCACGTCGTCGGTGTCGACTACGTGCCCGACCTGCTCGCCCGGGCCCGGGACCGGGCGGCGGTGGAAGGGCTCGAGGTGCGGTTCGAGGACGGCGACGCGGAGAACCTGCCGGTCGCGG
>NZ_JALKFX010000117.1 GCF_023243045.1 Frankia sp. AgB32
GCGAACCGTAAGTACCAGCGGACCGCCAGCACGATCACCTCGGGTGGGAGCCGGAACCCGGCGAACTCCGATGTCGGGGCCGGTGGATGGACACGACGTCGACGCATCGTTCGATCATGACTGATCGGCAGCCGCGTGATGGCGGACTTCGCCGATGCAACAGTGCCCGTGGGCACATCGTGGGCGCAGACGTCCACCAACCAGCCGAGCCAGGAGCCCCACCCCACAGGACAACTCCCCACGCGCCAGCGCCGACATCCCGTCGAACACGAGGCACTCGCGTCCCGGGCACAGCCGACCCCTCCATCGATCACCGCAGGTCCGCACGCCTCCGCACCATCCCCACGCCACCCCGCCCACCGAGCCGCACCCCCACCTCGACCAGGCAGCGCCCGTGATCAGGTATCGTCGGTACGCTGGCCGGTGTGGCGCAATTGGTAGCGCACTCGACTTGTAATCGAGCGGCTAGGGGTTCGAGTCCCCTCACCGGCTCTTCGATGTTTTACTGAACACACAAAAGACAAATATGCGCAGGAATATCAATCCCGGTTCCAGGTGGACCTAAATACTGGGTATGCCGAAATCTGGGAGTTCACCTTTGAATATCGCTTCCTACCGATCCAATCCTGTGGCCGCCGGAGGATCACCGAGCGGTAGTTGCCTGTCTGGCGATGCCTTGGGCGGCGTCGATCCGGGTCCGGTAGTGGTAGTGGCGTGTGCGGGCCTGGTGGCTGCGGCGCCGGTCCGACCATCAGGTGATCATGGTGGGTGGGAGAACGGCTTCGGTGTACGGCGCCGACCCCGATAGAGCTCCCGGTCGACCAGCGCCTGCCTCCTGCCGGAAACATAGGCGGCGAACATCTCGATCCTGGCGGAGTCGTCGCCGCGGGCGAGGGGACCCTGTTGCTGTCGGTGGCGCTGCCGGAACGGGGGGCCGCCTCCGGGCAGGCCGCGGATTCCCGCGGGCCTGACGATTGCGCCGCGATCGGGCGCGCTCTCGCGGGGCTGCACCAGGCGCGGGGCGAGACGTTCGGACTGCGGGAGTTCGACGGGTTCTTCGGGCCGCTGCGCCAGAGCAACCAGCCGGTCGGCTCCCGGCATTGGCCGACTTCTACGCCGAGCGGCGGTGCTGCCGCAGTTGCGGCACGCGGTCGACTCAGGTCAGCTGCCGGCCGAGCTGGCACGCGGCACGGAACGGGTGCTGGCGCGACTTCCTGCGCTGTGCGGGCCGGACCCCGCGCCGGCGCTGCCGCACGGCGACGCCCAGCCTCCACGGTCGGCCCGGAGCTGTTCCGCGCGTACGCGGAGATCGTCCCGGGTTGATGCGGGCTTCCCTGGCCGGCGCGAACTGTGGCGGCTGCGTGCCTACTTCGCCGTGATCGCGGTCGCCGGGTCGACGGTCTTCGGCCGCTCGTTCCTCTCTCGCCTCGCCGCCGCCGTACGGCAGTACACGTGATCCGTATGGCCGTGAAGGCCAGGTAGCCCCGGGACGTCGACAGGCCGGCGCCGGAGATCAGGAGGGCGGCCGCCGGCCACGCGGACTGGTTCGCCGACCGTCGGACGTGCTCGGGCCGATGGCCGCTTTGACGCCGATGGCCAGCAGGAACGCGGCGGCGGCGAGAAAGTAGGAGTTGCCGGCGACCAGTTGCCAGCCCGACCAGGTGTATTCCCGATTGCGGGTGTTCGGCACCCACCACACCGGCGAGACGAGTAACAGGACGGTTCCCACGGCTGCCGCGAGCAGGGCCCGGCGCGCCGGCGACGACGCGCTGGCAGGGCTCGGGGTGTGACCATCAATCCGGCCGGGGGCCGCCAGCCACGCCACTGCGGCGAGCGCCCACAGCCAGTGGTGGGTCCAGGAGACCGGCGACACGAGCAGTCCGGTGAGGCCGCAGACCGTCCAACCGAGCAGCGCGTCGCCACGGCGGGTCACCAGCGCCGCCAGTATCAGACCGGCCGCGGCGACGGCCAGGATCACCGCGCGGTACCAGCTCTCGTCGTAGATCGCATGCCCGGCGATCCGGGTGAGCACGCCGCACAGCGACTGGTTCGCGGCGTACGGCGTGCCGCCGATGTACGACGGATCAACGACCAGCTTCGTCCAGAAGAGGTGCGAGTCGGTCGCCGTGGGTAAGGCGGAAAGCGCTCCGCAGCCGAGGAAGGTGGCCGAGGCGACGGCGGCGGCCCGCCAGCGACCTACGAGCAGAAGATAGGGAAGGAAGATCATCGGGGTGAGCTTGATCGCTCCGGCGAGGCCGAGGAGCACGCCGGACGGCAGCCGGCCACTGCGGCCACGCAGGTCGAGCAGCACCATCAGGGCCAGCGGGAGGTTCACCTGGCCGAACCCGAAGTTCTGCCGAACGGGCTCGCAGGCCAGCACCACGGCGGCGGTCCCGACGAGCAGGCCGCCGGCGGCGAACGGCCGGCCCGCCGTGGCGGCCATGAGAGGTCGACCGGGCAGGCCGGCAGCATCGGCCAGCTCGCGGACGAAGAATGCCAGGCAGACGAACAACAGTCCGCCCCACAACGCCTGCGCCGTCCACTGCGGCAGCGCCGCGATCGGGGCGAACAGGAAAGCCGCGAACGGCGGGTAGGTGAACGGCAGGCCGGTCCGCGGCATCACCTCGCCGTAAAGGGGACGGCCGTGCAGCAGCGCGTCCCCACCCATTCGGTAAACGGCCAGGTCGATGCGGAGGCCGACGGCGCCCACCGCGCCGGCCGCGCATGCTCCCGTGACCAGCAGCGCGATCGTTCGACGACCGGTGAAGAGCGTGGCCGACGTCCGGTCGTCCGGGTGACCCGTGCCCGCGGACAGAGACTGGGTCTGGGTCTGGGTTACGGGCACGTCCGGCGGACAAGGGAACGGCAGTGTACCCGCCAAGGCCGAGGATTTCCGGTCGTTCGGAGGCGGAGCGTCGCCTACATTCATGGGGCTACACCCATCTTCACGGACCTCCCACGGGGGCATTCGTCGGATGGCGCGGTTAGCGTTGCCACCGGGCCGCCCACGGACGATGCGCCTGCGGCACCGCCTGTCGCGTGCGCGCTGCCGGAGGATCGGTTCTCGGGTCTTCCGAGATAAAAGGCCAGGCTGGCGGTCTGGTAGTGGTGGTCTGGCAGTCAGGTCGTCGGCCCGGACCGTTGGACCGGGTGCTGAGATGTCGCGCGGCGCACCCTATCTCGTTTTGCGACCGAGCTGCTGGTAACACGGAACGGTTCGGTCGGTTGCTAATCTGTTGCGTATTGGCGTCGCGCGTTGGGAAAGGTTTGGTTGAACGCGTCAACCTGAATGTGCTGCCCCCGCTCTATAGCATGTGGAAACAGTCGGACGGCGGCTGGATCATCCCGGTGCGTGAGCCGCGATGGTCACCCGCAAGAACAGGAGGCGTTCATGGTGGAGCACCTGGATGGCACATCCCCTATCCGGTCAGGGCCGGCCGGGCCGCTGAATGACGACGTGAATCAGGGGGCTGACCAGGGAGAATCGGGTGGCCGTCGGCGGCGTTCCGCCGCGCGGCGACTATCGGCTGCCCTGGGCAGGGTGGGCGGTCTCGCTCTGGTCGGCCTGGTGACGGTGGCCATTGCTGGTCCGGCTGCGGCGGCTGGTCCGGCTGCGGCGGCTGGTCCGGGGGCAGGTGGTGGCGGCGGGAAGCCGGCGCCGAGCGTCGACGGGGTGTCGGTCGGCTGGCTGCCCGGCGGCGTCACCCTCACCGAGGTGGAGCAGACCTCCCGGATCGGACAGCCGGTCATCGTCGGCACCTTCCAGGGCGGTGACACCACCGTCCGGCTGACCGTCCAGCGGAGCACTCCCGACGCGACACTCCAGGATGTGGCGGACGCCTACGCGCAGTCCTATCCCGCTTCCCAGCTCGGCCGCATCGCCCTGCGGGGCACCGAGGCCGTCACGTTGGGCGCTGACAACATGGGGCTCCGCGAGCTGACCTGGGTCGAGGGTGACCCGGCGGTCGTGCTGACGGTGGCCGGTGTCAAGGGCGGAACCGGAAGCGTCCCGGCAACCCCGCTGCGGCAGGCCGACCTGCTGCGCGTCGCCACGTCGCTCACCGTCGGCCCGGAGCCGAGGCCGACGGCCTGGCAGACGGTGTCGCAGCCACTGATCCGGGCCGCCTTCGTGGGCGGTCTGAACACCACCAGCGCTCCGCCGCAGGTGCCGCTGGCCCACGTGGAGAACGGCCGGAGCCTCGTCAGCCTGCTGACGAAGTTCCGCGCCGACTATCCGAGTCTGACCGCGAGGATCACCGTCAACCAGGTCTATGTCTGGGCGAATGGCCGCGCCTCGGTCTCGTTCACCATCGCCTACACCTATCAGGGTCAGCCCGGATCCATCGGTACCACCGGCCAGGCGGTCTTCACCCAGGGCGGGTGGAAGGTCTCGGAGGAGACCTACCGCAGCACGCTGGAGCTGGCCGGCGCACTCGGAGTGGGCTCCGCCTAGTCCGCTGGCGGTCAGCACAGTCAGCCGACAACCGGCTCAGCGCGCCTCATGAGGCGGCGGTTCGCGTCGCGGCGGGCCGCCGCCTCGTCGTGTACACAGGGGATACGGGCAGCGCGGGCCCATCGATTGGGGCACTCGATGGACGTGAAATCCCACGACACGTTCGAGGATTTCGTCACCGCCTCGGCCGACCGGCTCATGCGGACGGCCAATCTGCTGACCGGTGGCCGGCACGCGGCCGACGACGGTCTGGCCTATGTCCAGAACGGTCAGGTGTATCGCACCATCACGCAGCGGTTTGTCGCGCGCTATCCAGGCGTCATCGGAAATCTTGGAGTGAATATCAAGAAAATCACCCTGCTGGGCAGTGACAGTGCCAGTGTCGACATGGTCATCACTCATCACGACCCCACCTTCGGGGCCCGCTGGGGTCATACGATCCCGGAGTCCGGAAATGCCGTCCGGGTCGGGGTCGCTGGCTGGTCAGTGGCACCACCTACGGCTTCCTGGTCGGCACCTCCTGACCGGCGGCCGGCTTGACCCTGACGTGCGGGTCAGGGGCTACGGTCCCGCCCATGTCACGTTCACGCGAGGTGCGTCTCGCCACCGTGCCCGTCGGCCTGCCACAGCCGGCGGACTTCGAGGTCGTCGAGGTGCCGATACCCACTCCCGGTGCGGGGGAGGCCCTTGTCCGCAACCGGTACTTCCACGTGTTCGCCGCGCTCCGAACGCTGCTCGGTGGGGGCGTCGAGGGCGCGCCGTTCCCGCCGATCCATCCCGGTGACGCGCTGTTCGGCGCGGCCATCGGGGAGGTCGTCTCGGCGCCCGCCGGGGCTGGCCTGCGGTCGGGCGAGCTGGTCTCGCACTGGCTGGGCTGGCGTGAGTACGCCGTCGTTCCGGTCGCGCAGTGCCAGCCGCTGGGCGACGTCCTGCCGGATCCGCGCGCGCATCTGACGCAGGGCCGGACGGCCTACTCGGCGCTTCTGCAGAGCGAACTGAAGGCGGGCGAGACGGTCTTCGTGTCCGGGGGAGCGGGCGCGGTCGGTTCGTTGGTCGGGCAGATCGCCCGTCTGCTCGGGGCTGGCCGGGTCATCGGCAGCACGGGATCCCCGGCGAAGGCACGCCGGCTGGTCGGCGAGCTCGGCTACGACGCCGCCGTCCTGCGCGGCGGCGAACCGCTTCCCGAGCAGCTCGCCAGGGTCGCCCCGGACGGCATCGACGTCATGGTCGACAACGTCGGCGGCGAGCAGCTCCGCGCGGCCCTCGCGGTGGCCCGTTCGGGAGCTCGTTTCGTCCTGGTGGGTGCGTTGGACGGCCAGCTGGCTCCGGACGGGTCGGGCACCATTGCACCTGTCGAGCTGGACACGTACCAGGTGATCCTGCGACATGTCACTCTCAGTGGTCTCGACAACACTGCGGTCACGGACTGGATCGACAGGTTCGGCGGCTGGCTCCGCCAGGGCGAGATCACCCTTCCCCAGGTCCGCGTCGCGGGAATCGAGAACGCGGCGCGTGCATTGTCGGAGACCATTGAGGGACGGCACCTCGGAACGGTCATCGTGGAGTTGTAGATGAAGATCGGCGAAGCCGCCGCGGCAGCGGCCACCACCCCACGGGCCCTGCGTTTCTACGAGCAGCGCGGGCTGTTGGCGCCGCCGCGGCGCACCGTGTCCGGTCAGCGGGAGTACGACACGGCCGACGTCAACCGGATACGGATCATCCGGGAGCTGCTCGCGCTCGGCCTGACCGTCGAGGACGTCGGCGCCTGCGCGGACCGCCTGCACCTCCTGGAAGGTGACACCCTGCCGCGCTACGGCGACCCCCGCGGGGTGTGCAGCTCGACGAGCGGCGTCGTCGAACGCCGCCTCGACGCCCTGGACGCCGAGATCGCCCGCCTGACAGGACTCCGCGACGAGCTGGCAGCCCGCTCCGCGGTCAGGTCTCGCGAAGGAACGGATCTGGTGAGCGGTTAGGCGCCGCGGTTGAATAAATCGCTCTGCTCTGGACATGACCGCGCTCAGCGCCGCCTGGGGCGCTTGGCGACCTCGAGGAGGGTCCGGTGCTCGGCTGGAGAAGACTTGTCACCCGCAGTCGTGACGTCGTCGAACCGACGACCAAGCTGATCCGGCCCGGCCTCACGGGCTTCAAGCAGTTCCTGATGCGGGGCAACATCGTGGACCTCGCGGTCGCAGTCGTGATCGGCACGGCCTTCACCGCGGTCGTCAACGCGCTGGTGGCCAACATCCTGACCCCGCTGATCGCCGCGATCGGTGGTAAGCCGGACTTCGCCGGCCTCATGTTCACGATCAACGGCAGCCAGTTCAGGTACGGCCTGTTCCTGAACGCCCTTGTCACGTTCCTCATCGTCGCGACAGCGGTCTATTTCGTGATCGTGCTACCGATCGCGAAGGCCAACGAGCTGCGCCGCCGCGGACATCCGGAACCGGAGACCGCCCCGGCCATCAGCGACGAGGCCCGCCTGCTGGAGGAGATCCGCGACCTGCTCGCCGGCGACACCCGCCGCCTCACCCCGGACAACCAGATGGTCGAACCGCGATCGCCGGAAGCTGACCGGCCGACGACCTGACGACTGTTTCCCGCTGGGGCCGGACGTGCGCGACGAGGTCGCGATCGCGATCGCGTTCCGCCCCAGCCTGCCGCGGTGGGAGAACTCGCCATTGGCACTATTCTGCTAAATGGTGACAGGAGTGGCAGTCGGTCCGGCGCGGGTCCGGCCGGCCCGCCGTTCGGAAGGCAGTGTCCGGACCGGTCATCGCGGGACCTTGATTCCCACGGGAACGTGGCTGGCAAGGGTGTCCCGGTCAACACGGCAGTGAAAGTGGTTACACTCCGAACCCGTATTTTGGCGACGTGAACTCCACGCGTACGGACTATTCTCGCGGTGCCCGGCTCCGGTGACTGTGTGCTTCGTATCTGGGCACGGATTCGGCCCGGTCGACTGTCGAATAGTGGCACCGTGCCCCGACTGCCGACCTTGCCGGAAATCTGGTGGCCGGGCGCGCAGGCTCGGGTGCCTGTCGGCGAGCAGATCGGCAGGGCCGGGAAACCAACCGGGAACAGGTGCGGGGGTCGGTGTGCGGATATGTGGCCTGGGCCGGAAAATCCGGCCGGGTGCTGTGGGTGCGTTCCCGGCTGAGGGCCGGCCTGGCCGAACGGGTGGGGCGGCCTGGCCGAGGTTGGTGGCGGCTCTCGGCTGCGTCGTCGCGCTGACCCTGCCACTGGCGGCCTGCAGTCACCACGCGACGCCGCCCGCGGCGGCTGCGGTGCCGGCGAACTACGACGTCTCCTACGCCGGTGCGGCCGACCGGCTCGACGGGCTCGACCGCGCCGACTCCGACGAGCAGCTGCGGGACTGGGCGCTGACCGGACTGGCCGCACATCTGAACCTGGACACGGCGACGTTCGTCCACACGGCCTACGACACGCTGCCGGTCCGGGATCCCGGCCTGGCGGACCTCGCCCGCACGCGGATCGGCCCGGGCCGGTTGCTGACCGATGGCCAGGGAATCGTGCACGTCCTGGTGCCGACGGATGATCCACATGAGGCGCGCACCGTCGGCCTGCTGCTCGACCAGTACCGCACGGACCACGGTGCGGACCCGGCCCGGGTAGCGGTCGACCGCTACCGGCTGCGACCGGAGCTGGACGCGATCGAGATGACCGACGGCCCGCCGCGCCCGACGGACGACGTGCGATCCACCTATGGCTATCGCACTGTTCGCGTCGACAGCCCGGGCGCACTGGCCGACTTCCTCACCGCGACCCAGGACCTCTCCCAGCTCACCCGGCGGGGCTCGCAGGTCTGGGCGAGCGGCTGGCACTGGCCGGACCTGCCGCAGGCGCCGGTGATGGCGGCGGACGTCGCCGTGCTGCAGCGGGCCTACCCGGTCACCGGTGGGAATCAGCCGCCCGGCTTCTCGCTGGACCCGCCACAGTCCCTGCCGAAATCGGACCCCCAGGACCTCGACGCGCTGCACGCGGCGATCCCCGACCTGAACCGCGATCTCGCCGCGAAAATCATCGACGATCCGGCCACGCGGCAGCGCATCAACGGTGAGCTCGACGCGGCGCTCTTTCAGGGCACGCGCTCGAGCGCGGACCTGACGAGCGAAGGCCTGCCGAGCGACCGAACCCAGCTGTGGTCGGTGCAGCAGCTGGTCGAGGGAAAGCCCGTCTACAGCCAGGCGCGCTATGACGGTGGACTCGCGGGCACGGACGTCGGGATGACGCTGTTCTACACCGACTACGTCGCCAAGAACTGGGTGGTCGGCACCGGCAGCGGCGTACCATCCGCGGCGGTCGGCGGGTTCGTTCCGGACAACCAGGCGTCGATTCCGTGGAGTGAGTGCGAGCCGACGACGGCCTCGGCCGCGGAGAGCGGTCGGCTGTGGTTCGGGCAGAACGACGCGGCCTTCGCCGGCTCCGGCGACCGGATCGATCTCGGTGCCCAGGCCACCAGGCTGTTCGCGCGCTCCGACGGTGAGAACGGCAGCGAGGTCGAGCCGAGTTACGCCTTCGGTCGCGGCCTGCGCTTCTGGGACCAGCACTACCAGGCGATCGCGGACTACGAGCCGCAGTACGCCCGGCTCGAACAGATCATGCGGTGGAGTGGCGCGCTGGAATGGCTGCGCAACCGGGGTGGCTCGCTGCCCGCCCTGCCCGCCGACCAGACCCGCTCGGCCAGCCCGACCTTCCCGGACTGGTACCGAACGCACAGCGAGCTGCGCGAGCGGGCACCGATCCCGTTCCTCACCCCGGGGTCGACCGGCGGGGCGCAGGCCCTGGTCCCGACCCCGACGAAGACCTACAGCTCCTGCAACCAGGTGTGGATCCAAGGCGGCGTCTCGCTCGGCGACCTCGACGAGCGCATCGGCAGCGCGAACTACCATGCTGATCTGCCGGCGCCGCTGCGCCGCGCCGGACTGCGCGATCCGGGTTCGAAGGTCGACTCGGACGGCAACGGCCACATCACCGACGTCAGCGTCGGTACCCAGCAGCGCGACGGCCGCACGGTCGAGGTCAGCGAGAAGATCACCCGCACGTTCACCACGCATGGTGACCAGACCGAGATCCGGACGGACGCCTCGCCCCGCAAGGTCATCCCGTTCGGCGGGGTGCGGATCTGGCGTTCCGGTACTGCGGACCGGACGCTGGCCAGCACCGTGACCGCCGGCGGCGGGCGGGTCTCCCAGCGCGTCGCCTACCAGGGCCACGATCTTGGCACGCTCGACGCCCGGTCCACCGCCGACGTCGTGTCCATCCAGTGGCAGCCGGGCGTGGTCGACATGGCCCGCCGGGTGCTGCAGTCGGTGCAGGACCGCTGGAACGCGAAGTCCGGGCCGGCGCCGCCCAACCCCGGGCCCGACGCCACGTTGACCACCTTTCGGGATTCCGCCGGCACACTGTTCGCCAAGGTGGGCGGCCCGGGCGAGCCCTGGCTGACCTTCGGCGCCGGCACCCGCCCGCCGGGCGCGGACATGGCGTTCCGCATCGGCGGGCCCAGCTCCACGACCCGCGGCGACGTGACCTACCCGGAGACGGCGTTCGCCGAGGCGACCCTCACCGGACCCCCGAAGCCACCCGGCGGCGATGACGGCTGGTGGGGCACGAAGCCCGCCTCGGACAGCGACGGCGCCTCGTCCACCTTCGGCCCCGCGCCGCCGAAGCAGGACCGGACCATCACGGTGACCGGGCCGGACGGTCACACCACCAAGGTCGTCCTGGTCGACACCGGGTCGGGCCGCGACGAGGCGTGGGTGCCGGCCGACGACAGGACCTTCGGGCCCGACGGCAGTGTCGAGGGCGCGGCGCTGCTGGCCCACCTCGGCCTGGCCATCCACGCGATGGCCGAGGCGGCGGCGGCGCACGACGGCCTCTGGCGCGGGGTCGTGCTGCCGGACGGCCAGGTCGCCCTCGTCGACGAGCACGAGATTCGGCTGCTTGGCGCCGACGATCCCCGGGCCGCCCGGGTGCGCCGTGCCGTCGCGGCCGACCCACGGCACGGAACCCCGACTCTGCGGCTGGACGGCGACACCCTCGTCCAGGTCGACACCGGTCCGCTGGCGGTGCTCGCCGGCTCGGGCCGCCGCGGCATCACCCTCGGCGAGGCGCTCGCCGACCCGGAGGGGCCGGTCGTCTACCTCAACGAGGCCCTGCGCTCGTCGGTCACCGTGCGGGACGGCCTGTTCATCGCCGACAGCCAGCCGCAGGAGCTGCGAGTGCAGGTGAACACGGCGGTCGCGACGACGACCGTGATTGCCACAGCCGCCCATGCCGCCCATGCCGCCCACCCCGACGTCCTGCTGCATCACGGCGCCGAGTGGACGCGGACCGTCGTCACGCCGCGCACCGCGCAGCAGACGCCGACGCCGACCGCCCCGCCCGGGCCGGTCCCGACGCTCGGACCGACCCCGGCGATCACCGGATCGGCCGCTCGGCCCGGTGGCACGGTGCTGCTGGTCTGCCCGGCCACCGGCCCGCACGCTGGCGACTGCGACCCGACGTGAACCGGTTGAGCCGCCGTGAGCCGGTGGCCCTGCGGAGCACGGGTGGGCCTCCCGAGCATGACCGTCGATGACCGCCGAGCTGAGGATCTCGCCGCAGACACCGCTCGGCCGGGCGGTCGAAGCCGGCGCCGCCGCCCTGCGCCGGGGTAACGCGACCCAGATCGACGCCGCCTACCTGGCGGCTGTCGACCTGGCAGCGGCGCCCGGTGCGGACGTCGCCGCCGTCGGCGAGGTCGACCTGTGGGCGCTGCTCGCCGCCGATCATCTCGCCGCGCTGCGGCAGGCCGGCGCGCTCGCCCGGGGCCTGCGGCACGCCGGGCACTACCTCACCCAGGCCGGCGCCACCGGCGCCGACCCCCGCCAGCTGCTGCTGGAACGGGCACAGTTGCGCGGCGCGGCCGGTGACCTGCGCGGGGCTGGTGCCGACGCGGCGGCCGTGCGCACGTCGCCGGCCGGGTGCCGTGGGCCGCTGTCCGCGGCGGCCCACGGCCGGCTGCTGCGGCTGGAGGCGCTGGCCGCAGCGGACGCCGGCGACCGCGCCACCGCCGTCCGCCTGCTCGCCGAAGCCGAACGGGCCCTGCTCGCGGCCGGCGATCCCACCATCTCGATCATCGAGCGGGACCGGGCGCTGCTCGCGGTGCGCGCCGGAGTCGAGACGCGGATCGCGGACGTCCTCGCCGGCCCGCGCCCGGACACCGTCGCCGGCCAGTTCCGGCTGGCGCTCGCCCTGCGCCGCCAGTTGCGCTACGAGGCCGCCGCCAGGGTGATGCTGGACCTCACCACCAACCCGGACCTCGACGAGGCGCTGCGGCTGCCGGCGCTCGTCGAACTCGCCACCCTGCTGTTCGCGGTGCGCTGGGACAAGGCCGCCCAGGCGCTGCGCCCCGAGCTGGACAAGGCGGCGGCCCGGTGGTCGGATCCGGCCGAGGCGGCCCGGTGGATCGCGCGTGCGTACGCGAGCGCCCCCGAGGACCTCGCACCCGCGGGCCGACCGGCCGGAACGGTCACCGGGCCGCAGCCAGCCGTCATGGCGGCGTTCGACCACGCGGTACGGCACGTCCAGGCACTGATCGCCGAGCAGCGCCTGGACGTGGCCGAGGCCGAGCTCGCCCGCCTGGGTGGGCCGCCCGCCCCAGCCGACCCGCCTGGCGGGTCCGGCGCCGAGGCGCTGCGGGCGGCCGCGGAGCGGGACCTCGCCCTGTGGCACCTGACCGCCGGCGAGCTGCAGCTGGCCAGGTGCCAGCAGAACCGGCAGCCGCAGCATGCCCGCGCCGCCGCCGAGGAGTTCGGGCAGGCGGTGCGGCACGCGCAGCGGCCCTGGCTCGCCGGGGTCAGGGCCCGCGCGCTGCGGCTGCTGGGCGAGGCGCGGCACAGGTTGGCCGAGCATGACGAGGCGGTCCGCTGCTGGGCGGATGCCCACGACCTCGAGGAACAGATCGCCGGCCGGCAGATCAGCGACACGGTGCGGATCGGCATGCTGCAGTCCGTGGCCGACGAGCACGACGAACGCATCCGTCTCGCCGCCGAGCGGGCCACCCGGCGCGGCGGGCCGGGCGAGCCGGGGGTCGCTGCGGTGGCCTCGCTCGTCGTCGCCATGGAGGCCGCGCGTGGCGCCGCGATCCTCGGCCGGATCCTGCCTGCCGAGGACGGCCGGCTGCGCCAGCTCCCCACCCCCGACGACGACGCGGCCGCCTGGACCTGGCTCCGGGCGACCGCGAACCAGCTGCCCCGCGACCAGGCGGTCTGGCTGACGCATGCCACGCCCTTCCGGCTGCACCACGCCGTGCTCGGCCGGGACCAGCTGTTCCACGTCGGCGTCGACTGCCGACGCGACGAGCTGGCCGAGGCCGTCGACGAGCTGGCCGGCTGCTGGAGCGAGGAGATGCTGGAATCGCCGGTCGGACGGGACGCGTTCGACGCCGCCGCCACGCGGATCGCCGAGCTGATCGGCCTCGCCGACGTCCTGCGGCAGCTGCCGCCGCGCCTGCGCCGGCTCGCGCTCGTCCCCGGCGGCATCCTCGCCGACGTTCCCTTCGCGGCACTGCCCACGTCCGGCTGGTCCCGGCCCGTCGACGCCCGCCCCGGCCCGACGCTCCCGCTGGGGCTGCGGGTCGCGCTCTCCGAGCTGCCCTGCCTGTCCGCGCGCCGACCGCTCGCCCGGCGTTCGCAGGCGGTGCGCGGCGAGCGGCACCTGCTGGTCAGCCCGCCGGCCGAGGGGATCACACCGGCCCGCGGGCGTCCCGGCGGCGTACTCGGGGGCGACCAGGCGACGCCGGACCGGCTGCGCGCGGCACTCGGCGAGCGCCGACACCGACAGGTCCGCCTCGACTGCCACGGCGGGTACGACCCGCAGCACGCCTGGCTACAACTGGCCCCCGCCGGCCCGGCCGGCCGGTTGCTGCCCGAGCAGTTGCAGGCGATGGATCTCGGCGGCTGCGGGACGCTGATGCTCGGCGCCTGCGAGTCCGGCATGGCCACCCGGATCGGCCGGGACGAACGGACCGGCTTCGTGCGGGCCGGCCTGCACGCCGGTGCCGCCGCGGTGGTGGCCGCCCGGTGGGTGGCGGCCGACCCGGTCGCTGCCGCGGTACTCGACCGCTTCCGCCACCACCTGCGCCACCTGCCCCGCGACCTCGCGCTGCACCAGGCCCAGCGGGAGATCCACACCGGTGCGCCGGCGGACGCGGTGCGCCGCGGGTGGGACGAGGTGGCCGCGCCCGATCATCCCGCCCGCTGGGCGTGCTGGACCCTGTACGGCGACGCCGGCTGGCAGACGGCTGCCGGCCCTGTCCGGCGCCGGCTCCGCCGTGCCACGAGCGGCGCCGGTCTCGGTGCCCGAAGCGAACGGGGATGATGATCGGATGCCGGACGCGTCCGCCAGGGAACCACTGGTGTACCTCAGCTGTGTCGCCGCGGATCAGGACGTCGGCGACTACCTGGCGACACAGCTTCGGCGACAGGGCATCGACGCCCGGCAGAACCAGCAGGTCCCGCCCGGGGCCAACTGGGTGCTGTGGATCGACGATGCGCTGAGCCGGTTTGACTGCTATGCGCTGCTGTGGTCTGCGGCAGCGGCCCTCGATTCCGGCGTGGCTCGGGCCGAGTGGACCGCGGCGCTGGCCCGCGAGCTGGCGGAGCGCACACTGTCGCTGCTCGTCGTCCGGCTCGACGACAGCCCGCCGCCGCCGCTGCTGGCGTCCTACCGGAGTCTGGACGCGACCCACGGTCGCTGGGATGACGTGGCCCGCGAGCTGGCCGCCATCGGGCGGGGCAGCTGGTCGCCGCCTGCCGCGGCCGTCCCGCCGCCCCGCCGGACCGACACCGCGATGACGACCGGCCTCGGCGGCATGGGTGCCGCCGGCGGCACCGGGCTGCCCACGGCGACCCGCACCATCCGAGTGCGCAACCGCGCCCTGAGATTCGCGATCGTGCTCGCCGTGCCCCCGGTGCTGACCGTCTGGCAGCTTGTTCGGTGCGTGCGCACCGAACTCTCGCTGCCCGACGAGCAGATCGGGCCCGATGGCCATTTCGGTTTCCGCTTCCACTACCGGTTGAGCGTCGACGGCAAACCCCTGCCGGACGAGCCCGACACGCTGGCGCAACTGCCCGACGACGCGCTCGTCGACCTCGAGGTCGTAGCGGAGCCGTTCGGCCCCGATGGCGAGCTGAAAGGCACCACCACCTACCGGCTGGAGTCCGTCACCGGCCAGGCACGCGAGATGCCGTCGGCGCTGATGCGCACCCTGGTCCGCGACGCCTTCCGCCATGTCTCCCCACCCTGAAGCAGCTGCCCGGACCCGCGCGGCACTCGTAGGAGGGCGGGAGACGCGCTCTCGGCGAACCGGATAGGCGGCGCTGCGCGGGTACCCTCCGCGTCGGCGATCAGATCACCATTGGAGCGTTCACAGGTGGCCTGCGGGGGATGGAAATGAGTTCAGCGGGGGAAAGGGAGGCGGCGGACTGGCGAGCAGTCAACCGGCGCGAGCTACGCCGTGCGCGGCGGGAGCTGCTGTGGCAGCGAATCGTACTCTCCATCGTTGCTGTTGAGCTCCTTGAGCGTGTGCTGTACCCACCCATGGCCGTACTCACAGTGAACCAGTGCATGTGCACTATCGGCCTGGTGTCAGGGTTCGCCCTGCACTGCCGCCGTGCGATACGGAAGTACGAGGCTCTCGAGAGACCCACCATTGTCCCGGCCGAGGTCGCGCGGTCTGTCGATGACGTCCGCCGGCTGGCCGGCGCCATCAGGGACACCCGGGACCCGGTCCTCTACCTGCGTCCCTTTCGCGCCGACAGCACCCGCCGAGCTCTGGATCTCGTCCGGGCCAAGGACGGGGACTGGCGCGGGAGAGCTGTACCGGTCACCCACGAGGAGCAGATCTTCCTCGCGTTCTCCCTCGTGGGGCCGGTCATAGGACCTGGCGACCCGAACGACCACAGCTATTACTTCGGCGCCCACCGCATCCACGTGGCGGGATCGGTCTGGCAGGAGGCGGTCGCTGATCTGATGAAATCCGCCCAGCTCGTCGTCCTGGCGCCGGCGCCAGGCTCCAACGAGGACGCCGGACTCCGGTGGGAGATCGTGTGTTCCCGACAGATTGTCGATCCTGGGCGCCTCGTTGTGGTGCTCATGGAGGACGGCGGTTACGAGAACTTCCGGCTCCACGCGGCCACCGTCTTTCCGACGCTTCCCGAAACCGCCCCCGCCGCGCCGGCGATTATCTCCTTCGACCAGCAATGGTTGCCCACCGTACGCGCCTGCCCGCCGCGGATCACGAAGGGGCCGGTCGAGAACGGTTTCGTACGCGCGCTCACACCGACGTTCGTTCGGACTGGATCCCCATGGCGCCGACGTCGGTGGAAACGACGCAGGGATGCGTTGCTCGGTCGGTCTGATCTGGCTTGGAAACACCCACCGTCACGTGGGTAGCGCTGGGGCGGCTCCACTGACCTGATCGTGGGCATGAGGCCGGCGGCCCTCTGAACGTGCTCACGATCTGCGCTCCGGCGCCGGCTCGAGTGGCTGGCTCGGTGGCGGCGTGGGCCTCCGGGAGTCGGTCACGCCACGAAACGACGGGACACATGTCTTTAACCGGATCGGCTCGCAGCGGCAACGCCTGCCCGCCATGGTGTATACACCTCCCCCGGAACGGAGCCCGTCGTGGAGAAGATCTCCCTGGTAGAACGCGCGGCGTCCATCGAACCCTCGCTCTCAGGTATACACGTGGCCTTGGCGCCTCTCGGTAGTCCGACTACCGAGAGTGGCGTGTTCGCATGATGCCCGCGCCGACGTTGCGCCATCTGGCCGATCTCGACCCAAAGATGATCTCTGTGGGTGACCCGCTCAAGCTCGCGTTGGCGGCTGGCCCGGCCGATGGTTCGCCGACGAGCGTGTTCTTCGAGATCTGGGAGCCTGGCGGCGGTCAGCCGGCGAACTCGCACGCCGACTCGACCGAGATCTTCGTGTTTCTCTCGGGCGTCGGTCGGGCCTACAGCGACGAGCACGTCGTGGACGTCGGTCCGGGAGACGTGCTGATCCTGCCACCTGGTTCGGTGCACCGGATCGTGAACACCTCGCCGTCGCAACGGCTGTACAGCGTGACGATCATGGCTGTGGACGCGGGTGCATTGCCGGGCGGATTCGCCGCGTTGGTCAGTGACGGCACCAGCGCGGGCTTCGACGAGGTTGACCTGGCCACGCTGACGCGGGCGCGTCATGACTAGCGACGCCTTGGTGTCGCTGCCTGTCCGCGGCGCCGGCATGGCCACCCGACGCGGTGGTGGGCTTCGGTCGCGGCGGATCCTCGGCAAGCTCGCCGGCGCCGTGATCGTCGTGTGGGGGGTGGTGACGCTCACCTTCCTGATGTCGCGGGTCGTGGCGCCCGATCCGACGACGCTGCTGGTGCCGCCGCAGGCGACACAGGCTCATCGGGCAGCTGTCCGCCATGAGCTCGGGCTGGATAGCTCGCTCGTGGTGCAGTACGGCCATTTCCTCAGGAATCTCGCGCACGGCGATCTCGGCGAGTCGTTCAGCACCGGGCTTCCCGTGACGAAGGACCTTTCGCAGCGGCTTCCCGCCACGATCGAACTTGGCCTGCTCGCGCTCGTCGTCGGCACGCTCGTCGGCGTGCTGGTCGGGGTGTTCGCGGCGATACACGCGGACTCGGTTATCGATCACGGCTTGCGAGCCGTCGTCGTCACCGGCCTCGCGATGCCACAGTTCTGGCTCGGACTGAGCCTGCTGTCCGTCTTCTTCGTCCAGCTCGGCGTGCTGCCGGCCCCGATCGGTCGGCTTCCGGTCGGGGTGGACCCGCCGCCGACGATCACGCACCTCTACCTGGTGGATGCACTGCTCACCGGCCAGTGGTCGGTGTTCGTCGACAGCCTGCGCCAGTTGATCCTGCCTGCGGCCACCATCGGGGCTGGCGTCTTCTCGCCGATCGCTCGGGTGACCAGAACCGCGATGGTCGAGGCGCTGTCGAGTGACTACGTCCGCACGGCCCGGTCGCTGGGCTTCTCACCGGCGCGCGTCCATTTCATCTTCGCCCTGCGGAACGCGTTGTTGCCGATCATCACGATGACCGCCAACGCGGTCGCGTTCGCGCTGTCCGGGGCCGTGCTCGTGGAAGGCGTCTTCGGGTGGCCCGGAATCGGTCAGTACGCACTCACCGCGATCCAGCAGTCGGACTTTCCCGGGTTGCAGGGCTTCGTCCTGTACGTCGCGGTGCTCTACGTCCTGATCTATGTCGTCGTCGACATCCTGTACACCTTCGCGGACCCGAGGTTGCGCCGGTGACAGCCACCCCACTGACCAAGGAGACGGCCGACGCGAACGCCACGGCGATCGCCGACGCAGCAGTCGCATCACCGGCGTCCCCGCGCCGAGGACGTGTTCGCTGGCGTGGCCTTCCCCGCTCGCTGCAGGCCGGTGTCGTCCTGTCCGGGGTGCTGGTCACCGTGTCGGTCGCGGCCCGGATCCGGACCCCGCACTCACCGACTCGAACGGGGGTCGGGCCGCCGTTCGAATCACCGAGCTCGACCTTCCTGTTCGGTACGGACCAGGTCGGCAGCGACGTGTTCTCCCGGACGTTCACCGCCGGGCTCACCGACATCGGCATCACGCTGATCGGCGTCGCCGTCGCCTTCGTCGTCGGGACGAGTCTCGGGGCGATCGCCGGTTTCGTCGGCGGGATCGTCGACGCGATCGCGATGCGGGTGAGCGAGATCCTGCAGTCCTTTCCGGCGCTGCTGCTCGCGATGCTCATGGCGAGCGTGCTGGGCGGCGGCCTGCTGAACGTCGTCATCGTCGTCGCCGTGCTCGGAATACCCGGCTATCTGCGGCTGGCCCGCGCGGAGATCATGTCGAAGAAGGAGCTGGAGTTCTCCGACGCGGCGCGGCTGATGGGTAATCGACCGGGTGGTGTCCTGTTCCGCCACCTGCTGCCGAACAGCCTCGCGCCGGTGATCTCCTTCACCGCGATCAACGCGTCCTGGGTCGCGATCCTGGTGTCCAGCCTGGGTTTCGTCGGCGTGGGCATCGAGCCGGGCACGCCGGAGTGGGGATCGATGGTCGCCTCGGGCCGTAACCAGATAAATGCCTGGTGGGTGAGCTTCTTCCCGGGCATCGCGATCCTGCTGCTCGCGCTGGCCCTCTTCCTGCTGGGCGACGGCGTGTCCGACCTGAAGGCGCGGCGGAAATGGTGACGCCGCAGGCAACGACCGAGCCGGACCCGATCCTTGTCGTCGACGGACTGACCGGGGGCTTCGGGCGTACCGGCGAGTCCCCGCAGGTGCTCCGCGACGTCAGCTTCCAGATTCCGCGAGGTCGGCTCTCGGCGATCGTCGGCGAGACCGGCAGCGGGAAGTCGATCACCGCGCTCTCGGTGATCGGGCTGGCGCCGGCGGGTTTCACGCGGACGCGTGGCTCGATCGGTTTCGAGGGACGGGACCTGGCGGGCCTTGACGACCGGCAGTATCAGGCGATCCGCGGCTCGCGGATCGCGATGGTCTTCCAGGACGCGCGAGCGTCGCTGAACCCGACGTTCTCGATCGGCTACCAGCTCGCCGCGACCATCCGACGCCACACCGGGGTGAGTCGAAGCGCGGCGAGGGCGGCGGCGGAGGAGGCGCTGGTCGGCGTCCGCATCCCCGACGTCAAGCGGCGGATGAAGCAGTACCCGCACCAGTTCTCCGGTGGGATGGCACAACGCGTCGCCCTGGCGCTCGCGCTGAGCTGCCGGCCGAACCTCCTGCTCCTCGACGAGCCGACCACCGGCCTCGACGCGACCATCCAGGCCGACGTGATGGACCTGATCGTCGAGCTCAGCGAGCGGGACGGCCTGTCGGTATGCCTGATCACCCACGATCTCGGCGTCGTCGGGCAGCACTGTGACCACGTCGTCGTGATGAGGTCCGGTCGGGTCGTGGAACGCGCGGACGCGCGCGATCTGTTCGAGTCGCCCCGTCACCCGTACACGCGCCAGCTCCTCGCGGCCAGCGAGCTGGGCGGTCATGCCTAGCCCCGGCGCCGGCAGCGCCGGTCAGGTCGAGGGCGCGGCGAACAGCGGGCCGATCCTGCGGGTCGATGGCGTGACGATGCGTTTCAAGGTCGCCGGAAATCGGCAGCTGACCGCCGTCGACAACGTCGTCCTGGAGGTGCACGCCGGCGAGAGCGTCGCGCTCGTCGGCGAGAGCGGGTCGGGGAAGTCGACCCTCGCGCGCTGCCTCGTCTCGTTGCTCGAACCGACCGCGGGCGTCGTGTCCCTCGACGGGCGGCAGGTGTCCGGACTGCGTGGCGCCGCACGCCGCCGCGTCTACCAGGACATCCAGCTGGTGTTCCAGGACACCAACGGCTCGCTGAACCCGCGCTGGACGGTCCGTTCGATCCTCGACGAACCGCTGCGCGCGTACTCCGACCGCGATCCGGGGCAGCGGGACACGCGTGTCCGCGAACTCATGCGGCAGGTCGAGCTGGACGAGTCACTGCTCACCCGCCGTCCCGCCGAGCTCAGCGGCGGCCAGCGGCAACGCGTGGGCCTTGCCCGTGCCCTCGCCGTCGAGCCGAAGGTCCTGGTCCTCGACGAGCCGACGGCGTCGCTCGACCTCTCGACCCGCGGGCAGGTCCTGGACCTGATCGGGCGGATCCAGCGGGAGACCGGGCTCGCCTGCGTGCTGATCTCCCACGACCTGCCGGTGGTACGCCATATCGCCGACCGGGTCTTCGTCATGTACCTCGGCACCATCGTCGAGTCCGGGCCGACCGAGGAGGTCTTTCGGCGGCCCGTCCACCCCTATACCCGCGCCCTCGTCGCGGCGGCGCCGGTCGCCCGGTACCGCGCACCCCGGGACGACTACCGGCTACGCGGCGAGATCCCGTCGGCGATGGATCTTCCCTCGGGCTGCCTGCTCGCGGGGCGATGCCCCTCGGCGATCCCCTCGTGTTTCGAGGTGCGCCCGCACCTTGTCCACATCGGGGCGATCGGCAGCGGCCGAATGGCCGCCTGCCCGGTCTCCGCGGCGGCGATCGCCAGCGCACCGGTCCCCAGCGCACCCGCCCGCTGATCGTCCCCCACCGGCAGCGCCGCCGCCACCACCAGCACCAACAGCAGTAGTGCCGACACGCGCACGAAAAACACCGAATGGGAGCATTGCCATGCCTATCGCCAGCAGATGCCGCCGCAGATTCTCGGCGGCCGTCGTCACCGCCACCGCGGTGGCGGTCACGGCCGCCGCGTGCAGTTCCTCCGGGACCACCGCGTCAAGCAACGGCCCCGGCGCGGACACCGTCGTTGTGGCCTGGCCGAGCGACGTGACCTCGGTGGACGTCGCCAACCAGATCGTCGACCAGGACAAAGAGCTGGCGATGAACACCTACCAGACACTGGTCGGCTACCACTTCGCGAAGAACGCCGCAGGGGTGAACACCTGGCAGGGAACGACGTCGGATCCGCAGCTGGCCGAGTCCTGGACTTTCAGCGGCCCGTCGATCACGTTCCATCTTCGTCGGGGCATCAAATTCTACCCCAGCGGCAATCCAATGACGGCCGATGACGTCAAGTTCAGCCTTGACCGAGCCTTGGAACACAACGGCTCAATCGAGATGAACAACAGCGGCATCTTCGACGCCAAGCAGATCGTCGTCGTCGATCCGAACACGGTCCGGATCGACTACACCGACTCGGCCGGCACGCCGGTGACCGCGGGCACGATCAACCTCGCCACGCTGCGTATGCCCTTCTACGGGATCGAGGACAAGAAGGAAGTCCTCGCGCACGCCACGTCGGCGGACCCGGAAGGCACCAAGTGGATCGAGACCCACGTCGCCGGCACCGGGCCCTACTACCTCGCCAACCGCACCCCAGGTCAGCAGATCGAGCTGAAGGCGGTCCCCGGCCTGTGGAGCGGGGAGCCCGAGTTCAAGAACGTCACGATCCGCGTCATCAACAACAGCAACGTCCCGTCGCTGCTCACGGGCGGAGCAGTGAACGTCGCGCTGTACGGCATCTCGCCGAAGGACGCCCAGGACCTCGCCGCGAACTTCACGGTGAGTCACGCGGGCACGCCTGACTTCCAGTACATCCAGATGGCCGAAGACGTGGGTCCGCTGAAGGACAAGCTGGTGCGGCAGGCGATCGCCAACGCAGTCCCGTACGACAAGATCCTCAGTGACGTCTACTACGGAAAGGTCGGACGTTCCTACTCCTACGTCAACCCGCAGGCCGCCGGGTACACGAAGGCCTGGGAGCACTACGGGTCGATGGACACCGCGAAGGCGCTGATGCGCCAGGCCGGCTCGCCGACGTTCACCGTTCCGCTGCGCTACAGCAGCCAGGACTCGACGTTCGAGAGCATCGCCCGGCTGCTCAAGGACTCGCTGGGTCAGCTGGGAATCACCGTCCAGCTCACCCCGATGACCTCATCCGCACTGTTCCAGTACATCCAGGACCGGGCGTCCGGCACGGTCGGCACCGACAACGACGGGATCGTCCTGACCAACCTGTCGGTCTACCTGGACGACCCCAAGGGGCCGGTGAACTTCTGGACCGGCACCAAGGGCGGCCTGAACTTCCAGCGATTCTCGAACCCGACCGTCGACGCCGCCCTGAAGGACAACGCGCTGGCCCCGCCCGGCCCGAAGCGTGACGCCGCCTTCGCGGCGGTCCAGACCCTCGTCGCGGACGACGCGTCCTACGTGCCGATCGTGCAGACCGGTCGGACCGTCGTCACCGCGAAGTCCGTCACCAACGTGACCTTCCAGCCCGAGATCGGACTGCGCTACTGGATGTTCACGCACTCCGGCTGACCGGCTGACCGGCCGACCGGTGGAGTCCCGCGCGCGGGCGCGGCGCGGGACTCCACCCACAGCGGTGTTGATCACCGGCGCTGCTGACCAGAGAACCTTCTGACCAGAGGACATCTGTGACGTCGAAGTGCGAAGTCGTAGTCCTGAGGATGCTCGACCCGAGCATCGACGTCCCCGAACTCGAACGGGCACTGGCACGATCCGCCGTCGGTCCAGGCGAGCTGATCGCGATCGTCGGCAAGACCGGCGGGCGAGGATCCGGCGACGACCCGCTACGCGCCGGCGTCGAGCGCCAGCTGCGCTCCACGCTCGCCGCGCACCTCGCCCTCCGCGTCGACGACGTCGAAAAACAGATCCCGATCATGCTCTCGGGTGGCTCGTACGGACCGTTGACGCCGAACATCGCACTGTTCATCAAGAAACCCGTCACCACGACGCCCGACGTCGCCGCGGTCGAACCCGGCGTCGAAGGCAAGAGCCTCGTGGCCGGCTGGGCACGGACCCCGCCGCTCGCCCCGGAGGACCTCGGACGACCCGCCCAGGTCGACGCCGTCGCGACCGCCGTCGAGGCAGCGTTGCTCGATGCCGGCAGCCCCGACCCGAGCGACGTCCACGCAGTGCTGGTCAAGGGCCCAGCGATGACCGAAGCCAGAATCCGCGACGCGCACGCCCGCAGCCGATCGGTGATCACCGACGATCCGGACATCGACCTCACGGCCAGCACCATGTACACCAACGACGCCTCCGCGCTGGGCGTCGCCGTGGCGCTCGGCGAGGTCGATCGTGCCGAGGCGATGAGCGAGCGGGTGATCCGGCACCGCTGGGATCTGTTCTCCGCCGTGGCGCTCGCGTCCTCGGCGGGCGAGAAGACCGGTGCCGACGTGCTGGTGTTGGGCAACGCCCTCGACGCCGCGAGCGACCTGGTCGTCGGCCACGATGAACTCAGGTCGCCGATCGATGTCGAGGGCATCCATCGCGCGCTGCGCCGCGCCGGTCTGGAGTTCGACGCCGCGCCGTCGGCCGCCCAGCGCGGCGACATCGTGCACGTCCTGATCAAGATGGTCCTGCCGGCGGACAGCGTCGTCCTGGGCGAGACGACCGCGCTCGCGGACGCCGACGACCCGCCGGCTGTCGCCAAGACCATGGCCGCGACCCTCGCGGCGAGCGTGACCGGCCACACCCGCAACTATGTCTCCGGCGGGGAACTCGACTCGCATCAGGGCGCACCCGGAGCCAGCCCCGTGGTAGCGATCGTGCGACGCACGACCGCCGCCGGCTCCCAGCACCCAGGGAGACGACGATGAGTCCGGAGTCGGCACTGCGCTCGATGCCCGATCTGGCGAGTCGGGCCGTCGGTGGCTCCGTGCGCTACGTCAGCGATGACTTCTTCGGCGACGGCCTCGCCCTGATCGACCCGCTCCCGGCCCGTCACGACCCGGCGGCGTTCGGCCGACGTGGCAAAATCTACGACGGCTGGGAGACGAGGCGACGCCGCGCCCCCGGCGCCGAGTTCGCGATCATCAGATTGGCGGCGCCCGCGATCGTGCGCGGAACCGACATCAACACCGCATACTTCCGCGGCAACTACCCGCCAAAAGCCTCCGTCGAGGCGACCACCCTGCTGGGCTATCCCGACACGGACGACCTGCTCGCCGCCGTCTGGACACCCCTCATCACCAGTACCGCGCTCACCGGCGACGCACCGAACGTCGTTCTCGTCGACGGGCCTGCCGACCAGCTCGTGACACACCTGCGGCTGACCATCGATCCCGACGGCGGCGTCGCGCGCTTTCGTGCCTACGGACAGGTCGTGGCGGACCCGCGCCTGCTCAGTGGCCACGTCGACCTCGCCGCCACGCTGGCAGGAGGCCGAATCGTGGCCTGCAGTGACGCCTTCTTCGGGTCACCGAACAACGCGCTCGCCCCCGGGCGCGCGGCGGTGATGTCGGACGGGTGGGAAACCGCGCGCCGGCGCGACACCGACAACGACTGGCTGGTCGTCGAACTGGCCGCGCCTGGCGTCCTGCGCGACGTGGTCATCGACACCTCGACGTTCATCGGCGGCGCGCCCGGCTGGGCCGCCCTGTCGGACGACGACACCGGGGAACCGCTCGTCGAGCGCGCGGCACTGCTGCCCGACACCGCGCACCGATTCCGGATCCGATCCCGCTCGCAGGTGTCCCGCGTCCGCCTCGACGTCTATCCCGACGGCGGGATCGCACGACTGCGCGTCCACGGGTCGGTCTCGGCGAACGCCCACGAGACGATCGCACACCGCTGGCTGCGACTGCTTCCCCCGGACCAGGCACAGCGAGTCGACACCACCGAGTTCTTCTAGACCGCCGTCTTCTTCCCGTGACCGAGAAAGGAGATCCAGTTGTGACGAAGTCCGACCAGCCGCTGTCCGTCAAGCTCTACGCGACGCTACGGAGATCGATCATTCTCGGCGAGTACCCCCAGGGCAGCCCCCTTTACGAGCAGCACCTCGCCGAACAGCTGAACGTGTCCCGCGTGCCCATCCGCGAGGCCATGCCGCTGCTCGCCAACGACGGATTCATCGAGACAAGCCCACACCGCTCAGCCGTCGTCACGACCTGGACCCGACAAAGCATCAGCGACGTGTTCGACGCGCGGCTCGGCCTTGAGGTCGTCGCCGCCGGCGCCGCCGCCCGACGAGTCCGAGCCGGCGGGACTCTCGACGAGCTCGAAGCCGCCGTCGCCGAGGCACAACGGCAACTGCAGACCCTCAAACCCACCGACGCGCTGCGCCAGGCAGAACTCAACGGAGCGATCCACGTCGCGCTCGTCGCCGCGGCCCACAACGCGCTGATCACATCGCTGATGCGCGCGGTCGCCGGACGCATCGTCTGGCTGTTCTACCTGACATCGGGACGTGACCTCATGGTCCAAGGCCAAGAACACGAAATGATCCTTGAGGCGGTTCGTTCCGGCAACGACCGGCTCGCCGAGGCACTCACCATCGCCCACATCGAAGAAGGACGCGCCCCGACCCTGACCGCACTCACATCGACGAGCGCATGGCAACACTGATCCTGACCGCCGCCGACAGCGCCGGCCTGCTCGACCACCCCTCGCTGATCTACGCGCTCCGTCGCGCCTACATCGCGCTCGACCAGGGCGACGCCACCCAGCCCGTACCCGACCCGATGCGCGCGGCGAACGACAACAGCGCCGACGGGCCGGCCTACATCCCGATGGCCTCCTACGCGCCCTACCTCAGGCTCTACGCCGTCAAAATGCTCGCCGACCTGCCCCTGAACCGCAACCACGGCATCGCCGCCCAACGATCGACGATCTCGCTCTACTCCACCGACTCCGCGGAATGCCTCGCCCTCATCGACGGAAAAATGATCACCAGGATGAGGACCGCGGCGACGACCGTCCTCGCCACCGAAACACTCGCCCGCAAAGAATCGACCGTCCTCGGACTGATCGGAGCGGGCGCACTCGCCGCCGAGCACGTCCTCGCCCACCACACGGCCCTCGACATCGAAAAGGTGGTCGTCTGGTCGCGTTCCCATGGCTCGCGCGAACGACTGCGCACAGACGTCGCCTCGCTCGACCTGAAGGTCGAGCATGCCGACGAGATTTCCGCCGTATTCGCCCAGGCCGACATCGTCTGCACGCTCACCCCGTCCACCAGCCCCATCGTGCTGGCCCGCCACATCCGCCCCGGCATCCACCTCAACGCGGTCGGATCGCCGCCACGACCGGTATTCAGCGAACTGGACCCCCACACACTGGCCGCCGCCGACCTGGTCACCGTCGACCACCTACCACTCGCCCTGCGGGAATCGGGAAACATCCGGCACGCCATAGACGCCGGCACCCTGAACCCCGCCGATCTGGTCGCTCTCGGCGCCGTACTCACCGGCTCCGCGCCCGGCCGCGCCGCCGCCGACCAGGTCACGATCTTCAACTCGGTGGGCTTCGGCCTCCAGGACCTCGTGGCCGCCGACCTGCTGTACCGACGCGCACTCACGCTCGGCATCGGAGCCCAGATCGACCTACGAGAACCGGCACACTAAACGGCGATCACGGACCGCAGAACCTCGCAGCTGTTCGACCAGCCCAGTGCCGGTCATAGCCCAATGGTGCTTAGTTAAGCTGCACGGGCGAGGATGATCTTCGGTGGTTGGTCGTGTTTGGTGCCGGTGTCTGTGGGCTTTTTGACGCGGTAGGCGGTGTCCATTCACGGGTGACGGTTCCAGTAGCCCAGTGTTGATGTTGGTTTAGGTGGCGGGGGCGGGTGTCCTGGGTA
>NZ_JALKFX010000118.1 GCF_023243045.1 Frankia sp. AgB32
GTGTATAAGCGACCGGGGCCGGCCCGGTAGCCACGCCGGGGGGCCACCGCGGTGGGGCCCCGCCCGGGCGCCCCCGGGGGCCGGCCCGGGGGCCCCGGCCCGGCGCCGGCGCGGGGCGCCCGGGCGCCCGGGGCCGCCGGCACCCCGGCGGGGGCGGGTCGGCCACCTTGGTGGTCCCGCTCGCCGGGGGTTCGGGTCAGGAGGGGCCGTTGGGCCGGCGGTACAGCACGGCGGTCGGCGCCGCCGCGGTCAGCGTCGCCCTGGCCGGGGTGAACAGGAACGACGGCTGGGGCTGGTAGTTCGGCCCGAGCAGGAACGCGCGCTCGATCGAGTCCACCTGGATGCGGGTGCCGCGGTCACTGCCCGCGCCGACGGTCCGGGTTGCCTCGATCGTCGCGATGTCCTCGGCGACGGTGCCGGGCGGCAGCTCGACGGCGGTCGCGGCGGGCGCGTCCCGCCGGATCGCCCAGGCCGGGTAGATCTTGCTGGACCGGTAGGTCTGACCGCTGCCGGACAGCCGGACCCCGACGGACAGGCCGACCCAGCTCGTGTCGGTGTTCGCCGGGCCGACCGTGGACTTGCGGATGATCAGATACAGGTAGTTGCGCGGGTTGCTGATCTTCGTGGTGGAGTTCGGCGCCTTGTCGTCGTCGACCTTGCCCTCCCGCGCGACCTCCTGGGACATCACCCAGTAGGTCCACGGGTTGGCATCCATCTCGCGCTCGCGGGCGTCGGCGTTCGGGTCGAGCGCGTCGGCCGTGGACAGGGCGAAACGCATCCGGCCGTCCGGGTTCGAGCACATCCCGTTGTTGTCCGAGCAGGTGCCGAGGACCGCGTGCGTGCCCTCGAAGCGTCCGCTGAAGGCGGTGATGGTGTGTTCGGGCGCCTGGATCACGGCGCTGCCGGGGATCGCGTTGCCGGCCGCGTCGATCTCCACCTGGTAGGTCCACTCGATGTCGGTCGTGCGACCCCACTGCGCCATGAGGGCCGGGGTGGAGGTTCCGCCGTCCTCATTGCTCCAGACCATCGAGTAGGTCAGCAGCCGGTGCCCGGTGATCGTGGCCGGCGCCTCGGTGTGGAAGGCGACCAGCGGGGTGTCGGTGACCGCGTTCTGGAACGGGCCGCCAGCGAGGGGGTTGGGGGCGGAGCCCGCGGGCGGCGGGGTGGTGCGGCCGTAGATCACCGGCGCGTGGGCGAGCGCCTGGTAGCCCGGCTCCTGCGGGGTGACCGTGCGGAAGGTCAGCGCGCTGAGGCGGGCCGAGGCCGCGCCGCGTGGTGAGCGGTCGGCGGCGAGGGTGGCCCGCAGGGTGTGGCCGCCGGCGGCGAGATGCCCGAGCGCCAGGCTCCTCCTGATAGGGAACGCCGCGGGGATGACCACGTCCGTGGCGTAGGTGTTGTCGACGAACAGCGACACCACCGCCGACTCGCTGCCCGGGGTTTCCCAGGACACCCCCGGCGCGGCAGTGGTGAGATCCAGCAACACCTCACCGTCCGTACTGGTCCTGAACGGAACGGACGATTCCTGCCCACGGTTCAGCGTTACGTCGGCGGAGGTGTCCGTCGATTTTCCGCCCGAATCGCACGCTCCGAGCCCGGCCGTCAGCGCGACGGCGGCCAGCGCCGCCCCGAGTGCCCGCCGCAGTCCCCTCGACACTCGCGTTTCCCTCCCGGAACCAGGAAGCTCGGCCGCCCGCGCGGCCGTTCCCCACTCGCTGATTCCGATGCCCATCCTGCTCTTTGTTGTTCCCGCCGCCACCACCGGCATGGCCGGGTGGGCGCCCCCGCCGGGCCGCGGGCCGGGCGGTGGCGGGGGCGGGGCGCGGCGGCCCCCCGGGTGGCGCGAGCGGGCCACCCGGGGCGGGTGAGGCATGGGTCGCAGGAGCCCGCCCGGATGCCGCTGCCGGCACCGTGTCCCGGGTACCTCCCGTGGTGGGCCGCCCGTGCCGGAAAACGTGTCGTCGACCACGCCGCATTCCGCCCGGCGGGAACGGGGCGGTCCATTCGTTCAACGGATACGGTACCGGGCAGGGAATAACCGGACGGCCAGTCCGCGGCCGACGCCCTGGAAACCGCGGTTCGAGCGGGAGAGGGAATTCGATTCGTGCGCAAGTTCGTCATCATGGGAGTGCAGGGCAGCGGCAAGGGAACCCAGGCGACGATGCTGGCGCGGGATTTCGACCTGGCCCACATCAGCGTCGGCGACGTGTTTCGCTGGAACGTATCGAACCACACGAAACTCGGTGCTCAGGTGAAACGCACGGTCGCCGCCGGCCAGCTGGTCGGGGATGACCTGGTGGAATCGGTGGTGCGGACCCGGCTGTCGGACCACGACTGGAACTACGGATTCATCATCGACGGATTCCCGCGTAACGCGCGGCAGGCGGAGTTCTTTCTGGAGAGCTACGACATCGACGGAGTGATCTACCTGGACCTCCCGGACGAGGAGGTCTACCGCCGGGTGCTCGCCCGGCGGCTGTGCTCGCGCTGCGGCCTGGACTACAACCTGATGGCCAGCCGGCCGGTCATGCCGGACACCTGCGATGTCTGCGGCGCGCCGCTGCTGACCCGGCCGGACGACAACCCGCAGGCCCTCGCCGTCCGGCTGCGCGACTACCACGAGAAGACCCAGCCGGTGATGGAGATCTTCCAGCGCAAGGAGTTCGTCGCGGTCGTGGACGCCCGCCGCGAGCCACGGGCCGTCCAGAGCGAGATCCGCGGGTACTTCAACCTGCCCGAGCTGGCGCCCGCGTCGGTCTGACCCCCGGCGCCACCTGTCGCGGCGCGTGGCCGACGCGACAGGTGGCGAGGAAACCGGCGGGCTTCCTACTGCTTGGAGAAGACGATCACGGTGCCGTTGGTCTGGCCGAAGCCGCCCGAGCCGATGCCACCGGTCACGCCGTGACCGGTGAACGCGATGGCGTGGGCGGTCGCGCCGGCCGGGGCATCGGAGGTGATCTTGTATCCGGCGCTCGGCAGCGCGCTGCGGTAGAAATCGGCCGTGCTGGCGGGCGTCACCCCGGTCAGCGTCACGGTCGACGCGCTGCCGATGCTCGCGCCGACCTTCACCTTCGCCCCCGGCGGGATGGGGAAGTCCGCGGGCACGTTGGTCCCCTTCAGCGCGTCCGCGCCGGTCGCGCCGTCGATCCGGCCCACCCCGGGCAGGGACGTCGCCAGCGCGGAGGGCAGCGCCGTGGGCAGGCCGGTGGGCAGGCCGGTGGGCAGGGCCGAAGCCAGGGATGAGGGCAGGCTGGCGCTCGGGGCGGACGTGGGCGTGCCGTCCGAGCCGTCCGGCCCGCAGCCGGCGGTCAGCCCGACGAGTCCGGCGAGCGCGAGTCCGGTAAGCAGCGCGGCGAGTCGGGGCGGTGGCCCGATCCGGGGTCTCGACGCGTCGAGAGCCTGGCTGTCCCGCATGTGGTCGTCTCCTTCGTCCCTGGACCCACGAAGATCCGTGCCCGGATGGCGTCGCACCCCCTCGGCGACCGGCCTGTGCGCAGGCGATACACGCGTATCGGCGGATGGCCCGGTAACCGGAATCTGGCGATCTGTCGCCGCACCCTAGCTCGCACCCGCCGCTCCCGTGGACGCGTGTCGGCAGGCTGTCATGGCCGGCGTCGGTGGTCCGCGTCGGCGGACGGCGGACGGCGGACGGCGGACGCGAAGCCCGCCGGCTGCGGGGGTACCCGCGGAGCTGGCCGCGGGTGGGCCCGGACGTGGTGGTGACGATCGCGGCAGCGACTGGTTCGCCGGCGGCGGTCATCCGGCTCTGACCAGGCGTCATCCGCCGCGCGCGGAGCCCGGATCGGGCTGCCGACTGAAGGGGGAGCAAAATATCGCGTTTGGCGGACTAGGTAGGTTTAGGGATGGTAGGGGCGGGGTAACCGGCAACCAGGTTGTTGCCGTGTTTGTCCGCTTCACCCGATCCTGAGGGGGGCGATCATCGTGCCGAAGCCCGGCCCGGGCGATGGGATCGGCGTGCCCCGGGATGCACGCGGCCATCACGCAACGTGGCGCTTGATGGCAGGGGTGGCACGGCGACACCCGGCGCGACGGCGCGCGACCCGCGCGACCCGGGCGACCCTCGACGGTCGCCTCGATCGACCCGTGTGTGGGCGGTCGAACGGCGAGGTCCATGATGAGGCCGCACCGAAGCCGCCTATTTGTACCAATACAACCCTGTTGCCGACACTATAAGTGAGGGTATGTGTGCATTACGAATTTCGGCGTGTCCTGGGGCGGTGCCCCGTGCTGACCCCACAACACCAGTACGTTCCCTGAGCGTGGCGGTCACCAACAACGCGGTGATCGGTGTGGCTCTCGGCTACATCGAGGCGAACCCGGACGAGATGGACCTCATCCGCTCCCTCGTCGTGCTTGCTCTCCACGGGCCCGCGATCACGGCCCGGAGCACGCAGCCGGCCCACGTCACCTGCCGCGCCGCCGTCGTCTCGCCTGACTGGCGCGTCCTGGAGGTCATGAACGGCTCGGCCTCCACCTGGCAGCTTCCGGGCGGTCATGTCGAGGCGGACGCGTCGTCCCTGCTCGGCGCCGCGCTGGAGCATGCGACCCGGCACGCCGGCGTCGAGGCGAACATGGTGATCCCCGACCGGATCGTGCCCTTCGACGTCGACGCCACGATCGTGGAGGCCGCCCCGATCCTGGGCGAGCCCCAACATGTGCACTACGACGTGACCTACCTGCTGCACGTCGAGGACCGCGGTCTCGCCGTGCCCGACAACGGCCCGAACCGGATCCGCTGGGTGGACCCGGGTCAGATCGCCGGCCGGCTCGGCGTCAAGCTCCGCGCGGCGTCCCACCAGTCCCGGCTGGTCCCCTGACGGCCGGGTTCGCGCCCTACGGCACGTCGTCGGTGGCGAAGCGCAGGTACCGGTCGGCGGAACGGCGGACGGCAGCGTTGCCGTCCGCGCGCACGACGGTCTCCCAGAACGCGCCGTAGACGGCGTGGAACTCGAACGGCTCGAGGAGTTCGACGGCGCGCCGCACGACGCTCGGCCGTTCCGGGATGTAGTTCGGGTAGCTGTACATGAAGCTCACCCACCGGCGGTCGAGCACGACCTGCAGGATGTCGCCGGAGAACAGGGCGCCGCGGCCGTCCTCGCCGCCGGCCCAGTGCAGCACGGTGCCACCGGCGAAGTGCACCCCGCCGTTGATCAGCGTCAGGCCGTCGCCGATGGCCAGCGTGTCGCCGCTCCACAGCTCGACCGCCGGGTCGGGCCGGCCGATCCACCGCTCGTCCGCGGCGTGGACGTAGATCGGCACCCCGCCGAACGCGCGGCTCCAGTCGACCATCGCGCCGTAGAAGTGCGGATGACTGATCGCGATCGCGTCGATGCCGCCGAGCTCGCCGACCTCGCCGACCAGGTCGGCGTCGAGAAACGGCACGCAGTCCCACAGGATCGTCGCCGCACCGGTGTGCACCAGCAGCGCCCGCTGACCGATGGAGATCCTCGGCTCGGCGCCGACACCGGTGACGCCCGTGCCCTCCGGTCGCAGCACCCCCCGGTAGCCCTCGGCGTGCAGCCGGGTCAGCGAGGTCCACTGCTGCCCCTCCCAGCCGACGTACTGCCGCTCGTCCTCGCAGACCGGGCAGTCCGCCCGCGGCGCGCCGTACTGCACCCCGCAGGTGGCGCAGATCGGTAGATCGAGGTCCAGATCGGGCGGCATGGACGCCACGGCGTGCCTCCGGCGGTGCGGCGGTGAGTCCGCGGTCAGCTGGCCAGCAGCTGGCGGAAACGGCTGTGATGGAACACCAACGGTGACACGGTGGCATCGGAGCTGAGTGCATGCACGCGCAGCAGCGCGATGAGATGGTGTCAACTACCGGGCGGACAGCGACGCGGCCCGCTGGGTCACCGGGCAGACCATCGCCGCCACCGGCGGGCTGTCCTTCTGAAGGCTGTCCGCCTGAGCACTGTCTGCCCGAGCACCGCCACCTGCTCGCCCGCGCTGCCATCATGACCGGGTGGACTCCACGTCCCCGCCGGTGCTGACCGGACTGGCGGCGGTGCTCGCGCGGGCCGAGACGCTGCTGCGTGAACCGGGCCGGCGCCTGCTCGGGATCGCCGGGCCGCCCGGGGCGGGCAAGAGCACCCTGGCGGACCGCCTGGTCGGCGAACTGGTAGCGCGGCACGGCCGCCGGCCGCCGCTGGTCGCCCAGGCGCCGATGGACGGATTCCACCTGTCGAACGCCGAACTGCGCCGGCGCGGGCTCGCCGATCGCAAGGGCGCGCCCGACACCTTCGATGCCGTCGGGTACGCCGCCCTGCTGGCCAGGCTGCGCGCCCGCGGCCCGGGGGAGGTGGGCGCGCCGTCGTTCAGCCGCCGGAGTGATGAATCCGTGCCCGGCACGCACCGGATACCGCCGACCGTCCGGCTGGTCGTCTGCGAGGGGAACTACCTGCTGGTGGACTCCGGGGCCTGGGCACAGCTGCGGTCGTACCTGGACGAGACGTGGTTTCTGCGGGTGGACGAGAAGACCGCGCGCGCCCGTCTGATCGCTCGCCAGCACCGCATCGGCAGGTCGCCGGCGGCGGCCAGAGAATGGGTGCAGAACAACGACCTGAGCAATCTCGGGTTGATCGCGGCGACCGCCGCCCGAGCCGACTACCTGGTCGACCTGCCCGCCGGCGAGCTCGACTGATCAGGGTGCCGCGCGCCTGCGCCGTCGACGGGCTGACGCAGCCACGCTCGGGTGCCGAAGCTCTCGACGGACCGGGCCGCGACCCGCGCCGCGGCCGTCAGCGCCGAGACCATGGTCGCCGTATCCGCCATGGTCGCCGTGTCGACCGTGGACGTGCCCGCGAGGGACCAGGCGAAGGCGCCGTGCAGGACATCCCCGGCGCCGAGGGTGTCGACGGCGTGCACCGTGGGTGGGCGGACCAGGCCGCCGCCGTGGGCGTCGGCCCAGCGGATCGGGGCGGCTCCGTTGGTCACCGCGGCGAACGACGGCCCCTGGTCCAGCAGGTAGCGCAGGATGTCCGGTACCCCGGCAGTGTCGGGCAGGCTCGGTGGTCGGAAGGCGGCGCCGCAGATCGCCGCGTCCACGTGGGCGAGGAGTCGCTCGGTGCTGGGCTTCCACGAGCCGCCGTCGAACACCACCGGCGGCCTGCGCGCCGCGGCACCGACGCCGATCGGCCCTGCGCCGGCCGGCCCGCGGACCTTCTCGCCGGTGGACCGGATGACCTCGAGGGCCACGTCGACCTGGTGTCCGTCGACGAGCACGACGGCCAGGTCGCCAACGTTCACTCCGGCGCCCCTGACTGCGTCCGCAGCCGCGGTGCCGGGCGCCGGGCCGGGCAGCGCGCGGTGGGCGGACACCACTGCCCGTTGGCCGCCCGGCGCACTGACCATGATCGCGGACACGGGTAGGACGACCTCGCCCGGCCGCAGGTCGAGGCTGTGGACCCCGACGGCGGCCAGGTCGGCGCGCGCCGCCTCCGCCAGCTGCCCCGCGCCCACCGCGCTGAGCAGCACCGCCCGGCCCCCGAGATGCGCGAACGTGACGGCCGCACCGGTCGCGGGACCGCCCGCCGCGGTGACGAGCTCGGCCGCGACGATCTTCTCGTCGGCCAGCGGGGGCCGCTCGACCCGATAGATCGTGTCGAGCGTTGTGAGACCGACGAACAACCCGCTCGGTCCGTTGCCGGCGGGCACACCGTCCGGGTCGGGGCCCGTGGTGCCGAGCGCGCGCATCAACACCTCCGCCCGCGCGGGCGTGCGCGCCGCGCCGTCACAGGCGACTGTACCGGCCGCATTCCGTGCGAAAAAGCGCCGTGCTGTGCGCACCGATGCGGATAGGAGCCGTAGCGCTACCCGGCCGGACGGGTGTTGATATACTTTTATAGTCGCATTCGGAACATCGCCGCGGAAACATCCCTGTCTTTTGTGATCGCCTTTTTGTCATGGGCGTAAAAGGTGGAAGTCGTTTGTTTCCGGGCTCTTCTGTTCAATGGTTGTCCTGGTTAGACAGACGGCGTGGGAGATAGTCGGAGGCGCCGTCACGGCGCAAGGTTCGCGTTGCTGGTCGTCGCCGGGTCCGCCGGGGGGATGCTCTACTGGCCGGCCACGGAGGTCGCCGGCACGGCGGCATCGGCGCCCGCGGCTGGCGGCGGCACGGCGATCAGCCCCGCGACGGCCCGGAGGATCGCCGAAGCCGCGGACCTGAGCTCCGGCTCATCGCTGGCCACGGCGCTGCGACCGGCCGTCCCGGCCCAGCGTTCCGCGGCAGATCGCGGGCCCGAGCCGTCGCACGTGCTCGCGGCCGGAACACCGGTGACGGCTCCGTCGACCTCGGGCGCGTCGGGGAGCGCCGGCACCTCCTCGGCCGCGCCGACCTACGCGACCGCGTACGCGGCGACCAGCACCGCCCGCGCCGCGACCGCCACGGTCGAGACCGTGGCGGCGACGTCCAGCACCGCGACGTCCAGCACGTCCAGCCTGTCCAGCACGTCCAGCCGCACGGCCGCGTTCCGGACCTACCTCGCCGGCCGGCCGGGGCACGTGAGCGTGGCGTTCTACGACGCGGTCGCCGGCACCACCGTCGCGCTGACCGACCCGGCCGTCGCGGGCTACGAGACGGCGAGTTCGGTCAAGCTCGACATCCTCACCGCGCTCGTCCAGCGAGCCGGTGACTCCGGCCGGCTCCCCGCCCGCCAGCAGGCCCTCGCCCGAAAGATGATCTCGGTCAGCGACAACAGCGCGGCGAGCGCCCTGTGGTCCGACGCGGGGGGCACGGCGGGCATGAACGCCTTCTTCGGCCGGCTCGGCATGAGCTCCACCAGGGCCGGATCGGGCGGACGCTGGGGCCTGACCAGCACCACGGGCGCCGACCAGCTCGCGGTGCTGCGGGCGGTCTCCTACCCGGGCGTCCTGACGGCGGCGCAGCGCGGTGTGATCAGCAGCCTGCTGAAGACCGTCGTCCCGGCGCAGCGGTGGGGGCTCACCGGCGGCGTGCCGGCCGGTGTCACCGTGGACCTGAAGAACGGCTGGCTGCCCCGCACGAGCGGCTGGGTGATCACGAGCCTCGCGCACGTCCACGGCGACGGCCGGGACTACATCATGGCGGTGTACACGAAGAACGGGCCGAGCATGGCGTCGGGCGTGGCCACCGTGCAGGGACTGTCCGCGCTGGCCTGGCGGTCCGCGCGGTCCGCGCGGGCCCCGGCGGCCGTCGGCGGCTAGGCCGTGTCCGGCCGATCATGGCGGGGGCCCCGGGTACCGGGCCGTACAGAGCGGCCGGTCAGCAGCGCAGCGGGCCCCTTCGCGCGGGCAAACCGGACACGAGCCCCGTAGCGCAACCAACCAGAAGTGCGCCCGGTCCCGCTCATCCAGAACGACCACCGTGGTCCCTCTGAACCGCAGCAGCCTCGGATTGTCGTCGCTCACCGTGACCTTTTAGTCCACCGGTCGGCAGGGAGCTGGCCGCGACGATCGCGGGCACCCCAGACACCGGGCCCCCGCAGCCGGCTGGAAGCGCCTGGTCCCCCTGTGGGGCAATCCGGACATCGGCCCCTCCGAAGCGACCAGCCGGCAGGGCCGGCGGCCCCTCCACGGAACCCGACCAGCCAACCCGACCACAGCACACACAGACGACGCACCCACCAGCAAGATCGCCCGGACACTGCCGGGCGGGGCCGGGCGCACGACGACGCCCCGTCGCGAGCGGGGGACCGGGAGCTGGCGCCTCGGCCCGCGACGGGGCTCGTGGTGGTGCGAAGGCCCGGCGGGATGACCGCCGGGCCGACATCAGCCGCTGAAGCGGGCGACGGCGCGCATCTTGTTCATCGCGTCGAGCGCCGCGACCTTGTAGGACTCGGCCAGCGTCGGGTAGTTGAAGACGCTGTCGACCAGGTAGTCGATGGTGCCGTTGCAGCCCATCACGGTCTGCCCGATGTGGATGAGCTCGGTGGCTCCGGTGCCGAAGCAGTGCACCCCGAGCAGGCTGCGGTCCTCGGGGCTGACCAGCAGCTTCAGCATTCCGTAGGAGTCGCCGAGGATCGCGCCGCGGGCGAGTTCCCGGTATCGGGCGATACCCACCTCGAACGGGATGGCCTGCTCGGTCAGCTCGTCCTCGGTGCGCCCGACGTAGGAGATCTCCGGGATCGTGTAGATCCCGATCGGCATCAGCTCCGCCCGCAGGGCGTTGACCTCCTCGCCGCACGCGGCGTAGGCGGCCAGGCGACCCTGTTCCATCGACGTCGCGGCCAGCGCCGGGAAGCCGATGACGTCGCCGACGGCGTAGATGTGTTCGACCTCGGTCCGGAAGTCCGACCCGACCTTGATCCGGCCGCGGTTGTCCGCGGACAGGCCCGCGGCGGGCAGGTTCAGGATGTCGGTGAGCCCCTGGCGCCCGGCGGAGTACATCACCGTGTCCGCCGGCAGCTTCTTGCCGCTCTCCAGCAGCGTGAGCGTGCCGCCGTTGTGCCGCTCGACGGAGACCACCGACTCGCGGAAGCGGAACGTCACCGCGAGGTCGCGAAGCTGGTACTTCAGCGCCTCGACGATCTCCACATCGCAGAAGTCGAGCATCCGGTCGCGGCGCTCGACCACCGTGACCTTGGTGCCGAGGGCGGCGAACATCGAGGCGTACTCGATGCCGATCACCCCGGCGCCGACGACCACCATCGACCGCGGCAGCTTCTCCAGCGCGAGGATCTGGTCGCTGTCGACGACCGTCCGGCCGTCGAAGTCGACCGTGTCCGGCCGCGCGGGCCTGGTACCGGTGGCGATGATGATCCGCTCGGCGGTGACCCGCCGATCCTCGACGTCGCCGGCGGCGCGAACGCTCACCGAGTGCGAGTCGACGAAGCTCGCCAGCCCGGTCAGCAGCGTGACGTGGTTGCGGCTGAGCTGGTTGCGGATGACATCGATCTCCCGGCTGATGACATGCCGGGTACGCGCCGAAAGGTCACCGACAGTGATGTCGTCCTTGACGCGGTAACTCGACCCGTACAGCTCACGCTGCGACATGCCGGTCAGGTAGAGAACGGCCTCCCGCAGAGTCTTGGACGGGATCGTGCCAGTGTTGATACTGACCCCGCCGATCATCTCCCGTTTGTCCACGATCGCGACCCGCCGGCCAAGCTTGGCTGCCGCGATCGCAGCCTTCTGCCCGCCGGGTCCGGACCCGATGACGAGGACGTCATAGTCGAACACCGTCACCTCCCCGCAATTCTTCCGGCTCCCGGTGGACCAGAGGCTATCTGGCGGGACCGCGTCGTCAGTCATGTTGCCCGGTCTTGTTACGTTTATTTCTTCTCCGGGCTTTCCTGGGAGCGTTTTACGCACGTGGTATCACGATCGGTAGGCGGGTTGAATCCTTGTGTAATACCCGAGACGTGCCGGAATGTGGCGGGGAGAGCCGGTTGGCCGCGCGGAGCCCGGATGCCGGTGGTCGGAGCGCGGGTCGGCGTGCGGAGGTCGGAGGCGCGAAGTCGGAGGCCCGAAGTCGGAGGCGCGAAGTCGGAGGCGCGAAGTCGGAGGCCCGAACTCCGAGGTCTGAACTCCGAGGCCGACGCCGATGTGACCGAGGTGTGGGCCCGCCTGCGTACCGGGCCAGCCGGGCTTACCGGGATGAATCGGGGCTTTGCGTCCGTGGGCGGCGCGGCGGACGCCCGATCCGTCGGCTGCGGGTGTCGACGCTGCTGGATTGCCTGGTCCCGGACCCGTAACGCCCGGGCGGCTGGCTCGTTAGACAGGTCGCGGGGGTCGTGGAGGCTGTCTGGGGGGTCTTCCACGACTCCCGCCGCGACCGCGACCGCGCCATCCCTGTCGGACGGACACCGGCCCGCGCAGGGCGGTGCTGGGGTGGGATGGCGCCCGGCCAGCGGCGGCGCGGGGAGCCGGCTCCGGAACGTGCGCGTTCCGGAGCCGGCCCACCCGTGATCATGCACACTCTGTGATCAGATCCGCGGTGTGGCTCCGCGGGACGCCGAGGCTACGGGTGGGTCATCGACAGCACGTCGAGGGCGGCGTCGAGCTGCTCCTCGGTGAGCTTGCCGGCCTCGATGTAGCCGCGCTCGACGACGACCTCGCGGATCGTCTTCTCCTCCGCCAGCGACAGCTTCGCGACCTTCGCCGCCTCCTCATACCCGATGTACTTGTTCAGCGGGGTCACGATGGACGGCGACGACTCCGCGTACCGGCGGCACCGCTCGACGTTCGCCTTGATCCCGTCGACGCACCTGTCCGCGAGCAGGACGCTGATCGTCGACAGGATGTGGATCGACTCGAGCAGGTTGCGCGCGATCACCGGCAGCATGACGTTGAGCTCGAAGTTGCCGGCCGACCCGCCGAACGCGACCGCCGCGTCGTTCCCGACGACCTGCGCGACGACCTGGCAGACCGCCTCGGGGATGACCGGGTTCACCTTCCCCGGCATGATCGACGATCCCGGCTGCAGGTCCGGCAGGTGGATCTCGCCGAGCCCCGCCCGCGGCCCCGACGACGCCCAGCGCAGGTCGTTCGCGATCTTGTAGAGCGAGATGGCGATGACCCGCAGCACACCGGACGCCTCGACGAGCCCGTCGCGGGACGCCTGCGCCTCGAAGTGGTTACGCGCCTCCGTCAGCGGCAGGCCGGTGTTCGCCGCCAGTTCCTCGATGACGGCGGCGGAGAAGCCGGGCGGGGTGTTGATCCCCGTGCCGACCGCCGTGCCGCCCAGCGGCAGCTCGCCGACCCGCGGCAGGGCCACGTTCAGGCGCTCCACGCCGAGGCGGATCGCCGCCGCGTACCCGCCGAACTCCTGCCCGAGCGTCACCGGCGTGGCGTCCATCAGGTGGGTCCGGCCCGACTTCACCACGTCCGCGAACTCGGTCTCCTTGCGGCCGAGGGAGGCCGCGAGGTGATCCAGCGCCGGGATCAGTTCCTGGACGATGCCCTGGGTCGCGGCCACGTGGATCGACGACGGGAACACGTCGTTCGAGCTCTGCGAGGCGTTCACGTGGTCGTTCGGGTGCACCGGCCGGCCGAGGCGCTCCGACGCCAGCGACGCCAGCACCTCGTTGGTGTTCATGTTCGACGACGTGCCGCTGCCGGTCTGGAAGACGTCGAGGGGGAACTGGTCGTCCCAGTCACCCCGCGCGACCTCGGCCGCCGCGTCCCTGATCGCCTCGGCGATGTCCCCGTCGAGGACCCCGAGCTTGGCGTTCACCGTCGCCGCGGCAGCCTTGATCCGCGCGAGTGCCTGGATGTGCGCGCGGGAGATCCGCTGGCCCGAAACGGGGAAGTTCTCCACCGCCCGCTGCGTCTGCGCCCGCCACCTGGCCGACGCCGGTACTCGGACGTCGCCCATGCTGTCGTGCTCGATGCGGTATTCCTGCTCGCTCATGCGCCCGTTTCTCCCGAGATGTTCTCGTCGCCGTCGACCGGCCGGCCCGCGACCAGCGTTCCCGCCCCGGCGTCCGCTATCCCGACCGGAACGCCGGGACGCTGAAACACCGGGACTCACTGCGGCTGCCGGACCCTACGGCCGACCCTAGGACATCTCACGCGCACGTTCCCCCCACGCCCACATGCACGGGCCATCTCACAACGTCACCAGACCCGCCGACCCCACGCCACCCCCACCTCGGCGCCGCGCTACCAGCGCCCGCCTCGGTCTGCGGCCGGTGGGCTGAGCGGCTTGGGGCCGCTTGTGTAGGGGCAAAACGGGCGCGGAGGCCTACAGAAGCGGCCCGAAGCTCCGCTCCGGTGGTGTGCTGGACACGACAACGCCGCGACGCCTGGGTGGCTGGGCCACCGCGGCGCCGCGGCGTGGAAGGGTCGAATGGAGTCGAGCGGTCGAGCTGGGTGACGCCGCCGCCAGGCGGCCGCGGGTCTAGGAAGCGGCGGCTTCGCGCTCCTTGGCGCGGATGTCGCGGCGGAGCTCCGGGGGGAGGGCGAACAGGAGGTGCTCGTCCGCGGAGGTGACTTCCTCGACGTCGGCGAAGCCGCGCTCGGCGAGCCAGGCCATGACGCCGGTGACGAGTTCCTCGGGGACGGACGCGCCGCTGGTGACGCCGACGGTCTGGATGCCCTCGAGCCAGGCCTCCTCGACCTCGGTGGAGTCGTCGACGAGGTAGGAGGCGGGGACGCCGGCGTCGAGGGCGACCTCGACGAGGCGGACCGAGTTCGACGAGTTCCGCGAGCCCACGACGATCAGGAGCTCGACCTTCTCGGCGATCTCCTTGACGGCGACCTGACGGTTCTGCGTCGCGTAGCAGATGTCGGAGTTCGGCGGGCCCTGCAGGTGCGGGAAGCGCTCGCGCAGGGCGTCAACCGTCGTCATCGTCTCGTCGACGGACAGAGTCGTCTGGGAGAGGAAGGCGACCCGCTCAGGGTCGCGCACCTTGACACCGGCCGCGTCCTCCGGACCGTCCACCAGATGGATGCGGTCGGGCGCCTGACCGGTGGTGCCGACGACCTCCTCGTGGCCTTCGTGGCCGATGAGGAGGATGTCGTAGTCCTCGCGGGCGAAGCGGCGAGCCTCGTGGTGCACCTTGGAGACGAGGGGGCACGTGGCGTCGATGGTGCGCAGCTGGCGCGCCGACGCCTCCTCGTGCACCGTCGGGGCTACGCCGTGCGCGGAGAAGACCACCGTGGCACCCTCGGGCACCTCGTCGGTCTCGTCAACGAAGATCGCACCCTTGGCCTCCAGCGTCTTGACGACGTGAAGGTTGTGCACGATCTGCTTACGTACGTAGACAGGTGAGCCGTAGAGCTCCAGCGCCTTCTCCACGGTCACAACAGCTCGATCGACACCGGCGCAGTAGCCGCGCGGCTTGGCAAGAAGGACCCGGCCCATGCAGGGCAGTCTACGCGGTCGGGCGTCTCCTGGAAGAGCGGTCGGGCGATCCATCACCCGATGGCGACAACGTCCGATCCGGTCCGCGCAACGGACCGGCGGACCCCGCGGAACCTGTCGGCGGCCCCCGCTACGGTGCCTCGTATGGCCCTGACCTCGACTGCCGAACAGCCCTTGCCGGTCCGCACGGTCTCGCGCGCCGTCGGCGAGTGGATCAACCGGCTTGGCCGGGTGTGGGTCGAGGGTCAGGTGACCCAGCTCGTCCGCCGCCCCGGAATGGGCACTGTCTTCCTCACCCTGAGGGACCCCGTCGCGGACGTCTCCCTTCGGGTGACCTGCCCGCGGGCGGTGTGTGACGCGGTCGGTCCCGCGCTCGTCGACGGCGCCCGCGTGGTCGTGTGGGGTAAGCCCGCCTTCCACCCCGGCCGGGGCACGCTAGCCCTTGCGGCAGTGGAGATTCGCCCGCTCGGCGCGGGCGCGCTGCTGGCTCGGCTGGAGCAGCTGCGGGCCACGCTGGCCGCCGAAGGGCTGTTCGCGCCGGCCCGCAAACGGCCGCTGCCGTTCCTGCCGGCGGCCGTCGGGCTGATCACCGGCCGGGCCAGCGCGGCCGAGCGGGACGTCGTGGAGAACGCGCGGCGGCGCTGGCCGGCGGTGCGGATCGAGCTGCGGGAGGTCGCCGTCCAGGGGCCGCTGGCGGTGTCCCAGGTGATCGACGCGCTGCGCGAGCTGGACCGCGCGCCGGACGTCGAGGTGATCGTCATCGCCCGCGGCGGAGGGTCGCTGGAGGACCTGCTGCCGTTCTCGGACGAGGCGCTGGTGCGGGCCGTGGCGGCGGCCCGCACGCCGGTGGTGTCGGCAATCGGACATGAGCAGGACGCCCCGCTGCTCGATTTCGTGGCCGACGTGCGGGCCTCGACGCCGACCGACGCCGCGAAGCGGGTGGTGCCCGATGTCGGCGAACAGGCCGTCGGTGTCGCCCAGCTGCGCGACCGGGCCCGTCGGACGCTGGAGCACCGGCTCGACCGGGAGGAACGCCGCCTCGCCGACCTCCGCCGCCGGCCCGTCCTCGCGGCGCCCTGGGTGGAGCTCGATCGGCGTGGCCAGGACGTCGCCGCGCTGCGGGCCCGCGCCCGGCGCTGCGTCCACCACGCGTTCGACGTGACCGAGCGGGATCTGACCGCGGCCCGGGCGCGGATGCGCGCCCTGTCCCCGGCCGCGACGCTGGACCGCGGTTACGCCGTGGTGCAGCGGGCGAGCGACGGGGCTGTCCTGCGCGACCCCGCGGAGGTTGAGGCCGGGGAGCGGCTCGCCGTCCGGCTGGCCGGCGGGCAGCTCGGCGCCGTCGTCGGGGAGAACTGACGCGTCCGCCGGGCGCCCGGATCAGTCCCGCGGGGGTCCGGCCGGGCGGGAGGCCGCCGCAGCGGCACGGTCGGCGTCGGCGGCGGCCAGCCGGGCACGGGCGCCGTCAAGGAGGGCCTGGCAGGCGCGAGCCAGCTCCTCACCGCGTTCCCAGAGGGCCAGGGACTGCTCCAACGTGACCCCGCCGGCCTCCAGCCGGTGGACGACGTCCTCCAGCTCGGCACGCGCGGTCTCGTAGCTCAGTGCTGGTCCCGCCGGCCCGACGGCGGGGGTGCCACCGACGTCACCAGTAGTCGCGGGCTCGGGACTGTCCGGCATCGCCACCTCCGCGCCTTCGTTTCCTCGGTCTGTCGCCAATCCGCGCTCGCACACCATCGTGGTGTCCAGCGCGACCAGTTCGGTGCGGAGGCAATTCGAACGACCCGTGTCAGGAGTATTGCGGACCCGATGCACGGTCACGCGGCTGGCGCCCAGCGGGGGCCTATGCTGCCCTCGGCCGACGCAACGTGATATCAATCAGGTGACAATCGTGGTCGAAGCGGGTTGGCTCCGCAGAGATCCATAGTACAAGGTCGCTGCAACACGTTTCCGATTTGCGGCGGACGCGAAACTGTGGCCGCCGCACGGCTGACCGTCCGTCCGCAGCGGGCGGTCCGGAGGTACGACGCATGCCCGGCGTACGCCCGTCGCCCCGACGCCCTGCCGTCGGCGACCGTTTCCGGGGGCTGGCCTCAACCGCCGCCCCAGGCGGCACCGTCCCGCCCGGGCAGCATCCCCCCGACGCTCGACCCCGCGCCGGCCAGGACGGCGGCCACCATCGGCGCGCCCCGGTCAGCAGGCACCTGGTGCGGCGCGCGGCGGGCCTCATCCTGGGAATGGCGGTGCTCATCCCGGCCGCCACCGCGCTGAACGACTCGCACGACGGCCACCCCGGCGGCCCGCCGCCGGTCGCGGCCGCCACCTCCGCCCGTCGTTGATCTCCGCCCGTCGTTGACAGTGGAGCGCTGACAGCATGGAAACCGCGGCGGGCAGCCGTCGCCCGGGGCCGGCTGACACCTGGCGTCCCCGGGCAGGGCAGTGCCCGAAAGCGATGCTCGGTTGTCCGGAGGCAATTCCGCAGATCCACGGCTTGCCGCTGGCCGCACATTCTTACTAAAGGTTAGCGAAACTTTATTGAATCGCTAACCGTGTCGGTAGCCCGGACGGTCGACGGCGTCAGTTCGTCGGCTCGACGGGGCGCAGGGAGCGGGCGAGCACGATCTGGTCGGCCTGCGTCGCGCCACCGCCCCTGCCGCCGCCGTCGTCGATGACGACCGTGAGGTCGCCGTCGGTGCGGCTGATCGCCACGTGTCCGCTGTCGTCGGGACGGGCCTGCCAGGGCACCCCGTCGACGTCCACCGTCCCGCGGGCCGGCCGGTTGCCGAGCAGCTTCTGTGCCGCGTCCGGCGCGTTGCTCTCCCGCAGCCGGGCGTACGTGCGAGCGCCGGAGCGGTCGATGACGTATCCGATCAGCGCCTCGGCCGTCGTGCCGCTCTCGGACCCGGTGGGGAGGGTGAACTGGGTCGACGTCGCCTTCCACTCCGCCGGCAGCCCGGCGGGGGCGAGCGGGGTGTAGGACGCCTGCCGGGCGAAGGCGGCCATCGGTTCGGCCGTCGGCACGACCTTGACCGCGGTCTCGTCGCTGCCCCGGGGCATGACGAAGATGACGAAGACCAGGACTCCGGCCATCACCGCGGCGAGAGAGAGAACCATGTCGCGGATCGTTTCCTGGCCGCGTCGCTGTCGTTGTGCCACGGTCCCATCTTCACAGGTGCGCGGTGGGGGGCGGGCGGCCGGACGGGGCCTACGGGCCCGTTCCGGGCGCGGCTGTGGTCAGCATCTCGCCCACCGCGGGTATCGCGGGCGGCCCACGGGTTTGGCCGGGGGGCCGTCACGCCCCCTCCGCGTGACGGCCACCCGATCGCAGCGTTGGACGCGTGCATGGCGCGAAAGGTTGCACGCCGGATTTCGCTCTTCCGGCTGTCGTCCGCACGACAGGTGAAATCCGGGGGTACGGCCCGCGACGAGCGACCCGGGGGCTATCGTGGTGAGACCTGGACCACCTGTGGTGGCGCCGTATCTCGGGCGTCTGCGGGGTAGCCGAACTAGGCTCGGCGACGTGCCTTCAGCTCCCCATGCCTCCGCCGCCAGGTCCGACTCCTCAGCCGTTCCCGACACGCTGGCCGTGCAGGAGCAGGCGCCGGACCGCAACCTTGCCCTCGAACTCGTCCGCGTCACCGAGGCCGCCGCGCTCGCCGCCGCGCGCTGGGTGGGCCGCGGTGACAAGAACGGCGCCGACGGTGCCGCCGTCGACGCGATGCGCCGGCTGGTCGGCACGGTGTCGATGCGCGGCGTCGTCGTCATCGGCGAGGGGGAGAAGGACGAAGCCCCCATGCTGTTCAACGGCGAGCACGTCGGTTCCGGCGAGGGTGCCGACTGCGACGTGGCCGTCGACCCGGTCGACGGGACGACGCTCACCGCCAAGGGCATGAACAACGCCGTGTCCGTGATGGCCGTCAGCGAGCGCGGTTCGATGTACGACGCCAGCTCCTGCTTCTACATGGAGAAGCTGGTCACCGGCCCGGAGGCGGCCGACGTCGTCGACATCACCGCCCCCGTCGAGGACAACATCCGGGCGGTCGCGAAGGCCAAGGCGGTGCACCCGCGCGACGTCACGGTCGTCGTCCTCGACCGGCCGCGGCACGCCGAGCTGATCGAGCAGATCCGCGCCGCCGGCGCCCGGGTGAAGCTCATCGCCGACGGCGACGTCGCCGGGGCCGTGATGGCCGCCTCCGCGGACACCGGCGTCGACCTGCTGCTCGGCATCGGCGGCACGCCCGAGGGGATCATCACCGCCTGCGCGGTGACCTGCCTCGGCGGTGTGATCCAGGGTCGGCTGTGGCCGAGTGACGACGCCGAGCGCGAGAGGGTCGTCGCGCTCGGCCACGACCCGCAGCGTGTGCTCTCCACCCGCGACCTCGTGGCCAGCGACAACGTCTTCTTTGTCGCGACCGGGATCACGGATGGCGAGCTGCTGTCCGGGGTACGGTACCGCCCGGGTGGCGCCACCACGTCGTCGCTGGTCATGCGGTCGCGGTCCGGCACCATCCGGCGGGTGGACAGCCAGCACCAGCTCACGAAGTTGCAGGCGTACTCCACCGTCCCGTTCTGACGGTTCGTCGTGGGGAGGCGATCGCATGGTGCGAGCCTCCCGCGGCATGGCGGTGGCGAACGCGCTGAGGTTGCTGCCGGCCGAACTGTTCGCTCGCCTCGATCGGCCGGGACCGCATGGCAGCGCGGCGGAGGTTCGCACGCTGCCGGCGGCCGTCCGGCGGTTCCTGCGCCATCCGCGGCCGCCGGTGCTGCTCGGCTGCGTGGGCGCGCTGGCCGCTGTGCGCGCGGCGCGGGGGCCATGGCGCGCCCGTGACGTCGGTGTCGCCGGCGCGGCCGTGGCTGCCCAGCCGTTCGTCGAGTGGAGCGTGCACCGCCTGCTGCTGCATGCCCGCCCCGGCAGCCGCCTCGGAGCGGTCGGCTACCAGCTCGCCGGCTACGGCCACGAGCAGCACCACCGCGACCCCACCAGCCTCGACACGATGTTCCTGCGGCCCCGGGAAGTGATCACCGGGACGGCGATCGCCGCAGTGCCCGCGCTGCTCGGGCCCGCCTGGGCGGCGACGGGGACGCTGTGTGCCGGCCTCGGCGTGCTCGCCTACGACTGGACACACTTCCTGCTCCACACCCGGGTGCCGCCGCGCTCGGCGTACTACCGGCGGCTGTGGCGCGGCCACCGGCTGCACCACTATCGTAATGATCAGTACTGGCTGGGGGTGACGAGCCCGCTCGGCGACCTGGCGCTCGGGACGAACCCGGCGCGCGACGCCGTCCCGCTCTCCTCGCTGGCACACGGCGCGGAGCGGATCTGACTCCTACGGCTGGCCGCCGACACGTGTCGTGACCGCGTCGCCTGCCTCCAGCGCGTCGCCCGCCACCACGGCATCGCCCCCCGGGACTGCACTGCGCCCCGGGACTACACCGCCCCCCAGGACCGCACCGCCCCCCGGGACCGCGCTGCTGGCTGTGGCTGTGTCACCGAGTGTGACCGTGCCGCTGGGCGTCGGGGTCGGAGCCTCGACGGCAGAGCTCGATGACGTCGTGCCATCCGCGCGGCCCAGCCGGGGACGGAACGGGCCGGCCGAGTCCAGGCCGCGGCGGAAGCGGAAGGCGCGGCTGCGAGGATGCACCGGATGCGGCTCGGATCGGCCGTATCCGTCCAGCCAGGCCACCAGCCGGCTGTCGGGAGTGGCCGCGTCGACGGTCAGCCTGGCCAGGGCGAACCGGTCGTCACCGGGGTGGGACAGCACGTCCCGCACGGCGCAGGCCGAGCTGTAGCCGGCAGAAATCGCCAGTTGGCGGACGGCGAGGTCGTAGCCGCCGCCGGGATAGGCGAACGTCCGCGGCTCGTCGCCGACCGCCACGGCAAGGCGCCGGCGGGACAGCGTGAGTTCCGCGATCACGTCCGCGCGGGCCAGTTCGTTGAGCGGCCGGCCGGTGTGGCCGGATCCGCCGATCTCGATTCCCAGGCCGAGGATGCGGTGAAGGTCCGCGCGGTGGAAATAACCCTGATCGCCCACTCGGGAACTCGTCACGAACACCGTTGCCGTCAGGCCCGCGGCGGCCAGCGCGCGCAGGGCGATCAGGGTTTCCGCGCCGCCGTCGTCGATCGTGATGACGATCGGATTCGGCGGCGCGGACGGGGTTCCGAGGGAGGCGGCATAGCTGGACACGGTCATGGGCTGGCGGCCCGAGGCGGTGATCAACCGGCAGTGCCGGGCGAAGGTTGCCAGCGGCATGGGCCTGCGTGGCGCGCCACGGGTGGTGTGCGGGTCGAACGAGCGGTAGCGCAGTACCGGAGTCGTCGGTTCGCGGCGGGCAGTGCGCAGGCCGAGGGTCACCACGGTCCGATCGCGCGTCGCTCGCGCCGCCGGCCGGGCGGTGAGTCCGGAGCGAACGACAAACGGGCCTCCCTGCGACCGCCGCGTGCCTGGCCGCGGCATCGGGTATTTACGCGGAAATGCGTCCGAGCGCGGATCTCTGATGCGGCAGGAATGTAGCACGAGCGGCTGCAAAAGCAAGCGAAGCCGTAGACCGCAAGTGCATCATCAGCCGGCCATCCGGATTCGAAATCCTTTTGCCGATTTGGAAGGTCGCACTTTTCGGCGGTGTGTCGCTCCGCGAATGGTGGAGAGTTGGGTGTTGCAGCGTGGTGCGCTCGTTGCGGCCGGATGGAGGATGGGGGGAATCCGGCGGGACGGGTCAGTCGGTGCGGTCGCCCGTGGTCGTGCGGGACTGGCCGGGGCCGTCGCGGCGAATGCGGGAGAACGCCGGGCACTCGCAGCGGCCACAGTTGGTGCCCGGTCGGTAGTGCCGATGGTCCGCGCGGTCGTGGCCGCACCGGCATCGCTGCCACCACCTGGTGAGCGCGCCCATCTGCACTGCACTCCTCTCCTCGCGATATCGCCTGGTAACGATACGTTGCGCGCTCGGCGGGAGGGCTGTGGGACTCGCGAAGACCATCCACCTCGACGGACGGTCAGGCCGCCGGCGGGGCCGGCGGGGCCGGCGGGGCCGGCGGGGCGGTGGTGGGCCTCGCTCGCCTACCGGGCTGGCCGGCGGCGGGCTGCGGGCGGCTGGGCGAGCGCGCGCTGCCGTTCCCGCCGGGCGATCTGTGCTCGCCGGCCGCGGAACGCCGCGATGATGACGACCAGCAGGAAGGCGGTCAGCAGTATCGGCGCGTGCAAGATCATTTCTGAGCCGATATCGATCGCTTTGTTCCGTAGTCCCGCGCTGCCGTCTCCGGTGGAGGGATCCAGATAGCCCACACCGGTCACGATGATTGCGTACGCCAGCGGTGGCATGATCACCACGCCGATCAGATCGTCGCTGTGGACGCGGATGGCCACGATCACGCAGGCGCCGACGAACAGGACCGCGAACAGGTACGTAAGAGATCCGAACACGACCGAGTCGACGGCCGCTCCGATGCTGCCGACGACGAGCACCACGATCGCGGTACCGAGCGCTGTCAACCCACGGCGGCTGCCGGTGAACAGCGTCGACGGCGCCCCGCCGCCGCGACTACGAGACCCGCGGCCATACGGATCGTCGTACCTCTCGGCGCGCGCGGATCGGCCGGGCGGTCCGGCTGACTGCCGATGCGGCGGCACACTCACGAACGCAAGGTACCGCCCGCGGATTACCCATGCGTCAGGACGATGCATCACGCGCCGGCATCGAGCCCCATACCGGAACTTTCGGTGGCCGGATCACTGCTTTGCGTCGTGTAATCATTGTCTTTCTGGTTGTTTGCCCCCGATGTCCTCGGCTCAGCGGACCCCTCGGTCTGATGCGCGACATCCGTCACCGGGCCGAACCGCCCCCCGTCCTCGGTATGACCATCGGCGGCCCACCGCTCTCGTCCGGCGAGCAGTTCGGCGGCGGACAGCGGGCGCACGCCGGTCTCCACCGGCCGGGGACTCGGCAGCGGCGCGTCGACGACCTCCATGGCCGCCAGCCGGCGGGCCGGAGTGAGCACCCGGCTCTCCAGCGAGCCGACGGCGGCGTTGAAGTCCCCGACGGAGCGGCCCAGCGAGCGGCCGAGCCGGTCGAGATGCTCACCGAGGGTGCCCAGCCGGGTGTAGAGATCCCGGCCGAGCTCGAAGATGTCCTGGGTGCGGGCAGTCAGCGCCTCCTGCGTCCAGGCGTGCGCGATGGTGCGCAGCATCGCGATCAGCGTCGTCGGCGTCGCGATGATCACCTTGCGGCCGGCGGCGTGCTCCACCAGGCCGGGGTCGTGGTCGAGCGCCGGCGCGAGAAGGGCCTCCGCCGGCACGAACAGCACCACGAACTCCGGCGACGACGGCAACCGCCGCCAGTAGGACTTCGCCGCGAGCCCGTCGACATGGGCACGCAGGTGCCGGGCGTGGGCGGCCATCCGACCGGCGCGGTAGCCCTCGTCGTTGCTCTGCGCGGCGTCGAGGAAGGCCGCCAGCGGCACCTTCGCGTCGACCACCACGTTCCGTCCACCGGCGAGATGCACCACCATGTCGGGCCGCAGCGGGCCGTCGTCGCCTTCGACGGTCATCTGCTCGGTGAAGTCGCAGCGGTTGAGCATGCCGGCGACCTCGGCGACACGACGCAGCTGCATCTCGCCCCACGCCCCGCGAGCCTCGGGCCGGCGCAGCACCGTGACCAGCGACGCCGTCTCCGAGCGCAGTCCCTCCGCCGTCTCCCGGGCGAAGCGGACCTGCTCGACCAGCGCCGCGTACGCCTCGGTGCGCGCCGTCTCCAGCTCGCGTAGGCGTCCCTCCATCCGGGTGAGCGCGTCGCGCAGCGGGGTCACCATGTTCTCGACGGCGGTCCGGCGCGCGTCGAGATCGCCGCGGGCGCGGGTGCCGGCCTCGTCGAGCCGGGCGGTGGCGAGCTCGACCAGCTGGCGGCTGGCCCCCTCCAGCGCCTGCGCGGACAGCGCCTGGAAGCTCTCGGCGAGCCGGTCCTGACTCTGCTCGACCAGGGCGACCCGCTCGGCCGCGGACCGTCGCTCGTACTCCAACGCCGTGCGCAGGCCCGACACGTCCGACTCGGCGAGCTGGGCGCGCTCGACGGCGGCCTGCATCGCCCGGCGGGCCTCGTCCCGCTCCCGCAGGACCGTGGCGTGCGCCGCGGCGAGCGCGGCGTGCCGCGGATCGGCCAGCCGCCGGGCGGCGAGAAACCCGCCCACGGCACCGAGGGCCAGCCCGACGAGGGTCAGCAGCGCGCTGGTGGAGTCCACGCCGAAAGGCAATCACGACCCACCGACAGGACCGCGCCCGCGTGTCCCGGCCCGGCCGGCGTGCCGGCGTGCGGGCGCGGGACCGTAGACTGATCCGCCATGGGCTTGTCGATCGGTATCGTCGGGCTGCCCAACGTCGGCAAGTCCACGTTGTTCAACACCCTGACGCGCAACGAGGTTCTCGCCGCGAACTACCCGTTCGCGACGATCGAGCCGAACGTCGGTGTCGTCGGGGTGCCCGACCCGCGCCTGGACGAGCTGGCGAAGCTCTACGACAGCGCCCGCGTGGTGCCGGCGACGGTCAGTTTCGTCGACATCGCCGGCCTCGTCCGGGGCGCCTCCGAGGGGCAGGGCCTCGGCAACCGGTTCCTCGCGAACATCCGCGAGTCCGACGCGGTCTGCCAGGTCGTGCGGGTCTTCTCCGACCCGGATGTCGTCCACGTCGAGGGCAAGGTAGACCCGGGCAGCGACATCGAGACGATCAACACCGAGCTCATCCTCGCCGACCTGCAGACCCTCGACGCGCGCCTGCCGAAGCTGGAGAAGGAGGCGCGCGCCGACAAGTCGAAGCAGCCCCTGCTCGCGGCGGTGAAGGCGGCCCGCGAGGTGCTCGACGCCGGCCGGACGATCTCCTCGGAGCCGTCGATCGACCGCGCCGAGCTGCGCGAGCTGTTCCTGCTCACCGCCAAGCCGTTCCTGTACGTGTTCAACGTCGACGAGGACGTCCTCGCCGACCCGGGCCGGCGCAAGGAACTCGCCGAGTCCGTCGCCCCCGCCGACGCGATCGTGCTGTGCGCCAAGGTCGAGGCCGAGCTTGCCGAGCTCGACGACGCCGACGCCGCCGAACTGCTCGCCTCCCTCGGCCAGAGCGAGAGCGGCCTGACCCAGCTCGCCCACATCGGTTTCCACACCCTGGGCCTGCAGACCTTCCTGACCGCGGGCCCGAAGGAGTCCCGCGCCTGGACGATCACCGCGGGCGCCACCGCGCCGGAGGCCGCCGGCTCCATCCACACCGACTTCCAGCGCGGCTTCATCAAGGCCGAGATCGTCTCCTTCGACGAGCTGATCGCCGCCGGCACCATGACCGCCGCCCGCGCCGCCGGCAAGGTCCGCATGGAGGGCAAGGACTACGTCATGGCCGACGGCGACGTCGTCGAGTTCCGCTTCAACGTCTGAGGAACGGCGGCGTGGATCTGTCCCGGGCCGCGTCGACGATGGCTGCGGAAAGTGGTCGTTCGATGATGGCGTGCTGCTGACCCGGTCGTGGTGCCGGGCGGTGACTCTTCTGCGTGATCGGGCTGGACTCGATGGCCCATGGGTCGCGCCCAGGGGGCTTGAGTCGGTTTTCTGACGATCCGGTTGACGACCGTCGCGGCCCGCCATCCGCCGATAAGCTGCCCGACGCCGCGGCTCGGTCGATCGACCGCCGCGCGCCAGCGGAACCGACCCCGTGGCCGGTTCCGGTGCAACGGGTAGCGGTACGCGTTGGCAAGTGACGATCAGTGCGAAAGTGGGAGGGGCAGCGGCGTGCGCAAAGCGCGGTACTGCGCGGCAATGATGGTCACCATCCTGGCCCTGGTGCTGGTGACCAGCTGCAACGGAAAGTCGAGCTCGTCGTCCTCGGCGTCGGGAGTGAGCGCGGCGTCGGCGTCAGCCGACCCTGAGCTCAGTGGAGCCTGCCCGACGAGCGGCAACAGTCGGGCGTTCGCGAAGACCCGGTTCGCCCTGCATGCCGGCCTCGCGCTGGGGGCGTTCCACCGTTACATCTACAAGCCCCTGAAGAACGGCGGCTTCAAGGCGGGGGCGGACAAGCGCAAGCGCAGTTTCGCCAAGGCAGCCATCGCCGGCGTGTTCGTCGTCCACGAGGTGAAGGTGGCCAACGGATTCGCCCAGGCCAATCCGACCCTGTGTGGCGCCGGGCAGCGGTTGTCCAACACCTTCTCGACCCTGACGAGCAAACTCCGCAGCGGCACCGCGACGGAGGCGGACGTCAACAGCGCGGAAACGGCCTTCACCGGCCTGGAGCAGACCGCCAAGCAGGGCGGCTTCAACTTCTCCGAGCGCAACGTCACCGTCCCCGGCGCCAGCTGACCAACCCCGTCGGGGGGGGGGGGGGGGGGGGGGGGCGCCCGCCCCCCCCGGCGCGGGGGCCCCCCGCCCCCCCGCCGGACGGGCCGAACGCGGCCACGGGCCGGATCGGCCGGCGATCGGGGTGTCGACGTCGCACCGTGACACCCA
>NZ_JALKFX010000119.1 GCF_023243045.1 Frankia sp. AgB32
GTCCTCGTACGCGCTCGGCGATCTGCTGCTGCAGGACGCGCTGCTCGACGCCGTCGAGCTCGCCGTCGCCGCGGTCTGCGACGCGAGCGCCGAGCTGGGGCCGCTGCTGCTCGTCGGCGCGCCGCTGCGGCGCGGCGGGCGGCTCTACAATTCGGCGCTGGCGATCTCCCGGGGGCGGCTGCTCGGCGTCGTGCCGAAGACGTTCCTGCCGAACTCGCGGGAGTACTACGAGAAGCGCTGGTTCGCCTCGGGCGCCGGGCACGAGGGCCTGGAGATCACCGTGGCCGGGCGGACCGTGCCGTTCGGCACCGACCTGATCTTCGCGGCGGATGATCTCGCCGAGCTCGTCGTCGGCGTGGAGATCTGCGAGGACTACTGGGCGCCGGTGCCGCCGTCGTCGTACGCGGCGCTGGCCGGGGCGACGCTGCTGGCGAACCTGTCCGCGTCGAACATCGTCGTCGGCAAGGCGGCGGTGCGCGAGCAGCTCTCGGCGGCGCAGTCCACGCGGGCGATGGCGGCCTACGTCTACTCGGCGGCAGGGACGGGCGAGAGCACCACCGACCTGTCCTGGGACGGGCAGGGCACCATCCACGAGCTCGGGGATCTGCTCGTGGAGTCCGAGCGGTTCGCCGAGGGTCCCCAGCTGGTGGTCGCCGACGTCGACCTCGCCCGGGTGCGGCTGGAGCGGATGCGCACCCCGACGTTCGGCGACGCGGCACGCCTCGCCGGCGAACCCGAGCGCCGTTTTCGCACCGTCCGCTTCGCCCACCGCCCGCACGGCCGCGACGTCGGGCTGCGCCGCCCGCAGCGCCGCTTCCCGTTCGTGCCGGACACCCCGCAGCGGCTCGACCTGGACTGCTACGAGGCGTTCAACATCCAGGTGCACGGGCTCGCGCAGCGGTTCCGCGCGGTCGGCGGCGGGCGGATGGTGATCGGCGTGTCCGGCGGGCTCGACTCGACCCACGCGCTGATCGTCGCCGCGAAGGCCTGCGACCGGCTCGGTGTGCCGCGCTCGTCGATCCTGGCGTACACGATGCCCGGGTTCGCCACCGGCGAGCGCACGAAGGCCAACGCCTGGGCGCTGATGCGGGCGCTCGGCGCGCAGGCCGCCGAGATCGACATCCGCCCGGCGGCCCGCCAGCTGCTCGCCGACCTCGGCCATCCGGCGGCGGACGGCGCCGCGCACTACGACGTGACCTACGAGAACGTCCAGGCCGGCCTGCGCACCGACTACCTGTTCCGCCTGGCGAACCTGCACGGCGGCTTCGTCATCGGCACCGGTGACCTCAGCGAGCTGGCGCTGGGCTGGTGCACGTACGGCGTCGGCGACCAGATGAGTCACTACGCGGTCAACGCCGGCGTGCCGAAGACGCTGATCCAGTACCTGATCCGCTGGACGGTGGGTTCCGGCCAGTTCGACGAGGCGACGGGCCGGCTGCTCACCGAGATCCTGGACACCGAGATCTCCCCCGAGCTCGTGCCCGCCGACGCCGAGACCGGCGCCATGCAGAGCACCCAGGACCGCATCGGCCCCTACGAGCTGCACGACTTCTTCCTGTTCCACCTCCTGCGCTACGGCCTGCCGCCGTCGAAAGTGCTGTTCCTGGCCTGGCAGGCGTGGCGCGACGCGGCAGCGCCCGGCTGGCCGGCGGGTTTCCCGGCCGCCGACCGGCACGCCTACGACGTGGCGACAATCGAACGCTGGCTACGGGAGTTCCTCCGCCGGTTCTTCGCCTCGCAGTTCAAGCGCTCCGCCCTGCCCGACGGCCCGAAGGTCTCCTTCGGCGGCGCGCTGTCCCCCCGCGGCGACTGGCGCGCCCCCTCCGATGCCTCCCCCACCGCCTGGCTCGCGGAACTTGACCGGGTCGGCCCGTCCCAGGAGACCGAGCGCTCACCCTGACCGCAAGCCGGGCAGCCAACCCCGCAGCTCGCTGCCGGCAGGCTGTGGCGCGCCCGCAACGCGATCGTCGTCGGTGACCCGGTGCCCGACCAACCTCTCGCGGAAAGCCGGGCGACCGTTTCTTCAGCAGGTTCAGCGGCCGGTGAGGGTGCGGACGGCGGCGAGGTCGAGGTGGTCGCCACTGTTGCCGAGGGCGAGCACGCCCACCGCGGTCGCGTGGCGCTGGTGGACGGCGAGACAGGACGACGCTCCTGGCACTCCCCCGCCGTGCGCGGCCAGCCCGCTGCGCGGCGAGAGCCACCAGGCCAGGCCGCGCCCGCGGCGTCGCGGGTGAACTGCGGCGCCATCGTCGTGCAGACCAGCTGGCGTACCCGCTGCCGGTCAGCCACGACGGACGCGGACGCGGGCACGGCGGACGCGGACACGGGCACGGCGTCCGCGTCACCGGTGAGGCCGGTGTCATCGGCGACCGACTCGGTCAGCAGGGTCAGCCAGCGGGCGAGGTCGGCGGCGCTCATCCAGAGGCCGCCGGCGGGGCCGAACGCGGCGAACTCCTGCGGCCGGATGATCTCGCCGTGCTGGTCGGTGTGCACCGCGCGGGGCCGCGACGGTCGCAGCGAGGTTTCCGTGAGGCCGACGGGAGCGAGCACCCGCGCGCGCAGCGCCTCCTCATAGGAGGTTCCGTAGGTGCGGGCGAGGGCCAGGCCGAGCAGGGCGAAGCCGAAGTTCGAGTAGCACCGCGGTGGCTGACGGCCCGGGCGGACCTGGTCCCGGGCGGCCGCGGCGGCGGCGACGACCCCGATCCGGATCGCAGGGAGATCGAGGACCTGGCGGCGTGCCATACCGGCGACCGGGGCACGGCCCCGGCCACAGCCACAGCCACAGCCACCACACGACGGCGGTTCGTGGCGCACGACCTCATCTGGATCGGCTACCTGACACAACGTCCGCCCGGGATGACCACCCTGCTCACCGGGCTTGCGACGCGACTTCCGCCGCAACGACTTCGGCGCCGGTTTCGCGAGTCCGTCCGAGGACGGCGGCTTCGACGAGTTCCGCGAATTCGCCGCCAGCCGGGCTTCCAAATCCGCGACCCGCGCCTTCAACCGCTCGATCTCGGCGGCCTGCTCCTTGACAATCGCGGCCTGCGCAACGACAAGCGAGGCAAGCTCGTCATACGTCGGCCGCACCATACCCTCATTATTGGCTATTCACTGAGACGCGCCAAGCAATAACGCGCCGAGAGACATCAACCCAGCAACAAGTCAGGCGTAGCGCGACCGACCCGGTCAGTCACTTTATGTAACGAAATGGCTTGGTTTGGGTGATGGGTCCGCCAGATGATGCAGCGGCGGATCGTGGGGCCTGTGCCCGGTGGTTGCGGTGGGACGGGAGCCGCCCTGCCCCGTCGACCGATGGAGTCGGGGGCGACGCCCTGGGTCCGAAAGCCCCACGTCAGAGGGCTTTGGGGAGTCATCTGGACGCCCTCGGCGCGGCGGGGAGCTGGGACGTGTTCGGCCGGCGGCTACGGCTCACCAGTGTCGACAAGGTGCTGTTCCCGGTCGACTCACCGACGGCCCTCGTCTGGGCGGCGAACTTCGGCGCTCTGGAATGGCACGCCTGGACCTCTCCCATCATTGCGCCGCGCCATCCGAGCTACATGCTTGTCGACCTCGACCCGGGAACGGCCACCTCATCGAATGGCCTGCTGACCCTGGCCCGCCTGCACCGCAGCGCGCTGGCGCATCTTCAGGTGCGGGCGGCGCCGATACTCACCGGACGGCGCGGAATCCAGATCTGGATTCCGGTGCCGCCGGGAACGACCTTCGACGAGACCCGGCCTGGGTGCAGGAGCTGTCCCACGCCGTCTCCGCCGTCGTACCCGACCTGGTGAGCTGGAAATGGGCGGTGCGTGAACGCGCGGGACACGCCCGACTCGACTTTCCCCCAGACCGCGATCAACAAGACGCTGGTCACCCCATACAGCCCCGGGCCGCACCCGGCGCGCCCGTATCCGCCCCCCTCGACTGGGACGAACTCGACGACCCGTCCCTGTGCCCCGACGCCGTCACCCTCCGCACCGCCCTCGACCGCCTCGCCACCCGCGGCGACCCGTTCCGCGCGATCCTCGCCCCCGCCCCACCCCTCCCGCCCCTCATCTGACCCCGCGCACGGCAGCCGTCGCTGCCACCACTCCGGCGCCGACCACCGGCCTCCGACCGACTACACCGTCTCCGCGCGCCCTTTGCCTACTACCGATTCGTAGTCGTTGAGAATCCGGTAGGTCGGCACCCTCGACGGAAATCGGACGACCCTGCCTGACGCCTTTTCGATTACCCGCCCGAGAGATCCCACGAAGTCGTCACCCAGGTAGCCGGTCTCATTAATGAGCCATCCCTGCGGGAACTCCACAAGATTCCACGGCCTGTCAGCGTCGTCGCTTCGGCGACCAAGCAGCGCGATGGCGATTTCCTGCGCCCTATCCTCGCCGATCATGCAGAATCCCTCCGTAGAATCTCACCGTCACCGTCGAAGAGAATCGTATAGTAATCGGCGATGCCGACATCCGAGTACCCGGTGACCTCCTCCGAGGGCGGCCAGGCTTCCACCGTCCCGCCCTGGCCGTCGACAGCCAGAACGCGGCCTCCTTCGTTGACGGCATTGAAGAAGTGAGCACCGCTCGTCGACCACCGGACAAGCACGACCGCGGAGCTGCCGGGGCCGGCCCGGCGAAGGTCATCCTCGATCTCGTCCGAGTCCGACAGGCGAAACTCGGCACCGGCCCAGACCTGCATCCGGCCGGCCGGCTCACCGAGCGCATCCGGATCAGCGAGTGCCGCCGCCTCGGACGGCTCTCCGCGCCAGGTCAGTTCTGATGCCCTGGTGCAGTCGCCGCAGTTGTTGTCCCGCCCGGGGGCTGCGCGGTCCGGGTTGATGTCCTCGACCCAGTCGGCCGGATGCTGGTGCGGCCGGGTGACGTCGGGGCCGGCCTTCGACGCGTCCGGCGGCAGGTAGTCGTCGGGATACTTCGACCAGATATCGCGCATTCCTTTGGCGACATGTCCCTCCGACGGCGGCATGCCGATTTCGGGCCTCCCCCGGCGGATGAATCCGAGCCATCCCGGGCTGCCTGCCCGGAGGACTCCACCGTCGAACTCCGCGGGGGCGGCCTGCACCGCGCCGGGTGAATCCGCTCGGGCGGCCGCCCGCTCCAGCAGCGCGAGCTTTCGGTCCAGCGGCGGCTCCGAGCGGGACGGCGGCACCCGGACGTCCAACGTCTGTCTGTCGCTGTCCGCCGCACCGCCACGCTCCTCCCTGCCGTGGGCACGCTCAAGCGCCGCCAGCTTCGCCTCGATCTCCGCGGAACCGGTACGCGACGGTTCCGCGTCGTCCGCCGCACGGCGATCCACACTGTCAGGAACCTCTTCGGAGCCGCCGAGCAGGCGAAGCTTGGCCTCGAGACCCTTGTTCTCGGCGACGTCGGGCGGCGCGGCCTGGTCGTCGGACGCCTCTGCGCCGACCCCGGAACGATCCATGGGCATCAGACGCATTCCCGCGGCAGGACCCGCAAGGATTTCACGCTGACCTTCCGCCGGTACCGCACGTCGCGAACCGTAATCCCTTCCACGACGTCGTCCCGGGCGGCGCCGTCAGGCTCCCAGCCCTGGTAGGTGTAGAATCGGATCGCGCGGGCGTTCGACTCCAGCACCCACAACGTTGCCGACGTGAAGCCGCCCGCGCCAAGCGTGCGCACCGCCGCCGCCATCAACCCGGCGCCGACGCCCCGACCCCAGACGGCCGGGAGCACGTAGAACGAGCCGATCTCACCCACCTCGGTCGAATCCTGGTCGTGGTCGACAGTGGGATACAGGGAGGCGAAACCGACCACGGCACCGGCGTCCTCCGCGACCAGGACACCCCGGGCCGGCCACGCCGCCCGCCGCACGGCACCAGCCCACCGCGGCACCCGCCGCGCCGGACGCAACCCGTCGAGAAGCGCCTGCGGCAACAGCCCCCGGTAGCCGGCCTGCCAGGACAGCACATGCACCTCGGCGATCGGCTCAGCATCGTCGACGCCTGCCGGGCGAACACGCACGGCACCATCGTCGCACCAGAACGGTCACATCGACCAGTTTCTGGCGCGATCATCCCGAGCGTGGCTGCGGATCTGCGAGACGTGCCGGCGCGGCGAGGCCTGCGACCGTCACCGTGACGAGGACCCCGCGCCGATCTCCCTGTCGGGCCTGCGGGCCTGCCGTGACGCCGTGTCGGCGGCGATGGGCGTGGGCGAGCTGTTCGGCTGCGTGGAGATCCGGGTGGCGAGCACGTTGATGTCCGCACGCACCGCGCAAGCGGCCAGCGTGGCGGACGCCCACGACTTCCTCAACAGCTTCGTCCTGGAGGACCTGCGCCGCGCGCCGCGGCGTCCGGTGACACCCGGCCCGGCGGCGCGCTGGGATCGCGGCCGGAACGCTGCAGCGTTACCGCGACGTGATCGCCGTCGGCGACCCGCTGCAGCTCGAGCCGGTCTCCACCCTGCCGTTCCGCGTGCAGCAGATGCTGCGGCCCGCACGTCCGTGCAGTGCGTCGCCGACCGTCTCAACCCGCTCGGGACGTGGCTGCCCGGCCGCAGGAGCGATTCGGCAGATCCGGAGTCCACCCGTCCTCCGCATGTACGCGCGGCGTTCCGGTTCCGTGTCAGGCACCACCGGCGGTGACGACGGCGTCGGTGATGAATCCGGCTGCGAGGCCGGCCAGGACTCCGAGGTAGAGCAGCTCACGGCGGCCAGAGCGGGAAGCGATGCCGATGAGTTGGATGACGACATAGAGGATGGACCCGGCGGCCAGGGTCAGGAAGATCACGCTGAGCGAGTCGCTGGTGAACTGCCGACCGATCGCGGTGCCGATGAGGGTGGGTCCGCCGCCGATGAGCCCGGCGAGCAGGAGGAATCCCCAGCTTGGCCGGTCGGCGTCGGCGGCGAGCGGGGCGACGATCCCGAATCCTTCGGTGGCGTTGTGCAGTGCGAAGCCGATCACGAGAAGGGTTGCCAACGCGATCTCGCCGCGGCCGGCGCTGCCCCCGATGGCCAGTCCCTCGCCGAAGTTGTGCAGGCCGATCCCGACCGCGATGGTCAGCGCGAGCCGCCGGGCAGGTGTCAGGCCCGTGGTGGCGGACGACTGGGATGCGGCGAGTTCGTCGGCGGCCATGGCCCCGGGCCCGAAGCGCGCCCCGGCGCCCGACTGCGTCTGCGGCGGGTTGGGTCGGCGCATGAGGACACGTTCGTAACCGAGAAGGCTGAGCAGCCCGACGGACAGGCCGCCGAGAAACAGCGTGCCGTAGCCGAAGACCGGACCGAGGCCGCCGCTGTGGTCGTGGACCTTGCCCAGCGCGGCGTCGAGAGGTTCCCAGGCGTGCGCGAGGACGTCCCACAAGAGGAAGATCAGGATACCGATGGCGGTCGCGTTCAGGAACTGCCGCACGCCTGGCATCGGGCGACGAAGCCGCCCCACAGGAAGCCCGAGCAGGATCGTCGCCCCCGCGATGAACCCCAGTACCAGCGTCTGCGTCTCGCTCACGTTTGTCTCCCCGTCAAGTCAGTCGATGTCGACTGAGCTTAGGTAAGGCTAAGCTATGGCGCAAGGAGAGGAGTTGGGAGCATCTCGGCCGTCCTGGGCCGAGCGATGCCATTGCCGCGGCCGCGGAAGGGAAAGATCTTGATTGGTCGATCGACGCTGCGGTTCCTGGCGTCCACGGGCAGCGGGAGCGAGGTCGACTGGCGAAGGTCGTCGACGTGGCGGCGCAGGCCGGACAGGCGGCGATCTTCTCGGACACGCGGCGATCTTCTCGACCACGGCGAAGGACGGCGGCACCGCTGATGCATGGCCGTGATCCCGGGCACCTTCGAGTCGATCGGGCGTCGCGGGTGGGCGGTCAGGGAGCCGGCGGGAGACCTGAGCCTGCTCGACGGCACGGTCACCATTCTCGCGTATGTCCTGACCGAGGCGGGCCGGACGGTGCCTGGTGTCGCGCGGGACGAGGGTCCCGACCGGGGGAAGGTGCTGTTCGAGTCTGTGCTCGTTGGCCTGATCACTGCCGTGCTCACGGCCAGGCTCACGGGCCTGCCCGCGACCTGGCCCACGGACGGAATCACGGACGGAATCACGGACGAAGTCACGAACGGGCTCGCTCTTGGGCTCCCGGGCGGGCTTTTGGCCGAGCTGCGCTCATCGTGGGGGCCCGTCGTTCTCCTCGAACGGCACCCACGTCCAGACGATCTCGCCGGGATCCGGGGCCCTACCCGCTTGCGGCGAGTAGCTCCTCCGCACCGGCGGCCACGGCTCCCGGTCCGCGCGGCGCGGCAGCCGCTGCATCCGTCCTGCGACCGCTCATCGGTACGATCCGCCAGCGCCCGTCCGTTCGCCGGTTACCGGGCCGCTGGCATTCCCCGCTTCTCTGGAATGCGGCCGTGTCCTGGAACCCTGCCCGCGGCCAGAAATCCGACGGTGAGGAGGAACGACTCAGCGCTCGTGACAAACCGTCGGTAGGCGGCCGTCATCGCCGCGAACTCGGTCAGGCTCAGCACGCCATCCGCCACCATAGGCTGAAGCTCCAGCGGGTCGATGACTGCCAGGAACGGGCCGAGCCCCGAGTCGCCGCTGTGCGAGACCACGAGATCGAGCGTGACCTCCTGGAATCCGGCGTGCCGGAGCACCGACCACAGCTTGCGCCCAATGAACCTGTCGCCACCGCGGGTGGACTGAGCCATCCAGGCCCGCGCGTGGAAGGCGGCCGTCTCAGGAAAGTACGGCTCGGCCACACCCCACATGCCCCCGTCCACGTCCAGCACGGCGAACGTCCCACCGGGCCGCAGCGCGTCGCGAACTTCGCGGGCGACGGCCACCGGGTCGGCCACATGTTGCAGTACCAGACGGGCTAGGGCAAAGTCGACGCCGCAGGCCGTCTGCGGCAACTGTTCGGCCGTCCCCTGTAGCACGATGACCCTGGTGCCAAACGGCGCAAGGATCCGGCGTGCCTCGGCGAGCAGCGCAGGATCCTGATCGACCATCACGATATCGCTGGTGGGAAGGATCTCGGCCAGCCGCCGAGTAATCGTCCCCGAGCCCCCACCCACATCGAGAACCCGCATACCGTCTGTAAGCCCGAGCCTGCGCAACGCCCGCAACTCGTCCGCCCAGGACAGGGCGGCCTGCGCCTCAAGCCGTCGGAGTTCGCCTGGATATCCGGCGACCATCGCCTGCGGATCGTACGAACGGCGGGTGCCGTCCCCAGGTGGCTGCAGCATCGAAGGGTCTCCGTCAGACGGGCGCCGGGGATGCTGTCATCCACATCCCGTGCGCGGGCCGGAGCGTCACCAGAGCCTGTGGCTCGACCTGATGCTCGGGCACCAGTCGCATCTCCACCCGCTGCAGCAGGGTGGCCAGCACGAGCTGAGCCTCCATCAGGGCAAATCCGCGCCCGATGCATCGTCGAGGGCCAAGTCCGAATGGCAGGTAGCCGTCGGCAGAGCGGGACGCGCCATCCCGCTCGGCGAACCGGACGGGGTCGAAGACGTCCGGGTCAGGCCAGCGCGCGGCGTCACGGTGCAGAACCCAGGGGCTCACACACACCAGGGCCCCGGCCGGCACGGCATAACCCGCAAGCGTGTCGTCCACCACGGCTCGCCGGGAGATCACCCACACCGGTGGGAACAGCCGCATCGCCTCCGCGAGAATGACCTGGCACCACGGGAGAATTGATAGATCGGCGACTGTGGGCGGACGCCCGCCCAGCGCCGCGGCGATCTCCCGCCTGGCCCGCCCGGCCACCTGCGGGTGCCGATCCAGCAGGTAGAGCGACCAGGTCAGTGCCTTCGCCGTCGTCTCATGGCCGGCCATCAGCATCGTCATGACCTGCTCGCGTATCTCCCGCTGACCCAACGGCTGGTTCGTGGCCGGGTCTCGGGCCGCGACCAGCGCCGAAAGCAGGTCGGGTGGGTCGCCGCCGACATCACCGGCAGCACCAGGGTCACCGGCGGCCATCCGGCACTCGACCAGCGTCCACACGATACCGTCGAGGACGCGACGGGCCTTCGGGTAGGCGGACTCGTGCGCAGCGATTGTCTCCGTGCGGGGCCTCTCGGCCGGATCACCGTGTGACATGAAGCTGTTCACCGCGTCAACGGCCGCCCCGAATTTCGGCCCGATTCCGGACAGGTCCCCACCGACGAGAGCGTTCGCCACGACCGTGAGGGTCAGCGCGCTCAGATCATGGTCGACCCGTACAGGCTGTCCGGCCGGCACAGCCAGCCACCGCTCTGCCAGCGCCGTGGCCTGCCGCACCATCATCGGCGCGAACGCCTCGACGCGGCGACGGCGGAACATCGGTACGGTCATCCGCCGCTGGCGGCGCCAGGCCTCCCCGTGGCTGGTGAGCAGACCCTCGCCCAGCAAGGGTGTGAGCATCGCGTCATCCGGCGTGCCCTCCTTCGTGTAACGGTCCTCGCCTGCCCGCAGCACCCGGGCGGCAAGGCCCGGATCGCTGACCATGACGACCGTGTCCCGTTCAGTACGGTGCTGGCTGACCGGACCGTACCGGGCTGCCATGGCAATGAGGAAGCCCAGCGGGTCGGCACGGATGTCGGCCATGGCGACCGGGCTGCGCGGCCCCGGAGCGGCGGGCGCGGCCGAACGGGTCGACGTACCGGCAGTGGTCGACGGCGAAGGTGTCACGGCACCCACGCCACGCCTCGGGCCGGCACAGCCTCGGCAAGGTAGGCCCGCTTGTCCCTGCCCTGGCACCAAACCAGGTACTCGGCCCAGTCCGCGACGCCGTCCCAGTGGTGCTCGGCGTGCCGCACCCGATAGACGGCCATCTGCTCGGGCAGCGGGTGCCGGTTGCCGCGGTGGGCGGCCTGCCAGAACGCCCACACGTCGTGCGAGAGCACCAGGTGGGTGTCCCGCTGCTGGCCGGGCAGACGTAGCAGGGCGCGGTTGAGCATGCACGCCTCCTCCACGAGTGTTGCCTCCTCGAACAAGTCGAACGAATCTGTGGCCTCGCCGGCGGGCAGACCGCCTTGAACCTCGGCCAGAACGGTGGCGAGCGCGTCGTGCGCCTCCCGATAGAAGTCGTCCAGTCGGCCGTCGAGAACCATCTGGACGTAGAGGTACTGGTCCGCGGGCCACCGCAGGCGCTGTCCCGGCCCGGCCGTGAGGTATTCGATCCCGCCCTGCTGAATCCGGCGGGCGTGGTCTCGCAGCACCGCATGAACCCAGCCGAGCACGGGGAAGCGCCGGGCATCGGCTTCGGTGAGGCTCTCCAGGATGCGGCGAAATGGCACCCCATGGCGTTGACCGAGAAGCAGGAACGGGATCTGTAGCAGTCGGTCGAAGTACACCAGGTCGGTCATCCAGGCGAACGTCTTGGCCCGCACCCACTCCTCGGCCGGCATCGCGCTCGTCGCGACCACGGTGTCCAGAAACTCTTCGACCTCCGGTGCCTCGTCCGCGGGAGTGTGGACAGCGCGGACCGGCTGGTGGACAGTCATCATCCCGAATCGGGAACGATACTCGGGATCCGCCATCCTGGCATTGGGCAGTACTACGCAGTTATGGAACTGGATATGGTTGTGCTGGCCATCCGCGATCACCTGTGACACACTGTCGGCGAACGCGACGTAGCTCTCCCCGGGCAGGCCGATGATGAGATCGGTGTATGTGTACACGCCATCGCGGACGAACCGCTGTTGCAGCTCGGTGAATGACGACGAGCGGATGTTCGCCCGCTCGATATTACGCAGAGTATCCGAATTGGCGCTCTGCAGCGACAGCGTCACCCCGATGGTGTACATGTGGCCGTGCAGCAGCTTCTGGATTTCATACGACCTTTCGGTCGAGTTCTTGGTGTTCTGGACGGACAGCGAGAACGGATAGCCGGTGGTGGCTCTGGCAGACACGACTTTCCTGGCTATGTCGAGATCTCGCGCCAGCATTCCGAAATTGGCGTCGCAGCATAGGACGAAACCTATGCGGTGCCGGGAGAACCAGACGATCTCCTCCTCGAGACGCGCCATCCCGAACCGGTACACCCGGGTGGCGACCGCCGATCCCCAGTCGCAGAAGGTGCAGGCGAAAGGACAGCCACGGTTGGTCTCCCAGGTGGCGACCCACCGCTGCTCGGGAAAAGCCGCCAGGACCGGCTCGAAGATTCCGCTCAGATAGGGCGAGGGAAGGGTGTCGAGGTCCCGCGTCCGTTCGGCCTGTGGCTGCGTCACGAACCGCCCGCCGTCGGCCAGGTAACTGACCCCGGGGATGCCGTCCCACCTACGATCGTCCGCGCGGGTCAGCACCGCGGTGAAGACCGCCTCGCCCTCGCCGTGGCAGACCAGGTCCACCTCGGGGTTGGCGCGCAGGAAACTCTCTGCATGGTCGGGGACCTGCGGGCCGCCCAGAACCACGAGGATCTCCGGACGGCGCCGCTTCAGCTCGCGCACCACGGCCAGTGTCAGCTCGATGTTCCACACGTAGGTGCTGCATCCCACGACGTCGGCGGCAGCCAGAAGCTCCGCGATCTCGGCTACCGAGAGGCGCGACCACACCGGGGGCAGCCACCGGACGTCGTGCTCCGCCGGTAGGTGTGCGACGGCATAAGCCTGCAGCAGGCCGACCGAGTACGGCAGCAGGCTGTACGAAGCACCGTCCGTGCCCTGATCCTGCTCCGAATGGGACCAGGGCAGATCCCAGCCGATCTGTACCAGTCCAACAGTCGTCGTCATTTTCCCCTGCCGTTCCCGGGCGTCTGCGCGACAGATGCCGGAGCCGTCGGCATGCTTCCCACCGCGAACTCGCCCACGCTCCCCTCCTCGTAGGGATCGAGCCCAGCAAGTCGGGCGAACATCGCGGAATCGCCGCCGCCGAGTGCGCACGGGGCCAGCCCCATGGCGGTCGCAATCAGATAGAGCGACTGGTAAAGAACGCCGAGATCTTTGAGGAGCAGCGCATACGCCATCGACTCGTACTTCCACATGACCCGACCGAACCGTGCCGAGGCGACCAGAAGCACCTGAGGGAGAGCGGCGCCATCTGGCGCCAGCGGCACCGCGGCCAGCAGCCGGCGTACCCCGCGGACGTCGTCGCTGACCAGAACCAGACCATGCCCGTCGGGCTGGTAGCGGTAGAGCCCTGCAGGGACTCCGCCGCAATGCCGGACAGCGGCGTACAGGTCGAGGGGGTGCACGGATCCTCCGGAGGGGACCGGGCGGTCCAGCACCTCCTGCTGACCGTCATCGAATCTGCGCCGGATTCGCACCGTGCGGTAGAGCAGCTCGCCCACCTGGTCCGCGGTGATCGGGTGGGCGTCATCATGTTGCCGGACGGACCGGCGGGCCTCGATGACCTCGGACAGACCGGGATCACGCCCGGCGATGCGAGCCAGGTCGACCGGCCGGAAGACAACGTCGAGAGTCGATCGTGGGCGCTCGGCGGGAAGCGGATCGAAACTGGCCGCGAGCGGATAGGTGCCACCGTAGGGCAGCGCCCGGCCGCCCAGACGGCTTCGCTGGTGGAACAGCAGGTCGACCGGATGCCACTGGGCAAGGCGTTGCTCCTTGTCTTCGTCGGGGCCGGTGCCGGCGTCCGGGAAGGTCAGCAGGCCGGCCTTCCCCCACAGGTCGAGGATGGCCTTCACCTCGCCCGCGGTCAGCCCGAGCCCACCGGCGGCAGCGGCGGCGTCTGTCAGCGCCGTAGGCTCGGTCAACAACGCCGCCAGTCCGGCCAACCGGGCGTCGTGGAGCGCGACGCGAAAGGTCGACCGGGCGGACTCCACCACGAGCCGCCCACCATCCCGGCGAAGCAGGGCGAACCGCGACAAACCGACGCAGTCGGAAGACCTCGGCACCCGACCGGGGGGCGTTGGATGAAGGCCGCATGGCTCCAGGGTCGCCAGCACCCTGCCAGGCTGACCCGCCCTGCTGTGGACCGATACCGTGCGGGCAAGCAGGCCGGCGCCGTCCAGGCGGCGAAGCAGCAGCAGACACGGCAGCATAGCCGCGGCACCATCCTGCTCGGCCACGAAGTCCGCCAGGCTGTCCTCCGTCACTCCGGGCCATACGAGCCGCCCGAGCGCCTGGGCGATAGCGGCACCGAGGGTTCCCAGGCCGAGAACGGCCGAGCCGATCGCTACGTGGGCGGTCAGGTCAGCGTCGACGACCAGGCGCGCTCCGGGCCGCAGGGACAGCAGGACGTCCGGCGCGCGGACGTCCTGGCTGGTCATCAGACTGGTCAGAAGAAGACCCCCCTCGGGTTGAGATCCGATTCGGTGAGCGCGGCCCCGTGCCGGCCGAGCTCAACCGGCACGTCGTAAAGGCGTCCCGGGCCCAGTCGGCGCCAGAAGTGACGGAGCCCGGGCGCCATCACCTTCGCCACGTTGATGTCCAGATCGGGCCGCGACTGATCAAGCACGAGAACCTCGATCCCGGCCGACCCCAGCCGGGCGACACATGTTCTGATTTCGTCTGCCAGGTCATCGCTGGACAGATCCAGCATGCGCTGCAGATCCGTGTGCGGCTGGTCGGGGGCGGCGACAAGGTACGGCTCGCTCGCGAGCGTGGTCTCACGCCACCAACCACGGGCCTCGTCGTCGTCGAACCTGTAGAGCGTCTGGCCGTCAGCGTCCCGCTCCACCACCGCCGGCAGAAACTGATTACACTCCGTCAACGCCCGTAGCGCGGCCAGCCTCGGCTCTACGTGCGCGCCAAAGCCGAGTAGAATGTCCTCCACCGGGTGATCAAGGCAACGGGACACGGCGGCGAACGACGGAATACCCAGGTCACTAGTGATGTCCAGCAGTCGCAGATCGCGGCCCATCTCCGCGTAATAGCTTTCCAGTATCTGCGCGTAGCCGCCGTCCAGGGACCGCAAGTCCACACCCGGAACGCGCGATCGATTGTACCACCAGATAGCTACCGAGTCTCGCTCCACCAGTTCCAACAGCCCCTGCAGGATTGCTTCCTCCAGGTTGTTTCCGGCGGCATTTCCATTGGCGTCAGAATAGCAGAATGAGTGCTCAAGAAGGTCGGGATGACCAAAGTAGCAGTAGGCGGTTGGAGCATAGCGGGGATGCTGGTTCGTGAGCGACCAGACCTGGGTCCAACTAATCCGACGGTCGGGGTCGAAACGCTCGGGCACCATGTGGCGCCCGCTGCGCTGCCGACCGTTCCACCGGTGCCGGTCCGCGTACTGGGTCACGGAGAAGCCCAGCAGGTCCTCCGGGTTCAGCGCCCGTTCGCCCAGCTCGCGCAGACTGCCTGACACCGTGGGCTCGTTACCTTGCCACACGCCGGCATACCGCTCTATCGCTTCACACATCGCGCTCGCTCTGGCCTGGACGTCTGTCCTGCCCTTACCACCACTCACGCCGCGCACGTTCCGTCGCAGAGTGTGGACGGAACTGGACATCAATGCAAAGTTGTGACCGGCGGAATATGCGTGGGAGACCTCGTCGTGGGGGTCGGTGAGCCGGTCGAGGTGACTGATGGCGCCGATGAGTGAACTAACCTGCCGACTCAGGTGCTCCACTGTCTGAGCCGGGGTGGTGACCCGATGACCGCCATCCTCGCCGAAGACTCGGCGCTGTGAGGTCAGGATCACCGGATCCAGCCGCCGACCGAGCTCGGGATCGCCGCAGGCCTGGCATTGCGGCTGGCGAACGAGGGGATGACGGTCCGAGGTAAGGGTGGTGAGATCAATCGTCACCAGCGTGCCAGCGACCGTCTCCGAGGTTCCCGCGGCCGCAATCCGCATTGCCTCGGTGGCGACAAGGCCGGAAGCCGCCTGCAGCGTCGTCGGCAGCATGACAGGTACCCCGGGATTGGACCAGCCCGACCGAGTGGCGTTCTGAATGTACCGCTCCACCTGTCGATTGGCCCGCAGCCGCTGCGCAAGACATTCCCAGCAGCCAGTCTCCCCAGGCACAAACAGAGGGCCGAGCCAGAGCTGTGAGCCCGTCACCCGGCTCAGCAGCCAGCGGCCCCCCAGGGTCAGGCGATCGCGATTCCAGTCGGCCAGCGCCGGGTTGAGATAGTCGTCGGCGATGACCACCAGCATGTCGTGCTCGCCGCCGACCAGACTGGTGCCGACGTCCCCGTCAGGCCGGCCAGTCCCATCACGCTTGTCGAGCCCGTCATGGTGGATGTACGCGCGGGAAATCGAGGCAGCGACGGCTGAGGCCGCCTCCTCCGCCCTGTGGCCGACACCACGGACAGCCACGTTCTGCCGAGCCAGCCGGGTCCGCGCCGCAAGATCGCCGATATTAAGCTGATCCCACCAGGCTGCGGCTGCCCGGTCGGCACCGGCGGGCCCCTCTACGAGATGACCAAGAGCCCCGTACCTGCCGACGGTTGCCAGGACGTCACCCAGGGTATGGGTAGCAGCGAGGTTCTCGGCAATCTCCGCAACGCCGTACGTCCCGTCCAGAAACGGAAGAATGTCAACTGCGGTCCGCCCGTCGACGACAAAATGTCGACCTTCGGTGGTCAGGAACACATCACCCTCGACGACGTCAACCTTGCGATCAGCTTTGAGCCGGGGATTCTCGAAGACAAACGAGCTGAGTGCCCGCCCGTCCGTCCCATGCGCCGTCGCGGGCAGTGAGCGGGTGGCCTGGGACGGCGGGCTCACTGTGCGAGTCAAACTCGCCTCCTCCTCTGGCTTCACGTGCATGGTCAGGTTCCAGCGATCAGGTGCAGCAGCAGCAGGGGGACGAGCAGCAACAGCAACACGAGTCGGCGACCGTGCCGCCGCTCATGTTCTCCATCTGGTGCTCCGTCAGTCCGCCTTGCAGGGTGGCGGGCGGCTCGGGTGGCACATAGAGGCGATACACGTGGCTTGAGTCACCCTCTTCCCAGATGGCGACGGCCTGATTTAGATTCGGCTCGCCCTCGGTATCCGTACGGATATCTGCGGTCGCTCCGGCCGGTATTTCGAGACCGAACTCGCCGAGCACAGCCTTTGGATCCGAGCGGAGACGGACGAGAAAATCCTCGTTTGTCCACGCCGTCGCGAGCACCTTGGTGTAGCTCCGCACGAACTGTTGACGCTGGGCCGAATCCATGTTATTCCCCTCCACAGAAGCGTGATACTCCACATATCGGACAGATCCGGTGGCAATGACCGCGGATTCATTCATCAGTGTTCCCAGTGCGCCGCGGCAGGCTATGTCTAACGCCGGACGGTTCATTTGTCAATTTTGGCCAGTCGAGCCTGAACCTGGCCGAAAAACTAGAAGCCGGCCGAAATCCAACAAATCCGCACCAGGACTCCCGCACCCGCATTGCGACCCCGCCTGGAACCACTGGCGCGCCAATCGGATCCCGGTTCCGACCATCAGCTCCTGCCAAGAGGACGTCCAGCAAATCCGCGCTCCGATTCGGGACCCGTGGGATCACATTCGGACACTCGTCACGCGGACAATCGGCCTACCCGACGGTGGGTGCCCTTCGACCAGCTCCACCCACCGCGGCCCGTGGCGAGCTGATCCTCTTTGTCGCCCGCCGGCTCCTGGTTCGTCGACACCCTGCCGGGCGGCGAAGGCGCCGTCGAAGCCCACGAACGCCTTCTCGACGCCTGGCGCTCACGCGGCCGCTTGCCTCGGCACCGCGCGGCGCAGCAGGGCGGCGGCCACCAGAACCGCCAGGAGGCAGACGGCGCCTGCGGTGAGCGCGACGGCGTGCAGGCCGCCGAGCGTCGCCAGAGCATCGGTGGTGGTCGGGGCGAGCACCGCGGAGCGCGCGCGATGGCGGCCAGACCCGCGACGCCGATCGCGCCGACGAACTGCGGCATCTGGGAGATGTGTGCCAGCGATGCCCTGCTCCTCGGGTCGCAGGCCGGAGGTGAGCGTGGTGATGAATGCCACCACGTACAGGACGTGCCCGAAGCCCATGGCACCCGACGTCACCAGCAACGGGATGATCGCGTTGTGCTCAGGAGGAATGCCATGGCTCCGGTGCCAATGCCCTGGACCAGTAGGCCGATGATCATAGTCAAACGGGTGCCCAACGAGCCGATCATCCGGCCGGCGAGGGTGCCGGCAACGATGGCGGCGCACCCCTCGGCCAGGAAACCGAAGCCGGTGGACAGCGGCGAGTAGCCGAGCACGTCCTGCATATACAGGCTGAGCAGCACTGTGGTGCCGCCGCACATACCGTTGGTTTTACGGTCCCGCACCACGCAGCGCAGTGGGGCCAGAAGACAAAGGCCGCGGCCCGGATGGAGGAGGTCGCGAGGAGGGCGGCGCGGCGGGTGGGATAGTTCCGTCGGGGACGAGTTCGTTTCTCAGGGTACCGAGAAAGGACTCCGCCTAATAGCGATAGGCGTAGTCGTCGTAGCCTGCGGGGAAGATGGTGTAGCCGGCGGAGCGGAGCAGGTCGCGCGCGTGTTCGAGGTCGTTGCCGAGGTGGCAGGCCTCGTAGATGATGTGGCGCGGCGCCCACGGCTTCGAGAAGTCGATCAGCTTGAGGACCTCGTAGTCGAAGCCCTCGGTGTCGATCTGCATCAGGTCGATGGTGTCGACGGCGTGCTTGGTCAGCAGGGTGTCGAGCCGCATGACCGGGACGTCGATCTCCTCGATGCGCGTCTCGATGTCCGGCATGAGGCTCTTCGACTCGAGAATCACCTCGCGGCGGAACGAACTCAGCCCGTTCACCCAGACCGGGTCGGCAGGACGCCGGCTGACCGCGAACATCCGCGCCGTGCCCTCCTCGGGGCCGATCGCGGTCTGCACGCACACGATGCCCGGCACGTCGCGGTAGGACTTCGCCAGCGCGGGGAACAGGTGCGGCAGCGGTTCGACGAGCACGCCCCGCCAGCCGTACCGCACTATCACGTCGTGCAACGGGTCGCCCATCTCACCGTCGTTCGCGCCGATCTGCACGACGCTCAGCGGTTGGCCCGCCTGGTCGGCGATGCGCTTGACGATGGAGATCGCGTCGATTCCCGGGCCGGCGCTGCCGCCCCACAGGCTCGCCCACATGCTCAGCGGCATGCGCGCGTTCATCGCCGGCACACGGCGGACCAGATTGCGCGCGGCCCAGCGCGGATTCGCCTTCACCATGGTCGAATCCTAGAATGACGCCAGTCGTTCGACAACGGACGGGTTCCGTCAGGTGGCATAATCCCGGCATTATGCCCGTCCTCCACGCCGGCGGTCTCCGTGGGTGGTCCGGTTCGCGTTTCAGGCGTCGGTCCTCATCAACCGGATATATCGGACTTCGCCGCCTTCTCCCGCCGCGACGACGGGCTGGCGGGTTTGACATAACTACCCCGGACGGAAAGACGGCCCCGGTCCGGACCCATCGGGTTCCGAACTCCTCTTTGGGCAGGTGACCTGCGGCGCTGGTCCACGGCGAGCAGGGAGATGCCCATGGCACTTCCCCGGGCGGGCCGTCAGGCCGGGTGCATCACCAGGCAGCTGCTGATGGCGGTGGCGTACAGCCGGCCGGCGGCGTCGGTGAGGCGGCCCTCGGCCAGCGCGGTCCGCCGGCCGAGGTGGGTGACACCGGCCTCAGCCGTGATCTGCCCGGTCTGGATGGTGACGGGGCGCAGGAACTTCAGAGTCAGGTCGAGGCTGGTGTAGAAGACCCCGGCGGGGAGCAGGCTGTGCACGGCGCAGCCGCAGGCGGAGTCGAGCAGCGTCGCGAGGACGCCGCCGTGCACCGTGCCCAGCGGGTTGTAATGAAATTCCCGCGGCGTGAGCCGGAACGCGGCGCTGCCCTCGCCGAAGGTCGCGCCGTCGAAGTCCAGCGTCCGCATGATCGGCGGCGGGGGCAGCGTCCCGGTCTGCCAGGCGGCGAGCATCTCCGCTCCGCTGCGGCCGGCGCCGGCGGCCGCGATCGCGCTGGGGTCCTCCCAGGCGAACGTCCGCTGTCGCGCGGGCTCACGCACGGGGTCCGCAGCCACGTCGGCAGCGGATCCCGCCGTCGTGTCGGCCTCGGGCACAGTCGTCATGCGCCCACGCTAGGCCAGCTGGGTTTCACAACACAACCCATCCGCGTACGCTGCGGAGGTGATGCCGTTCACCGCCTACGACAGCGAGACCTGCTCGATCGCCCGGACGCTCGCGCTCGTCGGCGACCGCTGGTCCCTGCTGGTGCTGCGCGACGTGGCGAACGGCGTCCGCCGGTTCGACGAGCTGGCCGACCATCTCGGTGTCGCCCGCAACGTGCTGTCCGAGCGCCTGCGCCGCCTCACCGCGGCAGGTCTCCTCGACCGCGTCCCCTACCAGGACGAAGGCGCCCGCGCGCGCCACGAGTACCGGCTCAGCGGCCCCGGTCGGGAGCTCGCCGTCCTCCTGGTGGCGTTCCTGACCTGGGGCGACCGCCACCTCGCCGGCCCCCAGGGGCCGCCGGCGGTGATCCGTCACGCCGACTGCGGCGCACCGGTCCACGTCACCCTGCGCTGCGAGGACGGCCACGACCTCGGCCCCCGCCCCCGCCTGCGCCTCGAACCCGGCCCCGGCAGCCGCCCACGCGCCTGACCACCTGTTGTCCGTCGGGCCTCAGGCTGTCCGGTGCTCGGTGTGGGCCGCGGCGACGAGCTCCTGGGTGTAGGGGTGGCGTGGCGCGGTCAGTACCTGCTCGGCGGGACCGTCCTCGACCAGCCGACCCTGGCGCAGGACACCGACCCGGTGGGCGATGCGGCGCACGACGGTCAGGTCGTGCGAGATGAACAGGTAGCTGACGCCGAGTTCCTCCTGCAGGCCGACGAGCAGGTCGAGAATCTGTGCCTGCACGGTGGCGTCGAGGGCTGACACGGGCTCGTCGCAGACCACGAGCCCGGGGTGCAGCGCGAGCGCGCGGGCGATCGCGACCCGTTGGCGCTGTCCGCCGGACAGCTCCGCGGGCCGGCGCGACAGGGTGTCGGCGGGAAGCGCGACGAGGTCGACGAGCTCGGCCGCCCGGGCGCGACGCTCCCGGCGGGTGCCCAGTCCGAAGGCGGCCAGCGGGTCACCGATGATCTGCTCGACGGTGAACCGCGGGTTCAGCGAGGCGAACGGGCTCTGGTGGACGAGCTGCATCCGCCGGCGCAGGCGCCGCAGCTCACCGCCGCGCACGGCGGTGATGTCGCGCCCGTCCAGGAGCAGCCGGCCCGACGTGGGCGTGGTGAACCGCAGCAGCATCCGGGCGAGGGTCGACTTCCCCGACCCGGACGCGCCGACCAGCGCGAAGGTCTGCCCGCGGGCGATGTCGAAACTGACGTCGTCGACGGCGCGCACGACGCCGTCGCCGTCGGCCGCCCGGGGCAGGCGGTACTCCTTCACCAGGCGTTCGATCCGAACGTGGGCCGCGCTCTGCGCGCCCGCGCCGGGTGGTGTGCGGGGACGGGGTACGGCGGCGGGCCGCCGGAAGGGGTGGCGTGACGCCGTGGCCGCCACCAGCGCCTGGGTGGCGGGATGCTTCGGCGCGGCGATGACCTCCGCCGCCGCCGCGTCCTCGACGACCTCGCCGGCGGCCATCACCACGATCCGGGCGCAGCGCTGCGCGGCGACCGCGAGGTCGTGAGTGACCAGCAGAACGCCGATGCCCGCGTCCAGGGTCAGGGTCTGCAGGTGGTCCAGGATCTGGCGGGCGACCACCACGTCGAGCGCGCTGGTCGGCTCGTCGGCGACGATCAGCCGCGGGCGGGCGGCGAGCGCGATCGCGATGAGCACCCGTTGGCGCAGCCCGCCGGACAGCTCGTGCGGGAACTGCCGGGCCCGCAGCCCCGGGTCTGCGATTCCCGCCTCGGCGAGGATGTCCGGGGCGGCCGCCCGGGCACGGCGGCGGTCCGCGAGCCCGTGCACGACCAGGGCCTCGGCGACCTGGTCGCCGACGCGGACGACCGGGTTGAGCGACGAGCCGGGATCCTGCGGGATGAGCGCGACCGTACGGCCCCGCAGCCGGCGCATCCGCTCTGCGCCGAGGCGGGTCAGGTCCTCTCCGGCGAGGTCGACCCGGCCGCCGACGACCCGGGCGGTGGGCGCCAGCAGGCCCAGCACCGCGTGCGCGGTGGTCGACTTGCCCGAGCCGGACTCGCCGACGAGCGCCACCATCTCCCCCGGCGCGACGCGCACGCTGGCCGCACGCACCGCGTGCACGACGCCGCCGCGGATCCGGTAGTCGACCGCCAGGTCGCGCACGTCGAGCAGCCCGGCGGCGGGGCTGGTCGCGTCCCGTTCGCCGACGGGCGGGGTGGGGCGTTGGTCGAGCGCGGTTTCCTTCGCCATGCGGACTCCTCCGGATCAGGACCCTGGCAGCGGCCAGTCGGCCAGTCGTCAGCGTTCGGTGGCCCGTTCACCGTTGAAAGCGCGCCCGATCCGGTTCGCGGAAAGCACGAGCACGGCCACGGTCAGACCCGGCAGGGTGGACAGCCACCAGGCGTTGGACAGGTAGTCGCGACCGCTGGAGATCAGCGTTCCCCACTCCGGCGCCGGCGGTGCCGCGCCGTAGCCGAGGAAACTCAGCGCGGACACGGCGAGCACCGCCGCGCCGAAGTCGAGCGCCGCCAGCACGACGACCGGTCCCGCCGCGTTGGGCAGCACATGTCGCACGAGTACCCGGTACCACCGCCCGCCGCTGCCGCGGGCCGCCTCGACGAAGTCGGCGTGGCGCACCCGCAGGGTCTCCGCCCGCGCGACCCGGGCGAAGCCCGCCACGCTGGCCACTCCGACGGCGATGGCGACCCTCACCGTGCCATAGCCGAGCGCGGTCACCACCGCGAGCGAGAGGAACAGCGCCGGTATCGACAGCAGCACGTCGACGGCGCGCATCAGCACGCCGTCGACGCGACGTCCCGCGTACCCGGCGATCAGCCCCAGCACGCCGCCGACGACGAAGGCCACGGCGACCGCGATGAGGGTGCCCTTCAACGACAGCGCCGCCCCGTGCACGACCCGGGAGAACAGGTCCCGGCCGAGCTCGTCGGTGCCGAACCAGTGCCGGGTACTGGGCGGGCTGAAGTTCTCCGCCGGTTCGCCCCGCAGCGGGTCACGGGAGGTGAACAGCCCCGGCCAGAACGCGGCGAGCACCGCCGCGGCGACGACGAGAACCGACCCGACCAGGCCCGGGCGGCGCAGCAGGAACCGGACCAGGCGCCCCGCGCCGGCCCGGCTCACGCGAACCTCGCCTGGGCACCGAGCACGATCCTGCGGTCGAGCAGCGGATAGAGCAGGTCGACAGCCAGGCTGACCAGGACGAAGACCGACGCGACGACGACGACCACGCCCTGCACCACCGGAATGTCCTGCGCGGCGACCGCCGCGGACGTCACCCGGCCCAGGCCGTCGCGGGAGAACACGGTCTCGACGACCACCGCGCCGGACAGCGTCTGCCCGACCAGCAGCCCGACGACGGTCAGCGCCGGGATCGCGGCGTTACGCAGCGCGTGGCGCAGATGGACCCGTCGCCGGCGCGCCCCCTTGGCCCGCGCGGTCGTCACGTACGGCTCGTCCAGCTCGCTCAGCAGGCTTCGGGCCAGCACCTGGGCGATCAGCGCGGCGGCGGGCACCGCGAGGGTGAGCGCCGGCAGCACCAGGCCGCGCAGGCCATGGTTACCAAAGGCCGGGAACAGCCGGATCCGGAAGGACAGGAGCTGCACGAGCATCAGCCCCGTCCAGAACGTCGGCAGCGAGATTCCCGCGGCGGGCAGCGACAGCAGCAGCTGACGCAGCCAGCGCCGGTCGGTGTAGGTCGCCGCCAGCGCGAGGCCGCCGCCGACCAGCACCGCCAACGCCATCGCGGTGGCGGTCAGCCCGAGCGTCGACGGCAGCGCCGCCGCGATGATCGAGCTCACCGGGCGACCGGAGGCCACCGAGTCGCCGAACTCACCGCGCACGGCGTGGCCCAGGTAGTCGCCGTACTGCACCAGCAGCGGGCGGTCGAAGCCGTACTGCGCCCGCAGCTGCGCGAGCCGGTCCGGGCTGACCTGGCCGGTCTGCAGTCCGCCGGCGGCCATCGTGCTGACCGGATCGCCGGGGAGCAGGTTCAGGATCAGAAACGTCGCCAGCTGCGCGGCCCACAGCACGCCTACCGCCTGCGCCAAGCGCCGCAGAACGTATCCGCGGGTCAGGCCGGTGTCGGTCCCCATCCGTCCGGTCACGGCCGGCTCAGCCGACCCAGGCGTCGTGGAGCTGGACGTCGCCCGCCGTCCCGAACCGCGTGTCGTGCACCTTCGCGGAGACGCCGATCTCGGTCTGCTGGTCGACGACGGGCACCACGTACGCGTTGCGCACGATCAGCCGCTGTGCCTGGCCGACCTCGGCGGTCCGTCTGGTCTCGTTCGTCTCGCCGGCCTGGGTGGCGAGCACCTGGTCCAGGTCGCCGGGCGGCAGCCGGTAGGCGTTGACGAGGCGGGAGGAGAACAGGGTGCGCAGCGCGTCCGGGTCGGCGCGGTTGTAGTTGCCGCCCCACAGCACGTCGAAGTCGCCGGACTTCAGCACCTGCGGGAACTGGGCCACCTGCAGCTCCCGCAGCGCGAGGTCGACGCCGATCGCCCGGAGCTGCTGCTGGATCAGCTCGACGGCCGGCCGGTAGATGGCCGCGTTGGCGAACCACACACCCGACAGCCGCAGCCGGGTGCCGTTCTTCTGCCGGATCCCGTCGCTGCCGGCCCGCCAGCCGTCCCGGTCGAGCGCCGCCTTCGCCGCCGCGGGGTCGAATCGCAGGTCGGAGCTCAGATCGACGTAACCGGGTGTGGACTTCGCCAGAATGCTGGTCGCCGGCGGGGTGCCCTTCGGGAACACGGTGTCGACGATCTGCTGTCGGTCGACGCCAGTCATGATCGCCCGCCGGACGGCCGCGTCCGTCAGCAGCGGACGGGAGTTGTTGAAGCCCAGGGTGTAGCCGACTCCGGGGATCGTATAGGTCAGCAGCCTGACGTCGGTGCCCGTCAGCGCGGCCTCCTCCGCGCGGCCGATCCGCCCGATCGCGTCGACCTGGCCGGACCGCAGGCTGCCGGTGCGCACCCCGGACTCGGGGACGACCCGGAAGACCAGCCGCTGCAGATAGGCCTCGCCCGGCTTGGTCCAGCGGGACGAGCCCCAGGCGTAGCCGGCGCGCCGGGTGAGCTCGATGGACTGGTTCTGCGAGTAGGTGTGCAGGACGAACGGTCCCGAGCCGACGATGCCGCGGCAGCGCTGCTGCGCCGACTTCGCGGCGCTGCTCGGCGCGACCAGCCCCAGCACCGAGGTCGACGTCGCCTGTAGGAACTGCACGTTCGGCTGCGTGAAGGCGACGCGAGCGGTGAGATCGTCGACGACCGTGGTCCCGGCGTAGCCGGACAGGTAGCCCTCGGCCTGGATCGCGAGCTCGCCGAGCCGGGGTATGGCGTCGAAGTTGGCCTTGACCGCCCGCGCGTCGACCGGTGCGCCGTCACTGAACGTGACGCCGGGCCGCAGGTGGAAGGTGAAGGTCCGGGCGTCCGGGCTGACCTCCCAGGCACGCGCCAGCCAGGGCACGATCTTGCCGGAGGTCGGGTCCTGGTCGGTGAGCGAGTCGACCGTCTGACGCAGGGCAAGGACGGTGTCGCCGCTGCTCTCCTGCTGCGGGTCGACGCAGCCGGCGTCGCTGCTGACCGCGAACGTCAGGGTCCCGCCGACCCTCGGGGTGGAGGCACCACCGGCACCACCGTCGGACGAGCAGGCGCTGACCAGCACCGTCGTGGTCACGGCCAGGGACAGGGCGGACCTGCGCAGGACGGCGCTGACGAGGACCGATCTGGTTCTGGGCACAGGTCTGCTCACGGACACGAACTCCTAGGAGGTTGCGAGGACGCCTGCCGAGACGCACGGCGCGACGATGGCCGCCGCGCGCCGCGGCTGACTCGGGATCTACGCAGGCGGCAGGGCCGCTGACCCGGCCTGGCGCCGAGTCGGCGGACTGCGGACGCCGGCGGCCGGCGGGAGGGCGGCGTGGTGGTGGTGGTGCGCCGCGAGGCGTGGTCGGACTGGACGGGGTGCTCAGCGAGCGGCGGTACAGAGCGCGCTCGTCACCCTTTTCAGGTCGACGTGACGCCGCGAGTAGAGCAGCGAGCCAGCTCCGGCAGAGCCGCGGACCGCGCGGCAGGCAGCAAGCCGTGCCATCCCCCACCCCCCTGCGCTCTGACGGTGAGGCCGACAGCGCCCTTCGTCGCATCCACGACGATCTACCCGTGAGCACACAATAACGGACCCATGAGTACAGTCAAGGCGTCTCACCAGTCCTTTTGCCGGTGCGGAGCCACTCGGAACGGCGCACCACCAAGATCCGAGTGTTCCGCGGCGCACCACCAAGATCCGAGTGTTCCGCGGCGCACCACCAAGATCCGAGTGTTCCGCGGCGCACCACCAAGATCC
>NZ_JALKFX010000120.1 GCF_023243045.1 Frankia sp. AgB32
CGATCCGGCTCCACCCGCTCGCACCACGCGCAGCATGACCAGATCCCGGAAAGATCAAACTACGCTTCACGGCATTGACCCCGGCGGTGCCGTCCAAGCCGCAGCCCGATCCTCGGTTCCGCAAGTCCATCCAGGCGGCTTTCAACACCGCGCTGCTCACCGACGAGCTCATAGAAATCACGAACGACGGCACCTATCAGCCCTATGCGACGGGTCGCTCGCTCAGCATCATGTGGGACTCGATCATCAACGCCATGCAGCCAGTCGAGTCGGCACCCCCAGCCCCGGATGTCCAGGCGCGTATCGACGCGGCCAACAAGGTGCTCTACTCCTACGACGAGAACAAGGAGATAATCGGAAAGACCGCGGCCTACAAGAACTACCAGAAGAACTCCTCTGCCTATGCCCAGACCAAGAAGGACTATTCCGACGCGCAGGCTGCGGCCATGTCCGACCCGGCGAAGGCTGAAACCTGGCCGCAGGACTCGATCTTATACCAGAACAAGGTCGACAGCGCCTGGGATGACTTCGGAACGGAGGGCGCCGAGAAGGTCGAGGCTGCTCTGGACATCCTGCAGTCGGTCGGCGTGAGTCTGCAGGCCCACATCATAGCCCAGGCCAGAAAGCTCTACGACGTGTGGAACCTGGGTATTGCCGGCGTACCGGCCCCGATCGCCTACGCGCAGATCTCTCCCACCACCTGGTACGACCACAACGACAAGGAGCTGGGCTTCACCGGTCTTGAATCCTCACAGTCCAGCTACTCCGAACACGGGACCTCGCACACGGACAGGTTCAGCCGGAGATTCTACTCGAGCCACGATTCGTCGGTCAGTGGCAGCGCTGGGATTCCCTTCCTCGGAATCGGCTTCTCGGCGGGAGGGTCGGCGTCGCACGGCGAAGAGTCCACCCACAGCGATTCGCAGAGTGACAGGACGAGCAGTCACACGTTCCATGACACGGCGAGCAACGTCTCGATAAAACTGGAGTGGGGTCTGTGCACGATTCAGCGCCCATGGCTGCTGACGGACCTCTTCCATATGCAGGGATGGTACCTGGTCGGCAACAAGAAGGATGCAATCAGTACTGGATCGGTCGATGATCAGATCAAGGACGAGCATCACCTCATGCCGAGTATTCCGACGCAGTTTCTTATCGTGCGCGATGTGGAGATTCATGCCGACAACTGGGGTGAGGACGGAAATACTCTGGACAGGGCGCACAGCGAGTCGCACGCCGACGCCGAACATCACCGCGACTCCCAGAGCGGCCGGGTTGGTTTCCTCTGCTTCGGCGGAAAAGCAAGCCACTCCAGCTCGGAGGCGCACGGGGAAGTGGGCTCGTCAGGCACGACCGACAGCGATGCCGGCTGGTCCTGGTCGTTCGAGAATAACACCCTGACGATCTCGGGCACACAGATTGTCGGCTGGATAAGCGAGGTCGTACCGTCCTGCCCGCCCGGGGACGACAAGAACGCAAAGCCTCCCGCCGCCGAGGAGGCGAAGGACACGGCAAAGAGCGCGACGACCACGAGTGCCAATGAGACAGTACCTTCTCATGCCTGATATCGAAGGTGCGCCGCAGGCGGCGGCCGCTGCCACAGACGACCTCGCCGAGACGGTTCGGGCCACGCTGCGGGCGCTGGTTCCCCCGGGAGGAACGTCGGCACTGGCGTTCCAGCCAGTACCGACCCCACTGAATCTTCGGGATTACCTTCGGCCGGGCTCGGATGAGGTCGAACCGGTACGCGCGGGCATCCAGCTGAGTTTGGTGGCTGACACCGTCGGCGAGATCATCGATGGTGACCTCGTCACCGGCACCACCACCGCCAGTGGTCTGTTCGGGCTACTGCTGACGGGAACGGCGAACGGGACACCGGACGCGGCAGCCGTCTACGGTCGGCTCCGCGGCGCGGCCGAAGAACGCTACCGGGGTGATCCGCACCTGATCCTCCCCACGCCGGCAAGCTGGTGTGTCCCGGGAGTGCTGGGCTGGAGCAACTTCAGTTGGAAGACGGGCGATTCGAGCGGCGGCGGCCTGATGCCGAGCACCGAACGGGTCCCGGGCCCGGAATGGCAGTGGCGGGTTCTCGGGCCCGAGTACCGGGCGGTACTGGGTCAGCCTCGGCTGATCACCCAGGCCGCTTCGACCGACGCGTCCGGCGCCGGGCAGCCGGCTCCGGACGGTGCGCGGCTACGAAATCTGGCCGCCCTGGCGCAGGCCGATGGCCCGCCGGCGCTCGGCGGGGCCGTCACGCTGAACGACACCGTGGTGCTGCCGGCGGTCGAACAACCGCTTGCCGACCCTCGACATGTAGTACAGGTGGCCGGCAGCCTGGATCTTGCGGCGACGCCACACGTAGCAGACAGCAGCTCACTGTCGGTCTCCTTCAAGTTTGCCTTCGTAACGCTGCGGCGCCCCTGGTGGGACGGGCTGCTCGTACGCAACCGGGGATGGCGGATCGCTGGATACGCGCCCGGATCGCTCAGCCCGGGACCGGACTCGACGAGTGGTCCCGCTGTCGGGTTGCCCGTCGGCATGGTGCTGGTTCGCGATGTCGCGATCAGCGGGACGTGGTCGTCGGACCAGACCCAGGTCGTCGAGAATTCGATCTCGTTCGGACCGTTCTCGTTGCTGGGTCGGACGATAAGCACGGAGTCGGTGAGCTCGACGACGACGATGACAGTCGACGGGACGCAGCTGTGCGCTTGGTTGGTCGAGGTGCTCCCCAAACTTCCACCGAGCCCGGACGAGGCGCCACCGGCCGCTCCCAGGGAGCTGTTGAAGGAAGGCAGCAGAGGTCCGAACGTAGAACGGTTGCAACGTCAGCTGGCCGCGTGCGGGTGTGCGACATTCGTAACCGGAAGATTCGACCACGCTACAGTCGAGGCCGTCGTCGCATTTCAGCGGGAGAAGCGACTGAAGGTGGACGGTATCGTCGGCCCACATACCTGGGTCGCGCTGTTCGGGACTGTTTGATCCCGGTCAACTGGATACCCGGCCTGGAGTCGGGTGGGAAGGGAGAGCGTGATGACATTCTGGGCGGAATTTGAGAGCTGTATGCATGGCTCGGGCCTGCCGACGCCAGCGGAAGCACTGAACACGGCTGGTGAGGTGATTGAATTCCTGGACAAGGTCAATCATGCGGCAGCGGCGGCCGGCGGGATGGAGGTCACACTCGGTGCGCTGGAAGGCGCTGGCTTCACCGGCTTCGGGGGTCTGGCGGCGGACGTGGCCGCTGTGACCGTGTCCTTCTACGCGGGCGCATGTGCGGGATGCCTGGTCGGTGCGGGCGGATCGACGATCTGGGATTCGCTTGCGCAGGTCAGCCCCAGTCCGGATGTCCGGGACCTGATCGTCACCGCGGCGAACGAGGCCGGCCTGGCGTCAGACAGAGCGAACGCATAGATCCTCGGTTTGAAACGTTTCGATCCCGGTCGCCACGACCGCCTGGCGTGCCCTGCGCCACAGTCAACCGCTGACGGGCGGGTCCGTTTCGACGAGGACGACGACGAGGGTGCGGGGTCCGTGGACGCCCTCGACGCGTTGCAGCTCGATGTCGCTGGTCGCGGACGGGCCGCTGACCAGCGTGATCGGGCGGGTGGGGGTGAGCCGGGCGAGCAGTTCCGGGACGGTGCCGACGACCTGGTCGGTGCGCACGACGCACACGTGCCGGTCGGGCACCAGGGTCAGCGCGCGCCGGCCCTGGCCGGCGGAGCCGTCGAGGGCCAGGGTGCCGGTCTCGGCGCAGGCGGCGGCGCAGCCGGTGACGACGGCGGCGAACCGGTCGAGCGCCGCCGGGTCGAAGGCGTCGTCGGGCACCCCGCGCGGGCACCAGCCGGCGGGCAGGCCGGGCGGAACGAGCACCGGATCGCCGGGGTCGACGCCGGCATCGGCCAGCGCGGTGGCGATCGCCGCCGCAATGCCCGCCGGGGTTGTCTCGACGACCCGCGCCCGGTAGTCGAGCAGGCGCCCCCGCAGGCGGCGGACCAGCTCGCCGTCACCGGGCGGATACTCCCCGCCGGTGCGGTAGTCGCGCGGCACCGCCGCGGCCGGCGGGGCCCCGGCGGCGGCGTTCGCCGCGCGGATGCGGGCGAGAACGTCCGCGCGGGCACCGCCGCCGGGCACCCGCGCCGACTCACTCACTGCCGGCCTCGCGCTGCGCGGACGCCGACGGGCGCCCTCCAGGGCCATGGGTGCGTGCCCACCAGGCGCGGAAGGTCTCCTCGGGTGGGCGCGGGGCGTCCCGGCTCGCCGTCCAGGCGGACAGCGGCGGGGGCAGCGTGGCGATCCGCCCGGCGCGCCGGCCGAGCATCCGCCCGACCCGCATCGCCCGTTCCGCGACGGCGAACCGGCCCGGGTCGCCCATCACCCAGGCGCCGGCGGCCATCGCGAGCGCCTCCGCCGACGGCACGGTTCGCGCCGCCCGGCGCGCCTCGACGTGCTCGGCGCGCAGTCGGACCAGCAGCGACGGGATGTCGATGCGCACCGGGCAGACCTCCTCGCACGCCCCGCACAGACTCGACGCGTACGGCAGCGAGGGGTTGGCCTCCACCCCGGTGAGCTGCGGCGAGAGGATCGCCCCGATCGGCCCCGGGTACACCGAGCCGTAGGCGTGCCCGCCGGCGCGCCGGTAGACGGGGCAGACGTTGAGGCAGGCGCCGCACTTGATGCAGTGCAGCGCGTCGCGCCCGACCGGGTCGGCGAGGGTCGCGGTGCGGCCGTTGTCGAGCAGCACGAGGTGCACCTCGCGGGGCCCGTCGCCGGGGGTGACGCCGGTCCACGCCGAGGTGTAGGGGTTCATCCGCTCGCCGGTCGCCGAACGGGGCAGCAGCTGCAGGAACACCTCCAGGTCACGCCAGCTCGGCACGACCTTCTCGATGCCCATCACGGTGATGAGGGTGTCGGGCAGCGTCAGGCACATCCGGCCGTTGCCCTCGGACTCGACGACGACGAGCGTGCCGGTGTCGGCGACGGCGAAGTTGGCCCCCGACACGGCGACCTTCGCCCGCAGGAACGTGCGCCGCAGGTGGGCGCGGGCGGCGGCGGCGAGCGCCGGCGGGTCGGTGGTCAGCGCCGGGTCGACGCCGGGGATCTCGCGGCGGAAGATCTCCCGGATCTCCGCCCGGTTGCGGTGGATCGCCGGGACGACGATGTGGCTGGGCCGGTCGTGGCCGAGCTGGACGATGAGCTCGGCGAGGTCGGTCTCGTGCACGGTGAGCCCGGCCGCCTCGAGCGCGCCGTTGAGGCCGATCTCCTGGGTGGCCATCGACTTGACCTTGACGACCTCGCGCTGCCCGGTGCGCCGCACCAGGTCGGTGACGATCGCGTTCGCCTCGCTGGCGTCGCGCGCCCAGTGCACCACCCCGCCCCGGGCGCTGACCTGCTCCTCCAGCTTTACGAGATGCTCGTCGAGGCGGGCCAGGGTGGCGCGTTTGACCGCCTCGGCGGCGGCGCGCAGCTCCGCCCAGTCGGCCAGTTCGCCGACGGCCGTGCCGCGCCGGTCGCGGATCGTGGCGGTCGCCTGGCCGAGGTTGCGCCGCAGCTGGGTGTCGCCCAGCGCGTCGCGGGCGGCGTCCGGGAACGACCGGTCGCCGCGCAGGTTCCCGTGCCCCGGCGGCGCCGGCCGTCCCGGCGTGCCGAGGAACGTCACGCGCCCACCCGCGGGATCCGCCGTCATGACCGGGCCGCCCCGGCGGGCTCGGTGCCATCAGCGGGCTCGGTGCCATCAGCGGGCTCGGTGCCGGCGAGGATCTCCGCGAGGTGCACGGCGCGGGTGCCGGCGCGCAGCCGGGTCAGGCCGCCGCCGATGTGCATCAGGCAGGAGCTGTCCCCGGCGGTCACGGCCTCGGCCCCGGTGGACAGCACGTCGCGCATCTTGTCGGCGAGCATCGCCGTGGACGTCTCGGCGTTCCTCAGCGCGAACGTGCCGCCGAACCCGCAGCACTCCTGTGCGTTCGGCAGCTCCAGCAGGGTGAGACCGCCGACGTTGCGCAGCAGCCGCAGCGGCCGGTCGCCGACGCGCAGCAGCCGCAGCGAATGACAGGTCGGATGGTAGGTGACCCGGTGCGGATAGTAGGCGCCGACGTCGTCGACGCCGAGCACGTCGATGAGCAGTTCCGAGAGCTCGTAGGTCCGCGCGGCGACCGCCTCGGCCCGCCGGGCCAGCTCCTCGTCGCCGTCGGCGCGGGCGACCATGGCGTGCTGGTGGCGCGCCGAACCGACGCAGGAACCGGACGGCGCGACGATCACGTCGGCGTCCTCGAACGCGGCGACGTGGTTGCGGACCAGACCGAGGGCGTCGCGCTGGTAGCCGGTGTTGACGTGCATCTGCCCGCAGCAGGTCTGCCCCGCCGGGAAGTCGACGTCATGGCCGAGCCGTTCGAGCAGCCCGACCGTCGCCTGGCCGACCTGCGGGAACAGGGCGTCGACCAGGCAGGTCACGAACAGCGCGATCCTCACGCGGCCTCCGTCGTGGTGGGCCAGAGCCAGGTGGATGCCCGCACGAACACCGGTTCTTGAAACGTCTTACCCGCTTGGTCGGACCACGACGGCGGCGCCGCCGGGTGGCTACGTCTCGCCGTCGCGCAGCCGGTCGAGCTCGGCCTGCCAGTCGACGTGGTCCGTTTCCGAACCGAACGGGACGGCATCGTAGGTGTCGCGGATGAACGCGGCGACGTGGTCGTAGTTCAGCTCGACCACGGCCCGGCCGCCCGCCGAGGTCATCGTGACGACAAGGGCGCGCTTGCCCTCCCGCACCTCCGGGCGCACCTCGACGGCGCCGACACCCGCGGGACGGCGAGACCCGTCGATCAGTAGCTGCCGGGCGAACGTCCAGGTCACGGTGCGAATGTCGGTCGTGCGCAGCCGGAGCGTCACGGCGAACGGATCCGCCTCGTCGAAGCCCAGCGACGCGGGGAACGGGACCCGGGTCCCGTCGGGCTGCAGGAAGTGCGCCGGGATGGAGCTGTCGAAGGAGCCTCGGCCTGGCGTACGGCTCTGCGACACCACACCCCCCGCTCCCCGGCACCGGCCCTGCCCGCGCATTCTCCCACGCCGCGGGCCACCCCCGTCGAGTCACCACCAAGGCCGACTCTGGACACCCCGCCGCCACACCGGACACACGACGGTGGGACCAGACCGGATCGGAGGGGATGAACCGCCCAGGACGGGTAAGGGGCCCTTGCCTTCCCGGTACGGGAAGGCGGCGGTGGCCGCGGGCGGCAACGACGCCCCCGCGCCCGCCCCTCATCGACCTCGGCATCCTCGCCGTCTCGATGGTCATCCTGTTCGTGGTCTTCCGCCGCCGCGGCTGGCTCTGACGGCCCCCGCCCGGCTCCCGGCCTCGGGCATGATGGCGCCATGACCGCCTACTGGATCAATGTCTACAAGGAGATCGTCGACGAGGCCAAGGTCGCGGCCTACGCCGAGCTGGCCGGTCCGGCCCTGCGCGCCGCCGGCGGCACCTTCCTCGCCCGTGGCCTTCCCGAGCTGACCTACGAGGCTGGGGAGAAGACCCGCACCGTGCTCATCGCCTTCGACTCGGTCGAGGCCGCGAGGGCCGCGCACGACAGCACCGCCTACCAGAAAGCCCTCGCCGCCCTCGACGGCGGCGCGGTCCGCGACCTGCGCATCGTGCCCGGCCTCTAGCGAGTGGGCAGGCCGACCTCACCTGACAAACCAGGCCATTCCTGACCTTCCGCTGGCTGCCTGCGCCACGCTGTGCCGCTAGGTCGCGCCCGGCCGATCATGGTGAGGCCATCCGGCCACCGAGCCCCATAGCGCAACCAACCAGCAGCGCGCCCGGTCCCGCCGAGCCCTTGATCGCCACTCCCCGCAGCGGGGCTGCGTGGCTGAGGGGGTGTGTGGTCGCTTGGTATGGCTTGGTATGGACAAAACAGGCGTCGAACCATACAGATCGAGCACCGTGGTCCCTCCGAATCGCAGCGACCCCTGACCATCGTCGCTCATAGTGACCTTCGGGTTCACCGGCAGGCAGCGGGCGGCAGGGACCCTGGGTCGTGCCCATGCGGACGGCCGAGGGCGGCGCGTTCGTCCAGACGGTGTCGCCGGCCCGGTCGGTGACCATGGGCGAGACCGGCACCTACTCGAGCTGCACCGGCCAGCAGTGCCTGGGGAACCCCGGCGAGAACACTCCCACCCTCACCTATGGAACGGCCACCGGCGTCGGCCCGTTCCGCTGCGCATCGACTCCCACGGGCGTCACCTGCGTCGCGGCCGGACGCGGCTTCCGGATCTCCACCTCGGGCATCACGTCCGTATTCGTCCACGGCACCCGCGCCTTCATGGCTGGCGCTACCGCCCGGCTGGCTCTGGGCCCGCCAGGCGGCTGGTCCCGCCGTGGCCTGCCTGCTGTGCGGTAGTTCGTCGACTGGCTCCTGCTTGCTCCCCGTGAAGGTTAGGCTGCGCAGCGACCACGAAGCAGACATTCACCCTCGGAGCCCGCCCACATGACCGACGCGCCGACGTTCGACACCTCGATCCCCCACTCGGCCCGGGTGTGGAACTACTGGCTGGGCGGCAAGGACAACTACCCCGCGGACCGCGCCGCCGGCGACCAGGTGTTCGAGATCTTCCCGGCGATCGTCGAGGTCGCCCGGGCGTCGCGGCAGTTCCTCGGCCGCGCCGTGACGTACCTCGCCGGCGAGGCCGGCATCCGCCAGTTCCTCGACGTCGGCACCGGCCTGCCCACCGCCGAGAACACCCACGAGGTCGCGCAGCGCGTCGCACCGGAGTCCCGGATCGTCTACGTCGACAACGACCCGATGGTCCTGGCGCACGCCCGCGCCCTGCTGACCAGCTCCCCCGAGGGCGTCACCGCCTACCTTGACGCCGACGTCCACAACCCCGAGAAGATCCTCGCCGCGGCCGCGGCGTTCCTTGATCTCACCCAGCCGGTCGCGCTGATGCTGCTCGGCGTCCTGGGCCACCTCGACGACTTCGACGAGGCCCGCTCCCTCGTGAACCGCCTGCTCGCCGGCCTGCCCACCGGCAGCTACCTGGTCCTCAACGACGGCACCTCGAGCCCGCGGCGCGACGAGGCCATGGACCGCTACAGCGACTCCGGCGGCGACTCCTACAACTCCCGCACACCCGACCAGATCGCCGCGTTCTTCGACGGCCTCGACCTGCTCGACCCCGGCGTCGTCTCCACCCCCCTGTGGCGCCCCGAACCTGGCAGCGACCTCACGCCGCTCGACGTCCACTGCGGAATCGGCCGCAAGAGCTGAGCCGCCACCGCTCCACGCTGCCGCTGGAGTCCCCCCTGATCGATACTCGCAGGGTGGGCCTGCATGCCGAAGACCGGGGGAGTGTCATCAACGCCGGCCGGCCTCAGGGCAGGCGTCGGATCACCCGGGCGGGGTTGCCGACGGCGACGACGTTCGGCGGCAGGTCACGGGGGACGACCGCGCCGGCGCCGACGACGGTGTTCTCGCCGATGGTGACGCCGGGGCAGACGATGACGCCGCCGCCGAGCCAGACGTTGTCGCCGATGGTGATCGGCTCGGCGGCCTCCCAGCCGGCCCGGCGCGGCTGCGGGTCCAGCGGGTGGGTCGTAGGTGAGGAGCTGGACGTTCGGGCCGATCTGGACGTGCGCGCCGATGCTGATCCGGACGACGTCGAGGAACACCGCGCCGAAGGTCACGAACGTCCCAGGCCCGATGGTGATCTGGTAGCCGTGGTCGACGTGCAGCGGTGGGCGGATCGTCACGCCGTCGCCGACGTCGCCCAGCAGTTCGGTGAGCAGCGCCCGGCGGGTCCGAGCCGGGTCGGCAGCGCTGCTGGCGTTGTACCGCTCGCACAGCAGCTCGGCACGGCGCAGGTCTGCTCGCCGGCGAGCATCCGCTGCTTCTGCGACCGCGCCGACGGTGGCTGGCGCTGCCCCGCCGGCTGGCGCTGCCCCGCCGGCGTCGTCATCCGCCGCTGGGGGCCGCGCCGCCGAGTGGCGGCTGGCGCGGCGCGTCGACCATGACGGCGGACTGCGCGGCCGGGACGAGGAGACGGGGCGCACCGGTGCCGTCCGCGGGGACCGTGACGGTGTCGGCGAGGGCCAGCCCGGCGCCGTCGGTGACGACGGCGTAGCTCAGGTGGCCATTGTCGAGCCAGGTGGCCTGGTCGTCGACGCTGCGGGTGTCGGCGAGTGGATGGTCCGCGCCGGTGGCGAGGGTGAGAACGTGCAGCCGCCAGGTCGCCGCGGCGAAGCCGTGCTCGATCCGCGCCTTGTACGCGATCCTGGTGCCGTCCGGGGACAGTGAGGGGCATTCGACCCCGTCGCGCAGGATCTCCGCCCGGCGGGCGCGGGCGTGCCCGCGGATCAGGTAGAAGTGCTGCCCGGTGTGCATCGTGGCGTAGAAGGTATCCGAGTCGCCGGCGAAGGTCACGCCCCAGAAGTTCTCGTCGACGGCGTGGAAACCGTGGCCGCCGCGGGTGATCGAGAAGTTCTCCAGGTCGGCGAGGACGCGGCCGGCGACGAGGTCGACGAGCACCGTGCGGGTCGAGTAGGAGTCGACGTTGTAGGCGTCGCCGACGACGAAGGTGGTGGCCGCGCCGATCCGGCCGTCCGGGGCGACCCGGGTGCGGCTGGGAAGTCCGTCTGCCGGCAGCCGGCGCACCACCCGCAGCCGGTCGTCGAACACGGTGATGCCGGCGCGCCCACGCACCCGGTCGTCGGTCAGGCACAGGCCGCGGCCGGCCCGCTGGTCCACCCGGTCGCAGAACAGGGCGGTGGGTGCCCGCGGCCCGCCCGGCCGGGCCGGATCGACGGCCTCGACGCGGCCGAAGCCCGGCCCCTCGGCGGCGTCGAGGACGAGCAGGTGACGCCGGGCCAGCAGGGTCGCCGGCGCCACCGTCAGCGGCACGGCCGAACCACCGGGCCGCGCGGGCTGGCGCGCCGACCAGCTCGCCGCCGACACCCGCGCGGCCCGCGCCTGCTCGCGGGCGTTGCGCACGGTCACCCCCACCACACCGCCCGCGCACACCACCACGAGGACGGCGAACGCCCCGAGCCGCGCCCCGGCCCGCCGACGCGTCTGCCGCCCCTCCCCCGCCGGCGGTTCACCCGCCGCCAGTGCCGGCGCCGCTCCCGCCCCCCACGCCAGCGCCTCCCCCGCCGCCAGCGCGTCCCCTGCCGCCGGCGCCGGCACCTGCTCGAAGGAGCGCAGCAGCAGCGGCGCGGCGAGGGCGCCGGTGAGCAGGGCCGCCGCCAGCCCGTCGGTGAGCGCGCTGCCCGGCCCGTAACGACTCCACGCGGCTCCGTAGCCCACCCCGGCGAGGGCTCGTCCGGCCGCGAGCACGAGGCCGACCAGGGCGAGCCCGGTGGCCCGCGCCGCCGGGGGAACGAGCTGGCTGGTCAGCGCGGCCAGCACGCCGTCGGTGGCCGCGTAGTAGGCGCCGAGCAGCACCGGCAGGGCGATCGCCGTCGCCGCGGGGGTGATCCCGCCGGCCAGCACGGCGAAGCAGCCGGCGAGCGCCACCTGGCCGCCGAGCAGGACCCGGCCGGCGCCGACCCGGTCGGCGAGCCGCCCTGCGGGCACGGCCAGGACCAGGTAGCACACCGACTCGATCACGTACAGCGAGGGAAACAGCCGCACCGACACGCCGGTGCGATGGCGCAGGGTGAGGAACAGCAGTGAGTCACTCACCGCGGGCAGGCTCAGCAGCAGCGCGACAGCCAGCAGCCGGCGCACGTCGCGCCGGCCCCACAGCGCCGCCGCCCTCACCCGCCCTCGCACCTGCCGCGGCACCGCTGACCGGCCCGCACCGGTCGACGGGGCGTCGCGCACGAAGAGCACCAGCACGGCGAGCCCGACCACGGCGATCAGGAACGCGGCGGCGAACACCGTCGAGTAGGAACCGGGAACTGCGGACAGCAACGCCACCGCCAGCAGCGGGCCGATCAGTGCCCCAGCGGTGTCCAGCGCCCGGTGCAGGCCGAACGCCTCGACGAGCCGGCCCCGCGGCGCCGACATCGACAGCAGGGCGTCACGGGGCGCGGTCCGCAGGCCCTTGCCGACCCGGTCGGCGCCCAGCCAGCCGAGTACCGGCAGCCAGCCGCCCGCGGCGAGCAGGCCGAACCGCGACACCGCGGACAGCGCGTACCCGGCGCCGGCCGCCTCCCGATAGCGCCGCCACCGGTCGGCGAGCACGGCCCCGGCCAGTGCCGTGACGGCGGCCAGAATCTGCAACGCCCCGTCGGCCGCCCCGAAGCCGAGGGCGCCCAGGCCGAGCCGGGCCGTCAGGTACAGCGGCAGCACCGACGCCACCATCTCGCTGGCCATGTCTGTGATCAGGCTGGTCAGGCCCAGCAGCGCCACGTTCGGCGCGGCGCGGGCGAGTCCCGAGAGCGATCTCGTCGGCCGTCCGCCGGGCTGCGCCGGCCGACGTCCCGCGACATACATGGCGGTCCCGGGCCGGACGCGGCTAGTTGTTCTCGCCGGGCGCGGCGACGGCCCGGTCGTCCGCCGGGGTGGCGGCCCCGGCGGGGTGGGCGGTGCCGGCGGGCCCGGCGGCGAACGCGGTGAGCAGGGTCGTGGTGATCTGGGTGATCGGCACCTGGATGGCCGGGCCGCTCGCGCCCGGCCCGCAGACGTCGGCGAGGGCGCACACCCAGGCGCTGGTGCCGCTGTCGAAGACCCCGGCGCCCGACGGCGCCGAGTAGTAGGAGACGTCGGAGTGGTCAGCGCTGCCGCGGCAGGTGATCGGGGAGTGCGCGAGCACCTCGATCGGCCGGGGCGTCGGGTAGGCGGTGTCGACCCGGTCGTACTCCGAGCCGATCAGTCCGGGAAGCCGCGCGCCGGCCGTCAGGCCCGTCCCGGCGAGCAGCCACGACTGCGGCCGGTAGACCACCATGTCGCCGTGCACCGGGTTGCACTGGTACATCGCGCCGGTCAGCGAGCTCTCCGGGGCGGCGCGCGGCGGTGACGGCCAGTTCGCGGTGATCTGCGCGTCGTCATGGCCGTAGAACGGGTCTTCCTGGGCCACCTTGTAGGCGGTCTCCAGCCGGTTCGGGCCCAGGGGGGAGGCGTCGAGGCGGATGCGCCGGTAGACGGCGTTCGCGCCGAGGAAGGCGAGGTTGGTGCCGTGGTCGCGAGCCGCGGTGAGCGCGGCGCGCATCGCCGGGGAGTAGTACTCGTCATGCCCGAGGGAGATCACCGCCCGGGCGCCGTCGAGCAGGTGTGGGTCGGCGTGCAGGTCGACGTCGGTCTCGTAGTCGACCGGCAGGTCCAGTCGCTCGGCCAGGGCGACGAGGGGCTGTTCGTTGCCGGTGAAGTCGGCCGCGCCGTCGCCGTAGTCGTACGGCCGGTCGAACGAGACGATCCGCGCGCGGTCGGCGAAGCCGCGCGGCCCGTGGTAGAGGCTGTAGCCGCCCCAGGCGTTGTAGGCCTGCCAGGTCGTGACCGCGTTGAGGATGACGACCCGCCCGGCGGCGCCCGGTCCGCGGACCGTCAGCGGCACGTACCGGTGGTTGCCGTCGGAGGCGTCCAGGCGCATCAGGTAGTCGCCCGGCGGCCAGGTGCCGGTGGCGAACGTGGTGGTGGGCCGCCAACCGGCCGCGGAGATCGTGTTCGTCCCGGCGGCGTGGGTCGGCTGGGCCTGCACCGCCCCGGTCAGCGGCCCGGCGGTCGTGATGAGCCGGCAGGTGCGCCCGCCGTACCAGCCGGTACGGAACACCGACACGGTCAGCGACGGTGCCGTCGTCGAGGTGAACAGCCGCACCGGATCGCCCGGCCGGATGCTCACCCGGTCGGTCCAGCCCTCCACCGCATGCTGCGGGCCGAGCTGGCTCAGCCCGCACTCCGCCCCGGGCCGGGCGTTCTCCGCCCGGACGTCCAGCCCGGAGCCTGCCGCCGCACCCGGGCGGGCCTCGCCGGGAGCCCCCGTGGCCTGGCCGGTGGGACGCGCGGGCCGGCTCCCACCGCCAACCGCACAGCCGGCCAGAACCGCGAGAAGCGAGAGAGCAAGAACGCAAGCGGCCACGCAACGGGGCCCACCACGAGACACGGTGCATCATCGCAGAACGCTCCGCCACCGCCCTCGGCGGCCGGTGGATTGCCCCCTATCGCCGGGTGAGAGGAACCTCGGCCGCCACCCGGGTGAGTTTCTCCGGGTTGCGGACGTAGTACCGGCCGGTGATGCGGTCGTCCTCGACGCGGACCGCCACCACGCCGTCGATCTCCCCGCCGAGGCGGATGAGCAGCGCGGGGCTGCCGTTGACGACGGTGACGTCGAGGGTGATCGTCGCGTCGATCCGGCTGATCCCGGCGATGAACCGGATGATCTTCTCCGCGTCGACGATCGGGCGCAGCGCCGCCTGGCGCAGGCCGCCGCCGTCGCTGACCAGCACCACGTCCGGGGCGAGCACGGCGCGAGAATCCGACTACCCATGGCAACCACTGATGCTGCAGTATGTCGCGTATGCCACTGATGCGGATGGTCGCTGCGGCCGTGTGGGCGGCGGTCGTCGTGCCCTTGGCCGGCTGTGGCGGCGATGGTGGTGACGGCGTCGAGAGCGGCACCGGCGACGCGGACCAGGTGATGATCTCGACGCCGACGGGCGCGCCGGCCGCGACCGCGGATGCGGCCACCGCGTGCGCGGTCATCGTCAGCAGCGGCCGCCACCTGCCGACCAGCGGGGCGGATCTCGACGACCACACGGCGTACCCCGAGTCGCTGTTCGCCCGTGTGCAGGGCGCGGTCGGCCTGGCCGCGGCCGCCACCCAGCGCGACCCCCGCTTCAGCCCGGTGAGCCGGGCCGCGAACACCCTCGGCAAGGACCTGCAGCACCTGCGCGTCGAGGACTTCCCCGCCGCCGTCTCGGCGACTGCGGACGCCTGCCAGGCCCTCGGCCTCCCGGTCGCCGGCCCGGACCCGTCGGCCCGCGGGGACGCGGCGACCGGCTGCGCGGCCGCGGCCCGGGCCCGCGACCGCATCGAGGTCGCCAGCTTCCGCTCGTTCGAGGCGGCCGACGTCAGCCACTTCGACGGCATCGCCATGTTCCTGCGGGCGGCGGCCGAAGCCGACTCCCGCTACGCCGCCCTGGGACAGGCCGGCCAGCGCCTCGGCGGCGACGTCAGTCGCTTCGACACCCGCGCCCTGCGCGCCGACGGCAGCGCGCTGCTCGCCGCCTGCGGCGCCGACGACCTCCCGCACTGAGGCATCCGCGCCCCGCTTCGCCGCCGCGCCGGGCGGGCTGGCGTGACACACCGACAGCCGGCGAGTACGGGGGGATCCTTTCCCTGACGCCCGATCGATTGGAGAATTTCTCCTCGTGAGCATCCTCGACGACGCCCGCCCAGGCATGGACCCCGACGTACGACCGCAGGACGACCTGTTCGGCCACGTGAACGGCCAATGGCTCGCCGAGACGGAGATACCGTCCGACCGTTCGAGCTGGGGTCCGTTCATGCAGCTGGCGGACACCGCCGAGCAGCAGGTCCGGGACATCATCACCGAGCTCGCCGCGCAGGACCCGGCCAGCCAGAGCGAGGACGCCCGCAAGATCGGCGATCTCTACGCGGCCTTCCTGGACACCGAGACGATCGCGGCGCTCGGCCTGGAGCCGATCCGGTCGCTGCTGGACGCGGTGCGCGGGCTGGGCGACGCCGGCGAGCTCGCCGCGTTCCTCGGCGCCTTCGAGCGCACCGGCGGCCAGGGGCTGTTCGGCACCTACGTCGACACCGACGACCGCAACTCCGACCGCTACCTGTTCCACCTGGCCCAGGGCGGCCTCGGCCTGCCGGACGAGTCCTACTACCGCGACGAGCGCTACGCGGAGACCCGCGAGAAGTACGTCGCCTACCTCACCCGCGTGCTCGAGCTCGGCGAGCATGCCGATCCGGCGGCCGCCGCGCAGCGCATCCTCGACCTGGAGACCGTGCTGGCGAAGGGTCACTGGGAGCGCGCCGAGACCCGCGACGTGCAGAAGACCTACAACCTGCTGACGGCCGAGGCGCTGCGGGAGCTCTGCCCGGCGTTCGACTGGGACGCCTACGTCCGCGCGCTCGGCGGGCAGCTCACCGGGCCGCACGCGACGCTGGCGGAGGTGTGCGTGCGCCAGCCGTCGTACCTCGCGCACCTCACGACAGTGCTGACCACCACTGCGGTCGAGTCGTGGCAGGACTGGCTGCTCAGCCGGGTGCTGCGGGCGGCGTCGCCGTACCTGCCCGACCCGTTCGTCGACACCGTTTTCGACTTCTACGCCCGCACCCTGAGCGGCACGCCGGAGCTGCGCGCCCGGTGGAAGCGGGCGGTGGGTTTCGTCGAGGGCGCGATCGGTGAGGCCGTCGGCCGGGAGTACGTGGCGCGGCACTTCCCGCCAGACGCCAAGGCGAAGATGGACGACCTGGTGGCGAACCTGCTCGCGGCCTACCGCGCGTCGATCGCCCGGCTGGACTGGATGACCGAGGAGACCAAGGAGCGCGCCTACGAGAAGCTGGCGACGTTCCGGCCGAAGATCGGCTACCCGGACCAGTTCCGGGACTACTCCGGTCTCCGGGTCAGCGCCGGCGACCTGATGGGCAACGTGCTCGCCGCCGCCGCGTTCGAGACCGACCGGCAGCTCACCAAGATCGGCTCGCCGGTCGACCGCGACGAGTGGTTCATGCTCCCGCAGACCGTCAACGCCTACTACAACCCCGGCACCAACGAGATCTGCTTCCCCGCCGCGATCCTGCAGCGGCCGTTCTTCAGCGCCGACGCCCACCCGGCGGAGAACTACGGCGGCATCGGCGCGGTCATCGGCCACGAGGTCGGCCACGGCTTCGACGACCAGGGCGCGCAGTACGACGGCGCCGGCAACCTCAACGACTGGTGGACCCCGGCCGACAAGGCTGCCTTCGAGGTGAAGTCGAAGACGCTGGTCGAGCAGTACAACGCGCTCACGCCGCGCAACCTGCCGGAGGAGAAGGTCAACGGCGCGCTCACCGTCGGCGAGAACATCGGCGACCTCGGCGGCCTGACCATCGCCCACCACGCGTACGTGATCTCCCAGGGCGGCGAGGCCTCGCGCGAGGACCGGCGCCGGCTCTTCCTGAACTGGGCCTACGTGTGGCGGACGAAGCGCCGCCTGGAGCTGGAGCGGCAGTACCTCACCGTCGACCCGCACAGCCCGCCGGAGCTGCGCGCCAACATCGTGCGCAACCTCGACGAGTTCCACGAGGTCTTCGACACCGCCCCCGGCGACGGCCTGTGGCTGGACCCGGCCGAGCGGGTCCGCATCTGGTAGCCGGCGCCCCGCGGCGGCGGACGCCCCAGGGCGCTCGCCGCCGCCGGCCACCCGCCGGCGTCGCCGGTCAGCGTCGCAGCATGCCGGACTCCTGGATGGCGGAGGCGACGAGCTCGCCGTCCGCGGTGTAGAACATGCCCCGCGACAGCCCGCGCGCGCCGCCGGCGCTCGGGCTGTCCTGGACGAACAGCAGCCAGTCGTCCGCCCGGAACGGCCGGTGGAACCACATCGCGTGGTCGAGGGAGACGATGTCGAGCTGACCCGGCAGCTCCTCGTAGGGCAGCGAGGCGGTGTGGGCAAGGGTCAGGTCCGACAGGTAGGTCAGCGCGCAGACGTGCAGCAGCGGGTCGTCCGGCAGCGGCTGCCCGACCCGTACCCACACGTTCTGCCTCGGCATCCCGTCGGCGGAGCCGGCCGCGGCCATGGCGGCGGCTGTCGTCTCGGCGGCCGACGGTGGGGTGTTCGCGTCCCCGGCCGGGTGCGCCGGCCAGCGGATGTCGATGAGCTGGAACGGGCGGAACTCCGGCGCGTCGTCGATCGGCCCCCACCGCCGGTGCGACTCCAGCGGTCCCGCCACCGCGGGCACGTGGACCTGGTGCGACTCCTCGCTGTCCCGCGGTCGCTGGAACGACGCGGACATCGTGAAGATGGTCTCGCCGTCCTGCACGGCGCTCACCCGGCGGGTCGTGAACGACCGGCCGTCCCGGATCCGCTCGACGAGATAGACGATCGAGGCGTCGGTGCGGCCAGGACGCAGGAAGTAGCCGTGCAGCGAGTGGATTCGCCGATCGGCCTCCACCGTCCGCCCCGCCGCGACCTGCGCCTGCGCCGCGACCTGCCCGCCGAAGGCGCGCATCGGGGCGCCCGCGTGGCACGCGCCGCGGAAGATGTCCCGCTCCACGGACTCCAGCGTCAGCAGATCGGTGAACTCGGGCCTGCGCTCGATCATCGGCATCCACCGGTGGCCACAACCAGCGCGAACGTAGGACTCAGCAGCACAGAGCGAGGCTACGCCGTGCCCTGCTCCGTCGGGGACCGTGCGTGCGTGCGTGGGCCCACCCACGCACGCACGGTCCCCGGTCATCAGGCCTGCTGGGCAGGCAGCTCGATCGTCCAGGTACGGGTGTTGGTGCGCTCGGTCGCGCGCAGTTGTGCGGTTCCATCTGGCGAGAAGCCCCACGGCAGATGGGCGGACCCCAGCTCAACACAGGTATAGGTCTTCTCGTCGTTGGTGGAAATGAGGTTCTGAGCCATCCACAGTCCGACTCCCATCCCTCCGGATACCGCCACTGGCAGGCCGAGGAGGACGGATCGCCCGCCTGCGGAGCGACCGGCCGTTGGGATCCATGGTGTAAGAGAGGTCCGTTATTTTTAACATCGGGATGCTCTGAACCTTCGTGGAGATGATCCCGGACACCCGGACCAACCGCGAGGTCGTGATCAGCAGCCGGGTGCGGTCCCAGTCCAGCACCTGCCACGCCAGCCGGACGACCGCCGCCAGCGCCCCCCACCACAGCAGCGTGACGAGAACTGTCCCGCCGTCGCCATGCGCCGCAGGCCGCCGACGAACCCCGCCGCGCACCAAGATCCGAATGTTCCGCCGCGCACCAAGATCCGAATGTTCCGCCGCGCACCAAGATCCGAATGTTCCGCCGCGCACCTGGCCGGGGCCGAGGGCCCCGGCCGGTGTCACCGGTCAACTCACCCGACGGCCCCGGCGTCGGCCTGCTGGCAGAACGACCTGGCAGACGCCCCCGGGCGGCGGCGGGGACCTGAGGTTGCTGGCATCGACGGGACGAGGGATCAGAGCGTCCAGAGCATGACTCTGGTGCTGGCGCAGCCGCGGGTGGTGGCCAGGACGTGCCCACTGGGACCGAAGACGGCGTGGCCCGTGTGGTCGTCGTCGTGAGTTCTGGTGCTCGTTGCGACGGGCCGGCTGGGTCTGGTGACGTCCCAGAAGATTCGGTCGGGATCGTGAACGTTACGCCCGACGGCAGGTCAGGCGGTCGTTCGATCGTGAATACCGGGCTGGTCGAGGTGATGTCAGCGAGGTTCCAGACCTCGACGATGTCGGCCATCTCGCTGAGTGCGCTGGTCGCGAGGAGCCGACCATCGGGGCTGAAGAGGCGACGAGCCACTGATATCCAGCAGGGTCGTGGGATCCTCGATATCAGTGGGGCCAGGATGTCCCCGCGCGGATTCAGGGCGGCCGCGAAGGTCTGTTCTCCGGGCAGTTTCGTGGCCGCGAGTGTCCGTGGGTGCGCGGGATCCGTGACATCCCAGGTCCGCGCCTGGCCGCGGAGGCCTTTCGAGATCATCGTGCGGCCATCCAGGCCGAATCCGATGAAGCCGAATCCGATGAAGCGGACGCGGTCGTGCGCTGCGATCACCGACACAGGATTGATGAAGGCTCCTCGCTTCGCCGTGTCGTCGTCATGGCAGCGCGCGGCAAGCTACCCAACCCGGACGCCGGCGCCGCGCGGGGCTGCGCACGAGCATCACCCGTGCGTCGACATGTCCATGCCCGGCATGCTGTCGCCGTCGGTGGGCTGCGGTCCGGTGAAGCCGACGACGGGCACGGTGACGGTGACCGCGCCGGCGTGGGCGAAGGTGAGGGTCAGCGGCACCTCCTGGCCCTTCATCAGGCGCCGGACCGGGTTGGTCAGCATGAGATGGTCGTGGCCGACGGTGAGCGTGGCCGCGCCATGGGCGGGTACGGGCAGCTGGGACAGCGAGCGCATCGTCTCGGCGCCGCCGCTGGCGACGGTGGTGTGCAGGGTGACCGACGCCGCCAGCGGGGAGGTGACGGCGGTCAGCGTGTCGGCGGTGCCGCCGCTGTTGGTGACGGTGAAGTAGGCGGCGGCCTCGGTGTTACTGGACTGTTGCGGGATGTAGGCGTCGAGGATGTGCAGGTCCCCCAGGTCGGCGCTGCCGACGAGAGTGTCCGTGACAGACCGGGTGGGGGTGGCCGCGGCGGACGAGCCGGCCGCACCGCAGCCGGCGAGGCCCACCATGGCGGCGCACGCGACGGCGAGCAGCCCGGTCGTCGCGGCGCCGCGGCGGCCGGCCCCCGGCGGGGCGCGGGAATGTGGGGTCGGCACGGGTCAGGCCTCCAGGAGTTGCTGGCCGACGTATCCCCCGGCGGGGGCGGCCGGCGGGACGGCGAACAGCGCGCTGCCGGTGTGGCGGATGAACGCGGACAGCGCGTCGAGGCGGTCGAGCTTGCGTTGGACCTCGGTGAACGCGGTGCGCGGATCGGCCTGGAAGGCCAGGAAGAACAGGCCGGCGTCGGGCTCGCCGTCGGCGTCCAGGCCGGCGTCGTAGGAGTAGCCGCGGCGCAGCATCCGCACGCCGTTGTTGAACTGCGGATGGGACAGCCGGACGTGCGAGTTCGTCGCGATCACCGCGCTGCCGTCGGCGGTGTGCGCGAGGAAGTCGGGGTCGGTGTGCTCCCCGCCGCCGCTCAGCGGCGCGCCGGTGTCCTTGCGCCGGCCGATGATCCGCTCCTGGGCGTCGACGGTGATCAGGTCCCAGCGGTCCAGTTCCATCCGGATGCGCCGGGCGACGAGGTACGTTCCGCCCGCCATCCAGCCGGGCGCACTGGCGTCGGCCCACACGGCGACGTCGAACTGGGCGGTGCCCGGCGTCGGGTTGTCGGTGCCGTCGAGCTGGCCCATCAGGTTGCGGGGGGTGCCGTTCGGGTCGTCGGCCGCGGCGGCCGAGCGGCGGAAACCCTGCTGGGTCCACCGGGGGGTGGCGTGCGGGCGGGCGGCGGTGGCCAGGGTGCGGGCGGCGGAGGCGGCGACCATCGGGTCCTCGGCGCAGATCTGCACGGCGAGGTCGCCGGCGCCGCGGGCCGGGTCGAGCTGGTCGTGCGGGAACGCCGGGATCGGGGCGAGCTGCGGCGGGACGGCTGCGCCGAGCCCGGCGTGGCGCAGCGCGGAGGCGCCGATGCCCACGGTGACGGTGAGGGCGGACGGCGCGAGGCCGAGGGTGCGCTGGCCGCCGCCCGCGGGCTGCTCGCCGGCCATGAGTCCGCCGGCGGCCGTCGTCCAGGCGGTCAACACGGCGCGCCGCCCGGCGCGGCCGCGCGCCGGGCTGGCGACGTCGGCCAGATCGTAGGTGGCGAACACGAGATGCGCGGGTGGCCGCTCGACGATGCCCGGCTGGTGTGGCCCGCCTGGACGGACGGCGGCGAGCGCCCGCGTGCGCTCCTGGTCGACGGCGCTCGGTTCGGACGGTCCGACGGCCCGCTCGACCAGGCCGCCGGTGACCACCCCGGCGATCCCGCCGGCGCCGGCGAGACCCGCCCGGCCGAGGAACGCCCGTCGTCCCAGCCAGCGCCGCCCCGCGCGCGGGCCGTCGGTCGGCGGGTCGTCGGTCGGCGGGCCGTCGGTCGGCGGTGAGGCTGTCGGCGGTGAGGCTGTCGGCGGGGTGGCGGGGACAGGCTTCTGGGTGGGCATCAGGCACCCTTGAGCAGCATGGGGATGTCGTGGGCGTAGTCGGCGGGGGTGACGCCGGCCAGGTAGACGGTGCGGGCGAGGCCGTCGGGGTTGAACGCGGTGACCTGCGAGCCGTGGTCGACCACCCAGCTGCCATCGGCCCCGCGGCGCGGCGGCTCCACGGGGATGCCGAACGTCTCGGCGTAGCCGGTGATCTGCGCCGTGGTGCCGGTGAGGCCGACGAAGGTCGGGTCGAACTGGGTCAGCCAGGACCGCAGCACCGCGGGGGTGTCGCGGTCCGGGTCGGTGGTCACGAACACGACGGCGACCTGCCGGCGGACCGCCGCGCTGGTCTGGTTCAGGCCGGCGGCGATGTCGGCCATGGTCGTCGGGCAGACGTCCGGGCAGTGGGTGTAGCCGAAGTAGACCAGGGTGAGCTTGCCGGCCGTGGCGGTCCGCAGCTGGTAGGGATGACCGTTCATGTCGGTGAGATCGACGGCTGGTTTCGCCAGCGGCGTCGCCAGCGTCGTGCCGCGCAGACCGGGGCCGGGCGAGGCGTCGTCGAGGCTGAGGATGGCCGAGGCGGAGCTCGGTGCGGAGGAGCCGCCGCAGCCCGCCGCGACGAGCGCGACCAGCAGGACGAGGCCGACCGCGACGGCGCGGCGGGCGCGGACGCCGGACCGGTGAGGGCGCGGGCCCGGGCGCAACGGCGAGCGATGTACGTCCACGAGGGGTCCTTCGATCGGAGGGGACTTGGCGACGGCCCACGGCGGCCCGCCACGGCGCACCTCGCGCGGCGACACGTCCCGACACTCGGCGACACGCGGCGGTGCGTCCTGAACATGGGGCGCATGGCGGAACGTCGCGGTGCATGGCGGAACGTCGCGGCAGGCGATGGTGCGCGGCGGCGTGGAGCGAGGGCCGCGGCGCGGATGGGTCGCTGGTCAGGGCATGCGAGCCCGACCGGGCAGTCGCGTGGGAAGGCGGCCCTGGCCTCGGGCGAGGGCCGGCATCAGGCGAGGACCGTCCCCGGCGGGGGGCCGCGCAGGACGAGGGCGCGACCGAGCCAGCGCGCGCGGGGGCGCCCCCGGCGCGCCGTCGCCACCCACCGCGGCGGGGGCGCGGGCGGGCGGGGGCCGATCGGCGCCCGCCCGAGCAGGACGGCGGCCGCGGTGCGGGTCGCCGCGAGCGCGGCGAGCAGGCGGGCCGCCGAGTCGGCCGCGTCGTCGGCGCGGTGCAGTCCGATCGCGCTGAGAACGGCGGCGAGCAGGTGGCCGCCGAGCATCAGGGCACTGCCGTGCCAGGGCGCGACCGGCATCGGGTGCGGCGTCGCCACCAGCGACGTCTGGGTCCGGATCATCTCGCGGACGACCGCCTCCGAGACCGCGCCGCGGTCGGCGATGCACAGCGACGAGGTCATCGCGGCGTGCGCCGCGCCGGCGGAGCGGGCCGCGACGGCGAACAGGACGTGCAGTCCCGCCTGCGCGGCGAGCATGGTGCCGACGACCACCGGCAGACGGCGGGTCCGAGCGGTGAACGGCACGACGAGGATGGTGATCGCCACGGCCGCGGCGGCCATCGCCGCCGCGGGCGGCGACCCACCGTGCCCGAGCGCATGCGCCCCGGCGGCGAGGCCGGTGCAGGCGAGCGCGAAGACCCCGCCGCGCGACACCCGCGCCAAGCCCGTCCCGCCACCCCTCACGTCTACGAAGTGTAGAACTTACCGGGCGGGTGGCGGTACGGACCTCGACGTCCGGGCATCACGGGCATCACGAGCGTCCCGGACGTCCCGGGCATCTCGGACGTCCCGGACCCGCGCGTCGTCAGGAACCGGTGCCGGCTCCCTTCGGCCTGCTGAAGCGGGCCATCCGGGCCAGGCAGTCGGGCGAGTTGATCATCCCGCTGACGAGCAGGCGGTCGATGTGGCGCTGCGCGGTGCGGTCGGAGACGTCGGCGTACATGTCGATGGCCAGCTTGGCGACCCCGAGCGCCTCGGCGGGAGCGGTGAGCATGTCCCGGCAGAACGCGTAGACGTCGTCGAGGAACGTCTCGGCCGGGTAGATGTCGTGCACCAGGCCGATCTGGCGGGCCTGTTCGGCGGACACCCGCCGCCCCGCCATCGCCATCCACTTGCCCCATGCCGGGCCGACGAGCCGGGTCAGCCGGCTCGTCCCACCGCTGCCGGCGAGCACCCCGAAGCTGCGCACCTCCGGCACGCCGAACTCTGCCTGCGGGGTGGCGAACCGGAAGTCGCAGGACACCGCCATCTCGACGCCGGCGCCCAGGCAGATGCCCTGGGCGGCCACCACGATCGGCTTCTCGATCGCCTCGAACTCGTCGTAGAGCAGATGGTGGCTGCGGTAGTTGCGGCGGAAGTTCCAGCCGGGGTGGGTGTGCTCGGTCTCCGGGTTGCCGGGCCGGTTGCCGACCGACGACGACAGGTCGATGCCGGCGGTGAAGTACGGCCCGACCCCGGTGATGACCAGGCAGCGCAGGTCGTCACGGTCCGCGAGCTGGTTGGCGGCGAGCCAGAGCGTCTCGGTGACCTGCGGGCTCATCGCGTTGCGCTTGGCCTGCCGGTCGATCGTGACGGTGAGGATGCCGTCGTCCTCGGTGAGCCGGGCGTGTTCGGCCGCGTCGGGCGCCTGGCCGTCACCCACGGCGCACCGCCCGGGCCGATCCCTGCGTCTGGCCCCAGCACCGCGGGACCGCCACTCTGGTCAGCACCACCACTCCCTCCGACGCCGTGCACCCCGCGGCCGACCGACCGGGCCGCACGACGGCCGGCCCAACATATGAAGACCCCCTGCACCACGCAACGGATCGAACCGCCACCCGTGCGCACCGGGCGCGCCCCGGCGGGCGAACAGCCGGCGGGCGAGGGTGGCGCTCAGCACTCCCCGCCGGGCCGTGCGCGCTGACCGAGAGGCGCCAAGGCGCAGGTAGGAGGGAAGAAGTGCGGTGGGAGGCGATGGGTTGTGCCGGAGTTCGGGACGGCGGGTCCGTCCAGACGATTCCGCTGGCGGCCGCGTGGTAGCCCGCTGGGCGTCCACCCTGGGGTCGGCCGATCAGCGAGACCGCCTTTCGGCGCCTGTTCCTGGGCCTCGCCGGGACGCTGGCCACGGTTCTGGTGCTGCGGCAGGTACTGAGCGGCACCGCCGAGGATGCCGCCAGGGCGGTGCCGCCGCGGGCGTCGAGCGCCACGGCGCTCGCGGCGACGTGGAGCCGGAGTCGACCCGATGCGTCGCCGAGGTCCACGACCGCCGGGGTATCCCGTTCCAGACCCGCAGCCGGGCGGAACTCGCGGCGCGTTCAGCGACGGTGACATCAGCGCCTACGCGCTCATCGCCCGCAAGAACTGACCCCGCCGCGCACTGCCCGACGCGTCGCTAGTACTCGTCGGCGACCGGTTCGGGCGAGCTCCCGAAGATGCTGTCGCACAACAGCAGGTAGAAGCGGTTCGGCCGGGGAATGTGTTCGAGTTTCTCCAGGTCACTGGAGTGGTCGCCCTCGGTTTCCAGCTTGAACGTGCCGTAGCCGAGCAGCCGGCCGTTCGGATCCTGGGTGTAGGAAAGATCGGTGACCGCCGCCAGGGGAATGCTCTGGACCCGCGTGGCGATGATGCCGGACACCTTCACCAGCCGAGATGTCGTGATCATCAGCCGGGTTCGGTGCCAGCCCAGCACGCGCCAGGCCAGGCGGACGAACAACGCGAGCGCGGCCAGCCACAGCACCGTGACGAGAAGGTGGCCGCCGGCATGCCGGGTCCCCGCGTAGACCGAAAGAGCCAGAACCGCGACCAGGCCCACGGCCGAGGCCAGAACCAGCCGGGCGAGAACAACCCAGTGCAGCCGGATCTGAAACGAGAGTTCTTCGTTGACAGCGAGGTATCTGGAGTTCCACACGGCAATCACGCCCCCCGGCTATCCCGGCGCTCATGATCGCACGCGGCGTCCCACCATGGCTACCCCCGGGATCATGGCCGGCGCAGCGCCGAAGCCCAGCCGGACCTGTCGGCTGTCCGGCAGCCCCGGAGCCGCGCCCACCAGCCCGAGTGCCTCGGCCGCCACGCTGGCGCCGAGTGCCGTGCCCATCGCACCGGCGAGGGCACTCCCGACCCACCAGATCGCCCGGGCACTCGCCGCCGACCACGCGGACCGGTGACCGGACCGCACCCGCTGGCTAGGCGAGGCCGGGCCCCGGTGTCGGGTCGCCGAGGGGGGCCGCGGGCGGGGGCGTCGTCGTGGCGGCCGGCGGCTCGGGCAGCTCCAGCGCGGTGATCAGCGCGTCGATCCGCAGCCGGATCGCCGCCGGCGGGCCGTGCGACTCCCCCGCCGCGCCCTGCGCGCCACGGCCC
>NZ_JALKFX010000009.1:0-24897 GCF_023243045.1 Frankia sp. AgB32
CGGGGGCCCCCCCCCCGCCCCCCCCCGGCGGCGGGGCGCGGGGGGGGGGGGGGGGGGGGGGGGGGGGGGGGGGCCGCCCGCCGCGGCGGCGGCCCGGTTGGTGCCGGTGGGGCCGAGGTGGCCGCCCTGACCGCCGCCGGCCGAACCGGTGAGCCGGGGCCACATCGCGGCGAGGCTGGTGTCCCGGCCGGCGACGAGGACCGCCCAGCCGGCCCGGGACAGGACGGCGTGGGCGGCGGCGAGCTCGCTGGCCGCGGTCGGGTGGTCGGCACCCCAGCTCGTGACGTCGACGAGGAGCGCGATCGCCGACGCGCCCGGTGAGCGCAGCCCGGCCAGCGCCGCGGCGAGGCCCGGTTCCGGGTACCCGAGCACCGCGACGAGCATCGCGCCCCGGTGCTGGCGCAGCGCGGTCAGGGCCGGGCCGAGCGACTCCGCCGGCGTCGGGGTGAGCGTCGAGAGTTCGTCGAGCAGCCCGGCGACGGCGGTGCCGGTGATGACGGTGGCCACGGCGCGGTCGGTGAGCAGGCGGACCCGGTAGCCGTCACGCGCCAGGTGCAGGCCGACCGCGCCGACGGCGCTCACGGCCCACTCGAACGCCTCAACCCCGGGCTCGCCGGGCCAGGCCCGGGCCCGGGTGTCGAGCAGGACGGCCGCCGCGCTGGTCTGCGGATGCTCCTCCCGCCGCACCATCAGCTCACCCGCGCGAGCCGTCGTCTTCCAGTGCACCCTTCGCAGGTCGTCACCGGATCGGTAGGGCCGGGTCGTGGTCTCGTCAACGCCGATGAGGCCGCTGCGGCGGCGCTGGTCGGAGTTCGGGCTGGCCGACCCCCGTGACCGGGCCGGCGGCAGCCGCTCGATCGCCGGAGCGACGATCAGCTCGTCGAGGCTGCGGAAGCTGCGCGAGAGCTCGCACAACCCGAAGGGGTCGCCGAGCCGGATCGCCATCGGCCCGATCTGGTATCGGCCGCGAGCCGCGGCGCGCAGGGAGTAGGAGACGTCGCGACGGCCGCCGGGCTCGATCCGGCCGAGAACGAACCGCGCCCCGCCGCCGAGGCTGGCGCCGGCGGTGTCCTCGACGAGCAGGACCGACGAGGGCGAACGGCTGACGTTCGACAACTGGATGCGCACGCTTACCCGGTCACCGGCGGTGACCCGCCTGGGCTCGAGCCGACGGGTGCAGGACAGTCGGTAGCGGGTGCGGCAGACGATCGCGGCGGCGAGGACCGGCAGGCTGGCCAGCAGCAGGCCGACGCGCAGCAGGTCCTGCTCGCCGAGCACGACCGCGGACACGCCGCAGGCCGCTCCCGCGGCTAGGAACGACCGACCTCGCAGAGTGAGGCCACGCAACGCCGCGACGAAGTCCCGCACACGCAGCTCTAACGACCGTGCCGAAGCGGGCGTGCCCCGCCCCCCGGGCGCGGTATCGGGATCCGGTCCAGGACGTCGACCAGGGTCCGGGCCGCGATGCTGGTGGCCGGCTCGCCGGAGAGCATGATCTCCGGCTGGAGCAGCAGGCGGTGGGCCAGCACCGGGACGGTCATCTCCTGCACGTCGTCGGGGAGGACGAAGGCCCGCTGGTCCAGCGCGGCGCGGGCCCGCGCCACCCGGATGAGATGCAGCGCGGCCCGGGGGGAGGCGCCCAGGGCCACGTCGGGATGCGCCCGGGTGCCGCCGACGACGTCGACGATGTACTGGCGCACCTCGGTGGAGACGTGCACGGTGCGCACCAGGGAGATCAGCCGGGCGATCTCGGCGGCGTCGGTGACCGGGGCGACGCTCGACAGTGGGCTCGCGCCGCCGTGGCTCTCAAGCATCGCCATCTCGGCGGCGGGGGAGGGGTATCCCATCGAGATCCGCGCGGTGAACCTGTCCCGCTGGGCCTCGGGCAGCGCCCGGGTGCCCTCCATCTCCACCGGGTTCTGGGTGGCGATCACCATGAACGGCGACTCCAGCCGGTAGGTGACGCCGTCGACCGTGACCTGGTGCTCCTCCATGCACTCCAGGAGGGCGGCCTGCGCCTTCGGCTCCGCGCGGTTGATCTCGTCGCCGACGACGATGTTGGCGAAGACCGGGCCGGGCCGGAACTCGAAGTCCCGGGTGCCCTGGTTGTAGACGCTGACGCCGGTGACGTCGCTGGGCAGCAGGTCCGGGGTGAACTGGATGCGCCGCACCCGGGCGTCGATCGAGCGGGCGAGCGCCTTGGCCAGCATGGTCTTGCCGACGCCCGGCACGTCCTCGATGAGCAGGTGCCCCTCGGACAGCAGGACGACGAGCGCGGTCGTGATCGCGTCTGCCTTGCCGTCGATGACCGTTTCTATCGATGCCCGGACCCGGTCGGCGACGTCGGCGAGGTGACCGATATCTGTCACCGGGTCACGCCAGTGGAGCAGACCTGGATCGGTCACCACCTGTTGGCCCCCCCTGCGAGTGTCGAGCGTCGGAATACCCGGACCCGGCCCCGGCGGGACCCGTCCCTCCCGAGTGTGACATCCACGGCGGGCGCACAGGGGGCGGTGGCCAGGGAAACCTGTCCGAATCGTGCCCGCGGCGGGTTACCCCGGGCGGGTGGCCCCCCGGTGGCGGATAGCCCGACAGAGCGGGATGGGTCCGGTCGCGGCGGCACGATAGGAGATGTTTTTACCAATTTCCGATGGTTTATACCATCCCGGAATCGGGCATCGCGCGCGGCAGGTTGCGGAGGGGTTTCGGTGGGGTGCCGCGGGGTGTTGAGGGGGTGTCGGGTGGGGGGCAGTGGGGTAGAGTGGCGCGCAGTGGGGGGCAGGAGCTTCCGGTTGGCCGTAGCGGGGTGACCAGGCGCTGTCTCCGCAGGCAGTGGCAGGGAGGTCGCCGTGTTTCTCGGCAGCCACACGCCACGGCTTGACGACAAGGGGCGGCTGACCCTGCCCGCGAAGTTTCGCGACGAGTTGGAGGGGGGGCTTGTGATCACCAAAGGGCAGGAACGATGCCTGTACGTGTTTCCGATGGCGGAGTTCACCCGGATCAGCGAGTCCCTGCGCACCGCACCGGTGACGGCCAAGGCGTTGCGTGACTACAGCCGCGTTTTCTTCTCGTCCGCGGCCGACGATGCGCCGGACCGTCAGGGGCGCATCACCATTCCGGCGCCACTGCGCACCTACGCGGGTCTGACCCGCGAGTGCGTGGTCAACGGGGCGAACACCCGGGTCGAGATCTGGGACGCCCAGCGTTGGCAGGCCTACCTGGAAGGCCAGGAGGAGAGCTTCGCTGAGCTGTCCGAGGAGGTTCTGCCGGGAGTGATCTGAGCCGCCCTGGATCGTGTCCGCACGTCGCAGCCCATGTCGGTCCGCGCGTCGCCCGCACGGCTCCGGCCGCCCCTTCCCCGGTGGCCGGCGCCCAGTGTGAGTGACCGGGTCCGGACTGGCTCCTGCCGCCCGGACGCGCTCCACCGCATCGGTGGTGCCCGCGCGCAGCGCCTGGGTCGCCGCCGCCCCGGGACGCGCCACGTCAGTACATCTGAAGACGAGGTCCACGAGCGGTCGAGGGAGGCTCGGCACTGAACGCCATGCACACGCCTGTGCTGACGGGCCGCGTCCTGGAGCTGCTCGCTCCGGCCCTGACCAGGCCCGGAGCGGTCGTGGTCGACGCCACCGTCGGCCTCGGCGGGCACGCCGCCGCGATGCTCGCGGAGTTCCCCGACGTCCGGGTGATCGGTCTCGACCGCGACCTCGACGCGCTGGCCCACAGCGAGCGGCGGCTGAAGCTGCTCGCACCCGAGCGGGTGCGGCTCGTCCACGCGGTCTACGACGAGATCGGTACGGTCCTCGCCGAGCTCGGCCGGCCGACCGTGCAGGGCGTGCTGTTCGACCTCGGCGTCTCGTCCCTGCAACTCGACACGGACGCGCGCGGCTTCGCCTACTCCCGGGACGCGCCGCTGGACATGCGGATGGACGCGAGCGCCGGCCAGACGGCCGCGGACGTCCTCAACAGCTACGACGCTCCCCGGCTCGCCCGTGTCCTGCGCGACTACGGGGAGGAACGGTTCGCCCGGCGCATCGCGGAGGCGGTCGTGCGGGCGCGGGCGGACGAGCCGTTCACGACGTCGGCGCGGCTGGTCGAGCTCATCCGGGACGCCATCCCGGCGCCGGCGCGGCGCACCGGGGGCAACCCGGCGAAGCGCACCTTCCAGGCGCTGCGCATCGAGGTCAACACCGAGCTGGACGTGCTCGCCCGGGCGGTGCCGGCGGCCTTCGACGCGCTCGCCGTCGGCGGGCGCCTCGTCGTGCTGTCCTACCAGTCCCTGGAGGACCGCCTGGTCAAGCGCGGACTCGCCGAGTATGCGCAGACGACGGTCCCGCCGGACATGCCGCTGGTCCCGCCGGACGCGATGCCCCGGATGCGGTGGCTGACCCGCGGCGCGGAACCAGCGAGTGAGGCCGAGATGGCCGAGAACCCGCGGGCGGCCTCCGTCCGGCTGCGGGCCGCGGAACGTATCGCCCCGAAGCCAGGCCGACCCCAGCCCACCACCGGAGGTGCACCGTGACCGCTCCCGCGCAGCCGCTTTCCCGGCCCGGGCGCCCTGGCGGCGGGCGGACCGGCGGCCCGCGTGCCGGCGCGCGGACGGGCGAGGCGCCAGGCTCCGCGGCGGGCCGGGCCTCGTCGCCCCGTGCCGCGACGGCGCCCCGTACCGCCGCGGCGACCGCTCCGGTGCTCGATCCCGCGCCGCGGCGGGCGGTCCCTGACCGGGCCCGTCTGACGGTCGTCCGGCCGGCTCCGCGGGGCGCCCGCAAGGGGCCGTTCGTCGTGCTGCTGCTCGTTCTGCTCGGCGGCGGTCTGCTCGGCCTGTTGCTGCTCAACCTCGCGCTGATGGAGAACTCGTTCCAGGAGTCCAAACTGCGCAACCGGGCCGCCGCGCTCGCCGACGAGCAGCAGTCCCTCGCGGTGCGCCTGGACCAGCTTTCCGACCCCGCGGCGCTGGCCGCTCAGGCCAGCAAGTACGGCCTCGTCGCCGGTGAGGTGCCGCAGTACCTCGCGCCGGGCTCACCGGTCCCGCCGGGTGCGCGTGTGCTGTCCCGTGAACCGGACAGCGGCGCGATCCTGATGATCGTTCCCGCGCCCCCCGGACAGCAGCCCGCGGCCGCGCCGACCGATGCCGCGGCGCCGGCCGGCGCGACGACGACGTCCGGCGCCGCCGGAGGCCCTGGTGGCACGGCGGCCGGTGCCGGCGCGACGGGGACCTCCACCACGGGGACGGCACCCGCCGCCGGCCAGGGCACGACCTCGGCGGTGCCCGGTAGCACCGGCCCGGCGCCGGGCAGCGGCACGCCCGCGACGTCTGGCCCCGCGGGTGGCACCCCGGCCCACCCGGCGGCCGGCACCGCGACCGCCGAGCAGGGTGACTCCGGACGGTGAGCTCGACCCTGTCCGGCCCGCCCCGCCGTGGGCGCGGCCGGCTGCGGTTGGTCGCGCCGCCCCCGAACTCCGTGCACGGCGGCCGGCTGCGCCGCGACGACGAGGGCGACGAGCCCGGCGCCCGGCGCCCGGCTGCCCGCGGGCGCTACCGCGACGACCGTCGCGACCGCCGCGGGATCGACCGTCCCGATCACGGCCACCCCGACGACGTCGGTTACGACGACGAGTACGACGAGTACGGCGCCGATGACCACGACGAGAATGACCGCCGCGGACCGGGCGGGTCAGGCGGTCGACCAGAACGGTCTCGACGCTCGTCGGGCGCCTCGGCCGCGCGCGCGGGCACCTCGCGGTCCGGTGCGTCAGGGACGGGTACGACACGTGCCGGTTCTGCGCGGACGGGCTCGACGCGGACGGGCACCGGGCGAACCGGCACGGCCCGAACCGGCACGGCCCGAACCGGCACGGCCCGAACCGGCACGGCCCGAACCGGCACGGCCCGAACCGGCACGGCGCGGAACAGCACGGCACGGGGCGGCGCCGGCGGGCGGACGACGGACTCCGACGCCGGCGTCCGGCGGGTGCACCGGCCGGGCACCGCGCCCCGCGCGGGGGCGGCGTCCGGCGCCGGTCGGCGGCGGCCGAGGCCTCTCCCACCGCGTACCTACCGGCTGGGCAGCCCCCGGCGGCGGGTGCGGGTGGCGATCCTGCTCATGTGCGCGCTGCTGGGCATCCTCGCCCTGCGGCTGACCCAGCTGCAGGGGATCTCGGCGTCGAAGTACGCCGCCCAGGCGGAGGCCCAGCGGCTGCGCACGATCGTGCTGCCGGCGGCGCGCGGCGCCCTCACCGACCGCTCCGGGCACACCCTCGCCCAGCATGTCGAACTGCGGGCGGTCTACGCGAACCCGATGAACGTCAAGGACATCCGCGCCACCGCTGCCGCGCTCGCTCCGGTGCTCAACGTCCCCGTCGACACCCTGGCACAGCGGATGACCACCGATCCGAAGAGGAACATCAAGTTCGTCTACCTGGCCCGTGGCCTCACTCCGGACGTCGGGGACAAGGTCACCCATCTGGAGCTGCGGGGTATCGGCATCACCGAGGAACGTGGCCGGGCCTACCCGGCCGGCCCGCTGGCCTCGAACGTCGTCGGGTTCATGCGGCAGGGCGTCGACGACGTGCTCGTCGGTGGCGGTGGCCTGGAGCTGCAGTACGACTCGCTGCTGCGCGGCACCGACGGCGAGCGCCAGCTGCTCGCCAACCCGGAGGGCCTGGAGATCCCCTCCGGCCACACCCGGCAGAAGGACCCGAAGCCCGGGTCGGCGCTGCGTCTCACCCTGGACCGGGACATCCAGTGGAACGCCCAGCAGGCCATCGCGGACGCGGTGACGTCGTCGCAGGCGGACGGCGGCACGGTCATCGTGATGGATCCGCGCACGGGTGATCTGCTGGCGATGGCCGACGCGCCCCAGTTCAACCCGAACCACATCACCGCGCAGGACACCCCCGCACTGGGTAACCGGGCGACCAGTGACGCCTACGAGCCCGGCAGCGTCAACAAGGTGATCACGATGGCCGCGGCGCTGGACCGCGGGGAGATCACCGCGGAGACGCCGATCACCGTCCCGCCGTCCATCGTTCGCGGCGGCGTGCGCATCTCGGACTCGGAGCCGCACGGCGTCGAGAACCTCACCACGGCCGGCGTCCTGGCTCGCTCCAGCAACATCGGCACCGTGGAGGTCGCCGACCGGGTCGGCCGCACCGCGTTGGAACAAGCACTGCGGGCCTTCGGGCTCGGCGCGAAGACCGGGCTGGGCTTCCCCGGCGAGGGCACCGGCCTGCTGCCGCCGGCGAAGGACTGGTCGGGCAGCCAGGCGGCGACGATCGCGTACGGGCAGGGCATGTCGGCGACGGCGCTGCAGATGGCGTCGGTGTACGCGACCATCGCCAACGGCGGCGTGCGGGTGACTCCACGGCTCGTCGACGCCATCACCGGCCCGGACCGGAAGGCCACGATGACCCCGCACCCGGCCGGGCGGCGCGTGGTCAGCGCGCAGACGGCGTCGACGCTGACCCGGATGCTCGAGGCGGTCGCGACCAACGAGGGCACCGCGCCCCTCGCCGAGGTCCCCGGCTACCGGGTCGCCGGCAAGACCGGCACCGCCAACCGGCCCGATCCGGTGCACGGCGGCTATGCGGGCTACACCTCGTCGTTCATCGGGTTCGCCCCCGCGGACAGCCCCCGGGTCGTGGTGGAGGTTGTGCTCGACAACCCGAAGAACGGGTACTTCGGCGGTCAGGTCGCCGCGCCGGTGTTCCAGAAGGTGATGAGCTTCGCCCTGACCACCCTCGGCGTGCCGCAGCCGACGACGAAGCCCGCGCCGCTCGTGCTGGATCTCGACAAATAGCCGCCGCCTGTCAACCCGTACCCGGGGCCGTGGCACCCGCCCGGCGGCCGGGCCGGCGGTCGTGCGCCGGGGCGGTTCATCCGGGGACGCCCAGGCTGTACCACCCGGGCCGGCGCGTCGGTGGGGCGACACCCCGGCGTGGCGGGATGGACCACCGCGATGCCCGGGCGCCCGTGCGGTTGCCCGTCGGTACTCCCACTAAGGTCGTGAGCGTGACCCATCCGGCACCTCGACCGGCCGCCATCCGACCGTGCCGCCTGGCGGACCTGCGGGCGGTGCTCGACGCCGCGGCCTCCGCGGCCGCCGCGACCGCTGCCGACGCCGCGAACCCGGGGGTGGCCGCGGCAACCGCGCCGCACGGCGGCGACCAGGACGTGCGCGTGCACGGCGTGACCCACGATTCCCGCCAGGTCCGCCCCGGCGACCTCTACGTCGCGCTGCCCGGTGCGCACGTGCACGGCGCGCGCTTCGCGGCCGCGGCGGCCGTCCAGGGCGCCGCGGCGATCCTCACCGACGCCGCCGGTGCCCGCCTGATCGCCGAGGGCCGCGCCGCCGCCGGGCCCGCCGGCGGCAGCCCGGCCGCCGAGGTGCCGGTGCTGGTCAGCGCGGACCCGCGGCGCGACCTCGCGCCGGTGGCGGCACGGATCTACGGCGATCCGTCGGCGGACCTCGCGCTGCTCGGGGTGACCGGCACGAACGGCAAGACGACCAGCGCGTTCCTGCTCGACGCCGGCCTGCGGGCCGCGGGTCGCAGCACCGGCCTGATCGGCACGGTCGAGACCAGGGTCGGCGAGCGGCGCCTCGCCAGCGCCCACACCACCCCGGAGGCCAGCGACCTGCAGGCGCTGCTTGCCACGATGGTCGAGCACGGCATCGACGCGGCGACCATGGAGGTCTCCAGCCACGCGCTGGCCCTGCACCGGGCGGACGCGCTGCGCTTCGCCGGCGCGCTGTTCACCAACCTCAGCCAGGACCATCTGGACTTTCATCCCACGATGGCGGACTACTTCGAGGCGAAGGCGAGCCTGTTCGTCCCCGGCCGGGCGCGGACCGCGGTGATCGGCGTGGCCGACGCGTGGGGCCGGCGACTGGCGGCGCGCCGCCCGGACGCGGTGACCTTCGCCGTCGACGGGCCGGCGGACTGGACGGCGCACGACATCGCCGCCGGACCCGCTGGCAGCCAGCTCGTCGCCCGCGGGCCCGACGGCGAACGGGTGGAGCTCTCCGTTCCGCTGCCCGGCATGTTCAACATCGCCAACGCGCTGGGCGCGCTGGCGCTGCTCGTCGCGGTCGGGGTGGACCCGGCCGCCGCGGCCGCCGGGATCGGGTCGCTCGCGGGCGTACCCGGCCGGATGGAGCGGGTCGACGCCGGCCAGCCGTTCCTGGCGCTCGTCGACTTCGCGCACACGCCGGATGCGGTCACGACGTTGCTGACGACCGTCCGTCCCCTGGTGAAGGGCAGGCTCATCGTCGTTCTCGGCTGCGGTGGGGACCGCGACCGCGGCAAGCGCCCGCTGATGGGTGCCGCCGCGGCGACGCTGGCGGATCTCGCCATCCTCGCGAACGACAATCCCCGCTCCGAGGACCCCGCGGAGATCCTCGCGGCGATGTTCGCCGGGGTGCCGGCGGAACTGCGCGGGGGCGATCGGGTGAGGGTGGAGCCGGACCGGGCGCGCGCCATCGCCGCGGCGGTCGCCGCCGCCGGGCCGCAGGACGCCGTCGTCGTCGCCGGCAAGGGCCACGAGACCGGGCAGGAACAGGGCGGGGTGGTGACGCCGTTCGACGACCGGGCGGTGCTGCGGGCGGCGCTGGACCGGGCGGCGCACGGATGATCCCGTTGACCCTCGCCGAGGTCGCCGCCGCCACCGGCGGGCGGCTCGCCGACGGCGCCGAGGCGGTCGCCGTGGTGCGCGGGGCGGCCGTCGACTCGCGTCAGGTCGACGCCGAGACGCTGTTCGTCGCGCTCGCCGGCAGCCGGGTCGACGGGCACGACTTCGCCGCCGCCGCGGTGGCGGCCGGGGCGCCCGCGGTGCTCGCGGCCAGGCCGGTCGGCGTGCCGGCGGTGCTGGTCGCCGACCCGCACGCGGCGCTCGCCGCCCTCGCCGCGCACGTGCGTGACCTGGCCCCGGCGACCGTCGTCGCCGTCACCGGCTCCGCCGGCAAGACCACGACCAAGGATCTGCTCGCGGACCTGCTCGCCGAACTCGGCCCGACCGTGGCCGCACCCGGCTCGTTCAACAACGAGATCGGCCTGCCGCTGACGTTGCTGCGCACCGCACCGGACACCGCGTTCGTGGTGCTGGAGATGGGCGCGCGTGGCCGCGGGCACATCGCGACCCTGTGCGGCCGCGCGCGGCCGTCCATCGGGGCGGTGCTCAACGTCGGCAGCGCCCACGTGGGCGAGTACCCGGACGGCCGGCTCGGGATCGCCGCCGCCAAGGGCGAGCTCGCCGAGGCCGTCAGCGACACGGTCGTGCTCAACGCCGACGACCCGCTGGTCGCGGCGATGGCCGCGCGCGCCGGCGACGGTGTCAGGGTGATCACCTTCGGGGTGGCGGAGACGGCGGACGTGCGGGCCGAGGGCGTGCGGGTCGACCGGTCGGGCCGGGCCTCGTTCGACCTGCTCGCCGACGGCGAACGCCAGCCGGTGACGCTCGGGCTCGTCGGCGCCCACCAGGTGCCCAACGCCCTGGCCGCCGCCGCGGTCGCCCTGCGCCTCGGGCTCGCACCCGCCCGGATCGCCGCGGCGCTGGCCGCGGCCCGCCCGCGCAGCCGGTGGCGGATGGAGGTCGTGCCGACCCGCGCCGGGGTGGTGGTCGTCAACGACGCGTACAACGCGAACCCGGAGTCGATGCGCGCGGCGTTGACCGCGCTGGTCGACATGCGGGGGCCGGGCCGGGCGATCGCGGTGCTCGGCGGGATGGGTGAGCTCGGCGACGCCGCGGACGAGGCGCACGACGCCCTCGGCCGGCTCGCCGTGGACCTCGGGGTCGACCTGGTCGTGGCGGTCGGTCCGGCGGCCCGCGCGGTGCATCTCGCCGCCTCCCGGGAAGGCTCCCGGGACGGCGGTTCGCAGTGGGTGGCCGACATCGACGAAGCGGTGGCAGTGGTGGTGGCGCACGCCCGGCCGGACGACGTGGTGCTGGTCAAGGCCAGCCGGGCGGACGGCCTGGAGCGGGTTGCCGAGGACGTGGTGGCGAAGTTCGGCGTCGTCGGCGCCGGGATCGAGGGGACATGAAGACGGACGGCTGGCGGCACGGACCCGTGCGGGTGACCCACGGGTGAGAGGCGTCCTGATCGCGGCCATGGTCGCGCTGATCGTTTCATTGCTCGGGACGCCCTGGGTGATCCGGTTCTTCCGCCGGCAGGGCTATGGGCAGGAGATCCGGGAGGATGGCCCGTCCAGCCACCTGACCAAGCGCGGTACGCCCACCATGGGCGGCACCGTGATCATTATCGCGACGTTGGCCGGCTACTTCCTGGCGCACCTGGTGACCGGGATCGGCTTCACCGCGTCGGGTCTGCTGGTACTGCTGGTGATGACCGGGCTCGGGATCGTCGGCTTTCTCGACGACTACATCAAGATCCGTAAGCAGCGCAGCCTCGGGCTGACCGCGCGGATGAAGTTCGCCGGCCAGGCCGCGGTCGCGCTCGCCTTCGGGCTGCTCGCGGTGCGGTTCAAGAACCACGCCGGGCTGCTGCCGGGGTCGACGTACATCTCGATCGTGCGCGACACCGGGTTCACCGTCGGCATCTTCGGCTTCCCGCTGCTCGCCTGGATCATCATCGCGGCGACGTCGAACGCGGTGAACCTGACCGACGGCCTCGACGGGCTGGCCGCCGGAACCTCGGCGATGGTGTTCGGCGCCTACGTCGTCATCTCGTTCTGGCAGTTCGGCAACCAGTGCGGGACCAGTGGCAACCAGGCGGGCTGCTACCTCGTCCGGGACCCGCTGGACGTGGCGCTGGTCGCGGCGGCGGCGATGGGGGCCTGTTTCGGCTTCCTGTGGTGGAACGCGAGCCCCGCGAAGATCTTCATGGGGGACACCGGGTCGCTCGCGCTCGGCGGCGCCTTCGCCAGCATCGCCATCGTCAGCCGCACCGAGCTGCTGCTGGTCGTGCTCGGCGGCCTGTTCGTCATCGAGACTCTCTCGGTCATGATCCAGGTCGCGTTCTTCAAGGCGACGAAGCGGCGCGTGTTCAACATGGCCCCGATCCACCATCACTTCGAGCTCGCCGAATGGCCCGAGATCACGGTGATCATCCGGTTCTGGATCGTGTCGGGCCTCGCTGTCGCCTTCGGACTCGGCCTGTTCTACGCGGAGTTCATCAACCACGGAGGTTCGTAGGGCATGACGCCCGACCAGCTGACTCCGGCCGGGGCCGGCCGGGACTGGGCTGGCCGGGACTGGGCCGGCGCGGCGGTGCTTGTCGTCGGGATCGGAGTGTCCGGTGCCGCGGCGGCGCGGGCCCTGCTCGCCCGCGGCGCGCGGGTGCGGGTCGTCGACGCGGCCGACGGCGAGCCCCAGCGGGCCGCCGCCGCCGAGCTGCGCACGCTCGGCGCCGTCGTGGACCTCGGCGGGCTGCCGGCCGACCCGGGCGACGCGGCGCTCGTCGTCACCTCGCCAGGTGTCCCGCCGACCGCGTCGCTGATCACCGCGTCGGCCCGCGCCGCGGTGCCGGTGTGGGGCGAGGTCGAGCTCGCCTGGCGCTGGCGCGGCGAGGGCCGTTGGCTCGCCGTGACCGGCACGAACGGCAAGACCACGACGACCGAGATGCTCGGCGCGATGCTGGCCGCGGGCGGCCGGCGCTCGACCACCGCCGGCAACATCGGCACGCCGATCGTCGAGGCGGTGAGCGCCACGCCGCCGTACCAGGCGCTGGCCGTGGAGCTGTCCAGCTTCCAGCTCCACTACGCCGACACCGTCGCGCCGCTGGCCGCCACCGTGCTCAACGTCGCCCCCGACCACCTGGACTGGCACGGCGGCGCCGACGCGTACGCCGCGGCGAAGGCGCGGATCTGGCGTGACCCGGCGACGATCGCCGTCGGCAACGCCGACGATCCGGCCAGCAGCCGACTGCTCGCCGCCGCCCCGGGCCGCCGTGTGCTGTTCGGCCGCGACCCGGCGACGCGGCCCGCCCTCGGGCTCACCGTTGACGCCGGCCATCTCGTCGACCGCGAGTTCGGCGGCGGTCGGCTGGTGGACCTGCGCGAGCTGGCCGTCACCGGCCCGCACATGATCTCCAACGCGCTGGCGGCGGCCGCGCTGGCCCGCGCCGAGGGCGTCGAGCCGGCCGCGATCGGCGCGGCGCTCGCGGGCTTCCGCGCCGGCGCCCACCGCAACGCCGAGGTCGCCGTCCTCGACGGCGTCCGCTGGGTGGACGACAGCAAGGCGACGAACCCGCACGCCGCCGCCGCGTCCCTGACGGGGTACCCCTCGGTCGTGTGGATCGCGGGGGGCCTGAACAAGGGCCTCACCTTCGATGACCTGGTGTGCCAGGCCCGCGGGGGGCTGCGGGGCGTCGTCCTGATCGGGCGGTGCGCGGATGAGATCGCCGTCGCGCTCGCCCGACACGCCCCCGATGTCCCCGTCGAACGGGCCGCCGCCATGGACGATGCGGTGAAGGCTGCGGCGATTCTCGCCCGCGCGGGCGACACGGTGCTCCTCGCGCCGGCCGCGGCCTCGATGGACATGTTCCGTGACTACGCGGCCCGCGGCGACGCGTTCGCGGCGGCGGTGCGGGCGAGATCGGGATAGCGCGGGGCCGGCCGCGCCGGCGAGCTCACGAGGGGGCAGGTGTGGCGGGGTCAGCGTCGGACGAGGCCGAGTCGGCGCAGCGGGTGCCGCTGCTCGACCGGCCACTGGCCTCCTACTACCTGCTGGTGTCCTCCGCCGGACTGCTGCTGCTGCTCGGGCTGGTCATGGTGCTGTCGGCGTCGAGCGTGCGCTCCTACGCCGACTCCGGCTCCTCCTACACGCTGTTCATCCGGCAGGCGACCTGGGTCGGCATCGGCCTGCCGCTGGCCGTGGTGGCCAGCAGGCTGCCGGTGCAGGCGTTCCGCGCCGCTGCCTACCCCCTGCTGGGTGTCACGACCTTCATGCTGCTGGTGGTGCTGGTCCCCGGCATCGGCAGCGTGCGCGGCGGCGCCCGGCAGTGGATCGTCGTGGGCCCGATCACCATCCAGCCCAGCGAGCTCATGAAGATCGCCCTGGTGCTGTGGTGCTCCGATCTGCTGGTGCGCAAGCGGCGGCTGCTGTCCGACGCCAAGCACCTGCTCGTCCCCGTGGTGCCCGTGTTCCTGTTCATCGACCTGCTCATGCTGCTCGAACCGGACCTCGGCGGGGCGATCTGCGTGACCGTCGTGCCGCTGACGATCCTGTGGGTGATCGGCACGCCGAAGCGGTTCTACGGCGCGATGGTCGCCGTGATGGTCTTCGCGGCGACCCTGCTGGCCGTGCTGGAGCCGTACCGGATGCGCCGGGTGCTCTCGTTCACCGACCCCTTCGCGGACGCCAGCGGGGACGGCTTCCAGGCCGTCCAGGGCATCTACGCGCTGGCCACGGGCGGCTGGTGGGGCGAGGGCCTCGGCGCGTCCCGGGAGAAGTGGCCGGACCTGCTGCCCGCCGTGCACACCGACTTCATCCTGGCGATCATCGGCGAGGAACTGGGCCTGGTCGGCACGCTCGTCGTCGTGGCCCTGCTCGGGGTCCTCGGCTATGCCGGGCTGCGGATCGCGCACCGCACCGACGACCTGTTCGTCCGGCTGGCCGCGGCCGGGGTCACCGCCTGGATCATCGTGCAGGCGATGGTGAACATGGGCGCGGTCGTCGGGTTGTTGCCGATCACCGGGGTCACCCTGCCGCTGGTGTCGTTCGGCGGCTCCTCGCTGCTGCCCACGCTGGTCGCGCTCGGGATGCTGCTCGCCTTCGCCCGGGCGGAGCCCGCAGCGGCGGAGTACCTGGACCGCCGTGCCGAGGAACGCCGGGCGGCGCGGGCCGTGCCGATCCGCGCCCGCACGCGCCGCTGGCTGCCGGGTGGCCGGTCCCGCCGGCCGGGTCTCGGGCTCGTCGCGGTCGGGGGTGATCCCGTGGACCGGCGCCCGGACGTACCAGTCAGCAAGGGGGCGGCGCGCCCGGGGGGCGAGGCGCCGCGGTCCGGGCCCGGGCCTCGGCGCACCGGCCGCGGCGTGCGCATACCACCCGGCGGCGGTGGGCGATCGGGTGGGGCCGGGCTGTCCACGGGACGGCGCGATGTGTCATCGTCATGACCGATGTTGCGAAGCGTGGTGCTCGCCGGCGGCGGGACAGCCGGCCATGTGGAACCCGCCCTCGCCGTGGCGGATGCCCTGCGGGCTGCCGAGCCGCGGGCACGGCTGACCCTGCTGGGTACGGCCACCGGCCTCGAGGCGCGGCTGGTGCCGGCCCGCGGGCATGAACTGGCCACGGTGCCGAAGGTGCCGATGCCGCGTCGGCCCGGCCCGGACCTGCTGCGGCTGCCCGGCCGGCTGTTTGACGCGGTCCGCCAGGCCGGCGCCACGCTCGACGCGGTCCGCGCGGACGTCGTCGTCGGCTTCGGCGGCTATGTGTCGGTGCCGGCGTATCTCGCCGCCCGCCGCCGGCACATCCCGATCGTCGTCCACGAGGCCAACCCGCTGCCCGGGCTCGCCAACCGGCTCGGCGCCCGGTTCACCCCGTTCGTCGCGACGTCCTATCCCAGCACGCCGCTGCGCGGCGCCACCCTCACCGGCATCCCGCTGCGCCCCGAGATCCTCACCCTCGACCGGTCACCGGCGGCCGCCCGCGCCGCCCGGGCCCAGTACGGACTGGAACCGCACCGCCCGACCCTGCTCGTCTTCGGCGGCTCGCAGGGGGCGCGCAGCCTCAACCAGGTGATGATCGCTGCGGCGCACCCGCTGGCCACGGCGGGTGTGCAGGTCCTGCACGCCGCCGGGCCGAAGAACTTCGACGAGGTTCGCGCCGCGCTGCCCCGCGGCCTGCCGGCGCCCTACGAGCTGCGGCCCTACCTCGACGACATCCCGTCCGCCTACGTCGCCGCCGACCTGGCGCTGTGCCGTTCCGGCGCCATGAGCTGCGCCGAGCTCGCCGCCGTCGGGCTGCCGGCGGCCTACGTGCCACTGCCGATCGGCAACGGCGAGCAGCGGCGCAACGCGCTGCCGACGGTCGAGGCCGGCGGTGGCCTGCTCGTCGAGGACGCCGAGCTCAGCGCCGACTGGCTGGTGGCGAACGTGCTGCCGGTGCTCACCTCGCCCGAACGGCTGGCGAAGATGTCGGCGGCGTGCGCCGGCAGCGGTCATCCGCAGGCCGCCGCGGCGATCGTCGACATGATCCGGTCGGCGGCGGCCACCCGGCGCCGCTCCCGCGCCCGCCACGCCGCGCCCTGACGGCACCGCCGCCCGACGGCACCGTCCACCGAGCTCACCGCAGCGGTGAAAGCACCACCACGGGTATCTCCCGGTCAACCCGATCCTGGTGGTCGCGCAGGCCCGGCATCGCCGCGACCAGCGCCTCGTGCAGGCGTGCGCGCTCCGTGTCGACGGCACTGACGGCCTCCGCCTCGAACCGGTCGGTCCCGAGCTCGACGACGACCTTGGGATTGGCCGTCAGGTTGCGGTACCAGTCCGGATCGCGCGGTGCGGCCATGTTCGACGCGAACACGATGATCCGGTCCGGTCGGCCGCCGGTCGGGTGGGCGAGGTCGGCCGGACCGGTGGTTGCCGACGGCGTGGCCGGATCCTCCTGATCCTCCCGATCCCCGGTGTCCGTGACGTAACCGAGTGGCGTGGTGTGGTCCTTTCCAGTGCGCCGTCCGGTTGTCGTCAGCAGCACCAGGCGGGAACCGGGCAGGGTCTTCACCAGCGCTCCGCCGGTCGCCCGGTACTCGGCAATGACGGTCTGGTTGACCGCCCGGAGGTCGAAGCCGGGACTGCGCGTGTCCTGCGTGTCGGGCATCGTCTGAGCATCCTCACCGGTCGCCGCCGGCACGCGGCCGGCGGTGGGCGTGTTGGCGCAGTCAATCATTCACTCCGCGTTACGGCGAGGAGGATCACCGTGGGCGCCGCCCGCGTCGGTCTCAGCCGGCGGAACCCGCCCCGAGGGTCGCCAGCAGCCGCGGGCCGACCGTGGTGATCGTGCCGGCGCCGAGGGTGAGCAGCAGGACGCCCTGCGTGGGCGCGTCGTGGGGGGCGTCGGCCAGGGCGGCCCGGACGTCGGCGGCCAGCCGGTCGGTCAGTTCCGGCCACGGCACATGCACGGCGAACGCCGGCCGGCGCAGCCGGGTGACCAGGTCGCTGGGATGACGACCGAGGTCGTCGTGCTCCCGGGCGGCGTAGACGTCGGTGACATACACCCGGTCCGCGTCGGCGAAGGCGTCGGCGAAGCCGTCGAGCATCGCGGCGAAGCGGCTGTAGGTGTGCGGCTGCAGGACCGCCCACACCTCGCGGCCCCGGGCGCGAAACCGGGCCGCGGCCAGCGTCAGCCGGATCTCGGTGGGATGGTGCGCGTAGTCGTCGATGACCTCGAGGCTGTGGGCGCCGGAGGGATCCGTGTCCGCGCTGGTGCCCACGGACGCGCCCACCGTCTGGCCGGGGACGACGCACGCGCCGGGTGCGCCGGGCGTCCGGGCGGCCGGGACGCTCGCCGGGGGCCCCGCCGCGCCGGCCCCCGGCGTGACGGCTCCCGCCAGGGCGCCCGTGTCGGCCAGGCGGGCCGCGTCCACCGCCGCCGGCGGGAGGTGGTCGGTCGTGCTGGCGCGCCAGAACCCGACGAACTCGAACCGGCGGGCCGCGCCGGTGTACGTCGCCAGCGTCGCGAGTGCCCGCGCCGGGGCGCCCCCGAGTTCGGTCGCGACCGCCAGGGCCGCCAGCGCGTTGAGAATCGAGTGCCGGCCGGGCACGGCCAACGTCAGGGTGCCGACGGGCTCGCCGGCCCGCAGCACGCCGGCCCGCGTCGAGTCGTCGCCGGCCGACGCGGCGACCTCCACGGCCCGCCAGTGCCGGTCCGCGCCGAAGCCGTAGTCCAGCACCGTCACCCCCGCGCCCACCGACCCGGCGGCCGAGCCGGCCGGGGCGGGGGCGCCGACGGCCCCGGACCGGCCGAGGTCGGCGAGCACCGCTCCCACGCCCGGATCGTCGCCGCAGACGACCAGCCGGCCGCCGGGGCGCACCCGGCGGGCGAAGGCGGCGAACACCGCCTGGACCGCGGCCTCGTCCGGGAAGATGTCGGGATGCTCCCACTCGACGTTGGTGATCACGGCGATGGTGGGCTCCAGCCCGGCGAACGCCCCGCCGTACTCGTCCGACTCCAGCACGAACACGTCGCCGGTGCCGACCAGCGCGTTGCCGCCGAGCTGGGAGACCTCCGCGCCGATGACGGCCGTCGGGTCCAGCCCGGCCGCGCGCAGCACCAGGGCGAGCATCGCCGACGTCGTCGACTTGCCGTGCGAGCCGGCGACCGCGACCAGCCGGTGGCCGGCGGTCAGCTCGGGCAGCCACTCGGAGCGGCGGCGCACCGGCAGGCCGAGGGCGCGGGCGGCGACGATCTCGGGATGGTCGTCGGGCAGCGCGCTGGAGGCCACGACGACATCGACCCCGGCGAGTTCCGCGGCGAGCGCCGTCTCGCTCGCGGCCGGCCCGACGCGAACCGCCACGCCGCGGGCCCGCAGGGTGGCCACCCGGGGGGAGTCCTCGGCGTCGCTGCCGCTGACGGTCCCGCCGCCGGCGAGGTGGATCTGGGCCAGGGGCGACAGGCCGGCGCCGCCGATTCCGAGGAAGTGGACGTGCTGGGTGCGCTGACGGGTCACGGGGGCAGTACACCATTCCCCGTTCCCGTCCCGGCGGTCCCCCTTGATCGCGTCTGGCGGTCGGGGCCGCCCGGGCCTCGCGGGGGGTGCCCGGCGCCCGGCTGGGCGAGCCTGTCCGGTGGGCCGGCGACGGCTGCCGCCCCGGCGCGGACCCCTGGACTGGCGGGGGCGCCGGCGGGCTGGGCGGACCGCTCGGAGGGAGAGCTAGGACACGTAGCGGGATGACGCGCCGTGAACTTCCTTGACCACCGCCTAAGCCGTGCCTACTGTCCGATTCACAGTCGGAAGTTGACATAACTGTAACCGTCTAGCTGACGGTGAAGGTTGAGGCTCTGACTGCTTCCCCCCGCCCGCCGCGTGGTTGCGCAGTGTCCCGCGGTGCCGCAGGGGGCGGGGTATCCCCCCGTCCGACCACCGACGCCGCTGGAGGACCGACACCGCATGGCTGCCCCACAGAACTATCTCGCGGTCATCAAGGTCGTCGGGATCGGTGGTGGTGGCGTCAACGCCGTCAACCGGATGATCGAAGTCGGTCTCAAGGGCGTCGAGTTCATCGCCATCAATACCGACGCGCAGGCGTTGCTCATGAGCGACGCCGATGTCAAGCTCGACGTCGGCCGGGAGCTGACCCGAGGACTCGGCGCCGGCGCCGACCCCGAGGTCGGCCGGCAGGCCGCCGAGGACCACCGTGAGGAGATCGAGGAGGTCCTCAAGGGGGCCGACATGGTCTTCGTCACCGCCGGCGAAGGCGGTGGCACCGGAACCGGCGGTGCGCCGGTCGTCGCCAACGTGGCCCGCTCGCTCGGCGCGCTGACCATCGGTGTCGTCACCCGGCCGTTCACCTTCGAGGGCCGCCGCCGCGCGACCCAGGCGGACACCGGCATCGACACCCTGCGCAACGAAGTCGACACGCTCATCGTCATCCCGAACGATCGCCTGCTGGCGATGACGGATCGGGACATCAGCGTCCTCGACGCGTTCCGCAGCGCCGACCAGGTGCTGCTCTCCGGTGTGCAGGGCATCACCGACCTGATCACCACCCCGGGTCTGATCAACCTCGACTTCGCCGATGTCAAGACGGTGATGTCGCACGCCGGCAGTGCCCTGATGGGTATCGGCCGAGCTCGCGGGGACGACCGCGCCACGGTCGCCGCCGAACAGGCGATCGCCTCCCCGCTGCTGGAGGCGAGCATGGACGGCGCCCAGGGCGTGCTGCTGAACATCTCCGGTGGCTCGGATCTCGGCCTGTTCGAGATCAACGCGGCCGCCGAGCTGGTCGCCGACGCGGCCCATCCCGAGGCGAACATCATCTTTGGCGCGGTCATCGACGACGCGCTCGGCGATGAGGTCCGGGTCACCGTCATCGCCGCCGGCTTCGACACCGTCCAGGACCGGCGGACCCGCACCCTCAACGCCTCGCAACGAAGGCCGACGTCGCCGAACCAGCCGATCGCACCCGCGCAGGGCACGGGCGGGGCCGGCGCCGCCACGCCCGCCGGCGGCTCGCCGATCCCGGCGGCGCCGTCGACGATGATCCTGCCGCCGCTGCCGACGATGTCCGGCGTGCCCCCCCGGGCGGCCACGCCGGCGCCCGCCCCGGCTCCGCCGCCGGCCCCGTCGGCGCCGACCACGCCCAGCTACCTGCAGGCCCCGCCGTCCCCGATCAACACGTCCAACGTCGGCCACTACCACCCCGACCCGCTGCCGGAGCCCCCGGCGGCGCGGGAGTCGGGCAGTGCCGGCGAGCCGACGGTGATCCCCACGGTGGAGTCGCGGGTCGCCCCGCCGGCCCGGGAGCCGGCCGCCGGCGACCACGGTCACGGCCAGCAGCACCGGGTCGAGCCGCCGCGGGTCGCCGCGCCCCGGCCGACCTACCCGCCGCGCCGGCCGGTGCGCCAGATCGCCGACGACGACGAGCTGGACGTGCCGGACTTTCTCAAGTGACCCGTCCCGGGGGAGACTTCCGGCCATGCCGGTTCTCGTCACCTCGCGGGCGGGCGGCGTCCGCGCGCCGCCCTTCGCCGGGCGCAACCTCGGTGACCATGTCGGCGACGCCGCGCCGTCGGTTCTCGCCAACCGACGGCGCCTCGCCGAACGGGTCGGGCTGCCGGTGCAGTACATGCGCCAGGTCCATGGCAGCCGCGTCGTCCTCACCCGCGAACCCGGACCGCCGCCGGAGGCGGACGCACTGGTGACGGACGTGCCTGGGCTGGCACTCGCGGTGATGGTCGCCGACTGCGCCCCGGTGCTGTTCGAGGCGGCGGGCGCCGTCGGGGTCGCGCACGCCGGCCGGGGTGGCATGGCGCGGGGCGTCATCGGCGCGACCCTCGCGGCGTTCGGCGAGCTCGGCGTCGAGGCCGACGAGCTGTCGGTGACGGTTGGGCCGTGTGTGTGCGCGGGGTGTTACGAGGTGCCGGCGGAGCTGCGGGACGCGGTCGAGCGGCAGGTGCCGGCCAGCGCCGCGACGACGCGCCAGGGAACGGCCTCGATCGACCTGCGCGCCGGGATCGTCGGCCAGCTCCGCCATTCGGGTGTGATCGACATCGCGGTATCGCCCCGCTGCCCGGCGGAGGACGCCGAGCTCTACTCCTTCCGTCGTGACGGCCGCACCGGCCGGTTCGCCGGCCTGGCCTGGCTCGGCGGAGCGAGGGCGTGACGGGCCAGTCACAGTCCGCGCAGGACGGGGACCCGACGGGCCGGCGCGGCGCGCACCTCGCTGCCCGGCTCGCCGCGGTACGGGCGCGGATCGAGGCGGCCGCGCGCGCCGCCGGGCGCGATCCGGCGGAGCTCACCCTCATTGCGGTGAGCAAGACGTACCCCGCGGAGGACGTCGTGATGCTGCGCACACTCGGGGTCGGGCACTTCGCCGAGAACCGCGAGCAGGAGGCCGGCTCGAAGGTGAATTCCGTCACTCAACGGCTCGGTGTCGTCGCGTCGCCCCGCGGGGGCGAGGCCGACCGGGCAACGGCGACCCCGCTCGCCGTCGGTGCGGCCGATCGGGACGGCGCGCCGGGCGCCGGGCCGGTCTGGCACTTCGTTGGTCAACTTCAGCGCAACAAGGCCCGTTCCATCCTGAGTTGGGCGGATTGGGTGCAGTCGGTGGATCGTCCGGCCCTCGTTCCGCTGCTCTCGCGGCTCGCGGTCGAGCGGGGGCATCCGTTGTCGGTGTGCCTACAGGTTCTGTTGGATGTCCGGAGTGCATCCGGAGGGTCGGCTCCGGTCGGGGTTGCCGGTTCGGGCCGGGGCGGCATCGTTCCGGGCGACCTGCCAGCCCTCGCCGACCTCGTCGAGGAGGCCCCCGGGCTGACACTGCAGGGGGTGATGGCGGTTGCTCCTCGTGGTGAACCGCCACGTCCCGCGTTCGCGGAACTGCGAGCCGTCGCGGAACGGCTGGTCGCGGACCACCCTCGAGCCACCGTCGTCAGTGCCGGCATGTCGGGCGATCTTGAGGCGGCCGTGGCCGAGGGCGCGACACACCTACGGATCGGGACCGCTTTGTTCGGTGAACGGCCTGGTGTCCCTTAGAGTCGCGCCCATGGGGCTCGGGCGCAGGGCGATGGTCTACCTCGGTCTGGCCGAGGAGGATGACGACTATCTGGACGACGACTACGACGACGACGGTCGCGCGGTCGGTCACGATGATCGGCGTGCCATGCACGAACCGGTCCCGATGGACCGCACGGTCCGTCGGATCGACGCACGGGAGGAGTCGGCTGTCATGTCGCGACGTCCGCCGGTCGAACCGCTGCGCCCCGCCGCTCCCATGCCGGTGCGCCGGGTGGCGCCCGTCGAGGAGCCGCACCCCTACCGGATCACGACCCTCCAGCCACGCAGCTACAATGAGGCGCGGCAGATCGGAGAGGAGTTCAGGGACGGTACCCCCGTCATCATGAACCTCACCGATATGGACGATGTCGACGCCAAGCGGCTGGTCGACTTCGCCGCCGGGTTGATCTTCGGGTTGCGTGGCGACATCGAGAAGGTGACCAACAAGGTCTTCCTGCTCTCGCCGCACAACGTCGAGGTCACCGAGACGGACAAGCGACGCATCCGTGAGGGTGGGTTCTACAACCAGTCATGACGGGGAGCCCGCGCCAGTGACGCATCCCCCTGCTCCCCAGGAGAGAGCGCCATCAGCACGCTAGGACTCCTTCTCGCATGGCTGCTGCTGGTCTACGCCCTGCTGCTGATCGCGCGGTGGTTCATCGATCTGATCGAATCCCTCGGTCGTAGGATCAGGCCGTCTGGGCCGCTGCTGCTGCTCGTCGAGTTCGTGTACACGGTGACTGACCCCCCGTTACGGTTCCTTCGGCGTATCCTGCCCCCGTTGAGGGTGGGTGGCGCCTCGATTGACCTCGGGTACGTGGTCCTCCTGCTGGTGATCTTCGTTCTGCGAGGCTACGCCCAGAGGCTGTGACTGGGGTTGTGTGCACACCGCTGACGCGGGCGCGGCAGACTGCCCGCAGACCGCCCTCTCTTCGGGGAGCGGCGATGCCGCACGAGGAGGCGACGTGGCTCTGACACCACAGGACGTACAGAACAAGGTCTTCAGTCCGACCCGGTTCCGCACCGGCTACAACGAGGACGAGGTCGACACCTTCCTCGACGAGGTCGAGGCGGAGCTGACCCGGCTGCTCGACGAGAACAGCGACATCCGTCGCCAGCTCGACGAGGCGCGCCGTTCCGGCGGCGGCGGCCCCGGCGTGCCCGCGCAGATCCTGGAGGAGAACCAGGGCCTGCGCCGTCAGGTCGAGGAGGCCCGTCGCCAGCTCGCGCAGATGCAGGCGCAGGCGGCCCAGGCCGCCCGCGAGCGCGCCGCCGCGCCGCCCCCCGGCCCGCCGCAGCCGCAGCAGCAGGGCGGCGCCCCGACCACGGTGATCCCCGCGGTCGGCAGCGGCCTCGCCCAGTCGCGCACCGGCCCGAGCCAGGCGTCCGAGACCGAGATCGAGCAGCGCGTCGCGCGTACCCTCGTGCTCGCCCAGCGCACCGCCGACGAGGCACTGCGCGAGGCGCGGGCCGAGTCGGAGCGGGCACGGCGCGAGGCCCGCGCGGACGCGGACCGCATCATCGGTGAGGCCCGCGCGCACGTCGCCGAGCAGCTCGGCGGCCTGGAAGAGGACAAGCGCCGGCTGGAGGGCCAGGTCGAGCAGCTTCGGGCGTTCGAGCGGGAGTACCGCACCCGGCTGCGGGCCTACCTGGAGATGCAGCTCCGCGACCTCGACGGCATGCCGACCCAGCCGGCCGTCGGCGCGGGCGGCCCGCCGCGCCCCGGCCTCAACCCCGGCGCCCCCACCCCGCCCCCCGCGGTCGGCATGGGCCCGAACGGCGGTGTCCAGCAGAACCCGGCGCACCAGCCGACCTTCCCGCCCGGCCCGCCGCTGCCCGCCGGCGCCATGGCCCGCGACAACGGTCACGGCCGTCCGGACATGGACCCCTCGCGTCGCGACGGACCCGGCATGCAGGACTTCTGATCGGCGACCTTCCGACCGGCGACCCGGCCCGGCGCGCGCGACGTAGGCCGGCCGCGTGCTGACGCTCTGTGGCGCGTTGCTCGTGGCCGGTGCGGTGCTGGCCGTCGTCGGCATCTTCGCCGGCAGCGGGTTCGTCTACGCTTCCCTGGTCCTGACCCTGGTCGTCGCGGCGCTGCTGCCGCTCGGTGCCCTGCGCCGGCTGGGTTCCGCCTGAACCTGAACCGCCGCCGGCACCGCGCCGGCCGCGGCGCCGGGCCGCCGAGCGCGCCGACCCGCTGGGCGGGGGCGCACCCGGACGGGCACCGGGCCGCGTGGCCTAGCCGACCGCCGGGTCGCGGCGCGCGAGGCTGAAGCGCAGGCCGAGCTCCTCCGCCGTGGACAGCCCACCGGCCGCCGGCGCCAGGTCCTCGGCCTCGGTGAAGGACACCGCCAGCACCTCCTCGGCCACCGTGGCGCCATGCGCCCGCAGGGCGAGCGCGGTGTCGTCGCGGGTCGCCGACCAGCGCACGTCCACCCGATCGGTGATCTCCAGGCCGGCGGCCTTGCGGGCGTCCTGGAGCACTCGGACCACGTCGCGGGCGAGACCGGCGCGGGCCAGCTCCGGGGTGATCTCCAGGTCGAGCGCGACGGACAGCCCGGACTCGGCGGTGACCGCCCAGCCCTGCCGCGGCGTCTCCGTGATGATCAGCTCGTCGCCGGCGAGTTCGATCGCCTCGCCGTCGACGGTGACGGTGAGCCGGCCGTCGACGGGAGCGCCCGCCCCCGCCGACGCCCCCGCGCGCCGCCGGGGCGGGGGCCCCCCCCCCGCG
>NZ_JALKFX010000009.1:24907-96982 GCF_023243045.1 Frankia sp. AgB32
TGGCCGCCCCGCGGGGGCGGGGGGGCCGGGGCCCCGGCGGGGGGGGGGCGCGCCCGCGGGGGGGCGGGCGGGGGCGACGGCCTTGGTCGTGGCGCCGAACCGTCGTCCCAGGGCCCGGAAGTTCGGCTTCACCGTGATGGTGACGACGTCGGCGGTGGCGGCCTCGACCGCGGTGACGTTGAGTTCCTCGGCGATCTGCGCGCGCAGCTCGACGGTCAGCGTGCCCACGGCGCCGCCGCCGACGACCGCCCGCGGCAGCGGCTGGCGGGTGCGCACGCCGCTGGACGCCCGCGCCGCCCGGCCGAGCTCGACGATCCGGCGGACGAGATCCATCTGCCCGGACAGCGCGGGGGAGCGCAGCTCACCCGGCAGCTCGGGCCACGCCGCGAGGTGCACCGAGTCGGGCGTCTGGCCGTCGACGGCGAACAGCCGCGTCCACAGCCAGTCGGTGAGGAACGGGGTGAACGGCGCCATCACCCGGGTCAGCGCGTCGAGGCAGGTGTGCAGGGTGGCCAGTGCGTCCGGGTCGCCGGCCCAGAACCGCCGCCGTGAGCGGCGGACATACCAGTTGGACAGGTCGTCGACGAACCGGGCGATGCGTCTCCCGGCGCGCAGCGAGTCGAACCCGGCGAGCGCGTCGTCCACCTCGGCGACGGTGTCGGCGAGCTCGGACAACGCCCAGCGGTCCAGCACGTGCCGCTGGGCCGGCGCCTGCGCGGGCGGCCCGGTGTCCGGCCGCCAGCCGGCCGCCCCGGCGTAGAGGGTGAAGAACGACGCGGTGTTCCAGTAGGTCAGCAGGACCCGGCGGACGATGTCCTCGATCGCCTCGTGCCCGACCCGGCGGTCCGACCAGGGGGAGCCGCCGGCGAGCATCAGCCAGCGCACCGCGTCCGCGCCGTGCCGCTCGAACAGCTCGAACGGGTCGAGGACGTTGCCGACGTGCTTGCTCATCTTGCGGCCGTCGGCGTCGAGCAGCAGCCCGAGGCAGAGCACCGTCTCGTAGGAGGAGCGGTCGAACACCAGCGTGCCGATCGCCATCAGCGTGTAGAACCAGCCGCGGGTCTGGTCGATCGCCTCGCAGATGTACTTCGCCGGGTAGTGCCGGGCGAACTCGTCGGCGTTGCGGTGCGGCGCGCCCCACTGGGCGAACGGCATCGCGCCGCTGTCGTACCAGACGTCGATCACCTCGGGTACCCGCCGCGACGTCGCGGCGCAGGTCGGGCAGGGGATCGTCACGTCATCGACGAACGGGCGGTGCGGGTCGAGGGCGGCCAGGTCGCGTCCGGCCAGCTCGGAGAGCTCCGCCAGCGACCCGACGCACGTCAGGTGACTCGGGTCGTCGGTGCAGCGCCAGATCGGCAGCGGCGTGCCCCAGTACCGGTTGCGGGACAGCGCCCAGTCGACGTTGCCGCGCAGCCACTCGCCGTAGCGGCCGTCCTTGATTCGCTCGGGGTGCCAGTCGGTGCGGGCGTTCTCCGCCAGCAGCCGCTCGCGGATCGCCGTGGTGCGGATGTACCAGGACGGCAGCGGGTAGTAGATCAACGGGGTGTGGCAGCGCCAGCAGTGCGGGTAGCTGTGCGTGAACATCTGGCCCCGCCACAGCCGGCCCCGCGCGCGCAGGTCGTCGGTCAGTGGCGCGTCGGCGTCCTTGAAGAACATGCCGCCCACCAGCGGCGTGTCCGCCAGGAACCGGCCGTCGGTACCGATCGGGTTGACCACCGGCAGCCCGGCGGCCCGGCACACCGCGAGGTCCTCGGCGCCGAACGCCGGCGACTGGTGCACCAGGCCGGTGCCGTCGGTGGTGGTGACGTACTCCGCCAGCACGACGGTGTGTGGCGTGCCGGTGCCGGTGGCGAACAGCTCGGCGTCCAGCAAGGTGAACGGACGCTCGTAGCGGGCGCCGGCGAGCGCCGACCCACGGAACCGCTCGAGCACCTCGGCGTCCTCGCCGACGGCCGCCGTGACCAGCGGCTCCGCGACGACGACGAGCTCGCCGTCGGCGGCCCGCACCAGCACGTAGTCGACGTCCGGATGCGCCGCGACCGCCGTGTTCGACACCAGCGTCCACGGCGTCGTCGTCCACACCAGCAGCCGCGCGCCCCGCTCGGCGAGGCCGAGGTCGTCGGCGAGCAGCGGGAAACGCACGTGGACCGACGGGTCCTCGACGTCCTCGTAGCCCTGGGAGACCTCGTGGTCGGACAGCGGCGTCTCGTCGCGCGGGCAGTACGGGGTGACCCGGTAGTCCTCGACCAGCAGGCCCTTGTCGAAGATCTGCCGCAGCGACCACCAGACGCTCTCGATGTAGCTGGTGTCCATCGTGCGGTAGGCGCTGTCGAGGTCGACCCAGTAGCCCATCCGCTCGGTCATCGCCGAGAAGTCCGCGACGTGGCGCAGCACCGACTCGCGGCAGCGGTCGTTGAACTCGGCGACCCCGTAGGCCTCGATGTCGCTCTTGCCGGTGAACCCGAGTTCCTTCTCGACCGCGAGCTCGACGGGCAGGCCGTGGCAGTCCCAGCCGGCCCGGCGGGGGACGTGGAAGCCCTTCATCGTCCGGTAGCGGGGGAAGATGTCCTTGAACACCCGGGCCTCGACGTGGTGCGCGCCGGGGCGGCCGTTGGCGGTCGGCGGGCCCTCGTAGAACATCCACAGCGGCCGGTCGGCGGTGGCCTCCAGCGAGCGGTGGAAGACCTTCGTGTCCCGCCAGCGGGCCAGCGTCTCGCGTTCGAAGGCGGGCAGGTCCACCTGCGCGGGCAGCGGCGCGTAGCTGGGCGGGGGCGGCGTGCTGTTCATCGTGGCGGACCCGGTCTTCCCTCGGTGGTCGTCGCTGGCGTCGGCTGTCACCAGAGGGACGACGCCACCGGCTCTGGCCGGGCCGGGACGCCGGCGGGCCTGACCCGCCGCCGCGCCCCTGCCGGGGAGCCGGTGGTACCGCGGTACCACCCTCCTTGCACGCCTCCCGGAACGGACCGCCCGCGAGACGGGCGCCGGACCGCGAAACGGCCACTCGTTGGTTCGCGCGACTGCCGGGTCTACTGCGGGACGCGCCGGCCATGCCGACGGGCCCGGTTCTGCCGGCAGCTCGGGGGTGATGTTTCGCGACGCGCTGGCCGCCGGGCTTCCACCAACCCCGGCTCGCTCGGGCTGCGCCCGCCGCTACTCGTCCCCGTCAACGCCGTGCCGCTGCTCGGCAAGTGTAGTCGACCGGCCCGTCGGATCCGCCGCGTCAGGGTGGCCCGTAGAGTGGTTCCGCTGGGCAGACAACTACCATCGGGAGCAGCGTGTCCGAAGATCCCGCCGGCCGCGGTCCGGCCGCCGTGCGCGGGCCGGCAGCGCGTCCCGACCCCCGGCGTCCCGGCAGCCGGCGGCCCGTCGTCGTGCTGGCCGCGACCGCCGCCGTCCTACTGGCGCTCGACATCGTGACCAAGCACATCGCGGTGTCCACGCTCTCCGGCCGCGGCCCGGTCCGCATCGTTCCCGGGATCCTGGACCTCGAGCTGACCCGCAACTCCGGCGCCGCGTTCAGCATCGCCGGCGACGCGACGGTGATCCTCAGCCTGGTCGCCCTCGCCGTGATCGCCGTCGTCGTCTTCACCGCCCGCAGGCTGGGCTCGGTCGGCTGGGCGGCGGTGCTCGGCGCCCTGCTCGGCGGCGCGCTGGGCAACCTCGTCGACCGGATCTTCCGCCCGCCCGGCCCGCTGCGGGGACACGTCGTCGACTTCGTCCACCTGCACCACTGGCCGATCTTCAACGTCGCCGACTCGGCGATCGTCTGCGGCGGCGTCGTCGCGGTGATCCTGTCCCTGCGCGGCATCGGCCTCGACGGCAGCCGCTACGGCGACGACACCACCGGGGACGCCACCGGCCGGGCAGACCAGTGACGGCCAGCGGGGACACGCGTTCCCTGCCCGTGCCCGACGGGCTCGACGGGGTGCGCCTCGACGCCGCCCTCGCCCGGATGTTCGGGCTGTCCCGCACCGCCGCGGCCGCCCTGATCGACGACGGCCAGGCCAGCCTCGACGGCCGGGTCCGCGGCCGCTCCGACCGGGTGCACGGCGGCGCCTGGCTGGAGGTGTGCCTGCCCGCCCCGCCCCGGCCCATCCAGGTGGAGCCGACCCCGGTCGAGGGCCTCGGCATCCTCCACGACGACGACGACATCGTGGTCGTCGACAAGCCGGTCGGCGTCGCCGCCCATCCGGCGCCCGGCTTCACCGGCCCGACGGTCATCGGCGCCCTGGCCGCCGCCGGCTTCCGCGTCGCCACCTCCGGGGCGGCCGAGCGGCAGGGCGTCGTGCACCGCCTCGACGTCGGCACCACCGGCGTCATGGCCGTCGCCAAGAGCGAGCGGGCCTACACCCTGCTGAAGCGGGCCTTCCGCGAGCGCGAGGTGGACAAGCGCTACCGCGCCGTCGTGCAGGGCCATCCCGACCCGCTGCGGGGCACCGTCGACGCGCCGATCGACCGCAATCCCCGCCGGCCCGGCCTGTTCGCCGTCGTCGCCGACGGCAAGCCCAGCGTCACCCACTACGACGCCCTCGAGGCGTTCCGGGCGGCCTCGCTGCTGTCGATCCGCCTGGAGACCGGCCGCACCCACCAGATCCGGGTGCACATGTCGGCCCTGCGCCACCCCTGCGTCGGCGACATCGCCTACGGCGCCGACCCGACCCTCGCCGAGCGTCTCGGCCTGCGCCGGCAGTGGCTGCACGCCGCCTATCTGTCGTTCGAGCATCCAGGGCATGGCGGGCGGGTCGAGTTCACCAGCCCCGACCCCGCCGACCTGGCGGCAGCGTTGGAGAGGCTGCGGGAGACGGCATGAGCGATCCGCCGGTCGCGGTGGCCGTCGCCCCCGGCCGGGCCGCCGCCCAGCCGCCCCCGCCGGACCAGGATGCGCCCGCCGGGCCGACCTCGGTCGGGCAGGCCGCCCCCGCCGCGGAAGACGGGCGGTGGATCATCGGCGCCCTCGACCGGCTCGACGCCGCCGCGCTGCCCGGGGCGCAGCGCGTCCTGGCCGCCGCGCGCGGGCGCGTGCTGGGCGTCGCTGACCGGGAGACCGAGCGGGCCCGGCGGATGGCCGGCGAGGTGCGGGTTCGCGCCGGCTGGCCACCGGCCGCCGCGGCGGGCTCGGCTCCGCCACCAGCGCAGGACGGGGTCGGTCTCGGCGTCGCCCGCGGGGGCCTGGTGGACCGCGGCGCGCGCGTGCTCGTGCTCGGCCTCGTCGCCCTGATCGTGGTGAGCGCCACGGCGGCGATCCTGCAGAACGTCGACACCGGGCGGACGTCGGGCGAACCGGCGAGCGGCGCGCCGGCCGTGCCGTCGACCTCGTCGTCGCCCACGGCACCGGTGGTACCGACCGTGACCATCGGGCCCGGCACGCACGACCCGGTCGCGGACTACCTCGGCGCGAGCCGGCAGAGTCTGGCCAACCAGGCCGCCGCCGCGCCGAACCTGGACGCGTACGCGGTGGTCAGCCTCGACGCCGCGGTCACCCCCGAAGGGCTGCTCGAAACCTTCGGCGCCTATCGGACCGTGCAGGTGTTCTTCACCGCCGGCCTTGGCGGCGAGGCCGAGCAGGCCGTGGTTCAGGACCCGGTGAGCGACGTGCGGGCGGCGTTCGCCTCGGCGGCGGAGCAGACGGACGCGCGGGCCGCCGTCGACCGCCGCGCCGGCGACGCGACCGCCGACGACCGCGACAGCCGGGCGGCCACCCAGCTACGGGCCGGCTGTGCCTGCCTGTTCGCGGCGGTCGTGCGGGCTCCGGCCAGCCGGCTCGCGCAGCTCGCCGCCGACCCACGGGTACGGGTCGTCGATCCGGCCCCGCCCGGCACGGCACCACCGAGTGTGACCTTCATCCCACTGTCGCCGGATCGCCGCTGACATCGGGGGTGCCGTCCCGCATCATCTGGCCGGGTCACTGCCATCAGGCGAACACGGCCGCGGGACGCCGTCCCCCGACCCCCCACCCTCGGCCCTCCCTGGCCGGGGGAGGATGACGCCAGACGGCCGTGCTGGCCCGGACCGGCGGCGCACGAACGTGAGAACCGAACGACGACGACAAGGAGCCCTGGGTGAAGCTGGCGAAAGGTACCCGGGAGGTCTTCGACGCAGAGAGCCTGGTGGAGGAGTACCTGGGCCCGCGCAGGCGGGGACTGCGCTACGCCTACCCCTACTACGACGGCCTGGTCACCAACAACGACCCCGACCTGCTCTGCACCGGCGACCTGCTCGCACCCAGCCTGCTCGGCGTGCACGTCGCGGTCGACCGCATGCACACGCTGACGGCGCTCACGCCGCTGTTGCAGCGGGCGCTGGACCGGCTGCCGCCGGGCATCGACCTCATCGAGGCCGACGAGGCGACCCTCGACCTGGTCGCCGCGCTCTACGACCCGCTCGACGATCCCGACGTCTCCGACCGCGACGTCAAGGGTTCACTGATCGCCAAGGTGCTGCACCGCAAGCGTCCCGCACTGGTCCCGCTGTTCGACTCCAAGGTGCGCATCTTCTATCAGCACGAGGACTGCGTGCCCCCGTCGCCGCGCGACGGCCGTAGCTGGCGGCAGTACATGGAGCTGCTGGTCCGCGCGATGCAGTACGACCTGCGGGAGAACGCCGAGGAGTTCCGCCGCCTCGCCACCCTGGTGCCGCAGAGTGGCCCACCGGTCACCCCGCTTCGCATGCTCGACGTGGTGGTGTGGATGAGCAGCGCGGTGTGAGGCGTCCCCAGGGACCGTCCGGGCCATCACGCCGACCCGGCTGCGAGAATGGGCGTCGTGTTGAGCTATGCCGTCCGCGGGCTCACCCGACGCCACGGGGCGGGTGAGCACGCCGTCCTCGCGAACGACCGGATCGACCTGGACATCAGTCAGGGGGAGGTGTTCGGCGTCCTCGGCCCCAACGGTGCCGGGAAGACGACGCTCGTCCGCCAGCTGATGGGGCTGCTGCGCCCCGACGCCGGCACGATCACCATGTTCGGCCAGGACGTGCGCGACGCACCGGACCTGCCCGCCCGGCTCGCCGGCTACCTCGGCCAGGCGGACCACGCCCTGGCCGAGCTGCCGGTCGCCACCGCGGTGGGCACCACCGCGAGGATGCGCGGGCTGTCCCGCGCCGCGGCGCGCACGGCCCGCGCCGCCATCCTCGAGGAGCTCGGGCTCACCGCGGTGGCGAACCGCCCGCTGGCCCGGCTCTCCGGCGGCCAGCGGCGGCTGGCCTGCGTGGCCACCGCGCTCGTCGGCGACCGTCCGGTGCTCATCCTCGACGAACCCACGACCGGGCTCGACCCGGTGGCCCGCCGGGCCGTGTGGGCGGCGCTGCAGCGCCGCCGGGACGCCACCGGCACCACCGTCGTGCTGATCACGCACAACGTCCTGGAAGCCGAGTCGGTGCTCGACCGGGTCGCCGTCCTGGAGGCCGGCCGGGTGATCGCCTGCGACACCCCCGGCCAGCTCAAGGCGTCGGTGTCCGGCGACGTCCGGCTCGACCTCGCCTGGCGCAGCGAGCCGCCGGCCGACGACCCCACGGTCGCCCTGCTGGCCGGCCTGGCCACGACCAACGGCCGGCGATGGACGGTGCGGATGGCGCCCGCTGCCGCCCGCGACGCCCTCGGTCGCCTCACCACCGGCGCGGCCTTCGCCGCGCTGGACGACTTCAGCCTCGCCACCCCGTCGCTGGAGGATGTGTACCTCACCCTCGGCGGCGCATCCCGAGACCTGGAGCGGACATGACCATGAAGTTCCGTCACCCGGGCCCGCTGGCACGGTTGCGATGACCGTCGTCCCCGACGCCCGCGGCGCGTCACCCGTCCCGTCCACCGCCGGCGGTGGGCCCCTGCCGAGGGCCGTCCTGGCGGTGTCCGACCTGCCGGTGTCCGACCTGCCCGGGTCCGATCTTCCGGCGCTGCCGGCCGTCCCGGTGCCCGTGTCGCCAGGCGCGCCGTGGATCCCGCCGGCCACCGGCTTCGGCGCCGCCTTCGGCGCGGTCTACCGCGGGCAGCTGGCCCGGTCCAAGGTGGGGCGCATCCCGCTGCTGTTCGTCGCGTCGTTCCAGTCGGTCGGCATCCTCGTCCTGCTGCGCGGCATCCTCGATGTCGACAACACCACCGCCGCCGGCCAGGTCGTCGCCGGCTCCACCGTGCTGGTCGTCGCCTTCGTCGCGCTGAACCTGCTCGCGCAGCGCTTCGGCGCGCTGCGGGCGGCCGGCGCGCTCGACTACTACCTGACCCTGCCGGTGCCCCCGGCCGCGGTCGTGCTGGGCACGGCGGCGTCGTACGCCACGTTCGCCGCGCCCGGGACGCTCATCACGGCCGTGTTCGGCAGCCTGCTCTACGGTCTGTCGCTGTCGGGCCTGTGGCTGCTGCTGCCCGTCGTCGTGCTGGCCGGGGTGTGCCTGTCCGGCCTCGGCGCCGCGGTCGGCCTGCTCGCCCCGCGCCCGGAACTCGCAACCCTCGCCGGGCAGCTCGGTATGAGCATCGTGCTGTTCCTCGGCGTCATCCCGGCGGACCGGCTGCCCGAGGTCGGCCGGCTGGCCCGCGACGCGCTGCCGAGCACCTACGCCGTGGACGCGCTCGCCGCCGCGTTCCAGCCCGGCATCGACTGGGCGACCGTGGGCACCGATCTCGCCGTGTGCGCGGTCGTCGGGGTGGCCGCGCTCGCCGTCGCGGTGATCGCGCTACGTCGCGTCGCGACCTCCTGACCGCCGCGACCTGACCGCCGCGACCTGACCGCCGCGACCTGGCCGTCGCGACCTGGCCGTCGCCGCCGGGCCGGATCCGGCCAGGTGACGAGACCACTGTCAGCCCGCTCCGATCGGCAGTGGCCGTCGGCACGATAGGGTCAACCGTCCGCGGGTTTCCGTCGAGTCGGTGCCCCGCGGAGTGTGGCGACGAAGTGGACACCTCTGGGCGGAGCGGGCGACGTGACGGATGGCGCAGCGGAACTCCGCCCGGCCCCGGCGCGCGGCTGGCGGTCGAACGCGCTCGCCGGGCTGATCTGCGCGGCGGCCATGGTGGTCGTCGGGTTCCCGCTCGGCCTGCTCTGGGCGGCCGCCGCGCCGCATCTGAACATGGCGAACGCGCTGCAGGGCAACGAGTCCGCGTTCGCGGTGCAGAGCGACATCGACGCCCGGTTCGGGCTGATCTGCGCGGTCGCCGGGGTGATCGGCGGTGCGGTGGCGTTCTGGCGGGCGCGGGACGCCGGCTGGCCCGTTCCCCTCGGCCTTGCCGGCGGCGGCCTGGGCGGCGCGCTCACCGCCGGCGGGCGCGGCCACCCGCGGCGCGCGCCGGGCGGGCGGCACAGCCTGCCCGGCGATGCCTCCCCGGTGCTGGTCGACCTCGTCGATCTGCGCGTCCGGGCGCACGGCCTCTACCTGATCATGCCGGTCGTCGCGCTGGTGGTGTTCGCGGTCGCCCTGTGGGCGGCGTCCTGGCCGCAGCGCGCCGGGACCGCCGGTCGCCCGCGCCGGCACGCCACCCCCACCGCGCCCGCCGCACCCATCGGCGGCTTCGGCCCCGACGGTGGGGACGGCGTGCGCGAATTCGGGACCGCGGACAGGAACACCGGTGGGGATTCGGCCGGCGGACGGGGCATGTCGGCGTTCGTCGCCGAGGCGTCGGAGTCCAGGGCGGGCCGCGTCGGTGCGGGCGGCGGTGCCGGTGCGGGCTCGGTCACTGCGGGCTCGGTCAGTGCGGGCTCGGTCAGTGCGGCCAGGGTCAGTGCGGGCTGGGTCAGTTCGGGCTGGGATCGACCCGGCGCAATTCGCTCGAACCGATGGTGGTGATCTTCCCCAGCAGGCCGACCTCGCGGCGCAGCAGCGCCCGTTCGGCACCCAGCCGGCTGGCGGCGTCCGCCGCGGCCAGCAGGCCCTGCCGCTCGGTCAGATCGGTGACCGCGGCCGCGGCGACCACGTAGGACAGCGCGATCGGGTCGTCCGGGAGGTCCGGCAGGGAGATCTGCACGGTGCCGGTCGCGGCCAGCCGCTGGGCGTAGGTGCGCATGAGCCGCTGCACGGGCCCGACCGCCTCCCGGGCGGCGTCGGCGTCACCCAGTTCGTCGGGCAGGAACTCCACCTCGCCGAGCAGGTAGGGCGCGCCCTGCTGGTCCACCGCGCCGACGCGGAAACGCTGCCCGCCGACGGTGATCAGGGAGAACCGGCCGTCCGGATGCTCCTGGACGCGGCGCATCACGGCGGTGCAACCGACCTCGTGGATCGCCGGCAGCGCCGGACCGGTCTCGCGGCCGCGACGGATCGCCACCACCCCGAACTGGCGCACCTCGTCGGCCGACTGGGCCATCAGCTCCCGCACCAGTGTGCGGTAACGCTCCTCGAAGATCTCCAGCGGCAGCACCAGTCCCGGCAACAGCACGGTGCCGAGCGGGAACAGCGGTAGTCGCGTGCTCATCGCCCGTGCCCTTCCTCCCGGTCCTGCCCCGACCACGTCCCGTCGCCGGACGGTGAGTCCAACCCTGTCCCGTCTGAGCGGTGGTGTCCACGGCTGGAGGACCGCCGGAACTGTGATTCTCCTCGACGCCGCCGGTTCCGTCGCCCAGCGCGGCCGCCCGGGGTGGCGCGGGGCAGCGGGGGTCCTCAAAAGCCTGCAACGCTGGACAATGGAGCGGTGTGGGGAACCGAACCTGAACTGCTCGTCGTCCTTGATCGCCGGCGGGACGCGGACGCTCCCGGCGCCGCGGTGGACCTGACCGCGTTCGGGCAGGTGACGTCGGGCCTGGCGCCGCGGCTGGTCCTGCTGGTCGCGCCGGCCGGCCGGGCGGGGGAGGTGGCCGCGTTACCGGGGGTGTTCGCGGTGTTCGTCGACGCGGTGCCCGCCGGGCTGCGGGAGGACCTCAGCCCGGCGGAGAACCTGTTCGTCGACGGCTGGCTGACGCGCCGGGCCGGCAAGGACCGGGGCCCCGGCGACGGCCGGCCGTGGGACTCGCCGGGTTTCGAGCCGCCGGACCGGCCCGCGCCGCCCGCCGGCCCTGGGAACCCCGCCGGCCCTGGGAACCCCGCCGGCCCTGGGAACCCCGCCGGCCCTGGGAACGAGGACGGGGACGGCGCCGGCCGGCGCTGGGCGCGGGATCCGGGCGTCGACCCGGACTGCTGAGCGCGGCGGGCCGTCGCGCTCCGGCGAAGTCGTCAGAAGACCCGGCGGGGGACGGACCAGGTCGCGCTGGCACCCGACGAGCGCCACAGCATGTGCAGCTCGTCGCCCACCCGGGCGAGGACCTCCAGGTGGCCGTCGAAGTTGCTCTGGATCATCGAGACGGCGTCGACCTTGCCGAGGGTGGGGGCGAACGGTCGCGGCCCGCTCCAGGCGGGCGTCGACGCGCTGTTGTTCCGGTAGTAGTGGATCAACCCGCCGCCGGCGGCGGGGGTGACCACCTCGAAGTTGTGCGACCCGTCGCCGAACGAGCTCTGGATGAGCGCCGGGTTGCCGGCCACGCCCTCGCCGAAGACCGGGCCGGTCCGCCACACGGCGGTGTTGTCCCGGGTGAGGTGGACCAGGCGGCTGCCGACCCGGGCGACGGCCTCCAGCATGCCGGCGCCGCCGCCGAGCGTGCCGTGGATGAGGCTGACGGCGTCGACCTTGCCGAGGTTGGCACCGAACAGCTTCGGGGCGCTCCACGGGTAGCCGTGGACGTCGTGGTTGCGCCACAGGTGCTGCAGGCCGACGTCGGCGGCCGGGACGAGCAGCTCGAAGTTCCCCTTGGTCCCCAGCCTGCTCTGGATCAGCGACGGGACGCCGCGGACACCCTGGAACAGCGTGGTGGGCGGGTGCCAGGCGAACGCACCGGTGCTGTCCCGCCACAGGAAGGAGAGCGTCGAGCCTACCCGGACGGCGACCTCCAGCGGCCCCGGGTTGGCCAGAGTGCTCTGGATCATCGTGACGGCGTCGACCGGGCCGAGGGCCTGCGCGGTCTGCCACGGGTCGCGCCACGGGTAGCCGGTGGCGTCGTTGTCGCGCCACACGTGCGTCAGCCCGGAGAACTTCGACGGGACGACGACCTCGAAGTTGCCGACCTTCCCGAGGCCCTTCGACTGCACGAGGACCGGGTTGCCGCCCACGCCGTGACCCCAGCCGAGCTGGCTGGGGGTGTAGCGGCACAGCGCGAAGCTGTTGGAGCGCATCAGGCAGTCGGCCGGGGCGGGGGCGCAGCTGTCGCAGTTGCCGTTGGGCGTCTGGAACACGCCCCACTGGCCGCCGCAGTCGCAGTTCGCGCCGCCGTACTCGTCCGGGGCGCCGAAGATGTGCCCGGTCTCGTGGGTGAAGACCCGGTCGATGTTGTCCGGCCCCCAGCCGTCGTTGGCGTACTGCATGACGATCCGGGGCCCGCCCACCGACGAGTACGCGAAGTAGCCGAGCGGGTATTTCGTGAAGAACGCGCAGTACGCCCAGTCGGTGCCGAGCTTGCCGCGCAGCGCGTCGACGTAGGCGTAGACCCCGTCGAAGTTCGCCGCGTAGCCGAGCCGGTCCATCGTCGGGTCCCGCCAGAGCGCCTCCAGGTCGGCGGCCTTCGGGTTGGCCGGCACGGACAGCCGCACGATCTGGATGTCGTAGTGGAACGCCAGCCCCGCCGCCGGATTGGTGGTGGCGTACCAGGACAGCCCGTTCTGCACCTCGGCGACGACCTTGGTCCGTTCGGCCGCGGAGAACTGCAGGTCCGTCGTCGGCCCCTCGACGATGACGAGCCCGATGGCCACCGAGCCCTCCAGCCGGGAGCTGGTGGGCGAACCGGCCGTTGCCGGCGTGGCGACGGCCGTGCTGTCCGGCGTCGCCAGGGTCGCGAGCGGGCTGAAGTGGTCCGCACGTCCGTTCGGGGTGACCTGGGTGTCGGCGCCGAGTCCCGGCGCGCCGCCGGACGCGCCGCGCGGCGGTGGGACGTCGGTGCAGGGCCGGTCCATGTCCCAGCCGTGGCCGTCGCGGGGCCGGTCGTCCTTGAGCCGCCGGTAGGCGGAACTCGCGCGCAGCCGGAAGGCGTCGAGACCGAGCGTCTCGGCCCGGTTGAGGCCGGGGCTGACGCCCGTGGTGGACACGACGCTGCCGTCGGCGGGGGGCAGCAGGCCGGCGAGGCCGCGTACGCCACTCGTCGCGGCCGCCGACACCTCGGGCGGCGTCGGCCGCGGTCGGCCCAGGACCCGCACGCGACCGTAGTGGTGCAGGGCGCGTTCGCCGCCCGGCGCCGCGGCGGCCGGGACGCCGTCCGGCTGGCCCGGGCCCGCGGCGTGCGCCGCGGACGCCCCCGGGCCAACGCCCGGGGTGGCGACGTCCGGCGCCACACCGGACGGGGTTATCAGCGCGCGCTCGTCAACCGGTACGTCCCCCGCCATGCGTGATCGTTGTCCTTTCGAGGCGAATGGCTGTGCGGAGTTGTATCGCGTTGCGGCGCCGTTGTGTCGCGTTTGGTGGAAGCGGGCACGTCCGCTACCGATCCGAGGTATTTGAGCCGCCTCGCCGGTCCCGCGGCGGTCGGTTCTCCCCGTCGGCGCCCGCGGCGCCGTGGATCAGCGGCCCGGCGGCATACCGGGAGTGGCCGAGGGTGCGTCCGACCAGGCCGAGCCGACCGCGGAGCGTTGCTGCGAGCCCATGGACTCGGCCACCTTGCGCATGATCGCTTCCACCAGTCGCACGGCCTCGGCCGTCGCGAGGTTCAGCACGATCTCCGAGTCTCCGGCGACCTGAAAGCGCACCGACACGTCCGCCATGACGAGTTCCCCTTCCTCGTGGCTCGCTCCCAGTCGGGCGCGTCGCCATCGGTACGTTACGGGGCGAAGGAGACGTTGCGCGCAGCACCTCGGCGCCACCCGATCGGGTGTGACCGGCTGGCAGACGGCCGCGACGGTCCGGGTAGGGTCACCGTGATGAACGCTGGGTTGGCAACGGTCCGTGACTGCATCGCGGTGCTGGAGGAGGCCTACCCGCCCGGCTGGGCGCAGTCCTGGGACGCGGTGGGTCTGGCGGCCGGAGACCCGGACGCGCAGGTGGCCGCGGTGCACTTCGCCGTCGATCCCACCCCCGAGGTCGCCGCCGAGGCGGTGGCGGGCGGCGCGGGGCTGCTGGTCACCCACCATCCGCTGTTCCTGCGCGGGGTCCATGGCGTCGCGGAGACGACGCCAGGCGGACGGGTGGTGGCGAACCTGGTCCGCGGCGGGGTCGCGCTGTACACCGCGCACACCAACGCCGACGTCGCCGACCCCGGCGTCAGCGACGCGCTCGGCGCCGCGCTCGGACTGCGCGACCTCCGCTCCCTCACCGATGCCGACGCCGGCACTGGCACCGACGCCGGCACTGGGACCGACGCCGGCACTGGCACCGACGCCGGCACTGGCACCGACGCCGGCGACCGGCCCGCGGCGAACGGCGCCGCGGTGTGCCGGGGGCTTGGCCGGATCGGCGAGCTGCCCGTGCCCGAACCGCTTGGCGAGTTCTGCGCCCGCGTCGCCCGGTCGCTGCCGTCGACCGCGGGGGGCGTGCGCGCCACGGGGCCGGCGCAGCGGCTCGTGCGGCGGGTGGCGGTGTGCGGTGGCTCGGGTGGCGAGCTGGCCGGCGCCGCGGCGGCCGCGGGCGCGGACGTGCTGGTCACCGCGGACGGCCGGCACCACCACGTGCTCGACGCGGTCGGCGCGTATCCGGTCGCGATCGTCGACGTGGCCCACTGGGCGAGCGAGTGGCCGTGGTTGGCCGTGGCGGCCGCGCGTCTGCGCACGGGTCTGCGAGCGCGGGGACGTACGGTGAGTGCGTCGGTGTCCGCTATCGTGACCGATCCCTGGCGGTTGCACGCTCCGTCCCGGTAGACCGCGCGGCGGCAGGGATCAGGGCATTCCGGTGAGGAGTACATGAAGGCCGACCCAGCAATCCAGCTCCGCCTGCTCGACCTGCAGGCGCTCGACTCCGGCATCGACCGGCTCGCCGCCCGTCGGCGCGGGCTGCCGGAACTCGCTGTCATCACCGAACGGACCGCGGCCCTGCGCGCCCTCGACGACGATGTCGTCGAGGTGCGGACCGAACTGGGTGACGTCACCCGCGTCCAGCGCCGGCTGGAGAACGAGATCGATCTGGTCCGCACCCGCGCGGAACGCGACTCCCAACGCCTCGACTCCGGCGCCGTGTCCAACGCGCGCGAGCTGGAGAACCTGCAGTCGGAGCTGGCATCGCTGGCCCGCCGCCAGGGCGCCCTCGAGGACGAGGCGCTGGAGAAGATGGAATCGGTCGAGGCCCTGGAGAGCCGGCTCGCGGAGCTGGGCAAGCGCCACGACGACCTGACCGCCGAGATCGACACGGCGAACGCCGGCCGGGACAAGTCCTTCGCGGAGATCGACAGTGAGACCGGCCGGCTGCGCGGTGAACGCGATGCCCTCGCCCCGCAGTTGCCGGACGCGCTGATCACCCTGTACGAGCGCATCCGGGCATCGTCGAGTGGCGTGGGTGCCGCGGCGCTGCTGCGCCGGCGCTGCCAGGGCTGCCATCTGGAGCTGTCCGGCGGTGATCTGCGGGCGGTCGCGGCGGCCCCGGCCGACGAGGTCGTGCGGTGCGAGGAATGCCGGCGCATCCTGGTCCGTACCCCCGAGTCCGGGCTGTAGCGCCAAAGGTTCGACAGCGTCAAGGTTCGACAGCGTCAAGGTTCGACGGGGCCGCCGGGCTGGCCGCACGAACGCGCCGGGCCGGGTGTGGTGGCAGGGCGAGGGGAGTGGCAGATGGGGACCGAGCGCAGGCTGGTCGTCGAGGCGGACGGCGGCTCCCGGGGCAATCCGGGCCCGGCGGGCTACGGCGCCGTCGTCCGCGACGCGGCGGACGGATCGGTGCTCGCCGAACGCGCCGCGTCGATCGGCCGGGCGACGAACAACGTCGCCGAGTACTCGGGGCTCATCGCCGGCCTGCGGGCCGCCGCGGAGCTCGCGCCCGGCGCCGAGGTGGAGGTCCGGATGGACTCCAAGCTCGTCGTCGAGCAGATGAGCGGCCGCTGGAAGATCAAGCATCCGTCGATGCGCCCGCTGGCCGACGAGGCCGCCGGCCTCGCCCGCGAGTTCGCCACCGTGCGCTACCAGTGGGTGCCGCGCGCCCGCAACGGCGCCGCCGACCGCCTCGCCAACGAGGCGATGGACGCCGCGGCCGCCGGGCGCACCTGGGAGCCCTCCGTCCCGCAGTCCCCGGACCCGTCGCCGCACCGCGCGCCGACCACCAACCGGCTCTCCGGCTGGATGGCGCCACCCGCGCCGCCGATGACCACGGTGCTGCTGCGGCACGGCCAGACCCCGCTGTCGGTGGAGAAGCGTTTCAGCGGCACGGTCGAGGCGGCCCTGACCGACCTCGGCCTGGAGCAGGCCGCCGCGGCCGCCCGCCGGCTGCGCGACGAGCCGTTCGACCTGATCGTCAGCTCCCCGCTCAAGCGCGCCCGGCAGACCGCCGAGGCGCTGGGCCGCGACTACACCATCGACGACGACCTGCGCGAGACCAGCTTCGGCGCCTGGGAGGGGCTGACCTTCGGCGAGGTGCGCGAGCGCTTCCCCGAGGAGCTCAACGCCTGGCTCGCCGACCCGCACGTGCCCCCGCCCGGCGGGGAAAGCCTGATCGCCACGGTCGCCCGGGTGGCGATGGTCCGCAACCGCCTGCTCGCCGAGTATCCCGGCCAGCGGATCCTGATCGTCTCGCACGTCACGCCGATCAAGGGCCTGACCCAGCTCGCGCTGGCCGCGGAGCCGACCGTGCTCTACCGCCTGCACCTGGACCTCGTCTCGCTCAGCACCATCGACTGGTACTCCGACGGCCCCGCCGTGCTGCGCGGCTTCAACGACACCCACCACGCCGCCGACCTGACCAGCTCCGGCGAGTAGCTGCGACCACTGGCGCCACTGTGGCGCCAGCGGCGCCACAAAACGGCTTGACATGGCGCCATCGGCGGCGCCATGATGGCGGCATGGACCTGACGCCCTATGTGGAGAACCTCCGCGCCGAGCTGCTGGCCGCGGCCGACTCGGGTGAGGCCAGGGCGATGGCCGAACGGCTGGTGGCCGCCGTCTCCTCGGCGTCCCGGCTGGCCATGCTCGACGTCCTCTCCGCCGCCGCGGAGGAGATCACCCGCGACCTCGCCCCCGGCTCGGTGGAACTCAGGCTCCGCGGGCGCGACCCCTCCTTCGCGGTGACCCCCCCGGACCTGCCGGAACCAGCCGACGCCAGCCGCGTCGCCGCGCCGGCGGCGATGGCCGTCGGCGAGCCGTCGTCGCCGTCCACCGACGGCCGTGACGGCCCCGCGGCCCGCATCAACTTCCGCCCGCCCGAGCGGGTCAAGCTCGCCATCGAAGCGGCGGCCGCGGCCGAGGGCCTGTCCGTCAACGCCTGGCTCGTCCGGGTCACCTCCGCGGCCCTCGCCGTCCCCGACAGTGGCGACGGCCATCAGCACGGCGGCCGTCGCGATGGCGGTGGCCGCTTCGTCGGCTGGGTCGGCTGACCCGCTCCAACCTGTCCTGTCGACTGTCCTTTCCGAGCTCTTCCGACGCCCGTTGCGCAGCCTGCCTCGGCCCGCCCGCCCTGGCTTGCCGCGTCCCCCGCTGTTCTCCCGACCTGAGCATCCGCCCGCCACGCAACGGAGGAGCCCGCCGTGCCCACTTTCGACACCCCCGATCCGATCACGGTCGACCTGCGGATGGCGGACGGCCGGGTGGAGCTTGTCGCGAGCGACCGGACGGACACCGTCGTGCAGATCGACCCGGGCACCCGGGTCGGCGCGGCCGGCCGCGTGCGGGTCGACTACGACCGCGGCCTGCTGTCGATCAAGACGCCCGTCAACGGCCGGTTCCGCTCCCGCTCCGAATCGGTCACGATCGTGATCGAGCTGCCCAGCCGATCGAGCCTGCTGGTCCGGGCGGCAAAGGTGGAGATCGTGGCGACCGGTGTCCTCGGCGAATGCCGCCTGCACGGCGCGAGCGGCCAGGTAGCCCTGGAGCGCACCGCCGAGCTGCAGGCCCATTTCGCCGACGTCGACCTCGACATCGCCCGCGTCACCGGTTCCGCCGAGGTGAAAAGCGCCCGGGGCGTGGTGCGCATCGGCGAGCTGGAGAGCTCCGCCGACGTCCAGTCCGGCCACTGCACCGTCACGATCGGCCGCGCCGGCGGCCGGCTGTCCGTCGCCACCGCCGGCGGCGACGTCACCATTCACCGCGCCGAGAGCAGCGTCACCGCGCGCACCGCGAAGGGCAGCCTGCGCGTGCGCGAGGCGGCCCGCGACCGCATCGACCTCGCCACCGGCATCGGCGACGTCGAGGTCGGCATCCGCCCCGGCTCGGCCGCCTGGGTCGACGCCTTCACCAAGTCCGGCGCCGTGCGCAACCATCTGCCCCCGCGCGAAAGCCCCAAGGACTTCGCCGAACGGGTCGAGGTCCGCACCCGCACCCACCGCGGCGAAATAGACATCCGCGCCGCCCACCCCACCCCGGCCTGACCAACCCCGGAGCACCGACCCACCATGATTATGACGGGCCTACGGCCCACCCTCGTCCAGTACCTCGCGACCTGCGCCCAACGAGCCGATCCGGACCCGGCGGCCAGCAGCTCGGCTCCTGACGGCGCCGCGGAACACCTTGATCAGAAAAACTGGCTGGCGGACGCCTCGGACCAGGCGAGCAGCCGACCGCAATCGTGAACTTGCGACGGATCATGGGTGGCAGCCGGACAACCCACTATGTCGACGCCGCAGATCCGACCGTTCTTATCACCCTTGTGATTACTCGCCCCGGACAGCTCGCCCGGCCGTCCTGACCTTGTCTTCCGTCGGCGTCACGTAGTGAAAGTCGCGAGCGCGCAGATAATCGAGAAACTCCGGTTCGGGAGGGAGTCCGTGCTCCTCAAGATAGTATCCGATGGATGCGCTCCACACCCATTCTCCGTCGGTTAGAAATACAATCGGGACCGTCTTGCCTCTGGATTCATCAAGGCGGTCGACCGACTGGCCGGCCGCGCGCATGACGATCTTCCCCTTCTTTAGATAGGCAAGGAAGTCTGCTCGTTCTGGACCGATGGGAAGTGCCGGACGGTCGACGACGTACGGTGCGCCGTCCCGAGTGCCGTCGAACAGCTTCGCAATTTTGATGCCGTCGACGATCTCAGGCATTCCTTTTCCCTTCCGCGGTCGGATGAAAGTCGATCCAGTGGCCATCATGGGGAACGGTCTGCACCAGCCGGCCGTACTCGTTCTCGTGCATCGACGTCGTCCACACCGTACCGGTGTCCTCGTCGGAGAACGCGAGTTCGGTGGGGGCGGTGACGGTGACGCCGAGTTCGTCGGCGAGGTCTTGGGCGATCGGGTTGTCGCCCTGGCCGGTCTCGCAGGACATGAGGCGGATGGGCCGGCCCTGCCAGTTGTCGTCCCGCCGGATGAGGGCGGCCAGTTGCCGGGCGTCGAGGTCGCGCCGGCCCACGTGGACGGCGTCGGGGCTGCCGTGCAGGTCGGCAGTGTATTTACCGGGTGCGGGCTCGGCGGTGGCGGCCGCCTGCCACATCTCCTCGTCGGACTTCTCGTAGAAGGCGCGCCCGTCGACGGTCGGCTGGCTGTCCTTCCAGACCCGGGACAGCCGCCAACCGAGCCGGTCCGAGCCGTCCCGCCCGCGTGCGATGTCACTGTCGCCAACCGGCTGTCCGGTCCTTTCCGCCGGCGAATCGGTTGCCTGTTCGTGAGCACGGTCAAGGAGAGCGAGCTTGCGCTCAAGCGGGGACAGCGTGGGGTCGATGCCGGCCGCGGAACGTCTGTCAACCGGGCCGGCGGGTCGATCCGCCGCGCCTGGAGGCTCAGGCGGACGCCGGTCGTCCAACCGCGGCGGTTCGTCGCCGTCATGCGGGGAGCCGGTAGTCGGCGGGTCGGATGCGTTGGCCTCGGTGTCCGCGAGGCGCTCCGGCGCCGCTCGCGTCAGGTGCGCCTGGTCGAGCAGGCGAGCCTTCCGCTCGGCCGCGGTGGGCTCGCCTGGCCCCGCGTCCAGGGCGGGTGGGTCGCGCGGAGACTCCAGGTCCATCCGCGGTCGTTCGATCACCATTGCCACGAACTGTAGCAATGATGTCACAGGGGAGGTGAGTAGTGCGGACCTAATCCATCGTGCGATCTCAGGCGACAGGCCGTGCTTGTCCGGCCTGGCTCAGGAGTCCGTGAGGATCCGGGCCTCCCGGACCTGGCCGTTCCAGCCGGGTGTCCAGGCGTCGATGGCGAGAGCCGCCGTGCGCACGGCGGGCCTCGCGCGCAAGCGCATCGTCGATGTCAGCGCATCGTCGATGTCGTCGTCCTCGACGATCAGCGTGACGTCCACGATGCCCTCGCTCGGAGAGGCCGCGATGTCGGGATCGATGACATCGTGCGTGAGCGTGGGTCTGGCATCACCGGACGATCGCCCTTCGGGTCGACGCTTCGCCGTGCGGAGAAACCTCACCGAAGCCGTGGACGCTGTCCCGCCCCGGCGGATCGGGAGCTGGCCCCGCGGCCGTTGGTCGCGCGGGGCCGTCGTCGTCTGCGTTCGTCGGCTGCCCGATTGCGCGATCAAGCGGTTCGGCTCCTGGCCCGACGGTCCGGTAGAGCAGGCGGGCTTTGAGCTGTTGGACTGATCCAGTAGCGTTGCCCAACTGTCTATCAGGGGGCGGATCGTGCTGCTGGAGGAACTCACGTCCGGACTGCGCCTCGACGGGCTCATCCCCGCCGAGGTCATCACGGTCCTCGCCGCGCAGTGGCATGGTTCCGACGCGATCGAACTGACGTACAAGACCACGGCCGGTGTCCTTGGCCAGCAGGTTGTGTTCCGCAGTGACCAGGACAAGCTCAGCGTCGCTCGGGCCGGCAGCCGCGCCTTCGATGCGGTCGCAGGCGATTTCAAGCTCGCGGCCGAGGCGCAGCGCATCTCGCTGGCGGGGCTGTTCGACCCGATGCTCGCCGTGGCCACGAGTGATGTGCAGCCGTTGCCGCACCAGATCCGCGCGGTCTACGGCGAGCTTCTCCCGCGCACGCCGCTGCGATTCCTGCTGGCGGACGATCCGGGCGCCGGTAAGACGATCATGGCTGGTCTCTATATCAAGGAGTTGCTGCTGCGCGACGACGTGAAGCAGTGCCTCATCGTCGCGCCCGGAGGGCTCGTGGAGCAGTGGCAGGACGAGTTGTTCTTCAAGTTCGGCCTCCGTTTCGACCTGCTGACCAACCAGCTCATCGACTCCCAGGTCAATCTCAACGTCTTCGAGACGAATCCGTTGCTCATCGCGCGGATGGATCAGCTTTCCCGCAGCGAGCAGCTGCGGGCCCAGCTCGTCGAGACCGAATGGGATCTGATCGTCGTCGACGAGGCCCACCGCATGGGCGCGCACTACTTCGGCGGCAAGCTGCAGAAGACCAAGCGCTTCCAGCTCGGGGAGCTCCTCGGTGAGATCACCCGTCACCTGCTGCTGATGACCGCGACCCCGCACTCCGGCAAGGAGGAGGACTTCCAGCTCTTCCTCACGCTGCTCGACCGGGACAGGTTCGAGGGCCGCCAGAAGAAGACCACGGACACCAGCGGGATCATGCGCCGCCTGGTCAAGGAGGAGCTGCGCACGTTCGAGGGCAGGAACCTCTTCCCCGAGCGTGTCGCCGAGACTGTTCCCTACGAGCTGACCGCGTCGGAGTACGCCCTCTACGAGGACGTCACCCACTATGTCCGGGAGGGGATGAACCGGGCCGACCGGCTCGGCGGAAAGCGCAAGAACACCATCGGCTTCGCCCTGACCGTTCTGCAGCGGCGGCTCGCCTCCAGCCCGGCGGCGATCCACAAGAGCCTCGTGCGCCGCTGCGAGCGCCTGGAGCGCAAACGACAGGAGATCCTCGACGGCACCTACCGCGATCCGGACACCACGGTCGAGTGGAGTGCGATCGACGCCGACGAGTTCAACGCGGAGGAGATCGAGACGCTGGAGGAGGATCTGCTCGATGCCGCCACCGCCGCGCAGACGGTGGAGGAACTGGGCGTCGAACTGCTCGAGCTGGCCGAGCTGGTGACGGCGGCCAAGGCCGTTCGTGACGCCGGCACCGACCGCAAGTGGACCGAGCTGTCGACCATCCTCCAGGACAACGCGCTGATCACCGACGGGAACGGCTGGCCGCGCAAGTTCATCATCTTCACCGAGCACCGAGACACCCTCGACTACCTCCGGGCCAGGATCGGATCGCTGCTCGGCAGGCCGGACGCCGTCCGGGCCATCCACGGCGGCGTGCGCCGCGGCGAACGCCGACAGATCACCGAGGAGTTCACCAAGAACCGCGAGGTCCAGATCCTCCTGGCCACCGACGCCGCCGGTGAGGGCCTCAACCTTCAGGCCGCCCACCTGATGGTCAACTACGACCTGCCGTGGAACCCGAACCGCATCGAGCAGCGGTTCGGCCGTATCCACCGCATCGGCCAGGAGAAGACCTGCCACCTGTGGAACCTCGTGGCCGCCAACACCCGCGAGGGCGAGGTCTTCACCCGCCTGCTGGAGAAACTCGACCAGATGCGCAAGGACTACGGCGGCAAGGTCTTCGACGTCCTCGGCGAGGCGTTCGCCGAGACCCCGCTGCGCACCCTCCTGCTCGACGCCATCCAGTACGGCGAGCGCCCCGAGGTGAAGGCGAAGATGCACGAGATCATCGACGCCACCGTCGGGGACGGCCTGCGTGAGCTGCTCGCCGAGCGGGCGCTCGCCTCCGAGCATTTCGCCGAGGCCGACCTGCGGCAGCTGCGCGCGGCGATGGACGAGGCCCGCGCCCGCCGCCTCCAGCCGCACTACATCGAGCTGGCGTTCAAGGCGGCCCTCACCCGCCTCGGTGGCCGGATCGCCCGGCGCGAGCAGGGGCGCTACGAGATCGCGAACGTGCCCCAGCATGTGCGCTCGGCCGGCCGGGGACCGATCGCGACCAGGTACGACCGGATCACCTTCGACCTCGGCCGGGTCCAGCCCGACGGGCTCACCCGGGCCGACCTGCTCGCCCCCGGCCACCCGCTGCACGACGCGGTCATGGACGAGACCGTCCGGCAGTTCGGCGCGGCGCTCAACCAGGGCACCGTGCTCGTGTCCTCGACCCTCGAGGAGCCACACCTGCTCGTCGGAGTCATCGAGGAGGTCACCGACGCCACCGGCGAGTCCGTGGCCCGTCGCTTCGGCTACGCCTACGTGAACAGCGCCGGCACCGTCAGTCCCGCCGGTCCCGCGCCCTACCTGGACTGCGTCGCCGCGCCCGCGGGCCCGGCGATCGCCACCGCGCGGGCTCTCCCGTGGCTCGCTGAGGCCGAGGACCGGGCGGCGAGCTGGATCATCGCCAACCGCCTGCCCGAATACCTCGCCGAGGTCCAGCCCCGCCGGCTGGCGGAGCTGACGAAGGCCCGCGAGCTGGTCACGAAACGCCTCACCGCGGAAAGCGAGCGCCTGCTGCTCGAGGCGGCGATCGCCGCGGAGAACGAGCAGAAGGGCGAGCGTCCCAGAGAATCGTCGGAAAGCCTCAACCGCAAGGCGGTCGAGCTCGATCTGCGGCTGCGCCAGCGCCTGGCGCTGCTCGACCAGCAGCAGCTCATGTCCACCAAGCCACCCCGCCTCGTCACCGCCGCCCTGGTGCTGCCCGTGAGCCTGTTCGGGGACGGACTGCCGCCGGCTGCGCCGATGCGCGCCAAGGAGACGAAGGAGGTCGAGCGCCGCGGCGTCGACCTCGTCCTGAGCCGCGAGCGGGAGATCGGCCGCGAACCCGTCGAGCAGGCCTTCAACAACCCGGGTTTCGACATCCTGTCCACCGACGCGAACGGCGATACCTACCGCCTCGAGGTCAAGGCCCGCCTCGCCGGTGCCACCGACTTCTTCATCACCCACAACGAGGTGATGACCAGCAAGAACGCAGCCCCCCGCTACCGGCTCGCCCTCGTCCGCGTCGACCCACGCGGCCCGCGGTACGACGAGGTCCGCTACCTCGACGCGCCCTTCGCCACCACCGAACTCGGCGACTTCGACTCCGACGGCCTCCGCGGCAACTGGGCCAGGACCTGGGCCAAGGGGCGGCCGCCGTTCTGATGGCTCAGCCCACCACCGCGACTCTCGTCGCCGTTCTGGCGAATCCACCTCTGACTGACGGCAAGCGCACCTTGGGCCGCGTGGCGTTGGCGGGCGAGCTGCTCGGCTTCGCCGAGGTCAAGGTCGTGAACCTGTTCTCGATGCCGTCACAGGCCACTGGGGCCATCAGTGAGCTCGGCGCGACCGCCGAGGGTTGGCTAACGGCAAGACCCTCACTGGACGTAGCGCTCGCCGGGGCGGACGCCGTCCTGCTCGCCTACGGTGCGACGTCTCCCTCCGGCTCGGCCCGCACTCACTTCCGTGAGCAGGTCGAGTGGCTGCACAGCCGCCTCGATGAGTGGGCCGTGCCGGGTTGGCAGGTTGGTGATGGTCCGCGACATCCGTCTCGGTGGCAACGCTGGACCAGCCGGGAGCACCCTGACGTCCCGTTCGCCGAGGCGGTGCGACGCAGCCTCGTCCCCAAACTGCCCCAGATGTCCCGGCTCTGAGCAGCCGGATCTGTCTGTCCTGATGCCTCCCGTGAATCCCGTCTTCGGTCACCGAGGCCAGTTCATCCTTGCTCGTGCCTGATCGCTAGATTCGGGACTGCGAGTCAAGAGGTTGGATGTTGCCTTGTCGTGACCTCCGCGGGGGCTCAGAGGGTAGAGGGAAGTACGTGCAGAAGCGAAAGCTGATCGAGGTGGCGCTGCCGCTGGAAGCGATCAACCGGGAGTCCGCCCGGGAGAAGTCCATCCGGCACGGACATCCCTCCACGCTCCACCTGTGGTGGGCGCGGCGGCCGCTCGCGGCGGCCCGAGCGGTCCTGTTCGCCCAGCTCGTCGATGACCCGAGCGCGCGGCCCGAGGAGTTCCCCACCGAGGAGCTGCAGCGCAAGGAGCGTGAGCGGCTGCACGGGCTCATCGAGCGACTCGTCATCTGGGAGAACATCCGGGACGAGAAGCTCCTGCGGGAGGCCCACGAGGAGATCCTGAAGTCCACGAACGGCAACCCGCCGCCGATCCTGGACCCCTTCGCCGGCGGCGGCACCATCCCCCTGGAGGCCCAGCGGCTGGGCCTGGAGGCCCACGCCTCCGACCTCAACCCCGTCGCCGTCCTCATCAACAAGGCGCTCATCGAGATCCCGCCAAAGTTCCGTGACCAGCCCCCCGTCTATCCCGGTTTGGCTGACTCCGAGATCCGTGCCTGGAAGGGCGCCGAGGGCCTCGCCGCCGACGTGCGCGCCTACGGTGCCTGGATGCGCGACGAGGCCGAGAAGCGCATCGGCCACCTCTACCCCAAGGCGACCCTCCCCGACGGCACCAAGGCCACCGTCATCGCCTGGATCTGGGCCCGCACCGTCACCTGCCCCAACCCCGCCTGCGGCATCGAGATGCCCCTGGTCCGCTCCCAGTGGCTCGGCAAGAAGAAGGGCAAAGAGGCGTACGTCGTCCCCACCGTCGTCCCCGATCCCACCCACCCCTCAGGGCAGCGGGTCGAGTTCACGATCGGACACGAGAAGCACGCCGCGCCGACTGCCGCGACGGACGGGACAGTCTCGAAGACCGGTGCGCGATGCGTGGCCTGTGATGCAGCGGCGGACTTGAAATTCGTACGTGCTGAAGGCCGCGCCAAGCGCCTCGGTGCCCAGCTCATCGCCGTGGTTGCGGAAGGTAACCGTCGGCGGATGTACCTCGCCCCAACCAGCGAACACGTCCTGGCTGCTGCCATGGGGCGACCTGACGATGTGCCCGAGGCGTCCCTCCCGGTGGAGGCCCTTGGCTTCCGGGTCCAGGCCTACGGCATGACGGAGTGGGCCGACCTGTTCACCAACCGCCAGCTCACCGCCCTGACCACCTTCAGTGACCTGGTCTCCGAAGCCCGAAATCGTGTCCTTGCCGATGGTAGTAGCGACGGGTACGCCGATGCCATCGCTACCTACCTCGGTTTTGTCGTGAGCCGCCTAGCTGATTATCAGTCATCGATCACGACGTGGGCCAGCAATCCGCAGAAGGAAATTCTGCGGAATATCTTCGCGCGGCAGGCGATCCCGATGACCTGGGATCACGCGGAGGGTAACCCGTTCGCCGACGGCTCGGGAAGTCTTGTAAGAATGACGAATGCCGTCGCCGAAGCAACGGAGCGTCTCGACGGATGCGGTCATGGTGTGGTGCGGCAGCGTGATGCTGTCCAAGCGGTGTCAGCACCCGTCCTAATTAGCACCGATCCGCCGTATTACGACAACATCGGCTACTCCGACCTGTCGGACTTCTTCTACGTGTGGTTGCGCCGGTCGCTGCGCGAAGTATATCCAGATCTCCTGGCGACGCTACTGGTACCGAAGGCGGAAGAACTTGTTGCGAACCCGTTCCGCCAGGGCGGCAAGGGGGGTGCGCAGAGATTCTTCGAGGACGGCTTCCGTCGGGTCTTCGCGCACGCGCGGGAGGTCGCGCGAGACGATGTACCGATTACTGTCTGGTACGCATTCAAGCAAAGCGATGCCGATGATGCCGGCGAGGCATCAACAGGCTGGGAGACCCTGCTTGAGGGCATGATCCGGGCAGGCTGGTCAATCACGTCGACTTGGCCGAGCAGGAGCGAGCGGAGTGGCCGCATGAGGGATGTCGGCTCTAACGCTTTGGCCTCCTCGATCGTGCTGTCGCTGCGCCCTCGAACCGAAGGGGCTCCGACGACGGATCGGCGTGGCTTCATCGGGGCGCTGGAGGCCGAGTTGCCCGACGCGCTACGCAAGCTTCAGCAGGGGCAGATTGCGCCCGTGGACTTGCCGCAGGCGGCGATTGGGCCGGGGATGGCGGTTTTCAGTCGCTATGGCGCCGTGCTGGAGCCCGACGGCAAGAAGATGACAGTTCGGTCCGCGCTGGCCCGGATCAATGAGATCCTTGACCAGGTGCTGGCGGAGCAGGAAGGCGACTTCGATTCGCCTTCCCGCTTCGCGATAGCATGGTATCGCCAGCACGGGTACGGGGTGGGTGTGTTCGGCGACGCTGACAATCTCTCCCGGGCTCGCAACACGAGCGTCGACGGGATGGATCGAGCGGGCATCCTGTCGAGTCGGGCTGGCGTCGTGCGGCTCGTCAGGCCCGCCGACCTGTCGTGGGATTACGACGTGCGCAAGGATGGCCACGCCAGCAACTGGGAGGTGCTCCATCACCTGATCAAGGTGCTGGAGCGGGACGGCATCACGCCAGCGGGGGAGTTCCTCCAGGTGGCGTTGGGTCGGACGGATGGAGCTGTTGATGCTGACCTGGTCAAGGAGCTTGCGCATCTTCTCTTCCGGGTCGCGGAAAGCAACGGCTGGACGAAGGACGCGCTGAGCTTCAACAGTCTGGTGACAAGTTGGCCGGAGATCCTCGACGTCGCGCGCATACTGAAGAAGCCCACGGAGACACAGTTCGCGATCGAGTTCGACGAGGACGAGTGAGATGGCGCTGAGCAACCGCGACCGCATCGACCGGATGTTCCAGATCCTTGCCCCGACGCTGGACGACTTCATCTCGTCGGTGATCGGTCAGGATGACCAGGCGCTGGGGGCCGAGTGGACGAAGCTGGTCCAGGCGAAGGACGTCAAGAACGGCGCGTCCGCGACCAAGGGCTATGACCCGCTCGACCCGCAACTCCAGTTCCGCATGCTCACCGAAGGCAACATCACAGGCGGCCACAAGCCTGGCTGGTATCCGTTCAACCAGGTCGTCGGGCGGGCCGGCGAGACCTACGCCAGCGAGCTGCGCGAGGCGCGCAATGACTGGGCGCACAACCGGCCGTTCACCGACGACGACGCCTACCGTGCGCTCGACACGGGGGAACGTCTTCTCAAGCTCATCAAGGCCAACGCTGAGGCCGACGCGGTCGGTGGCATCCGGCAGAACCTGCGGCGGGTGACCGCCGACAAGGATGATCGGAGGGTTCTCAAGGCCGCGGTCGTCAACCCGGAGTCCACCGGGCTCAGGCCGTGGCGCGAAGTGCTCCAGCCCCACGACGACGTCGCCACCGGCAACTTCCACGCCTCCGAGTTCGCCGCCGACCTCTACAAGGTCGCCACCGGCGGCGAGGTCGACTCCGACTATGCCGACCCCGTCGAGTTCTTCCGGCGCACCTACCTCACCGAAGGTCTGCGCGACCTGATCGGCCGCGCTGTGCGGCGGCTGGCGGGTGACGACAACGCCTCGCCGGTGATCAACCTGCAGACCAACTTCGGTGGCGGCAAGACCCACTCGATGCTGTCGCTGTGGCACGTGGCCGCCGGGCTTCCTGTGGGCGAGTTCCCGCAGGAGACCCAGGAGCTGCTCACGACCAACGGCTACCAGGGCACCAGGGTGAACCGGGTCGCGATCGTGGGCAACCACCTCAGCCCGTCCGGTGTCACCAAGGACGATGGCACCCACGTCAACACGATGTGGGGTGAGCTGGCCTGGCAGCTCGGCGGCGCCAAGGCGTACGCCCTCGTCGCCGCGGCGGACAGCGACCGCACCCACCCCGGCGAGGCGCTCCACACGCTGCTGGCGACGTACGCGCCCGCCGTCATCCTGATCGACGAATGGGTCGCCTACGCCCGCTCCCTCGTCGGTCGCGACGACCTGAAGGGCGGCACGTTCGACGACCAGTTCACCTTCGCCCAGTCACTGACCGAGGCGGCCAAAGGCACCTCGGGTGTCCTGCTTGCGATCTCGATCCCTGCCTCGGAGACCGGTGACGACACCGAGATCGTGGTCGGAAGCGCCGAGGAGGTCGGCGGCGCCAACGGGCTTGAAGCCCTGAAACGACTGCAGAACGTTGTGCGCAGGGTCGCCGACCAGTGGCGCCCGGCGTCGTCGGACGAGGCGTACCACATCGTCCGGCAGCGGCTGTTCAAGCAGCCGGACGCCGCCGCGCTCGCCGCGATCGGCGCGACCGCCAAGGCGTATGTGGAGCTGTACCGCAAGTACACCGACGACTTCCCGCGCGAGGCGCGCGACAACTCCTACGAGATGCGCCTGCGGCGCACCTACCCGATCCACCCGGAACTGTTCGATACGCTGTACGAGGAATGGTCCTCGCTGGAGCGCTTCCAGCGCACCCGCGGTGTGCTGCGGCTGATGAGCACGGTGATCCACGCGCTCTGGACGGGCGAGGACGCCTCGCCGCTGATCATGCCTGGTTCGATCCCGCTCGCCACCGCGAACGTGAACGCCGAGCTGACGCAGTACCTCCAGGACTCCTGGAAGGCGATCATCGACGCCGATGTCGACGGCCCGAACTCCGAGCCGGCGCGCATCGACAAGGAGAAGCCGCTGTTCGGCCAGCGGGCGCTGACCAGGCGACTCGCCCGCACGGTGTTCTTCGGCGCCGCCCCGACCGTCGCGCCCGGTTCGGTGCACAAGGGCATCGGCACCCAGCGGGTCTTCCTCGGCACGGCGATCCCCGGCGACGTCCCCGGCAACTTCCACAGCGCGCTGACCCAGCTCGGCGACCGGGCGACGTACTTCTACTCCGGCTCCGGCAAGTACTGGTACGACCTCCAGCCCAACATCACCCGTACCGCCAAGGACCAGGCTGAGCGCCTCCACAAGGAAGACGTGTGGAAGGAGATCGTCACGCGGCTGCTCGGCCAGGGCCGCGTGAAGGGCGACTTCGCCGGCGTCCACGTCTGCCCGCAGACCGACGCCGACCTCCCCGACACGGCCGAGGCGCGCCTGGTCATCCTCCATCCCAAGTACGCCCACAAGCGGGGCAGCACCGATTCGGACGCCAGGAACTTCGCCCAGCAGGCGACCGAGCATCGCGGCAGCGCCAACCGGTCCAACCGCAACATGCTCGTCTACCTTGCCCCCGACGAGGCCCGGCTGGAGGAACTCGACACCGCCACCCGCGACTATCTCGGGTGGAAGCACGTCCTCGACAACGAGGCCGACCTCGACCTGACCCAGAACCAGAAGAAGCAGGCCACCCAGCGCCAGACCCAGGCCGACCAGACCGTCACGGCCAGGCTGCTGCAGACCTTCGTCTGGGCGCTCGTCCCGGCCCAGCCGGTACCGAAGCAGCCTTTCGTCCTGCGGGAGATCAAGGTCGAAGGTCAGTCGACCTCGCTCGCCGAGCGGGTGTCCCGCCGTCTCGGAAGCGACGGCGATCTCTCGACGCGGCAGGCCGCGTCGACGATCCGCCTGGCGATCAGCAAGGTTCCGGAGATCTGGAAGGACGGGCACGTCTCGCTCGGTGCCCTGTGGGGGCTCTGCTGCCAGTACCCCTACCTGCCTCGCCTGCGCGACAGGACGGTCCTCGACGCCGGCATCGTCGATCTGCCGCTGCTCTGGCAGACAGATGCCTTCGCCCTCGCCACCGGCTACGACGAGGCGGCCGGCCGCTACGTCGGACTGTGGCTACCCGAGGACAAGACCGCCGCGCCGGCGGCCACCGACTCGCTGCTCCTGGTACAGCCCGAGGTTGCCCTCAAGCAGCGCGCCGCCGAAACCCCGCCGACGCCGGGTCTGGGAGAGACCCCGGGCGTGGGCGGGGGCGTGGGCGTTGACGTGGACAAGGACGACGCGAAGAAGCAGTTCAGGAAGGACGCCGACCACGACGGTGTCTACCGCCAGGTCAAGAGGCGGTTCTACGGGGTGAAGACCCTGAACCCCGAGAAGATCGCCCTTGACTTCAAGAACGTCTCCGACGAGATCATCGCCAACCTTCGCCGGGACGGCACTGAGCTCGCCGTGAAGATCGAGATTGAAGCGACGATGAGCGGTGGTTTCGAGGAAGGCCAGGTCCGCACCGTCTCGGAGAACGCCCAGACCCTGAAGTTCGATCAGTCGGGCTTCGAGGAGGGCTGACCGGCCGACCAGCGCGTACCTAAGCACAGTCGGCGTGCTCAGGCGCCGTGGTGGAGCGGTCGAGGTCGACCAGGACGAGCTGGGGTCGGACGCGGCCTGGACGCGGAGACCGTCGGTGAAGGTGGCGGAGCCCGCTCCGCCGGTAGCGCAGCGGGTAAGGAGGTCGCGACGGCCCGGTCCGCTGGCCTGCGGTGCTGGCCGAGGACACGGTCGACTGCAGAGAAGGCGGATGAGGTGGCCTGTAAGCCGGGTTCTGTGGCCGGGGTGCCTTGCGGCTTCCCGGTGGCGGCCATCTCTCTACGGCTGCCGTTGCCGACAGCCTCCAGCGGTCTACCCGCAGGCTCGGGCGGGCAGCCCTCGAACGCCTGCGCGGCCCGCGGCCTGGTAGGGCCGTGGGCCTTCTGACCTTGCTCCGGGCGGGGTTTACCTAGCCGCCCAGGTCACCCTGGGCGCTGGTGCGCTCTTACCGCACCGTTTCACCCTTACCGGTGCCGTTGCCGGCGCCGGCGGTTTGTTTTCTGTGGCACTGTCCCGCGGGTCGCCCCGGGTGGGTGTTACCCACCGCCCTGCCCTGCGGAGCCCGGACTTTCCTCGGCGGCGCCAGCCGGAGCCGACGCCGACGCGGCCGCCCGGCCACCTCATCCGCGTGTTTCAGCATAGGGCACCCGACGGCCTAGACTGCCAGGCACAGGGGAGCGACCTGGACGCTGCGGTGCCGGGCCGGTGTGGCGATGCGGGGACAGCGTCGCCGCGGTCGGGCGGGGCCCGGGGGCGGACGGGCGATGCGCGATGGATGGGGCGATCATGGCCGGACCGGATCAGCCGGGCAAGAAGATCAACGACACTCGCCCCCAGTGGCCGCAGCCGGCCGCCACCGCACCCGCGGTCCCGCCCGCCGGGGGCCTGCCCGTCCCACCGCCGCAGCCCGCCGGTGTCGGCGGCGCGCCGACGTCGCTGACCCCGCCGGGGCAGCCCGCTCCGTCGGTGCCGGGGGGTCCCGCGGGGCCGACTGGTGGGCCGGCGCCGCGGCGAGGGATCGCCTACACGACGTACGCGATCACTGTGCTCGTCGCCCTCATCGCGATCCTGGTCGTCGTCTTCGTGGTGAAGAACGACGCGCGGGTGAGTATCTGGCTGTTCGGGACCACGAAGCAGATGTCGGTCGCCGGGGCGTTGGCCGCCTCGGCCGCTGCCGGGCTGGTCGTCGGCCTGCTGCTCGGGGTGATCCCGCAGATCAGGCTGCGCCGCGAGCTGCGGCAGCTGCGCCGCGCCACCCGCGGCTGATGCCGCACTGACCCACCGCACGCGCCCCGCCGCGCGTGCGGTGGGTGTTTCTTGTGGTGGCGGTTGGCGCCATCCATGGCCGCGTGGGTCCGGTTCGTGGTTGCCGTCCCGGAAGATACGCCGGGACAGTTGGGGGCGGTAGTTCTGCGGGGGCGTGCCAACGGTCGCCGTAATGTCTCTGGGTTCTGTGACCGGGCCGTCCGGGAAGCCGTGGCCGGGCAATGTTGCCCTGGCGACCGGATGGTGTCGATCACGGAAGCCGGCGTGCCCACCGTGCCGTGGCAGGAATCACGGGTTGGGTTTCCGTCGCTGTTTTGTTGTCGTGTTGGCCTTGAATGGTAACCATGATCTGGGAGGTTTCATGGCAGAAACTCGTGCCATTCGCCGACCGGGTCGAACCGCGGGTCGGACTTTGGTCCGGTCGGGCGCGTCACGCGTCACCGCGGATCCGGGCGGCGGAACGAACGTGGCAGGCCGCAGGGCTGCTGGGAGCGGAACAAGGTCATCGCTGGAGGTGCCCGGCACCCTCGAAGAACCAGGAGAACTCGTCGACCGGTTCATTCTCGTGAAGGTCCGGCAGGACCTCTCCACGAGCTGAGGACAGCGGTCACGGCGGCGCCTGTGGGTGCCGCCGTGGCTGGTACGTCTCGATATCCAGGTGTTTCCGCAGAACGACCCGCAGATCGCTCCGTCGGATAGCCGGTTGGGGTAACCGATAGGTGTGTCTTCTGGGTGCCGAATGGCCGGGTAGCTGCGGTTCCATCGGTACAGTCCAATTTGTGACGCCGCAGCGAACCGAACCGTCCTGGAGGGCAATCCGGGCTCTTGGGCGGGCGCGCGCGCCGATCTTCGGGACGGCGGTGACGGCGCGCGTTTCGCGATGCCGGATCCGGATTGACCGGGTGACGGCCGAGGCGGGGCGGCCGCGGCTGGCCGAGATCCGGGTCAGCCGGCCGGCGGGACCAATGGACCGCCCGGCGGGGCGCGGACGGCACGGTCGGTCGCCCCGGCCGGTGGCCGCGACACACATCTGCGCCACAGATTGGGAGGGCACTGTGGGACGAGTCCAGGACCGAACCCACGGTGCCAGCCCGACCGGTGCCAGCCCGACCGGTGCCAGCCCGACCGGTGCCAGCGCCCTGAACGGCTCGGGACCGCACGGCGGGCAGGCACCGGCCGCAGGCTGACGACGGGGGCCCGGCCGGTTGGCCGGGCCAGGCGTCGGATGGTGAACAGGACGACGGAGGGAGGGCGAGGTGCCGCCCAGGCCGCTGCGCTCCGGTGACCCCGAGCGGGTCGCCCGGTTCGCGCTGGCCGCGCGCCTCGGCTCCGGCGGCATGGGGGTCGTGTACCTCGGCACCGACGATCTGACCGGGCAGTCGGTCGCCATCAAGGTGATCCGCTCGGACTTCGCGGCCGACCCGGAGTTCCGCTCCCGCTTCCGCCGCGAGATCGACGCGGCGCGCGCGGTCGGCGGCGCCTGCACCGCCCGGCTCGTGGACGCCAACCCGGACGCCGACGACCCGTGGATGGCCACGGAGCTCATTCCCGGCCAGAGCCTCGCCGAGACGATCGCGACCCGCGGGGCCATGGAGATGCCGACCGTCGTCGCGCTGGCCGCGGGCCTGGCTGAGGCGCTGACCGCCATCCACGGCGCCGGCATCATCCACCGTGACCTCAAACCCGGCAACGTCATCCTGAGTACCGAGGGCCCGAAGGTGATCGACTTCGGCATCGCCGCGGCCGTCGACGCGACCGCCGCCACCCGCACGGGAGTCCTGCTCGGCAGCCCCGGCTACATGGCGCCCGAGCAGGTCACCGGGCATGGTGAGGTCGGCCCGGCCGCGGACGTGTTCGCGTGGGGTCTGACCGTGCTGTACGCGGCCACGGGCAAGCCGCCGTTCGGCACCGGCCGGGCCGACGCGCTGCTCTACCGGGTCGTGCACAGCGAGGCGGACACCGCCGACGTGCCCGCCCGGTTGCGGCCCGCGGTGACCGCCGCTCTGGTGAAGGATGTCGCCGGCCGCCCCAGTGCCAGCGATCTGCTGCGTGAGCTGATCGGCCCGACCAACGACCCGGCCGCCGCCACCCGCAAGCTGTTGCGGGAGTTCTGGACGCCCCCGCCGATCGACCCGCTGGCGTTCGTTCCGGTGTCCACCTTCACCCCGACGCCGAGGTCCGGGGGCTCCGGCGGATCATCGGGCAACAAGCTGCGCGAGGCCGACTTCCACGACAGTCAGACCCTGGTCGGCCTGCCGTCGCCCCGGCCGTCGGTCAGCCTGGTCACCCCGCTGCAACGCCAGCCGGAGCCGGATCACGCCGTGACCCGGGTCTCCCGCCGCCGGCGCGCCTGGGGACCGGGTGCTTACGAGGCGCCTGCCGGGAAGGCCGCGCAGGACGCCATCGCCGCGGCGGCCGAGCGGGCCGACGCCGGACCGCCCTGCGCCGACGCCTCGTCCGGCCCCGACACGAGCCCGCCGTTGCCGCCCCCCGCGCCGGTCGCCCCCGGCGTGTCGGGGTCGCCGGCGGGATGGCGCACGGGCGCCGGTCGACGCGGCGGCCTGCGGGGACGGGCGGGCAGCGCCCGCCGGGACGCCGCGGGGAGTGCCGGCGCGTCCCAACCGGATCCCGCCGAGAGGGCGGACCCGCACTCCCTCAGCCCGTGGCGACGGCTCGGCGCCGCAGCGCAGGGGGGCGGGGCGCAGGGGGGCGGGGCCGGGGAGACCATCCCGCCGCTCCCGCTCGACGGGCGCCTGCCGGGGCGCGGCGGGGATGGCAGGCCACTGGCGGATGCTGACGACCACCACGACCGGCTCGGCGCCGGGTGGAGCGGGGACTCGGTGGACGACGACCCGCTCGCCGATGCTGAGCACGCGAGCGGGTCGGTGGCCGACGCGAAGGGCGTCGGCCTGCGTGCCGGCGACGGAGTCGCCGACCGTGCCGACACCGCCGGCGCGGTGGCCGTCGACGATGGTGAGGCCGACGGGTATGACGCCGACGGGTATGACGCCGACGGGTATGACGCCGACGGGTATGACGCCGACGGGTATGACGCCGACGAGGACGACCCCGACGAGGTTGACGCTGACGAGGCGGACGAGGTCGAGGCCGGGCGCGGTGCGGCGGTCGGCCGGGCCGCGGGTGCCTCGGGGCTGCCAGGCGTCGCCGGCCGCGAGTTCGAACAGGCCGGGGTGGGCGTCGGGGCCGGCGCGGAACAGGCCGGGCGCGCGGCGCGGGCGTGGCAGAGCGGGTGGGAGGGCTCGGCGGGAGACGCGCCCCTGTCCGTCGACGCGGAGGGTTCCGCCGAGCCGCGCGCCCGCATCGCGCGGATCGCGGCGGCGGACGATGTCTTCCCGGACGACGTGGTCTTCCCGGACGGTGATGTCTTCCCGGAGGACGCGATCCGGTCGGACCAGGACCCCCCGGGGCTGAATCCCGCCGACGCCGACGCCGACGCCGACGCCGACGCCGACGCGGCCGGGGCCGGGGCCGAGGCGGTGGCGCGGGAGGAGGCTCCGGCGGCGGGCGACGGACAGCGTTCGCGTCGACCTCGGCGGGCCGTGGCCATCACCGTGCTGGCCGCCGCCGTCGCCGGGCTGACGGCGCTCGGAGCCGCGCACGCGGCCGACGACCAGGGGCGTTCGGGCCCCACCGGGGTCAGGCCGAGCCCGGTGGTCCAGCGGGTCCCGGCCCCGCCGGGTGGCCCGGCGGCGCACGGCGCCGTCACGTCCAGTGTCCCGGGGCTGCCGGCGCTCAGCGACGTGCCGACGTTCCGGGGCGCGGTCGGCCAGCTCGGGGCGAGCAAGCCGTTCGTCGACTTCGTCGCCGCCCACGACAACGGCGTCGTGAACCTGGACCTGCTGGCCCCGGTCGAGGGCAACACCCAGGCGTTCTTCCCCGGCCCCGAACTGGGGGGCGACGCGGTGCCGAACCTGACCCTCTACGGATCGTGCGAACGGCTCGTCTACGGCGAGACACCCGGTACCGACCCGGCGCAGGGCTGCGTCGGGACGAGATATCGGCTGGCCGGGATGACCAGTGGCGGCGCCACCTTCGACCGCGTCCAGGAGTTCTACCGTCTGCGCGGGTACTTCCGGGTCGCGGTCGGCGGCACGGCGCGGCCGGGCATCGCCGCCGTCGAGCTTCGCGCGATCGACCCCCGGAGCCTGCCGAGCTGATCTGTCCCGCCCGGCGGCCCCGCGGCCCCGCGGCCGTGAAATGCGCGGCGGCGATGTTTGCGGGCCGGCGGCAACGGCGCCGGCGGATACGCCGCGCCGCTCGATATTGTCTCGCGTCGACAGCCCTGGCGGGCGATCTGTTTCCGATGGCGACCGGCTCACCTGGTTTTGGTAACGGGTGGACGCGGAAGAAACCTCAGGGCAGGTTCTCGACTGGGGGTGCGCGGTGTTCCAAATTCTCTGGATCATCCTGGCCGGACTGGTGATCGGCGTGTTGGCTCGCCTGATCGTCCGGGGTAGGCAGGACATTCCGCTCTGGCTGACCGTGGTCATCGGCATCGTCGGCGCACTCGTCGGCAATGTCATTGCCAGCGCGATCGGCGTGCGGCACACCGGCGGGATCGACTGGATTCGCCACATCCTGCAGGTCGGCGTCGCCATCGGTCTGGTGCTGCTGGTCGCCCCGCTGTGGGCGTCCCGCGTCAGTGGTCGCCCGCACGACCGGCATACCGCCGGGAGGGTGTGACGACACCCCGGCCGGGGCGGTGTCAGCGGCCCCGGCGCACCCAGTCGTCGTAGTCGACGCTCTCCTCGCCGATGGTCGTGTCGTCGCCGTGGCCGGTGTGGACGACGGTCTGGGCCGGCAGGGTGAGCAGCTTCGTGCGGATCGAGGCGAGGATCGTCGGGAAGTCCGAGTAGGACCGGCCGGTCGCACCGGGGCCGCCGCGGAACAGGGTGTCGCCGCTGAACACGACCGGTTCCCCGCCGAGTTCTCCGAACAGGCAGATGCCGCCGGGGGAGTGACCGGGGGTGTGCAGGACCCGCAGGGCGCCGCCGCCGGGCAGTGCGACGAGCTGTCCGTCGGCGAGCGCCCGGTCCGGTTCGCGCCGCGGGTAGACGGTGCGCCACAGCACGGTGTCGTCGGGATGCAGGGCGATCGGGGCACGCACCAGGTCGGCGAGCTCCGCGGCGGCGTTGATGTGGTCGTTGTGACCGTGCGTGGCCACGATCGAGGTGACGACCCGGTCGCCGATCGCGGCGGCGATCACCGACGGGTCGTGCGCGGCGTCGACGACGACGACGGAGTGGTCATCGCCGACGAGCCAGACGTTGTTGTCGACCGTGAACGACTGACCGTCCAGGGTGAAGTCACCGCGGGTGATCACCCGGTCAACCCGAAGACCCGTACTGCCGGTCATGACGTCCCTCATCCCCGATCGTCGCGGCATCCCCGATCGCTGCGACACCGTGTCACACGTCCGAGGCCGGTCACGTGCGGATGACCGGCCAACGGCTTCGGCCGCCGGGGTCGCCCGTGTCCGTGGCGGCACTGCTCGCCGTCTCGACCGTATCGGTCGGCATCGCGCCCGGTGGCGCCCCGGCACCGCGGACGGGCCGCCGGCGTGGACCGGCGGTCCTGGCCCCACCCGTTCGGGGCATCCGGGCCCGGGGTTGGGGGTCCCCGCGGGTTCCCGGCCGGACCTCACCGCCGCCCTGGGTGTCGCGACCACCGACCGGGGGCGCCCGGATGGTCAGCCACGAACGCAGTGGCACCGAAGTGGCAGCTCGTGGCGGGCGCCGGCGGACCGAATGCGGCCCCGGTCCCGGCGGCGTTCCCACCATCCGGGCCACCGCCGTTCCACCCTCCGTGCGCCCAGAGGTCGAGATCGGGTAACCCTGGCGGCCGATGCCCGCGATGTCGGATAGGCCTTCGCGAGCCGTTCGCCGGCCGCCATACGCCGGAGTGACATCAATCCATCACACCAGGTGGATGATTTCGCACCCTTGTGGGCGGGCGATGGTCAACGTGCACAGGCCGCCGATGCGCGACACGCCGCTTTGCGGCCACCCGACGCCCCCGAGAACGGGTCGATGTCGGTACGCTCCAACCGGTCCGTTTCTGCTCTTTGTAGAAGGAGCAACCCGTCCGTGGTCCGTATCGCCGACACTCCCGCCGTCGAGTCCCCGATCCGCTTCTCCTATGGGGAGGTAACGGTCGGTGACCCCAGGCTGTCCGAAGAGGGGCGCCTCGAAGCCGGCGGCGGGAGTATCGATGAGGGGGTCGGCGAGCCCGGTCCCACCGGCCGCCCGCTGCCGTCCTTCCGTGTCCCCGCTCCGCTCACCTCGCGCGGGCCCGCCTGGATCGTCGCCATGTGCAACCAGAAGGGCGGGGTCGGCAAGACCACCAGCACGATCAACCTCGGCGCCGCGCTCGCCGAGTACGGCCGCCGGGTGCTGCTGGTCGACTTCGACCCGCAGGGCGCGCTGTCGGTCGGTCTCGGCATCAACCCGATGCAGTTCGACCTGACCGTCCACGACCTGCTGCTCGGCCGCGAGAACGACATCCGCGAGGTCATCGTGGAGACCCAGATCGACGGGCTCGATCTGCTGCCGAGCAACATCGACCTGTCCGCCGCCGAGGTGCTGCTGGTCACCGAGGTCGGCCGGGAGCACTCCCTCGCCCGCGCGCTCGCCCCCATCCTCGACGAGTACGACGTCATCCTCGTCGACTGCCAGCCCTCGCTGGGCCTGCTGACCGTCAACGCACTGACCGCCGCGGACGCCGTCATCGTCCCGCTGGAGTGCGAGTACTTCGCGCTGCGCGGGGTGGCGCTGCTGCTGCAGACCATCGACAAGGTCCGCGAGCGGCTCAACTCCCGCCTGGAGCTGGCCGGCATCCTCGCCACCATGTACGACGCCCGTACCCTGCACGCCCGCGAGGTGCTCGCCCGCGTCGTCGAACGCTTCCCCGACGAGGTGTTCCACACGGTGATCAACCGCACGGTACGGTTCCCGGAGACGACCGTGGCCGGCGAGCCGATCACGACCTACGCACCGACCTCGGTCGGCGCCGCGGGTTACCGGCGGCTCGCGCGCGAGCTGATGGTCCGGCACGACACGCCACCGGCCGTCGGCTAAATCCGGCACTTTCGGCGATCGGGACGAAAAGGTAGCAACGTGCTGTTCCATCTCGCCGAACCGGCGGCGCTTCTCGGGATCGCGGTCGCCTTCCTCCTCGGCGTGTACGCGCACGACGCCGCGCAGGTCCTTGCCGCCCGGCTGGTGCGTGACCCGACCCCGATGCGTGCCGGCCGGCTGACGACCGGGATCAAGCACCGTCTGAGCCCCTACAGCGGCCTCGCCGTGGTCATCGTGGGCCACGGCTGGGCCGAGTCCGTCCCGATGAACGACGTGTGGCGCAAGCGGCGCTTCCACGTCGCCGCCGCGGTCCTCGCCGGGCCCGTCGTCTACCTGCTGCTTGCCCTGGGCTCGCTGGCGCTGTTCCAGATCCTCGGCGACCACGCGTCGATCGAGCTGGGCAGCCGCGTGACCGAGGTGACCGTCGCGAACAGCTTCGCGGCGGAGCTCACCCTCTGGCTCGCGGTCACGTTCGGCTCGATGCTCATCGTCAGCCTCATCCCGGTGCCGCCGACCGACGCCGGGCGCCTGGTGTTCCTGCTCGGCCCGACCTCGGCGGGCTGGCGCAACGCCCACTACCGCCTCACCGAGGGCAACATCGGCCTGGTCATCCTGCTCGCGTTGTTGCTGCTGCCCGTGCTGTTCGCCGGGTTCCCGTCCGTCGTCGGCCAGCTGATCGGCCCGCTGCTGCGCGGGCTCGCCTCGCTGATCGGCCTCAACCTGGGCTGAGCCCGGACGATGGCCTGGATCATGCGCCGGGGGAACCCGCGTAGCGTGGCGCCATGACCCGGTCCCCGGCCGACGCCGACAAGCGTGCGATCCCGCGGGCGAGGGTCTCGGCCGACCGCGTGAGCGAATCCGCGGCCGGCGCGGAGCCGGGCGAGGCCGCCGGGGCCGCGCAGACCGGCCGCGGCGGGCGGACCGAGCAGTTCGTGGTCGAACTCGCCAACTTCAGCGGGCCGTTCGACCTGCTGCTGTCCCTCATCGCCAGGCACCGCCTCGACGTCACCGAGGTCGCGCTGTCCCAGGTCACCGACGAGTTCGTCGCGCACATCCGCCGGCTCGGCACGCGCTTCGACCTGGGCCAGGCCACCGAGTTCCTGGTGATCGCGGCGACCCTGCTCGACCTCAAGGCCGCCCGACTGCTGCCCGGCGCGCTCTCCGAGGACGAGTCGGAGGACCTCGCCCTGCTGGAGGCCCGCGACCTGCTGTTCGCCCGGCTGCTCCAGTACAAGGCCTACAAGGAGGCCGCCGGGCTGTTCGCCGGGCTGATGGCGCTGGAGTCCCGGCACGTCCCGCGCGCGGTGCCGCTGGAGGCCCGCTACGCCGACGCGCTGCCCGAGGTCCAGCTCGGCATCGGACCCACCGAGCTCGCGGCGCTCGCGGCGCGGCTGCGGGAGCCGGCGTTGCCCCCGCTGGTCGCCACCGACCATGTGCACCTGCCCAGGGTCAGTGTCCGCGAGCATATGATCGCGATCATCGGGCTGCTGCGCGAGCTCGGCACCGCGGACTTCCGCACCCTGTGCGCCGGCTGCCGGCAGACGATCGAGGTCGTCGCCCGGTTCCTGGCGCTGCTGGAGCTGTTCCGGGAGGGGCGGATCTCGTTCGACCAGGAGATCCCGCTCGGTGAACTGATCGTGCGCTGGATCGCGGTGGACGATGACGGCAAGGGCGATCTGGTCTCGGTCGGCCGCGGCCTGTACGGCGACGACCACGACGGCGACGACCACGACGGCGACGACCACGACGGCGACGACCACGACGGCGACAGGGCCGCCCACGCGGGAGCGGGCGATCCGGGCGCCGACGTCGCGCGAAGGGAGGCATCGTGACCCGTCCCTCGGACGACTCCGACGTCACCGCGGGCACCGTCCCGGACGGCGAGCCGACAGGTGGCGAGCGGCCGCGCGGTGAGTCGCGCCGCGGCGGTCCGGCGCGGGGTGGGCCGCCGGCGGCCGGCGAGCGCCCGCCGCTGGCCGCGCTGCTGGAGGCGGTGCTCATGGTCGCGGAGCGGCCGGTCGGGGTGGCCGAGCTCGCCACCGGTCTCGGCGCGTCCGCCCGGGAGATCGAGCGGCTGCTGCCCGAGCTTGCCGAGGACTACGTCCGCGCGGGCCGCGGGTTCCGGCTGCGCCACGTCGGCGCCGGCTGGCGATACTACACCGCCGACGAGTGCGCGCCGTGGGTGGAGAGCTTCGTGCTCGCCGGCCAGTCGGCGCGGCTGAGCCAGGCGGCGCTGGAGACCCTCGCCGTCGTCGCCTACCAGCAGCCGGTCAGCCGGGGCCGGATCGCCGCCGTGCGCGGGGTGTCCGCCGACGGAACCATCCGCACCCTGACGGCGCGCCGCCTCGTCGAGGAGGTCGGGCACGACCGCGAGACCGGTGCGATCCTCTACGGTACGACCGACTACTTCCTGGAGCGGATGGGCCTGCGCGACCTCGACGAGCTGCCGCCGCTGGCCCCCCTGCTGCCCGGCCTCGATGATCTGGATGACATCGTCGTCCCGTGAACCGCATGTCCCCTCCGACCAGTCAGATCTGTTCGATCTGTCCGACACATGAGCTGGTGGCCTGATGACCCGACCCGCGTCCGACGAGGGAATCCGGCTGCAGAAGGTGCTCGCCGCCGCCGGCGTGGGCTCCCGCCGCCACAGCGAGGAGCTCATCGCCGCCGGCCGGGTCCGCGTCGACGGCACCGTTGTCCGCGAGCAGGGCCGCCGCGTCGACCCGGAGCTGGCGGTCATCGAGGTCGACGGCGAGCGGATCGTGACCCGCGCCGGGCTCGTCCACCTGGCGTTGAACAAGCCGCGCGGCGTGCTCACGGCGATGTCCGACGACCGCGGCCGGCCGACCATCGCCGACCTGCTCACCGAGTTCGGCGCGGGGCTGTTCCACGTCGGTCGTCTCGACGCCGACAGCGAGGGCCTGCTGATCGTCACCAACGACGGCGAGCTCGCCCACCGGCTGACCCATCCGTCCTACTCCGTGCCGAAGACCTACCTCGTCGAGGTCTCCGGGCCGCTGCGCCGCGAGGTCCCGCGCACGCTGCGCCTGGGCGTCGAGCTGGAGGACGGCCTCGCGAAGGCCGACTCGGTGCGCGTCGTCGACAACGCGAACGGCCGGGTCATGCTGGAGATCGTCGTGCACGAGGGGCGCAAGCGCATCGTGCGCCGGATGCTGGCCAGCGTCGGCTACCCGGTGCGCCGGCTGGTGCGCACGAACCTCGGCACGGTCCACCTTGGAACGCTGCGTGCCGGCCGCGCGCGTCACCTCACTCGGCACGAGGTCGGATCGCTCTACCGCAGCGTCAACCTCTGATGGCCCCATAGGCTGTCATCTCATGGTCGCATCGGGCTGGGAGCCAGCCAGACTGCCGCAGCTGCGCCGGGTCGGCGTCGTCGGAACAGGGCTCATCGGCACCAGCATCGGGCTCGCGCTGTCCGCGCGGGGCATCGAGGTGCTGCTCCGGGACGCCGACGACGCCCAGGTCGCCATCGCGGAGAAGATGGGCGCCGGGCGACGCTGGGCGGGGGAGCGCGTCGAGCACGCCGTCATCGCCACCCCGCTGCCGACGATCGCCCGGGAGGTGCGCGCTCTGACGCAGGGCGGCCTCGCCGACACGGTCAGCGACGCCGGCAGTGTCAAGGTGCGCCCGCTGGTCGAGGGCGTCCAGCTCGGCTGTGACCTGTCGACGTGGTGCCCGGCGCATCCGATCGCCGGCCGGGAGCGCCACGGCGCGGTATCGGCCCGGGCCGACCTGTTCGCCGAGCGGGTGTGGGCCGTCTGCCCCGTGCCGCACACCGGGTCCGCGGCGCTGCACGCCACCGTCGCGGTGGCGCTGGCCTGCGGCGCGACCCCCGTGCGCACCACCCCGCGCCACCATGACGAGGCGATGGCGGCGCTCTCGCACGTGCCGCAGATCGTCGCCAGCGCGCTCGCGGGCTCCGTCGTCGGGCTCGCCCCCCAGGACGTCCCGCTGGCCGGCCAGGGCTTCCGGGACACCACGCGGCTCGCCGAGAGCGACGCCGGCCTGTGGGCCGGGATCATCGAGGGCAACCGGGTGCCGATCGCGCGCCGGGTACGCGAGCTCGGCGCGCGGCTCGGCGCGCTCGCCGACGTCCTCGACGCGGGGGCGGCCGACGACGTCACCGCGGCGGTGACCCGCCTGATGCGCGAAGGGCATGACGGCCGTGCCCGGCTGCCCCGCAAGGCCGGCGCGTCGCCGCGGGAGTGGGGCTGGATCGGCGTCGTGCTCGACGACCGACCCGGCCAGCTCGCCGCGATCGTCGGGCTGATCGGCGACTGGCAGGTGAACATCGAGGACGTCGGACCGTTCGAGCACAGCCTCGACGCGCCCGCCGGGATCGTGGAGCTCGCCGTCGATCCGGCGGCCGCCGACGAGGTCGTCGAGCGGCTCGCAGCGACCGGTTGGACGGCATACCGCCGATCCTGACCCGCCACCGAGTAGCCTGATCCGGGTCGCACGTGTCGGATCGCCAGGCATGACGCGGCCAACGGGTTGACGACGCCGGCCCGCGCGTGGGCCGGGACGCGTCGGCAGCCCTCCGACGGGCCGCCGTCGGGGCCCCGGCGTCCGGTCTGTGACCGGACCGCGCCGTACGCCCCGACCGGGGCGGTGCGCGATGCCGCGCCCGCGCGGCCCGACGACTCTCATCGTGTCCGGGACGGAGGAAACGGGTGGAGCCCGACCAGGGGTCTGCGCTGCCGGCGGGCGAGTTCGCCGCCGACGGGGCGAAGGGAACGTCCGGGCCGCACGGAGCCGGGGGTGCCGCGCTGACGCGCCCCCGCGACCCGGGCGAGGGCCTGGTCGTCGCGGTGGACGGCCCGGGCGGGTCCGGCAAGAGCACCGGGGCCCGCGAACTCGCGCGGCGCCTCGGCCTGCGTTACCTCGACACCGGTGCGATGTACCGGGCGGTCACCCAGCTCGCGCTGGAACGGCGCATCGACCTCGAGGACCAGCAGGCCGTCGCGGAGATCGCCGAGCGGGCCGTGCTGACGATCGGCACCGATCCGGACGAGCCGTCCGTCGCCGTCGACGGGATCAGGGTCGACGCCGAGATCCGCACCCGCGCGGTCACCAACGCGGTCAGCGCGGTCGCCGCGGTGCCCGTCGTCCGGGCCCGGCTCGTCGCCCAGCAGCGTCAGTTGATCGAGTCCGCGCGGGCGGCCGGCGGCATCGTCGTCGAGGGCCGCGACATCGGTTCCGTCGTCGCGCCGGACGCGCCGATCAAGGTGTTCCTCACCGCGTCGACCGAGGTCCGCGCCCTGCGCCGGTCCCGCCAGCTCGGGGAGAAGGGCGTGGACGACGTCGCGCGCACCCTCGCCGAGCTCGGTCGGCGCGACGCCCTGGACAGCAACCGGGCCGCGGACCCGCTCGCCATCCCCGCCGGGGCGATCGTGCTCGACTCCACCGCGCTGAGCGTGCCCGAGGTGGTCGACGAGGTGCTGCGGCACTGCGGTCAGTCGACCAACGTGACGACATGACCGCCCCCGAGCAGCCCACCGCCGACCGGCTCGACCTCGAGCAGGCCAGGCCGACCGCGTCCGCGGCGCCCCTCGTCGCCGAGCCCGCCGTCGCCGAGCCTGTCGCGGCTGAGCCCGTGGTCGCGGCTGAGCCCGCCGTCGCCAAACCCGCCGCCGCGGGTGCCGCGTTGCACCGGGGGGCCGCCTCGGCGGTCTACAACGATCTTCCGCACCGGGTGCTCAAGCCCGGCGTCCGCAGGATCCTCAACAGGCTGGTCATGCGGGTGCGCCTGGAAGGCGTGGAGAACGTTCCCGTCGGTGAGCCGCTGATCTTCGCAGGCAACCACAGCAGCTGGATCGATGGTCCACTGGTCGTGATCGAGGCGCCTCGGACCGTGCGCTGCCTGGTAAAGTCCGAGATGTACACCCGCGTGGTCGGCCGGCTGCTGCTGATCAGCGGACAGATCCCGATCGACCGCGGCCGGCCCGACCGGGAGGCTCTGCACACGGCGCTGGACGAGCTGTCCCGCGGCGGGGCCATCGGGGTGTTCCCCGAGGGCACGCGCGGCAGTGGGGAGATGGCCGCCGTCCAGCACGGCATCGCTTACCTGGCTGTGCACAGCCGCTGCCGGGTGCTGCCCGTGGCCTGCATCAACACGGCAGCGGCGCTGCCGAAGGGCGCGCGGTGGCCGCGCCGCTCCGTTCAGGTGCGGGTCGTCTTCGGCAAGCCGTTCGACGTGGACGTCCCGGCGAATCCCCGGTCGCGGCGCGCGCTCGCCGCCGTCGCCGAGGACATTCGGGTGCGCCTGCTGGACCACCTTGAGACAGCCCGTGCCGACCACGGCCAATCCGCCGCGTGACCGACGAGGCTCACCGGACCCGAAGACAGGTACCACAGCCATGGCAGTGATGAACGGACGGGACACCCGCATGAATCGCGACGGTGCGGTCGAGGACGGCGCGCTCGGCGACGGTCTGCAGGGAGACGGCGTGCTCGTCGGTGCGGGGACCGGCGAGGACGGCCCGGCGTTGTTCGGCCCGGCGCTCGGCCAGCCGGTCGTCGCCGTCGTCGGCCGGCCGAACGTCGGCAAGTCGACGCTGGTCAACCGGGTTCTCGGCCGCCGCGCCGCAGTTGTGGAGGACGTCCCCGGCGTGACCCGCGACCGGATCGCCTACGACGCGGTGTGGAACGGCCGCCGGTTCACCCTCGTCGACACCGGCGGCTGGGAGCCGGACGCCTCCGGGCTCGCCGCCCAGGTCTCCGAGCAGGCCCGCGCCGCGCTCGACACCGCCGACGCGCTGCTGTTCATCGTCGACGTCACCACCGGTGCCACCGACGCGGACGAGGCTGTCGCCCGGGTGCTGCACCGCAGTGGCCTGCCCGTCATCCTCGTTGCCAACAAGGTCGACGACGCCCGGACCGAGTCCGACGCGGCGGCGCTGTGGGGCCTTGGCCTCGGCGAGCCGCACCCGGTGTCCGCACTGCACGGCCGGGGCAGCGGTGACCTGCTCGACGCGGTGCTCGCGGTGCTGCCCGAGGCGCCGCGCGAGGTGTTCAACGAAGCCGGCGGCCCGCGCCGGGTGGCGCTCATCGGCCGGCCGAACGTCGGCAAGTCCAGCCTGCTCAACCGGATCGCCGGCAGCCGGCGCTCGCTCGTGCACGACGTCGCCGGCACCACCCGCGACCCCGTCGACGAACTGGTCACCGTCGGCGGCGAGGAGTGGATGTTCATCGACACCGCCGGGCTGCGCCGGCGCGTTCGGGAGGCCTCGGGCGCCGAGTACTACTCGTCGCTGCGCACCGCCTCCGCGCTGGACGCCGCCGAGGTCGCCATCGTCCTGCTGGACGCCTCCGAGCCGCTCACCGAGCAGGACCAGCGGGTCATCTCGATGGTCGTCGACGCCGGCCGTGCGCTCGTCCTCGCGTTCAACAAGTGGGACCTCGTCGACGAGGACCGGCGCTACACCCTCGAGCAGGAGATCTCCCGCGACCTCGCCCGGGTCGCCTGGGCACCGCGGGTGAACGTCTCCGCCCAGACCGGTCGTGCCACCGAACGCCTCGCCCCGGCGCTGCGCACGTCCCTGGATTCCTGGGGCACCCGGATTTCGACCGGCCGCCTCAACACCTGGCTCGGCGAGGTGACGGGTGCCACCCCGCCGCCGGCCCGCGGCGGCAAGGTGCCGAAGATCCTTTTTGCCACCCAGGCCGGCGTCCGCCCACCGCGTTTCGTCGTGTTCACCACCGGCTTCCTGGAGCCGACCTACCGCCGCTTCCTGGAGCGACGCCTGCGCGAGGACTTCGGCTTCGCCGGCTCGCCGATCTCGATCTCGGTACGGGTCCGCGAACGCAACGACCGCCGTCGTCCCGGCTGATCCTCGGCCCGGCGGCGGCACGGCGCCCGAAGCGCGCTGTCCACACGGGTCCCTCCGCTCACGGCGCTTCCCGGCCCGCACGCGTCCCTCCGTCGACACGGTTCCCGCCTGAAGCGCAGTCCTCCGCCAACGGGTTTCGCCCGTCCCGGGTTCCCTCGTCCACAGGGCTTCTGGTCCACAGGGCTCCGCCCGTCCCAGGTCCCCCGATCCACAGCGCTCCCTCGTCCGCAGCGCGGCCCCGGTGAGGGTGACGAGAACGGTCCGGACCTGCTGTCGTCGACGGCCTGACTGTTCGGTACTCGGGCGGCGGCCTCCACCACCTCACCCCGGTGATGGCGTGTCCGCGCGAGTTGTTGTGATGGCCGGCCGGGATCGGTAGACGTCTGTCAGGACGTCCTGTGGCTGGAGTGTGTGGAGGGGAGGTCGGCGTGGGTTGCCGCGCCCGGCCAGCGGAGGATGCGCGGCGCGTCGGGGCTTTCGTTGTCGATCAGTATGTCGGCGTGCTCCTGAGGTGCGGCGTGAAGAAAATAGATGCTCTGGCCGGGCAGGTAGCGGGCCAGATACCGGTCACGAACGGCTCCAGGTGATCCGAACAGCTCGATGTCGCGGTGCAGGGCTCGTCGGAGTGACTCGGCGGGGCTGATCTGGAGGAAGACGCTCAGGTCCCAGCAGGCGGAAAGCTCCTCGCGGAGAAGGAAGACACCGTCGAGGAGCAGCACGGCGTCGGGTGCGGCGAGCCGGGCAGGTTCATCGACGGCCGCGTCGATGCGGAAGTCGAAGGCGGCGGGACGATAGAGCCGGTTGCCGCTCGGTCCGAGCGGGTCGAGGAGCAGACGCCGCAGGGCGTCGTAGTCGAAGGCGTCGAAGAAGTAACCCTCGGGAGAGAGGGAACCTCGCCGTCGGCGGACCGAGACCGGATGGTGGAACGCGTCGATGCTGGCCCGAATGACTGGGCGGCCGCGTTCGGCAAGCCTGCGGGCGACCTCGTCGGCCAGGATTGTCTTTCCCGCCGCGTCCGGGCCGTCGACAGCGACACGAAGTGTCTGACCGGAGTGAGCTGCGATGAGCAGGTCGGTGAGAGCGCGAAGGACCGCAGTGCGGGCGCCCCGGGCTTCAGCGGCAGTCATGCCGGGCGACTCCATCGATGGCGCACCAAGGTTGGTTCGGACGCGGACGTAACCCACCCATCGGTACTCAATGGCTGCCGCGGGGGAGTCCTGGCCGATATCTCGTCGGCTGGTCCCAGAATGATCCCATAGGGAGCGCGTCGAGGCGCCCGCCCGAGTGCCGCGGTGGGCGCGCGGGCGATACGAAAAAGCCCGCTGGCCAGGCGGTGTGCCTGTCCAGCGGGCTTGCGGTGATGCGTTGTCGGGACGACAGGATTTGAACCTGCGACCCCCAGACCCCCAGTCTGGTGCGCTACCAAGCTGCGCCACGTCCCGTACGGAAGCAACGTTACCGTACCGGAGGCCCTGAGTGTGACCGGGGGTCGCGTCGGCGTTGACGCGACCCCCGACCCTCGTGCGCGGCCCGCGTGGGACCAGGCCGAGGCCGTCACCCACGAGGGTCTCCTGCGGCTGATGCCGCGGGATGGCAGAGTCAGGCCGCGCCCTGGGCGCGCCGCCGAGCCACCCCTGCGCCGATCAGAAGGGCGCCGAACGCGGCACCGGCGAGCGGGATCATCGGCGAGGATGCGGGGTCGGCCATACCGCCGCCGACCACGCCCACCCCGACACCGGCGACAACGCCGACCGGGCAGTTGCGGTTGTCCTTGTCCTTGTCTTTGTTCTTGTCCTTGTCGTCCCAGTTGAACCAGTCGTCGTTGTTGTCCTTGTTGATGTCGTCGGAATGGGCCTGCTTGTCGTCCTTGACCTGGTCCTTGTCGTCCTTGACCTGGCCCTTGTCGTCCTTGTTCTTGTCGCCGAACAGGTCCCAGTTGTCCTTGCTGTCCTTGCTGTCCTTGTCGTCCTTGTCGTCCTTGTCGTCTCTGTTGCCGACGCAGTTGTCTTTGTTGTTGATCCCGTCGCCCTTGTCGTCGAACGCGTGGGCGGCAGCCAGGCTTGGCCCCAAGGTCAGTACAACGCTCGCCGCGCTGGACATCGCAAGGACGGCGGCGCCGCGCCCCATACCCTTCTTCACGTGGTCCCCTCTCTCACTGATGGTGATCGTGCCATCACTGCGAGTGACACCATAGCGAGTGGGTGTGGCGATGCGCGCCAAGCGCACCGGGCGTGGTGCGGCCGGATTCGCCGGCTCGCGTGGCGCTGAGCGTGCCGTTATGTCACGGGATGTTGAATTTCGTCTGACCTGGGGGCCGGGGCGCGCGCGGTCGCGCGGTCCGTCGACCACTCCTCACCGATTGTGCCCTCTCGGATCGTTACAGTGACGGTCGGTGAAGTGGTTGTGGTCTTGGTGCAAGCGGCCCCGAAGGTCTGGGGACATGCGGTGGCCGGCGGCCGGGCCTGTGGACGGGAGGGACTGTGGATCACGAGAGCGCAAGCGGTCACCGGGAGTCCGCAGCGTCCGAGGTATCGAAGGATCCCGGCCGTCGCACCGCCGCCGCCCCGCCGCGGACCGCTGGAGGCGTCGAGGACCGATCCCCGTCGGCAGGGCCGCGCCGCATCCCGCGGCAAGGCGCCGGCTCGGTGGAGGGCTGGTCGCAAGATGCGGAGCCGCGCTGGGCCGGGCCGCGTGCGGCTGGGTCGGATGGGGCTGGGTCGGATGGGGCCGGGTCGCGTGGGGCCGGGGCTGGTGGTGGGTCGCGTGAGGTCGGGCCGCGCGGCGGCGGGACACATCGCGGTCGGTCGTGGGGCGTGGCGTCTCGCGGTGTTCGCGCGTCGGGGAGCTGGGTGGGTGGTGCCGGGGCAGGTCGGGCTCGGCCGCGTGTGGACGCAACGGCTGGGCACCGCCCACGTGCCACTGGGCTGTGGGACCGCCGGCCCTGGGGCGGGTTCCGTGGCCAGGGCCGGCGCAGCCCTCTCTGTGGAGCGCGGGTCCAGGGGGGCCGGCGGCGGTCCCTGCTGTGGCCGGGGTTGCTGCTGGTGGGCGCGGTGCTCCTGATCGGCAGCAGTTTTCGGCTCGCGGAAGCGGCGTTTGACGGCGGTCGCGGCGGTTCCGGGGCGCGTGCCGCGGCGGAGCTGCCGCCCGTCCTTCCGCCGCCGCCGTCGCCGGCGCCCGGTCCGAGCGGTGCGGCCGCCCAGGTGCTCGAACGGCCGGCCGTCGTCATCAGCGATCCGAGTCGGCTGCGCATCACTCGCCTCGGTATCGATGCGCCGGTGACGCACCTCGGACTGGCCACCGACGGCTCCATCGAGGTTCCGAAGGCGTGGGGGGACGTCGGCTGGTTCGACCGGGGTCCGGCCCCCGGCGGGATCGGGCCGGCGGTCCTCGTCGGGCACTACGACTCCACCACCGGTCCGGCGGTCTTCTACCGGCTGGGGCTGCTGGTGCCCGGCGACCGGGTCGAGGTCGCCGGGCCGACGGGCATCTCGCAGACCTTCGTCGTCGACCGTTCGGAGCAGGTGACGAAGGCGACGTTCCCGACGCAGCGCGTCTACGGTCCGGTGACCCGACCGGAGCTTCGTCTGATCACCTGTGGCGGCGCGTTCGACTACAAGACCCACCACTACCTCAGCAACCTGATCGTGTATGCGCATGCGGACACCACGTTCGTGCCCACGCCGGCTGCCGCGGCGCCGACCGGGGCCACGGTCCCGTCCGGCGGGCCAGCAGGTCCCGTTCCGCCGGCCGTGCTGCCGGGCCCGGCGGCGGCTGTGACCGCCGCGCCGTCAGCCGTGCCGTCCACCTCGCCACCTGCTGTACCGCCCGCTGTACCGCCTGCCGCACCGCCTGCCGCACCGCCTGCCGCACCGCCTGCCGCACCGCCCGTTGGGTCGGGAGCGGCTTCGCGGCCGGCCGCCGCGGTAGGGGGCGGCGTGGTGAGCCCGGCTCCCGCGGCGCGTGCGCGAGCCGGTACGGCCTGAGCCGGGCGGCCAGGGCGGCGGGGGGACCACGTGAGGCGGGCGACGGCGTCGTCCGGACAGCGTGGCGGGGCCTCGGTCCGCAGGTGGGCGGGGGCCCCGATTCCGGCCGGGGCGGGGTGGCTCACCGGATCGCCTGCGGACAGTCACGCCGATTCCGGGTGCCAGCACATCGGGTGAACGGTCGGATGCGGACGGATCGAGGCATCGCGGCGGGGATGCTCCTGCGGGGGACAATCCCACGACCGGCCGTCGCGAGAATCGGACATTCCGGTGACGGACCGGTGCATACCCCGCGCGTGTTCAAACGTTGGGTTTGGGGTGGTTGCCGGCTACCGCAGAGTGTCCACTATGGTCATCGACAGCACTTCTGCTCCGGACCGGGATCGATGTCCGGAATGGGGCGTGCTGATGTCGTGGATCCGAACAGTGCTAACCGTCGAACCGAAGCGCCTGGTCCTGCCCCCGGTTCGACGGCCCCTCCGAGTTTGTGGGGCAGGCGCGGGAGACCCATGGTCCCAGCGGGCGGCCGCCGTGGTCGGGCGCCGCCTGTGGGGGAGAGACCGGCGGTCGCGCGGTAGGTCCAGGCCCCCCAGCCCGGACCGGGCAGCGCACTCGCGGACGCACAGGAAGGACACGTCTTGCCACGTCGTGGTATGGCCTGGCTTCCGGAGGACTGGGAACAGTTCGTCCGGAACCGTCAGCGCCCGCCGGCGCCCCGAGCATCCTCCGGCTCCGACGCGGTTCGCCGCCGTACCACCGCTCCGCCTCGACGTGCGGCGACGATCGCCGCGTTCACCACCGGATCCATCGCCGTGTCGACGGCCGCGTTCGCCGCGACCGTGCCCAGCGGCGTCGACGGCAGCGCCTCCCTCGACGCGAACTCGCCGACCCAGTCGTCTGTTCTCACCGGGCACAGCGGTCGGGCCGACCTCACCACCGCGCGCACGATCGCCCCGCTGGCGACGGCGATCGCCGACCACGACCCGGTGTTCACCAACGTCTCCATCGCGGCGGACAGGACGACCGTCGCGCCGAACACGCCGGTCGTGCTGACGGTGCGCGCGACCGAGGCGGACTCCGGCGCCCCGCTGGCGAACCAGGACGTCCGGATCGTCGTCGTCAACGGGCCGCAGTGGCAGACCTCCACCCGGCTGCACACCGACGCGAACGGCAACGCGCAGATCACCGCTCGGCTGCTGTCCACGACGACGATCACCGCCGTGTTCGACGGGTCCAGCGCGCTGCGCCCCTCGCTGGCCGGCGCGGCCACCGTGACGATCACCAGCCCGACCATGTCGGGCAGCGGCGGCGCGGGGGGCGTCGGCGCGGGGATCGCGGCGGGCATCGACCAGGCGATCCCGAAGATCATCCCTGGCAGCTCGATCGGTGAGAAGGCTGTTTACCTCGCCTCGCTGAACAAGGGCAAGCCGTACGTGTGGGGGGCCGAGGGGCCGTACTCGTTCGACTGCTCAGGGCTGGTCCAGTACGTGTTCAAGCAGCTCGGCCGTTCTCTGCCGCGGACCGCGCAGGGCCAGTACAACGTTTCCACCAAAGTGCCACAGTCCGGCAAGCAGCCCGGTGACCTGATCTTCTACGGTACCCCGGGCAACATCTACCACGTCGGTATCTACGCCGGAAACGGCTACATGTGGGCGGCGCCGCAGACCGGCGGGGTCGTGTCGCTGCGCCCCATCTACAGCTCGACCTACAAGGTCGGCCGCATCCTCTGATCCGCCCGGGCCCACCAACCCACCGCCGGCCGCGCCGCGCCGGGCTCGGCCGCGCCGGGGCCTGATCGCGCGACGATCAGCCCGGGACCGGGTCGCCGACGGACCGGTATCGCCGGCAGTGCCGTGCCTGTCGGCCGGGACCGGGCGGCCTCGCGGGCCGGTCATCCGCTACCGTCAGCCGTGTCCGGCCGCCGCCGGGGTGTCCCGCCTGTCCCAGCTCGGGCGACCGGGCGCCGCACAGCTTCGCGGGCGCGACTCGTCGCGTGGCCGGGGGCGCCGGGCGCGGTGGGCGGCCGCTCACCGCCCCACGCGGCCACAGCCCACGCGGCCGCGGCCGCCGAGCCGGCGGACCCGCCGGTGGAGGAGGACGTCGCATGCAGGAGGCCGTGTGAGCGCGCCGACCACCTCGCGGTCCGCGGCGTCCGACCCGGTCGCGCCGGACCGGATCTGGACGATCCCCAACGCGCTGTCGACACTGCGCCTGCTCGGGGTGCCGGTGTTCCTGTGGCTGGTACTCGGTCCGGAGGCGGACGGCGCGGCGCTGGGGGTCCTGGCGTTCGCCGGGATCAGTGACTACCTCGACGGCAAGCTCGCCCGGGCGCTGAACCAGACCAGTCGGCTCGGCGTGCTGCTCGACCCGCTGGCCGACCGGCTCTACATTCTTTCGACGATCATCGCGCTGACCGTGCGGGGCATCGTTCCGGTCTGGTTCGCGGTGCTGCTGCTGGCCCGGGACGCGGCGCTGCTCGTGCTGCCGCCGCTGCTCAGGCGGATCGGCGTCGGCGTGGCGCTGCCCGTGCACTACCTGGGCAAGGCGGCGACGTTCAACCTGCTCTACGCCTTCCCGCTGCTGCTGCTCTCGGCCGGGGACTCCTGGCTCGCGACCGCGGCGCGACCGCTCGGCTGGGCGTTCGCGATCTGGGGCCTCGCCCTGTACTGGTGGTCCGGCGTCCTCTACTTCGTCCAGGCCGCCGGGCTCGCCCGGCGCTACCGGGCACACACCCGGGCGCTGGCCGGGGCCGGCCGGCCGGCCGGGGCGGGCGGTGACGGGTGAGAGCCGTCGTGATGGCGGGTGGGGAGGGCACCCGGCTGCGCCCACTGACCGCCAACCTGCCCAAGCCGCTGCTCCCCGTCGTCAACCGGCCGATCATGGAGCACGTGCTGCGGCTGCTCAAGCGGCACGGCTTCGACGAGACGGTCGTGACCGTGCAGTTCCTGGCCTCGATGATCCGGACGTACTTCGGCGCCGGTGACGAACTCGGGATGCACCTGTCGTACGCGACCGAGACGACGCCGCTGGGCACCGCGGGCAGCGTGAAGAACGCCGAGGACGCGCTGCGCGACGAGGCCTTCGTCGTCATCTCCGGGGACGCGCTGACCGACATCGACCTCACCGACCTCGTCGCCTACCACCGCCGCCACGGCGCCCTGGTCACCGTGGCGCTCAAGTCCGTCCCGGACCCGCTGGAGTTCGGCATCGTCATCACCGGCGAGGACGGCCGCATCCAGCGCTTCCTGGAGAAGCCGACCTGGGGACAGGTGTTCTCGGACACCGTCAACACCGGCATCTACGTCATGGAGCCCGAGGTCCTCGCGCACGTCCCGCCGGGCGAGCCGGTCGACTGGTCGGGTGACGTCTTCCCCCGCCTCGTCGAGGCCGGCGCGCCGGTGTTCGGCTACGTCGCCGCCGGCTACTGGGAGGACGTCGGCACCATCGCGAGCTTCCAGCGGGCCCAGGCCGACGTGCTCAACCGGCAGGTCGACGTCGAGATCGGCGGCTTCGAGGTCTCCCCGGGCGTGTGGATCGGCGAGGACGCCGACGTCCACCCCGACGCGGTGCTCAAGGGCCCGCTCGTCGTCGGCGACTACAGCAAGGTCGAGGCCGGCGCCGAGCTGCGCGAGTTCACCGTGCTCGGCAGCAACGTGCTGGTCAAGAGCGGCGCCTTCCTGCACCGGGTGATCGTCCAGGACAACGCGCTGATCGGCCCGCAGACGAACCTGCGCGGCTGCGTGATCGGGCGCAGCACCGACGTGCTGCGGGCGGCCCGCATCGAGGAGGGCGCGGTCATCGGCGACGAGTGCGTCGTGCGCGAGGAGGCGTTCGTCTCGCACGACGTGAAGGTGTACCCGTTCAAGACGATCGAGGCCGGCGCCGTGGTGAACACGTCGGTCATCTGGGAGTCGCGCGGGCAGCGCACGCTGTTCGGGCCGCGGGGCGTGTCCGGCCTGATCAACGTCGAGATCACCCCCGAGCTGGTCGTCCGCCTCGCCGCCGCGTACGCGACCACCCTGCGCAAGGGCACCACCGTCACCACCGCCCGCGACGGTTCCCGCGCCGCCCGCGCGCTCAAGCGGGCTGTGATCAGCGCGCTGACCACGAGCGCGATCAACATCCGCGACCTCGAGGTCGCGCCGATGCCGGTGACCCGCTTCGACGTCCGCTCGTCCAGCGCGGCCGGCGGGATCATGGTCCGCACCACCCCCGGTGACGCCGAGCGCATCGACATCCTGTTCCTCGACGCCGACGGGAACGACCTGTCCCCGGCCGCGCAGCGCAAGCTCGACCGGGTGTTCTCCCGGCAGGAGTTCCGCCGCGCCTTCCCCGGCGAGATAGGTGACCTGCGCTTTCCCGCCCGCACGCTGGACCTCTACACCCAGGACCTGCTCGACCGGGTCGACACCGGCGGGATCGCCGAGGCCGCCCTCAAGATCGTCGTCGATCCGTCGGGCGGGTCCGCGTCGCTGGTGCTGCCGATGCTGCTCGGCCGGCTCGGCGTCGACGTGCTCACCGTGAACGGCCGGGTCGACGAGGTCATCCCGACCCACAACGCCTCCGACGACCTGCGGGCCACCGACCGGCTCGGCGCGCTGGTCGCGAGCTCCGGCGCGGCCTTCGGCGTCCGCTTCGACCACGTCGGTGAGCGCATCGCCATCGTCGACGAGCGCGGTGACCTGATCGACGACGACCGGGCGCTGCTGGTCTTCCTCGACCTCGTCGCCGCCGAGAGCCGCGGGGCGCGGGTCGCCGTCCCGGTCACCACCACCCGGGTCGCCGACCAGGTGACCCGCTTCCACGGGCTGACCGTGACCCGGACGTCGCTGTCGGCAGCGGCGCTGTCCGCGGTCGCCCGGGAGGACGGCGTGGTGTTCGCCGCCGACGGGCGCGGCGGGTTCGTCGTCCCCGAGTTCGGGCCGGCCATCGACGGCCTCGCGGCGTTCGTGCGACTGCTCGCCCTGGTCGCCAGGACCCGCCTCACGCTGAGCGCCATCGACTCCCGGATCCCGTCGGTCGCCGTCCTGCGCCGCTCGGTGCCCACGCCGTGGGCGGCGAAGGGGACGGTGATGCGTCGCGTCGTCGAGTCCGTCGACACCGATGCCGGCTACACCCTGGACACCACCGACGGGGCGCGCGTCGTCGGCCCGGATGGCTCCTGGGTGCTGGTGTTGCCCGACCCCAGCGAGGCCGTGACCCGTCTGTGGGCGGAGGGCGCCGACCTGACCGAGGCACACACCCTGCTGCGGCGATGGGCGGAGGTCGTCGAGGCCCCGTGACGGGCTGGGACACCCGGTCCCGGCCGCCGCCCTGCCCACGCCCGCGTCGACGTGACCAGCGGGCCGTTCCCGGCGCCGCCCGCGCGCACGGGTGCCGTGCCGCGCGAACCGCGCCGGTGGGGACGCGCGGCGCGACCGCGGTCGGCCGGTCGTGGTGAGCGGTCGGTCAGAATGCCCCTTGTGCGGGAGCGGACCGGAAGGCGATGGGCCGGGGCGAGCCGGCTCGCCGGCCGGCTGCGCGCGCGGCGGTCCGGCGGGCGTCGCCCCCGTCCGGACCCCGGGCGCGGCGGCGGGGGGCGGGGGCACCGGCGGACGGCGCTCGTGCTCGCGCTGGCACTGCTGGGTGGCGTGGTCGCGCTCGGCGCGCGGCGCGCCGCTGTCACCGCCGACGCCCGCGGTCGGCTCGCCCACGAACTGCGGACGCAGCTGCGGGTGCGAACGGATGATCTCGACGCCACCGAGAGCCGGGTCGACGCGCTGCGCGCCAGCGTCGCCGCCGAGCGCGGCGAGCGCCGGCGGGTGGCGGCCGAGCAGGCCCGCGCGGCCACCGACGTCGCCACCCTCGGCCCGGCCGGCGGCTGGGCGGCGGTGACCGGAGCCGGCGTGCGGATCACGATCGCCAACCGGCTCGGCGGCGGTTCCGGCGCCGCCGACCCGCGCGTTCCCGGTGCCGACCCGCACGCGTCCGGTGCCGACCCGAGTGGGTCCGCGGCAGGTCCACGCGGGTCCACGGCGGGATCCGGGGCCGGTCCGGGGGGACCCGCGGGCAGCACGCCGGACTCCTCCGGACCGGCGCTGTCGGCGCCGGCTGGCGGGCGGATCCAGGACCATGACCTGGCGGACCTGGTGAACGTCCTGTGGATTGCCGGGGCGGAGGCCGTCGCCGTGAACGGGGTGCGGCTCACCGCGCTCAGTGCCATCCGGTCGGCGGGGGACGTGGTGCTGGTCGGCTTCGTCGCGGTGCTCGCGCCGTACGTGATCGAGGCGGTGGGCGATCCGGCGGCGCTCGCCCGGCACACCGACGAGTCGGCCGTGGTCGACCGGCTGCGCCACCGGCCGAACTCGCCGGTCACCTCGCTGACGGTGACCCGTGCCAGCACCCTGACCCTGCCGGCGGCCGCGGCGCCGGTGCTGCGCAACGCCCGACGGAGTGGATCATGATTGCCGTGCTCGCCCTCGTGCTGGGCGTCGTGGTCGGGCTCGTCCTGGGCCCGACCGCGCCGGCCTGGCTCGATCCCTACCTGCCGGTCGCGGTCGTCGCCGCGGTGGACGCCGCGCTCGGGGCCGCGCGGGCGGGCGTCGAGGGCACGTTCGACGACCGGGAGTTCGCCGTGTCGTTCCTGTCCGACGTGACGATCGCGGTACTGCTCGTCCTGCTCGGCGAGCTTGTCGGCTTCGGCGGCGCGCTGTCGACGGCGGTCGTCGTCGTGCTGGGCATCAGGATCTTCGCGTCGGCGACGGCCCTGCGCCGTGCCCTGAGCGAGCGCTGAGATGGGTCACCCGCACCCCGGGGAAGACGCCACGGTCCCGGGGAGAGGCGCCGCGGCCCCGCTGGAAGGCATTGCCGCCGCGTCGGAGGGTGCCGCGGCCGCGTCGGAGGGTGCCGCGGTCTCGGTGAAGGGCGCCGAGGTCGCCCCGGACGAGCCGGAACCGGGCGCGGGTGGGCCGGTGTCCGCTGACGCCGAGGCGGCGCCGCAGGAGCCCGCGCAGGCCGTGGCGCGGGGCCGCCGGCCGCGGTGGCCGGGTCCGGCTCGGGCGCTGACCCTCGTGCTGCTGGCCGCGCTCGGCTTCGGTGGGGTGGTGGCGGCCAGGTCCGCCGATCCGTCGTTCGGTCGCGCCACCGCCGATCCCGACCGGTTGGCGGCGAGCCTCGCCGCGGTCGGGGCCCGGGACCGGTCGCTGGCCGCGCGGGAGGGGCGGCTGCGCCAGGCGGGCACGGGCGCGGCGCCGCCCGCGACCGGGGTGACGCCGCCCGCGACAGGCGCGCCGCCGTCGGCGCCGGGGGGCGCGGTGCGCTCCGAGGCGGCGCAGCTCGCGGTGCTTGCGGGGACCGTGCCGGTCAGCGGCCCGGGGGTGGAGCTGACGATCCGGGATCCGCACCGGTCCGTGGACGCGTCGGTGCTGGTCGACGCCCTGCAGGAGCTGCGCGACGCGGGCGCCGAGGCGATCGAGATCGCCGGGGTGCGCGCTGTGGTGACCACCTACGTCGCGGACGATCCGGGGCGCGGGCTGATCGTGGACGGAACGTCGGTGTCCCCGCCGTACGCGCTTCGGGTGGTCGGTGATGCGCACACCCTGGACCAGGCGCTGCGGATTCCGGGCGGGGTGCTCGATACGGTAGCGGCGCGGGACGGCGCACAGGCGAGCGTGCGGACCTTCGGGAAGCTGGAGATCCGGTCGCTGCGGCCCACGCCCAGTCCCCGCTACGCTCGCCCGGCCGGATAGTTCCGCCGCCGGGCGGGTTGGCCGGTGACGGTGGTGGGCGTCCGGCGGCAGGTGATGGCCGCGGCGCCTCGCGAATCAAAGGGGAGGCGATCTCCGGTGTTCCCGGACGACCTGAAGTACACCCGTGAGCACGAGTGGATCCGGCTCACCGACAGCACGGCGCGGGTCGGTATCACGGCCTACGCGCAGGAGGCGCTGGGCGACATCGTGTTCGTCTCCCTGCCGGACGTCGGCACCGAGGTGAGCGCCGGCGACTCCTTCGGCGAGGTCGAGTCGACGAAGAGCGTCTCGGAGCTCTACGCCCCGGCCGGGGGTGCGGTGGCCGCGCGCAACGAGGCGTTGACGGGGGCCCCCGAGCTGGTCAACGCCGATCCGTACGGCGACGGGTGGCTGGTCGAGATCACCGTCGCGGACGCGAGCGGCCTCGACGGTCTGCTGAGCGCCGACGAATACGCCGAGCACGTAAAGGAACACTGAAAGTACCGTTGGCGTGGCGCTGGCGGGCGGTGAGGCGCGCCACGCCGAACACCACGGGACGCACCCTTTTCACGACCGTGCCCCCGATGCACTAGCCTCGGAGTGCGCCGGGGTGCGGTCGTGGATGGCCCAGCCGTCCGCATATGATCATCCCGGTGGTGGGGGTGGGCTGGGGACGTCTGGCTACCACCTTCGCTGTGCTGGTAGAGACGTTCCCGCCGCCTGCCCGGCGGCGGCCGAGGCGGCTGGCGGGCCCGTTTGCGCGGGGTCGGCGGCAGGAAGCGGACGCGACTGTGTTCTGCACGAGGTGCGGACAGCAGAACCCGTCCGACGCGCTGTACTGCGCGCGGTGCGGGTCCCCTCTGGTACGTCCGGGAGAGCCCGTGGCACCGGAGCGGCCCGCCGAACAGACGTCGACGCTGAATCTCGCGGCCGCGCTGTCGGGGATCGAGGGCGACCACGTCGACGAGTCGACCGAGCGGGACGCGGTTGCCGCTGTCGACGCGCTGCCGCCGGGTTCGGCTCTGCTGGTCGTCAAGCGGGGGCCCAACGCCGGCAGCAGGTTCCTGCTGGACGCGGACATGACCACCGTCGGCCGGCACCCCGAGAGTGACATCTTCCTCGACGACGTCACGGTCTCCCGTCGGCATGCGGAGTTCCACCGCTCGCCGTACACCAAGGGATTCTCCGTGCGCGACGTCGGGAGCCTCAACGGCACCTATCTCAACCGCGAGCGGATCGACTCCGCCGAGCTCACCAGCGGCGACGAGGTACAGATCGGCAAGTTTCGGCTGGTGTTCCTCACCGGCACGAGCTACGGGGGGTCGGCGGCGCGGTGATCGGGAAGGTCCACCGGTGAGCGGCTTCGCCGCGGCGGCGCACGCCGCGCGCTCGGGCGTGCCCGGCCGGAGCTCCGCCGGCCCGGGGGCGAAGGTCCTCACCATCGGCCAGGTCATGGAGCGGCTGCGGGCGGACTTCGACGACATCACCCTGTCGAAGATCCGCTACCTGGAGGCGGAGGGGCTGGTCGAGCCGGCCCGCACGAGCTCCAACTACCGCAAGTACTCGGCAGACGACGTGGCGCGCCTGCGGTACGTGCTGCACGCCCAGCGGGAGCGCTTCCTGCCGCTGCGCGTGATCAAGGAGGAGCTGGCGTCGCTGGACCGGGGCGAGACCCCGGTGCACCGGCCCGGTCCGCGCCCGCTGCCGCCGAATCCGGGCTCCACCGGCCTCGATGCCATCCTCGGTGCCGAGCGGGTCCGCATGTCGCGCCGCGAGCTGCTGGCCGCCGTGGGGCTCGACGAGGAGGACCTGGCCGACCTGGAGCGGCACGGCCTGATCGCGCCGATCGCCGGCGGCGGTTACTACGACTCCGACGCCGTGGTGGTCGCCCGGACCGTCGCGCTGCTGGCCGGGCACGGCGTGCAGGCCCGCCATCTGCGAGCGGCGAGGACCGTCGCGGACCGTGAGGCTGGTCTCATCGAGGCGGCGACCGCGCCGCTGCGCGGGCAGCGTGGCGCGGACAACTCCGGGCGCCACGCCCAGACCGCCGACGAGCTGGCTGCCCTCCTGGTCCGCCTGCACGCGGCCCTGCTGCGGTCCCGGCTGGCCGCCACCCGGTCCGGCTGAGGCCGTCCGCGCCGCGCCGAGGCGGGTCTGTGCGTGGCCGGGCGGCGGCTCATCGTGGCCGGCTGGCGGTGCGCGGTGCCCGGCCGGAACCGCCCTGGTGGGCAGTGGAACCGGTGGGCGCGCTGACGCGGGGCGGATGCGGGGATACTGTCTCCCCTGTGGGGTTTTCTGGCTCCGGTCACAACATCCCGCCCTGCCCCACCTGCGCGAGGAGGTAGATCGGTGCATCGGCTGGACATCGTCGGCGTGCGAGTCGAGCTTCCGTCGAAGCAGCCGATCGTGCTTCTGAAGGAGGTGGGCGGTGAGCGGTACCTGCCCATCTGGATCGGCGCCGTTGAGGCCACCGCGATCGCCTTCGCCCAGGAGGGCATCACGACGGCTCGGCCCATGACCCACGACCTGATGCGGGACGTGCTGCGAGCGCTGCAGACGGACCTGACCCGGGTGACCATCACCGACCTGCAGGATGGCGTCTTCTTCGCCACCCTGGTGTTCGGCAACGGGGTGGAGGTCTCCGCCCGCCCGTCGGACGCGATCGCGCTCGCGATGCGGATGGGCGCGCCGGTCTACGGGGTGGAGGCCGTCCTGGCCGAGGCCGGGATCACCGTCCCGGAGGAGCAGGAACAGGAGCAGGAGAGCGAGTTGGAGAAGTTCCGGGAGTTCCTGGACACGATCTCCCCGGAGGACTTCAACACGCCCGGTTCCTGACCTTTGCGGGGCCTTCGCGCGGGTCCGCTCGCCGGTGGTCGCGCGGGTGGATCCGGCGCTGGACCGGGCTGGGCGCGCCCAGCCGGGCGGCCATGAGGGTGGCGGGCTCGGCTCCGTCGTCCCGTGGGGTAGCCCTTGGCGCGTCGATATGCGACCGTGAAAGCGCGGCCGCCATGGCAATGTGGCCCATCTCCCATCATCGGGTTCCGCGCGGGCATCCCAGGGTGCCGCGCCACGATCGCCTCCGGCGCTGCGGCGCGCCGTTTCGGCGGTCGCCGGCGGACACGGGGGCCCCGATCCGGGGGCGACATTCCTCTTTGTCCGATGTGTCCTGCGGTGTCCGCTGGACTACAGACACGCCGGCTTAGATCATTGAAGGAACAGCGCGTCCCTCCTACGGTCGGGAGAGCCCGGACCCCGGAGCCAGCGTCCGCCCGAGACCGTGGCGGACGCGTCAGCGGATGAAGTGCTCCGGCTCTGACCTTGCCGGAGAGGTCGGCCGCCGTGGTGCCCCGCGTGCGCGAGGCTCGTGACGGTGGCTGGCACCAGGCCACGGGGGTGGTCGCGCTCGCCCGGTGGTAGACCGGGTGATGATCCGCGGCGCAGCCAGCCGCGTCCGGCGCCGAGCCGGAACGCGGGGCAGCGGTGGAACTGACTCGACCGGACCGGTCCGTGCGTGGCGACGGCACCGGCCGACCGGCCGTCGGGACGGACCCGGATCGATCCGGAGGATGGGGCTGTGACATGGCGGCGAAGTGCGTACGACGATGATCGAACAGGGTCACCTCTTCCCCGACGAGATCCCCGAGCCTCCCGGGGACGACGTCGGGTATCGCGGGCCGACCGCCTGCGCCGCCGCGGGCATCACCTACCGCCAGCTCGACTACTGGGCGCGGACCGCACTGGTCGTGCCCAGCGTTCGCGGCGCGTCGGGATCCGGTAGCCAGCGGCTCTACTCGTTCCGGGACGTCCTCGTCCTGCGCGTGGTCCGCAAGCTGCTGGAGGCCGGCGTGTCGCTGCAGAACATCCGGGTCGCGGTGGAACACCTGCGCACCAGGGGAGTGGCCGACCTGGCGCACCTCACGCTGATCAGCGACGGTTCGACCGTGTACGAGTGCACCTCCGACGACCAGGTGATCGATCTGGTCCGCGGCGGCCAGGGCGTGTTCGCCATCGCCGTCGGCCGCGCCCTGCGGGACATGCGCGGGCAGCTCGCCGAGCTGCCCTGTGAGCGTCCGGGCGAGCCACCCGCGACCCACCCAGGCGACGAGCTGGCCACCCGCCGCACCCGCCGCAGTACCGCCTGAGAAGCGGCCGGCGAGCCCGTCAGGTGCGGCCCTCGGTCTCCTGGGCGTTGCCCAGGGTCGACTCGTACTCGAGCCACTGCGCCCGCAGCACGGGCCAGCCGTCGGCCCGCAGCAGGTCGACGACGGCGGGATCGTCGTCCACGACCACCGCGACCTGCCGGTTCGCGCCGAGCTCGCGCAGTTCCGCCCGTTTGAACACCCGCGCCGGGCGCCGGTCGTCGTCCGGGCGCATCCGCAGCTCGCCCGAGGGCAGCCCCTGCTCACGCAGCCAGCGCGAGGTCGCCTCCCGGGAGCGTTCCGGCCGGCCGGTCAGCCAGACCACCTCGTGGTCGAGGGCCAGCCGCCGCACGAGCTCCACGCCCTCGGTGAGAGGTGGGTCCGCCGGGGCGGCGGCGAAGAAGGCGTCCCAGTCCCCGGGCCAGGAACGCAGGTACTGGAGCCGGTGCCGGACGTCGGCCACCACCCCGTCCACGTCGATGACCGCGAGCGGCCGCTGCGCCGGAATCGGCGCGCCGCGCCGGGTTCCGCCGGCGCCTGGTGCCGTGCCGCCGCCGGCGGGGGTGCCGCCGGTGCTCGCGGCCAGGCGGTCGAGGCCCGTCGCCGTGCTGCCTGTCGCCGTGCTGCGTGCCGCGTCAGCCGCGTCCGTCACGAGATTGCCTCCCCGGGTGGGCTTCCGCCCCGCTGTCCCCTCGTCGTCCCGACCCTGGCATCTTCTGCCGGATGGTGCTGGTCCGCGGCACTGGCCGGGAGGGGACGTGATCGATGTTCGGGCCGCGCTCACCTCAAGGTCATGCGCCAGCGAAACGCACGTGACCCCTCGACGTCCTGTCGGTTCGTTCACAGGTGGTCCCACCGTGGTCGACGCCGCGGCCCTCGCCGCCCGAACGGGCGGGCCGTCCGACCCGTAGGCGCGTTCTGGGATGTTTGCCCGTGCGAACGTGTCATGGTCGAGTGTGGACCGCGCCGGGTGTGGATCATGTGGTGTGTGGGTCATGGAGGTCTGGGAGTTCCGGCGGTCCCGCGGACGTCCGGGGCGCCCGTGAATCTCGTTGACGCGTGGTCGCCCGTGGGCACGTGGTCGGGCGGCGCGGGGTGGGACGCGAGGACGAAGGTCGTCGACTGGTACGAAGGTCACGTGCCGGTGGTGGCCCGTGCGCGAGTGCGGGGCAGCCTGCCAGCGCGGCCGCCGGCGGGTACCCGCCGGCGGCGGGCCGGGGAGGGGAGGTTCGGACGATGGCGGGTACGCGCCGCGCGCGCACGCTGGTGAGCGGGATTCAGTCGTCGCTGGGCGCCGCCCTGGCGCTGGCCGATCGGCTGGAGGAACAGGCGGACGACCTCGAGCGCGGCGGCGCGGCGGCGGACGGGCCCGGCCTGGCCGGCGCGGGCGGCGCGCCGCTCGGCGTCGAGGCCGAACTGGCCGAGGCGCGCGCGATCGCGCGCGGCCAGGCGCCCGGGTTCGCCGGCGCGTCCTGGTCGGCCCCCGACTGGCGGCGTGGGCCCTTCGGCGTCGGACCGCCCGGCCCCGGCGGTCCGGGCGGCGGCCAGCGGCGCTACCGCCCGGGGCTGTGGCAGGTCGGGCAGGTGGTCGTCCCTGCCGAGGGGGCGGACGGCGGGCACAGCACGGTGCCGCTCGCGGTGCCGCTGCTCGATGCCCGCAACCTGCGGATCGAGACCTCCCGCGCACAGCGCGCCGCCGCCGTCGACCTGGTCCGCGGGCTGCTGACCCGGATCCTCGCCGCAGCCCCCGCGGGCCGCGTCCGCCTCGTCGTCTACGACCCGCACGAACTCGGCGCCGGGCTCGCCGGATTCGCCCCGCTGCGCGGGGCGGGCGTCGCGGCGGCCACCATCACCAGCCGCGCGCGGCTGGAGGAGCGGCTCGCGGAGCTGTCCGCCGAGGTCGGGCGGATCACCAGCGAGCGCCTCGCCGGGCGCTACGACTCGCTGCGCGACCGGGAGAGCGCCGGCCAGGGCCGCGCGGAGCCGTGGCTGGTCCTGGTGCTGCTCGGCGAGCCACGGCTGTACGACGAGGGGGCCAGGTCGCTGTCGGCCGTCGCCGCCCAGGGCCCTGCCTGCGGCGTCAGCGTGATCTCCATCGTGCAGCGCGCCGTGCCCGGCCCGGACGCGGTCGAGCTCGCCGACGCCGCCGACGCCGCGCACCCGGGGGACCCGGACGCGGACGAGTTCGATCTCGACGACGAGGAGACTGACCCGGTCGCCGACCCGCTGCCCAACTCGGTGACGTTCACCGCCGTCGACCTGCTCGTCGACCGACCCCACTGGCGTGACGCCCGTCCCGGGCAGTGGCGCACCTCGCTGACCGGCCTGCTGCCCGTCGAGCTCGACGAGGCGCCCCCGACCGAGCTCGTCACGGCCGTGACCACGCAGGTCGCCGATGCCGCGCGGCAGGAGGCGTCCCGGCCGCCGGGCATCGTGGACCTGCTGCCGACGGCGCTGTGGGGTTCGGACAGCGCCGCGGGGGTCACGGTGCCGGTCGCGCTCGGCCAGGACGGCCCGGTGAGCCTGACCTTCGACGACGACACCGTCCACGCGCTCGTCGGCGGCCAGGCCGGCGCGGGCAAGTCGACCCTGCTGCTCGACACCGTCTACGGCATCGCCGCCCGCTACGGCCCCGACCAGGTCCGGTTCCACCTGCTGGACTTCAAGGAGGGCCTGGAGTTCGCCCAGTTCGCCGGGGGCCCGGCCGACCCGTTCTTCCTGCCGCACGCCGACACCGTCGGCATCGAGAGCGACCGCGAGTTCGGCGTGGCGGTGCTGCGTGCGGCGCGCGAGGAGATGCGCCGCCGGTCGGTGTCGATGCGGGCCGTCGGCGCCCGGGACCTGCGCGGGCTGCGGACCGGTGACCGCACCTCCGCGTGGCCGCGGATCATCGTGGTGGTGGACGAGTTCCAGGTGATGCTCACCCCGCTGGACGAGATCGCCCGCGAGGCCGTCGCCCACCTGGAGGTGCTCGCCCGCCAGGGCCGCGCCTACGGCATCCACCTGCTGCTGGCCAGCCAGACGTTGTCCGGCATCGACGCACTCGACTCCACCGCCGGCAAACGGGGATCGATCTTCGGGCAGTTCGCGCTGCGGGTGGCGCTGCGCACCTCGATCTCCGAGTCCCGGGTCCTGCTGTCCACCGCGAACGAGGCGGCGGGGGCGCTGTCCGGGGTCGGCGAGGCGATCGTCAACCGGCGCAACGGCCATCCGGCGGGCAACGAACACGTCCGGGTCGCCTTCCCGGATCCCGCGGTGATCGCCCGGCTGCGGGACCAGCTCGCGACGGCCACCGCCCGCAGTCTGCCCACCGCCGCGCCGCCGCGGGTCTTCGTCGGCCACGCCCCCGCGATCCTCGACGACAACACCGTGTACCGGGCCCTGGACGGCCGGCCGGCGTCCCGGGCGGTCGAGTCCACCCGCGGGCAGCCGGCGGGCACGATCGACGGCGCGGTCGGCCATGGAACAGACCGGGCCGGAGCCGGCGCCGAGGCCGGACTCGTTCCCGCCGGGTTCGCGGTCGGCGGCGCCGCCGCCGGGGCCGGTGCCGGTGCGTGGGGCGAGGCCGACGCACCGGCGGACCGCGACGAGCGGCCGGGCCCCGGGGGCGACCCGCTCGCCCTGGTCGGCGTGCCCGTGGACCTCGCCCCGGCCGCCGTGGGCGTGCGGTTCGCCGCCTCGCCGGGGCGGCATCTCGCTGTGCTCGGCCCGCTGCGGCGGGAAGCCATCGGCATGGTGCAGGCGGCGGCGGCCAGCGTGGCCCGGCAGCTGCCGACCGGCGGCCTCATCGTCGAGATCGTCGCGGCCGAGCCGACGACGATGGGCGCCGCACAGGTGCTCGCGAGCCGGATCCGACGGGCGGACCATCCGGTCCACGTGGTCGACGTCACCGGGCTGCGCGGCGTGCTCCTCGCCGCCGCGGACGACACGCGGGCCCGAGAGGACGCCGCCCTCGCCGGCCGCGGCGGGGCCGCCCCGCCCCTGCGACTCGTGGTGGTCTTCGCCATGGACGCCGGCCGCGCCGCCCTGGAGGCCAAGGACCCGGCCAGCCGCCGGGCCGGCCTCGACGACCTGCGCACCGTGACGCGGCGCGGCCCCGCGCAGGGCGTCCATCTGATCGGCTGGTGGCGCGGGGTGTCCCGGATGTCGGAGGATCTCGGCCCGGTGAACCGCGACGACATCGCGGCCTGGGTCGCGGCCGGCGTACCCGGCAACGAGCTGTTCGCCCTCGCCGGGCATCGTCCGGTGCCCGGCGGGACGATGCCGAACCGCGCGGTGCTCTTCGACCGCCACACCCAGTCCGAGCCCCGCACCGTGGTGCCGTTCGCTCCACTGGTGCACGGGTAGGCCGGCGATGATCGGGAAGGATGATCCGCGCGGAGAGCCGGAAGCGGTCACCGACGCGTGGTCGCGCGGCCCGGACGGTCCGGCCGGCGGCTGGCGACCCCGGGCCGGCGACCGGCAGCGGGAGACGAGGGGAAGCGCGGAACCGACCGGTGACGGAGGAGCTGCCGACGCCGCCGGAAAGTCCGCGCGGCGGGGAGAGGCAGGCGTCACCGGAGGGCCAGGGGGCGCGGGAGGGCCGGGGATCGCGGGAGGGCCGGGGATCACGGGAGGGTCAGGGGTCGCAAGAGGATGGAGCACGATCGTGGCGGGAGCTGAGCGGACTGATCCGGCCGATGCCTGGTCGATCGCGGGGTCATGGCGAGACGTCGACACGCCGGCGAGGACGCCCGTCCCCGAGCGGCGCCTGGCGGAGCGGACGGGGCTGACGCAGCCGGGTCCGGGCGAACGCGGACCCGCGGTGGGCGCGGGCCCGGCAACGGGCGTGGGTGCCGGCATCGGCACGGGCGCGGCCGGCGAGGCTGTCCCCGGCGGCCTTGTTTCGGCTGGTCCGGTCCCGGGCGCGGGCCTCGCCGACGGTGGCGCTGGTGCGACCGGGGGCAACGAGCTCGCACCGGAGCTGGAGGATCCCCTGCTGGTGGCGCTGCGCTACCGGCGCATGCTCGGCGCCTCCGACGTGGCGCGCGCACGGGCCGGCCGCGACGCCCATCAGCGGCGCCAGGGCAGCCGGGCGCAGGCCCGCCGGCACCGGGACGCGGCGGCGGACATCCGGCGCCGGGTGGGCACCGTCTGGGAGCAGGTGGCCGAGCCGCTGGCCCAGTACGGCCTGACGGACCTCGACCAGCTGCGGCCGGCGGGCGAGACGGCGGGCGAGACGGCGGGCGAGACGGCGGACGGGCGGGTGTCTCTCGGCAAGGGCCGGGCGAACCTCAGCATGGGCGATCCCCGGGGCGGGGCGGGCGGTCGCCGGCCCGGCACTCCGCTGGCCCACGCCGGGCGTGAGCGTGCCGTGGGCCGAGGCGGGACGGGCCGCGCGGGGCGCCACGGCGACGGCGGCCCCCGGCGGGAGCGCGCGGGGCTGGCGGGTGGCACGGCGGGGGCTCAGGGCGGTCGGCGTCGCCGGGGTGGCGAGGCCCCGCCGGCGGCCGGGGCGCCCGTCGACCCGCGCACGGCGCCCCGGCAGGCCTACGAGCTCTGCCTGGACGCGATGAGCAAGGCAGCCGAGCTGCGGGCGGTGACCAAGGGCGGTGGGTCGGCGTCCGCCGGGCTGATGACGGCGCTCGCCAGTCTGCTCAGCCTGGTCCTCGTCGGTCTGCTGCGGATTTTCGCGCATGCGCCCGGTCTGCCCTGCATCATCGGAGCGATGCTCGTGGCCGGGGCACTGGTCGCCGCCGCCGCAGGGGCGGAGGGCGGGCCGAAGGCGGTCCTGCGGGCAGCGATGCTCGGCGCGGGCTGCGCGTCGGTGGCGGTGCTCGCGACGTTCCGGCTCGCGCCGACGAACACGGTCGCCGTCGCCGGTGCGCTTCTCTCACTGGCCGCGGCGGCCCGGTTCGGTCTCGGTCTCGGCGCGCCGGCGGAGCAGCAGTCGGCCTCCGGCGCGCGGGCCGGCGGGTCCAGGAAGGGATGAGGACAGGTGTCAGGCACGATCGCCGACGTCAAGGCGCAGCTCGACGAGGCGTTCCGGCGGACCGAGGAGGTCGCCGGCCAGCTCGAGGGCGCACTGAGCATGCTCGAGGAGGCGCAGGCGATGGTGATCGCGGCGACCGACGGCAGTGAGCACCGGGCCGTCGACCAGTTGACCAGTGCCCTCGTCGAGACGCGTGACACATTGCAGATGTCGCTTGCTTCTCTCGGATCGGCGGTGCAGGAGGTCCGCGACTACCGAGACGGCCTCTGAGACCACTAAAAGTCACGAAATCGCCGACTGGTGATAGCCGACCGCTATCGGACTGCCTGACCACCCTGCGTCTCATTACTCCGTGATGTCGGGCAGATGTGCGTGGTGACCAGATGAAGGTCTGGGTAACAACGTCCTGGGCGCCCTGCAACGCGGTGCATCCGCATCCGGGGCTCACTACAGTCCGGATTGTCCCCGTGCGCCCGGGCGCTGGCGCCACCAAGGGCACCGGACGCCGAGTACCGCCCGTGACCAGGAGGCTGCATCCGCCGTGTCGGACTTCAACCCCCTAAACCTGCCTCTCGTGCTCCTGTCCAACCGGGGTCCCGTCAGCTTCGACCGTGATACCACCGGTCGCACCGTCGGCCGCGGGGCCGGCGGCCTCGTCTCCGCCCTGTCCGGGCTCGCCGAACACCTCGATGACGCCGTCTGGGTGTGCGGCGCCGCCAGCGAGGAGGACACCGCCGTCGCCGGGGAGAACCCCGACAGTTCCATCGTCGTCCAGACCCATCCGCAGCCGCATCTCATCGTCGACGGTGAGCCCGACGGCCCGGCCATCCGGGTACGGCTCGTCGTGACCGACCCGACCGCGTACGCGGACTTCTACAGCGTCTGGTCGAACCCGATCCTGTGGTTCATCCAGCACGGGCTCTACGGCCGGTCGCTGTCGCCGGTGCTGACCCAGGCCGAGCACGACGCCTTCGAGAACGGCTACGCGGCGGTCAACCGGGCCTACGCCGACGCGGTGGTCAGCGAGGTCCGCGCCCGCGGTGGCAAGGCGCTCGTCCTGTTGCAGGATTATCACTTCTACCTGGTCGCCGACTGGGTCCGCGAGCAGTGCCCGGACGTGGTGCTCACGCACTTCGTGCACATTCCCTGGCCGGGGCCGGACGAGTGGCGCATCCTGCCGGAGGACATCCGCCAGCGGCTGCTGCGCGGGCTGCTCGGCAGCGACGTCGTCGGCTTCCACACCCGCCGCTACGCCCGCAACTTCGTGCTGTGCGCCGCGGAGCTGCTCGGCCTGCCGGTCGACCTGGAGCGCCTCACCGTGACGGTGGGGGACCGGGTGGTCCGGGCCCGTTACTACCCGATCTCGGTGGACCCCGCCGCGCTCGACGCCACCCAGGCCTCCGGCGAGGTCGCGGCGCACGTCGCGATGCTGCGCTACCTCTTCCTCGACCACGACCGCCAGCTCATCCTGCGCGTCGACCGCACCGATCCGAGCAAGAACGTGGTGCGCGGGTTCATCGCGTTCGGCATCCTCCTCGACCAGCATCCCGAGCTGGTCGGCAAGGTCAGCTTCCTCGCCCTGCTGCAGCCCAGCCGTACGGACGTGCCCGAGTACGCCGACTACATCGCGCTCATCGGCGGCGTCGTCGCGGAGATCAACGCCCGGCACACCAAGGAGGGCCGCCAGCCGATCGACCTGCGGATGGTCGAGGACTTCCCGCTCGCCGTCGCGGCCTACTCGATCTGTGACGTCCTGATCGTCAACGCGATCGCCGACGGCATGAACCTGGTGGCCAAGGAGGTCGCCGTGGTCAACCGGCGCGGCGGGGTGCTCGCCCTGTCGGAGATGGCCGGCGCCCACGAGGAGCTCGGCGAGTTCGCCGTCACCCTGCAGCCGTTCGACGTGCAGCAGATGGCCGACGCCCTCTACACGGCGCTGACCATGCCGATGGAGGAGCGCCACCGTCGCCTCGCCGCGGCGGCGGAGCAGGTGCGCACCCACGACGTGCGGCGCTGGCTCGACGACCAGGTCGTCGACCTGCGCCGCATCGCTGGCTTCGTCTAGGCCGCCGCCAGGACCGGCGCGGTGACGTCGGCGGCGGGCCGGGCCACCCCCCGCGAAAGGGCCGCACGGCCCGGTCAGAGACGTCACCTCGCGGGGCCGCCGCGGGGCGCTCGCGGGTAGTCTCGCAGCGGAACACGGTGTGGCTGGACCGCCGCTGGGCGGTCGGCGCAGGGATGGACGGGAGTGGACGTGGCGAGTGAGACCGGGCACCACAAGGCGAACACGGGTTCGTGGCTGTGCGTGTTTATGATCATCGCGGGCTTCATCGCCGGTGCCGTGGCGCTGCCGCTCGCCTCCATGCCGCTGTGGATCGTGACGGCGGTGCTGCTCGTCGGCGGCGCGGCCGTCGGCCTGGCCTCGCGCATCATGGAGCAGGCGTACTGAGCGCAACCTGACGGCGGATCGTCCCGGTCGCCTCGCGTGTGCCGGGACGGCGCCCTCCTGCGGCCCGGGCCCGGCCGCAGGGTCGTCAGTCGCCGGCGCCCGGCGGCCCGGGTGTCCCGCGCAGCTCGCGCGGAGTGACGTAGGAGACCAGTCGGGTGGACTGCTGGCCGAGCTCCGCCCAGCGGGACACCTCAAGATCCTCGACGGCGAGGGCCGCGGTCGGAAACGTCGGGATCCGGGCGCGGTCCTCGGGCGCCAGCAGCGCCACGGCGAGGGTGTGGATGCCCGGGTTGTGTGCCACGAGCAGCACGCTGGGCACCCCGTCGTCGATCTCCTGCAGCCGTTCCAGCAGTTCGCGTGCCTCCGCCAGATAGAGGCGGTCCTCGACGAGCACCGGGACGCTGGCCGGCAGCGCGTGGGCGAGTCCCGCCACGGTCTGCCGGGTCCGCACCGCGGACGAGCAGAGGATCAGGTCCGGCGCGGAGTCCTGCGCGGCGAGATGGCGCGCGAGGAGGTCACAGGCACGCCGGCCGGACTCGGACAGGGGCCGGTCCGCGTCCGGGGTGGCCGCATCGGCCCAGTCGGACTTCGCGTGGCGCAGCAGCATGAGTCGGCGTGGCGCCGTCATCGCAACCCCCCACCCGTGGCCGCGGCGCGGTGCGGGACGGGGGATGGGCCAGCCCGGCTGGTCAGGCCGGCTGGCGAGTCCAGGTGTTCCACGATCTGACGCCGCCTCCTGCGCTCGGCCGCCCGCGGGCGACACCGCGGGTGGGTCCT